>JAZODR010000031.1:0-105722 GCA_045597125.1 Eubacteriales bacterium | reverse complement strand
CTCTGATTGGAGTTGTTGCTTTTTCAGTGTCAGAGTAGGCAAATATCTGTGGTACATTTTAAGTGCGTCCTTTTGTACCTTCAACTCGTTTTTAGTTAGTTTGATTTTTGCCAAAACTACAAACCTCCTTAACCTTTAGGCCAAAATTCATCAGTAAGGTCTGATTTTATTCCGGTTTCGTCCTTTTCGAAGCAATCCGCTAAAATCTCCCATCCTAAATCAAGTGCATCTTCAAGCGGAAGATTAACGGACAGCGACATTAACTTATCTTCAAAAAGCTCACCGTATTTCAGCAATTTTTCATCCCAACGGCTCATAGAAAAGCCCATGTTTTTCTTTTCAAGCGTTTCCTTGTAGGAAGAATAAAGGCGAATCATCGCATCCATAAGCGCTCGATGGTCTTTTCGTGTTTTACCGTTTACGTTTTGTTTTAGTCGGGAAAGAGAACCGAACGGCTCTATACGACCGCCTTTAAGGTAATACTGACCTTCGGTAATATATCCCGTATTGTCGGGGACGGGATGAGTAACGTCATCGCCGGGCATTGTAGTAACCGCCAAGACGGTAACTGACCCTGAATCAGCAAAGTCAACCGCCTTTTCGTAACGGGATGCAAGCTGAGAATACAGATCGCCGGGATATCCACGGTTGGAAGGAACCTGTTCCTGCGTAATGGCAATTTCCTTCATGGCATCAGCAAAGTTGGTCATATCGGTAAGGAGCACCAATACGTCTTTATTCTGAAGTGCAAATTGCTCTGCTACCGCCAATACCATATCGGGAATCATCATACACTCAACGGTAGGATCGGAAGCAGTATGAATAAACATAACGGTTTTACTGAGTGCGCCGCCCTTGGAAAGCGCATCCTTAAAATATAGAAAATCATCATATTTAAGACCCATACCGCCAAGAACGATTACGTCGGCTTCTGCCTGCATTGCAATTCGGGCAAGAAGTTGATTGTACGGCTCACCGGAAATGGAAAAAATGGGTAGTTTCTGAGAAACAACCAAGGTATTGAACATATCAATCATAGGAATGTTGGTTCTCATCATTCGGTTGGCAAGAATACGTTTAGTGGGATTAACAGAGGGGCCGCCGATGGGTTTCATATTCTCGTTAAGTGCAGGGTCTTTATCTCTCGGCTCACCTGAGCCGTTGAATATACGACCTAATAAATGTTCGCTAAAAGATACCCGCATTTCGTGACCGAGGAAACGAACTTCATCTCCTGTAGAGACACCCTGACCGCCGGCAAAAACCTGCAGAGAAACAATATCTCCCTCAATTTTATTAACCTGAGCCAAGGACTTGCCAAAGCGTGTGTTGATCTGTGCCAATTCCTTATACTTAACATCATTTGCTCGGACAGTGATAACATTACCGGTAATGGATTCTATTCGATTATATACTTTATTCACTCTCATTCACCGTCCTTTAATAGTTTTTCAGTCGGTGCGGCTAATTTGCCGTCACCTTTGCGATACAATTCATCAATCTCAGATTCTGCTTTTTTGAATACTTCGTTCTCAAAATCGGTATAATTCCAGTCGATGAATTTTTGACGCATACGGTTAAAGAAGCCTCGCGCATCGTCTTTATTTTCAAGAGCGTAATTACTGCCCAAAACATATACCAACTTATCGATGACATAGCGTTGACGCAATTTTCCGCAGTTTGCATCAACTAAATCGAAGGAATTCTGTTGCAGATAAACGGCATCGAGCATTTCGGATTTTAAATAGGTAATGTAATCTGAAAGAGTGGTGCCTTCTTCACCGACAACCTTCATCATCGAACCAATCTCATCTCCGTGGTGAAGAATACTCTTACAAAAGTCTAACTTTTCGTTGTCAATAACGCTGTTATATTTTGACCAAGAGATAAGCGGGTCAATGGCGGGATACTTTCTTGCATCCGAACGCTCACGGGAAAGGCCATGGAAAGCACCCACAACCTTTAAAGTCGCCTGTGTTACAGGTTCCTCAAAGTTGCCGCCTGCAGGAGATACGGTACCGCCAATGGTAACGGAACCGGTACTGCCGTCCGGCAAACGGACATAGCCCGCCCTTTCATAGAAGGCGGCAATATAGGATTCCAAGTATGCTGGGAAAGCCTCTTCGCCGGGAATCTCTTCCAATCTGCCGGACATTTCACGCATCGCCTGTGCCCAGCGAGATGTTGAGTCTGCCAGCATAAGAACATGAAGCCCCATTTGGCGATAGTACTCAGCAAGTGTTACCGCAGTATAAACCGAAGCTTCACGGGAGGCAACGGGCATAGAGGAAGTATTACATATAATAATGGTTCGTTCCATAAGCGAACGACCGGTTTTAGGGTCGGTCAGTTCGGGAAACTCTGTCAGCGTTTCAACAACCTCACCTGCACGCTCGCCGCAAGCAGCAATAATAACAATATCTACATCCGCATATTTCGATGTGGTATGCTGCAATACGGTTTTGCCTGCACCGAAAGGTCCGGGCGTACAATAGGTTCCGCCTTTTGCTACAGGGAAGAAGGTGTCGATAAGTCGTACCTTGGTTTCCATTGTTTCTACGGGTGCCAATCTCTCACTATAGCATTTAACCGCGCGTTTAACAGGCCACTTAAATGACATTGATACGGATATTTCACGGCCTCGCTCATCAGTTACCACCGCAATCGTTTCTTTAACGGTATATTCGCCCTTATCCGCAATGGATTTTACTGTATAGTTTCCAAGCAGATAAAAGGGGATGAAAATTTTATGTGTAAAAGGGCCTTCGGGAACATTGCCGATGTATTCACCCGCACGAACAACGTCACCAACCTTCGCAGTCGGTGTAAATTCCCATTTCTTTTCCGTATTAAGTCCGTCTGCGTAAATTCCTCTTTCCAAAAACCAGCCTGCCTGCTCTGCTAAAACGGGAAGCGGGTTTTGAAGTCCGTCATATATCTGACCGAGCAATCCGGGGCCAAGATCTGCCGAGAGCATATCTCCCGTAAATTCAACCGTATCACCACATTGAATGCCATCGGTCATTTCATAAACCTGCACTTGTGCTACGTTGCCTTTTATACGGATAACCTCGCTTTTAAGGGCAGTATCACCCACAAAAACATAGCATATTTCGTTCATAGAAACGTTGCCGTCAAATTTTACCGACACCAAGTTTCCGTTTATGCTTACTACCTTTCCTTTATTTTCGGTCATTGTTTTGCCTCCAACCTATCTCCATTTAAAATGGAGTCATATATATTTTTGTACGCTTTTTCTCCGGTCTTTGTATCAAACTGCCTTATCCGAAGAAGCAATTTTAATTTAAGTCCGTAATAGAAGATATAATCCTCAGAGAAGCTATCCATAGGCCTTAGCGTTTCTAAGATTCCCAAACGGTAACTGTTTAGATATTTTTCTGCTTCCATTGGATTTTCGATTTCTATTGCCGCACTTGCCGCCTTGATATATTCCACAGGAAAAATTCTATTTTCCGTAACAAAGGTTTTCTTCATTTTCTCCGCCCGAACTTTAGCAAGCGCAAATCGAAAATTTCTCTCGCATTCATTCCAAGCATCAATCAAAACCGAATCCGAACTCTCAATTTCTTTTGAAGGTGATAAAGTGAGCTTTTTCATAGCCTCCTGCGACCTTTTTCCTAAAAAGCGTTTGCAAAGCTCTGCAAATCGTTCTTCGGTAATCGGAAGCGGAGTATTTTCACTTATCCCATCCAAAGACGGCAACTGCGATATTAAATAATATTCAGCCATAGTTATTACTTCGCCTCTTTCAAAAGCTCAGTAACCTTAGGGCTAAGATAATTTGAAAGCATATCCACAACCGCCTCTGCCGAATAATCATAATATGCGGTACCGCCCCTTACCGCAATGCGGAATCCGCCGTCGAAATTATCATTCGCCTTCAAAGTGATACCCTTTAACATTTTTTCTTTAAGAACTGCAAATAAGGTTTCTTCTAATTTGTTAAGGTCTTGAGTATTCAAAATCACCGCGATATCTTCTGCATCAGGTTTATTTGCCCAGCTTTCAACAATGCTGATAATCAGCTTTGCGAGTGCATCCGATGAATATACAGCGTTAACATTTTCACCAACAATAGCTTTAAGCTCTCTCGTTACACTTTCTCTGAAAGAAATCAGCAGATTGCGACCTGCCTGACGAATAGCCTCCTCACTTGATTTCGTCATTCGCTCAGTTTCAGTTTTTGCACCGGCCAAGATTTTATCTGCCTGTGCCTGTGCATCAGCAATAATCTTTTCGGCATCTGACTTTGCAGCTTCGACTATAGCCTTAGCTTCTGCCTCAGCAGCCTCCGCACCGTCCTTCTTGATCTGCTCAATAAGCTCCTGAAGTTGAACTTCCATAATTCTATCTCCTTTTTGTATTTAGTTAAATTTACTGCTAAAAAACAAAATGGATCCAACTCCTCTGCAGACAGCTGGATCCATTAATGTAATTACAATTATTCGATTTTATAAAATTATAGCACACTTTTCTCGTTTCGTCAAGGCTTTAATAATTATTATCTTTTCTTTTATGCGATTTCATATTTACCCGCCTTCAAGATAAAATCGTATTTCATTAATTACTGCGGCTCAAATTTTGACGGTAGAAACCAATTCTGCAAGGAAACATAACTCTATTTTTGACCTTCAGGTATATTTTCCAAAAAATTGCAAAATAATATCACAAGAAAATATACAGGAGGTAATCTAATGTTTAAACACGAAAAGATGCTTTTTCATCCCGTAGAAGTGGAGAGACCAAATCCACAATATGCGGCACTTTTGCAGGAACAGCTTGGTGGCGGAAACGGCGAACTGAAAGCAGCTATGCAGTATATGTCGCAAAGCTTCAGAATTAAAGACCCCGAAATCAAGGATTTGTTTCTTGATATTGCCGCTGAGGAATTAGGGCATATGGAGATGGTAGCCCAGACCATTAACCTGTTAAACGGACACGAAGTTGATGCAAAAAAAGTACCGTCAGGAGAAATTCAAACCCATGTCATTCTTGGTCTGAATCCCGGTTTGATTAATGCATCGGGATACTCTTGGACAGCCGATTATGTAACAGTCACAGGCGATTTATGCGCAGACCTATTGAGCAACATCGCATCCGAACAACGTGCAAAGGTAGTTTACGAATACCTTTACCGACAAATTGATGATAAAAAAGTACGTGAAACCATTGACTTTTTGCTAAATCGCGAGGAAGCACACAACCAGATGTTCCGAGATGCATTTAACAAGGTACAAAATTCCGGTTCAAACAGAGATTTTGGGACAACCCAAGCCGCAAAAATGTACTTTTCCATGTCAGACCCGGGCCCTAACGCTTTCGCCACCGGCGAAACAAAACCCGTATCTTTTAAGTAATATGATAAAAGCTCCCGAAAGTATATACTCTCGGGAGCAAAGCTTTATTTGGACTTCTTTGAAATTTTTCCTATAAGGAAAAAGAGAAAATGCAGCGAAAGTCCCACGGCAATGGCAACAACAAGATCAAAGACTACGGTAAGAACAAAAGTGAGAATCAAAATAAGAATTCCCGTTACCTTTTCGACTTTTACCAGTTTTACAAACTTGCGCCACTCGCTCATATTATACGCTACCACAAAAAGGATCGCGGCGATAGTGGGCATTGGAATCAATGCCGCAAAGGGCATCAAAAACAAAAGAACCAAAAGCAAAACGATAGCGTGTACCATTCCCGCAACAGGAGTTCTGCCACCGTTTTTGGCGTTAGCGGCGGTACGGGCAATGGCGCCTGTGGCGGGAATACCGCCAAACATCACAGAAAGCATATTTCCCGCGCCTTGCGCCACAAGCTCAGCATTGGGATTGTGCTTTGAATCTACCATAGAATCTGCCACAACGCAGGAAAGAAGGGATTCAATGGCGGCAAGTACCGCAATGGTCACGGCATCAGGCAAAAGCGAAAGCATTTTACCGGTGGAAAAATCCACATCACCTAAAACGAATTTGGGAAGACCTTCCGGGATGGTATAAAGTTCACCGATGGTGAATACCCCCTCGTCCAAAGCGGGGATAAATTTTACCATCAAAGCGCCTACCAAAACGGCAATCAGCGACGGAGGAATCCTCTTCTCAAATTTAGGATAAACAATCAAAATCAAAAGAGACACCGCGCCTACCAAAAACGCTTGCCAAGAAAAGGTAGAAAGAGATGATAAATTCGCCTCAATCTTTTGGGCAGTTTCCACAGGCTTTACTCCTGCCGCATATTGCAAACCAAAAAAATCCTTTACCTGTCCCAACAAAATGGTAACGGCAATACCCGCAGTAAAACCAACCGTAATGGTTTTAGGAACGAAGCGGATCAAACCGCCCATTTTGCAAACACCCATCAAAATCAAAAGAATGCCCGCCAGTAGCGTTGCTATTACAAGACCGCCCATTCCCTCACGGGCAACCACACCTGCCACAATAGTAGCAAAGGCTGCGGTAGGTCCTGCAATCTGTACGCGGCTACCGCCCAATAAAGATACTACAAAGCCCGCAGTGATGGCGGTATAAACGCCCGCGGCAGGTTCAACACCGCTGGCAAGCGCCAAAGCGATGGAAAGCGGAAGGGCAATAATAGCAACGATGACACCTGCAATCGCATCCTTTACAAACTGATCTTTGCCATACGTTTTTAAAAGCGTAAAAAATTTCGGTGTAAGATAAAAATCTTTCATATTTTCCTTCCTATTTACTCTCGGTCTTTGCGGTTGTTTCCAAAGCCTTCAGCTTGTGATGACGGCGATGCTTAACCTCGTCGGACATAGGCTTGATTTCACCGGCAGCCTGCAAAGCCATACGAGTAAAGACAGGACCTACAAGCTCATAAATCAACACTGCAAAAAGGGTAATATTACGAATGAGATTTCCCTGTTCGCCAAGCTGCATTGCCGTAGCGCACATACCCAAGGCAACACCCGCCTGCGGCAAGAGAGTAATGCCTAAATACTTGCAAATCTGAGGAGTACACTTGGTCATTTTTGCGCTGCCCATCGTACCAAAATACTTACCCGCGGAACGGAACAAAATGTAAATAACGCCAATAAATACAATGGAAAAATCAAGGAATACGTCCAGTTGAAGCTCGGCGCCACTGATCACGAAAAAGAGGGCGAACAAAGGAGAAGTCCACTTATCGGAACGCTCCATCAAATCTTCGGAAAGAGGGCAGATATTGCAGAAAACCGTTCCCAGCATCATACAAGCCAGAAGAGAAGAAAAATGCACGGACACAGGACCCAATTCAAAGTGCAGACCGGAAAGAGAAGCGGTCAGAAATACCACACCAATCGTCAGATTCAAACGGTTGGTATTGGAATTGAACAATTTTTCAAGGCAAGTCAATAGCCAACCCATCACCGCGCCAAGAACGAGGGATGCAATGATTTCCACAAAGGGATTGACAAAAATGGAAATCAGATCCAAATTACCGCTGACCAGGGTTTTTGCAACGCCAAAGGAAACGGCAAAAGCAATCAGACCAACGGCATCATCCAAAGCCACGATAGGCAGAAGAAGTTTGGTTAAAGGACCTTTTGCCTTATACTGCCGTACGACCATCAGCGTTGCGGCGGGAGCGGTTGCAGTTGCAATAGCACCCAAGGTCAAAGCCTGCGCCAAAGAGAGTTTATCGGGCATCATAAAATGCACCGCAATTAAGGCAAGATCTACAAAAAGCATTGCGGCAACAGCCTGCAAAATACCGATAACAAGCGCCTGCTTGCCTGTTTTTTTCAAATCATCCAAGCGGAATTCATTTCCGATGGAAAAGGCAATAAAGCCAAGAGCGACCTCGGAAACCAATCCCAAAGCGGAAACGGCTTCATGAGATGAAAAGCCAAGTCCGTTGATTCCAATCGCTCCCAAGCAGTAGGGACCGATCAGGACTCCTGCAATCAGATATGCGGTAACAGCAGGCAATTTGAATTTCTTGAACAAACGGGTCATCAAAAGACCTGCAAGAAGCGCAACGGAAACGGTAAGTAACGTATTCATTTTATTCGCCTTCTTTATATCTTTTATTTTTGCAAACTGGAATATTATACACCTCGGCTCTCCCGAAGTCAATGGTATTTTAACCAAAGAATTGATAAAATTCGTTCTTTTTTTACCACGATTCAGGACGGTATATCAATACGATTCCTTGCACTCCCATAATATTTTCATCAATGCACTTTTAGAATTAAATGGTATAAAATTGCGCAATTTGAAATACACTTTTCTTGCACAAAAAAGCGAGGTATTCTATGAAAAAAGAAAATTTTCTTTGGGGATTGGGCGGATTTGCCTTTACAAGTGTTTTAGGGACTTTTTTACATTTTTTATATAATCTGAGCGGTGGAAAGCTTTGGGCGGCTGTCATTTCGGGAGTCAATGAATCTACATGGGAGCACATGAAGCTTTTATTTGTTCCGATGCTGATTTTTTCAGTGGTACAATATTTCTTTTTTGGAGAACGGCAGGATTTCTGGTGTATCCAGTTACGCAGCATTTTACTGGGGCAGCTTCTCATCCCCGTTCTTTTCTACACCTACAACGGAGCCATCGGAAAATCCCCGGACTGGATCAATATTGCCATTTTCTTTATTACGGCATTTTTCGCCTATCGGTATCAAACGAAACAATACAAAAAAGAAAGCACCTCTTGCTTATCCCCCGCGCTTTCCTCGACACTGCTTTGCATCATTGCATTGCTCTTTGGAATTTTTACCTTTTTCCCACCGAAAATCGGACTGTTTCTCGATCCTACCTAAAAAAAGGCTTGACAGAAATTTCTGTCAAGCCTTTTTGAATTAAAACTTGATTCTTTCGGCAATGTAAGAAGTTACTTCAGCAAGAGGAATACGAACCTGCTCCATAGAATCACGGTCGCGAACGGTAACGCATCCGTCATTTTCGGTATCAAAGTCGTAGGTGATACAGAAAGGAGTACCAATCTCGTCCTGACGGCGGTAACGCTTACCAATGGAGCCTGCTTCGTCAAACTCTACATTGAACTCAGCGGCAAGCTGGGCATAAAGCTCACGAGCCTTATCGGAAAGCTTCTTGGAAAGAGGAAGAATCGCCGCCTTTACAGGAGCCAGAGCGGGATGGAAGTGCATTACCACACGGGTATCATTTTCACCAACAACCTCTTCGTCGTAAGCTTCGCAAAGGAAGGCAAGAGTGATACGGTCTGCACCCAAAGAAGGCTCAATAACGTAAGGAACGTACTTTTCGCCGGATTCGGGATCAAAGTATTCCATCGGCTCGCCGGAATGATTGGCGTGCTGGGTTAGGTCATAGTCGGTTCTATCAGCAATGCCCCAAAGCTCGCCCCACCCAAAGGGGAACATAAATTCAAAGTCGGTAGTTGCCTTCGAATAGAAGCTAAGCTCATCCTTATCATGGTCGCGCAGACGGAGATTTTCCTCAGCGATGCCCAAATCGTACAGGAACTTGGCACAGTAGCTTCTCCAATATTCAAACCACTCCAAATCGGTACCGGGCTTACAGAAAAACTCCAGTTCCATCTGTTCAAATTCGCGGATACGGAAAATAAAATTACCGGGAGTGATCTCGTTACGGAAAGACTTACCAATCTGTCCTACACCAAAAGGAACCTTCTTTCTGGTGGTGCGCTGAATATGCTTGAAGTTGACAAAAATACCCTGCGCGGTCTCGGGACGGAGATAAAGCTCCGAGGAAGAATCCTCAGTTACACCCTGAAAGGTCTTAAACATCAGATTAAACTTACGGATATCAGTAAAGTCAGCAGAACCGCAGGAGGGGCAAGAAATATGGTTTTCCTTAATAAAGTCTGCCAATTTATTGTTATCCCAGCCATTGGGATTGATATCCAATCCCTGCTCGGCGATATAATCTTCAACCAATTTGTCTGCTCTATGACGGGTCTTACACACCTTACAGTCCATCAAAGGGTCGGAAAAGCCACCTACGTGACCGGATGCCACCCAGGTCTGGGGATTCATCAGAATCGCACTATCAAGCCCTACGTTGTAAGGGCTCTCCTGAACAAACTTTTTCCACCAAGCTCTTTTTACGTTGTTCTTCAATTCAACACCCAAAGGACCGTAATCCCAAGAATTGGCAAGACCTCCGTAAATTTCACTGCCGGGATATACAAAACCTCTGCCCTTGCAAAGAGCTACGATTTTATCCATGGTTTTTTCTGTATTTTTCATTCTTTTTCCTCTCTTTCTTTCCCGACTGGAAATCGGGTGAAACTTGTATTTATTATACACAAAAAGCAAATCTTGTCAATTCTTGGTTTCTTCTGCAGAAACCGGCTTTTTCACACGGGACATTTCCCGTTGCGCGATTACAAGAGATTTGTAGATGCCGTTCTCCTTTTCCATCAGCTCCTCATGAGTTCCAATCTCCGCTACTGTCTTTTTATCCAAAACTAAAAGTTTAGTAGCGTTGCGCAAAGTGGAAAGACGGTGCGCAATGGCAATGGTGGTACGGTCCTTACAAAGATATGCCAAGGATTCCTGTATCTGCTTTTCCGTTTCCGTATCCAGCGCGGAGGTAGCCTCATCCAGAATCAGAATTTTAGGGTCATGAAGAATGGCGCGGGCAATGGCAATTCTCTGACGCTCACCGCCGGAAAGGGTGTAACCCCTCTCCCCTACCACGGTATCATACCCATCGGGAAGCTTCATAATAAAGGAATGGGCACCGCCAAGCTTTGCCGCCGAAATTACTTCTTCATAGGTAGCATCGGGCTTGGCATAAGCAAGATTTTCATAAATGGAACCTGCAAACAAAAAGGTTTCTTGCAAAACAACACCAATCTGAGAACGGAGAGAATGCTGAGAAATATCCCGCACGTCCTTGCCATCTATGCGAATCGCTCCCCGTTGTACATCGTACAGACGCATCACAAGATTGATCAAAGTGCTCTTTCCCACACCGCTTCGTCCCACGATGCCAAGCATTTCCCCGGGAGAAACGGATACGGAAACATTCTCCAAAACGTTTTCATTTTCGTTGTAGCCGAACCAAATGCCATCAATGTCGATTTGACCGCAGATCTTAACCTCCTCTGCATCCTTACGATCCGCTACGTCAGGTTCTTCATCCAGTACCTCGTAAACCTTTGCCACGGCAGTTGCCGCTTGCTGAATCCGTCGAGGATAATTTGCCATAGAACGAAGAGGCGTATAAATCAAGCTAACGAAGGAGGAAAACATGGTCAGCTGACCGATGGTCATATTTTCATGCAGTATCTCATTTCCTGCGTAATATAGCAAAATAAAATTGCCCATCTGAATCAGATATTCCGCATAGGGAACCAATTTTGCCCAAGCAATTTCGTTGCGCACGGCAATATCACGCTGAGAACGAATGGCTTTATCGTATTTTTCAATTTCATTTTTTTCCGTACCGAACACCTTCACCACGCGAACACCCTGGAAGACATCATGCAAGACGGTATTGGCTTTGGAATTCTCCACCCAATGACGCCGATACAGACGATGGGTCTTGCGCCAGACGATACGGAACAAAACCGCCACAAACGGAGTGGGAATCAAAATCATCAGAGCCATTTTCGCGGAATAGGAAAAAAGAATCGCTCCCACAAAAATCAAAACAAAAAGCTGTTCCAGAATCGAAGGCAAAAAATTGGTCATAAACTGAGCAATAATATTGGTATCCCCCGAAACGCGGTTCATCAGATCCCCCGCCGTGTGACGGGAGATTCCCGCCACAGACAGTGACTGTATTTTTTCATACAGTTTGCGGCGCAGTTTTACAACGGTTTTAGTAGAGATCTTAGACAAAATCACATTGCGCCAAACGGTTGAAAGCACCGATAAAACCCGAACTGCCACCATAGAAAGCACTACAAGAATCGCGGGAGCATAATCGTTGAGTAGAGATGCGGGGTTTTTGATATTCAGATAATGATCCACGAAATTGCCCTGAATCATAGGCAAAAGTACATTTAAAAATGAATGTACAAAAAACAAAATCATTGAAAAAATAATCCAGCCGTACTGGCCTCGAAGAAGCTGCAAAAGCTGCTTAAAAGAGCTTTTTTTATCCGAGCAACGGGGGCAAAGCTGACTCCCCTTTCCCAAAGGTCTGCGACATTTGGGACAAACGGTGTGACGCTCCGTAAAATGGGCTTTTTCAGGCTTTAAAACGCCATCCAATACCTCTTTGAGAATACGGGTCAGCTGAGAAAGATTTTCTTTTTCCGAACCAAAAACGCGACAAAGCTCTACCCACTCCCCCTGATACAGCACAAGGCAAACACCACCGCCTACGAAGCTTTCATAACGGACATTGCTCATATGCTCAAACAAATAAGGGGTACAAGCACCTGTTTTGACACCAAAGACATAAATCCCTTTTGTGCCAAAAAGAAGAAGAAAATCTTCCCCTTCCCCTTTCGGGTTCAAATTGGAAGAAAGACGAAAGACCGCGCGATCACCGTAATCACGCGCCAAGCGCACATCTTCCTTCAACATTCGGTTATCCAATTCTTTCTCCCCAATTACAGATATAATTCGATTTTGGAATGGCTTTTTTGATCCATTCCCTTCAGGCTTTCGATCTCATATCGGCATCCGTCCACATCCACTACGAAGGCACGGTCGTCACCCAAGCGCAAAATGCTTCGATGGGGGTCCTTTACCGTAAATTTTTTCAAGCCGTAATCCGTCTCACAGTCCCAATAAGAAGCTCCGAATCGCTCGGTAAGTTTTACGATTTTTTGAATCTTCGGCGCGAAATATTTCTTCTTCAGCTCCAAGCGACAAAGTTCTTTCGCTTCCTCCGTCAAAAGGGCCAGAGAGCGAATCATACCAAGCTCTTCCCCCTCCTGGTTTTGCACACAAATATACTCCTCTTCGGTCTCAAAGGGAAACGCAAGGGCGAGAAACGCTCTTCCCTCATAGTCCTTTGATGGAATTTTTACCATCAAAAGCCCCGTAGATGAAAGAAAAAATTCGGTATTGTCACGTTTGATCATAAAGGAATCACTAATTTGTTCCAATCCTTGTATCATACTATCTCCTATTCTTCAATACCTATGGTTTTCAAGGCTTCCATTTGCAGCGTATAAAGCTTCTTATACACACCGTCGTGCGCCAAAAGCTGTTGGTGTGTACCCGTCTCCGCCATTTTTCCCTCTTCAATAACGACAAGATGATCCGCATCGCGCAAAGTGGAAAGTCGATGGGCAATGGTAATGGTGGTACGATTCTTGGAAATAACCCGCAAAGCCTCCTGAATTTTTCGCTCAGTTTTGGTATCCATTGCGGCAGTGGCTTCATCCAAAATCAAAATAGCAGGATCTTTCAAAATCGCACGGGCAATGGAAATTCTTTGCTTTTCCCCGCCCGAAAGGGATTTTTTATCCGAGCCCACAAAAGTATCGTACCCATCAGGGAAGGACATAATAAAATCATGACAGCCTGCAGCACGGGAGGCGGCAAGTACCTCCTCCTGAGTAGCACTAGGCACGGCATAACGGATATTATCCATAATACTGCCTCGAAAGATGTAGGTCTCCTGAGAAACGATGGCAATATGGTCGCGCAAAGTTTGGATGGTCATATCCCGCACATCCACACCGTCAATGGAGATCGAGCCCGATTCCACATCATACAAACGGGTCAGGAGATTGGCAAGAGTACTTTTTCCTGCGCCGGTATGGCCCACAATACCCAAAGATTTTCCCGCTTCCACCCGGAAGGAAACATCCTGAATGGTTTTTTTGCCCGGCACATAAGAGAAGTTCACGTGATCAAATACCACCTCACCCCGTACTTGGGAAAGGGAAACAGCATTTTCTTTTTCCTTTACATCCGGATCGGCATCCATAATACTGAAAAGTCTCTGCAATGCATTCATTCCGTTTGCCATATGACTAAGGAAATTAGCAAAGAAATTCAGCGGTGTATAAAGCATTGTCAAGTAGCTGACGAACAAATTCAATACACCGTAGCTGATACCGCTTCCGGGATTTGCCAGTTCCCGAAGGACAAAATACCCGCCGAATCCCCACACAAGATACGTACTCACGCGAATTCCCAAATTGAGAAGCGGAAAGATGGTATGGTTCTTAACGTCAATCTCCAATTTAGATGCTGAAAGACGGCGGTTTTTATCGTCGAACCGTTCGATCTCCTGCTGTTCACGGGAAAATGCTTTCACAATTCGCATACCGCTCAAAACATCGGAAAGGATACTATTGAAGCGAGAGCGATGGGTATGATTTTCGGCATGAAGGCGGCGAAAAAGACGAATTGCCAACAAATATCCCGAAAACATCAAGGGAATGGGAATCAGTATCAGAACCGTCAATGGCAGATGAATGGAAAACATTACAATCGTGATACCCACCATCTGAATCAGATTGGTTAGAAAATACGGTACACCGTCGCAAAAAAACCAGTACAAAGTCTCTGCGTCGGAATTGATTTGCGTAATCAGTCTTCCTGTATGACGAGAAGTGAAGAAGGAATAAGATAGCCTCTCAAAAGAAGAAAAGATTGTATTTTTCAAATCGCAAGAAACAAAAGCAGATACCTTGGCACCGATGATTGCGTTGATGGTAGTAATAAAAGCACGCAGAAGCCCTGCAAGAGCAATGGACAACACAAGTCCCATAATCTGTCCGTAAAGAGAACCGTTTGGCGAAAGCACTTCGTCATAGAGAACCTTGCTGTTCAAATACGGAGTAACCACACTCACTGCTGAGGAAAGAAAAACCGTCAAAAACACCAACGCAATTTGGATGCGATACCGAACGAAAAAAGGAACAAGTTTGCGAACAAGGCCCGTTTTACTGACGCAATGATTGCAAATCTTTTTCTCGGGATCATTATAGGGACGGTGGCACTTGGGACAAACCTCTCCGTGTTCCCGCGCCTCCTCAGGCAATCGGCCGCTTTCCCGAAAAATATTAAATCTCTCAATTAAGGCGAAGATTTTTTTTCTGCAAGCGGCAGTAGCATAGAAAAGAACTTCCTCTCCCCCATCAGTGCGCTCTGCGACAAAGCGCAAGGTGGAAATCAATTCCTCGCACTTAAGCGCCTTCACCTCATCCAGTGGAATAAATTTATAATCCAGTTCTCGCAAAGCCGCTTCACTTTTTTGGGGAGAAAACAAAGAAGCACCTTTTTTCTCTTTCAGAATATCAAGGCAAAAGAGAGTAGCGATCCCCTCCTCGGTAACCAAGGTATAGGCATCGCAATACATCTCCTCCCGCCCCATATCGGTTTTGAGAAAAAGAAGCGCTTCATTTGTAAAAATTCCTTTATTTCGGAAAGCCGTTTTGACTTCTTCCGGAAGATTTTCAATCATATTTCCGTTCCTTTTCCAATCGTTTCTTTCCACATATTATTTTAAAGGAACGCAAACTTTTTGTCAATCAATTCAAGAAAAACAATTGCATTTTTATCCTCCAATTGGGAAAAAGATACTCGAATCCCAAAAACTTTCGGTTGCCAAAACGATTTTTTTGCTTATACTGAAATAGTAAGAAATAAAGTGAGGCGCTGAATATGAAGCTATATCGAGAAGGAAACAACGAAATCCGAATTCAGTTGACTCGGGAAGATTTGGAATCCTATTCTATGACAGCGGACGAACTGGATTACGACTCTCCGCAGGGGAAACGAGTGATTTGGGAACTATTTGACAAAGCAAGACAGGAAACCGGTTTCGACACCGAAGGTGAAAAAATATACATACAGCTCTATCCCACCAACCGCGGCGGATGCGATCTTTTCGTAACCAAGCTGGAAAAACACACTTGCTTTTGCTTCTCAGATTTTGATACGCTTTACACGGCTTTGTCCCAAAACAACCTTCCCATAGGCTCTGATTTGTGGCGAGAAGAGAAAAAGGGAATTTTTTATGCCATAGTCCCCGAAGAAGCGGTACCGCCTTTATTTTTTGAATTTGGAGAAAAAATAAAAGCACCCTCTCGTATCTTTCTAAAATCCCATTGTCGCAAAATGCACTGGGAACAAAGAAAATTATAGAAAACAAAGAAAAAAATGTGATTGCCTAAAAAAACAGGCAATCATATTTTTTTGCCCATGTGGAACAATAAAAAGCGTAAAGGAGGAAATAAAAATGAAAAAAATAATTTCATTTTTCTTATCGGTCATTATCCTGTCGGCATCTTCCTTTGCCACCGCAAAAAGCGGTGAAAATTGGTATTTTTCTTCTAAGGGAAACAATGAGCGTCCGGGTCTTCCCGCGCTAAATGAAAAACTTGGGAAAGGAATCGGCAAGGATGAAAAAGTGCTTTATCTGACCTTTGATGCAGGGTATGAAAACGGAAACGTAGCAAAAATCGTAAAAACTCTGCAAGAAGAAAAGATAACGGGAGCATTTTTTGTTTTGCGCCACTTCATTGAGGCAAATCCCGAGCTATGCAAAACCATTCGTGAAAATGGCAATCTTCTCTGCAACCACACGGCAAAGCATCCCAATATCACCACCCTTTCTCCCGAAGAATTGGAGAAGGAAATCAAAGAACTTGAAAATGTCTGTGAACAAGTATGCGGTCGGGGAACAGACCCCTATTTCCGTCCGCCGGAAGGCGCATACTCCGAGGAAGCTCTGGAAACAGTCTCTCGCCTTGGTTATCGAACGGTTTTCTGGAGTCTTGCCTGGGCAGATTGGGACAACAATAATCAAAAAAGTCCCGAATATGCGATGGAGAAGCTTTGCAGCCGTGTCCACAACGGTGCGGTGATTTTGCTTCATCCCACCTCAGCAACCAATGCCGAGATTCTAAGCTCTTTCATCCGTGAAATGAAGTCGAAGGGCTACCGCTTCGGCAGTCTGGAGGAATTATGGCAAAGCTAAAATTGCGCATCGCCTCTCTTTTAGCAGCGCTTTGTATGTTACTCCCTCTTTCTTTCTCCGCAAAAGCCAAGCCTTATCGGAAAGGAACCGCGGAAACACGGCAAATTGCGCTCACCTTTGATGACGGTCCGAGTATTCGGAACACAGAGGAGATTCTGTCCATTTTAAAAGAATACGGAATTCACGCCACCTTCTTTGTCATTGGAGAGAATGCAGAGGCTGACCCAAACCGAATTCGTATGATTTACGAAGCGGGACACGAGATTGGAAATCACACCTACACCCATGCCTATATTTCAAAAATTGATAAAGAGGCTCTACGGGAGGAAATTCGGAAGACCGAGGAGGTCTTAAAACGCATTACCGGAGAAAAACCCTGCGTATTTCGTCCTCCGGGAGGATACTATGACGAGGAATCTCTCGCAGTGCTCGAGGAAATGGGATATCAAAGCATTCTTTGGTCCTTGGATACAAGAGATTGGAGTATGCCCAAATCCGATACCATCGTATCGAAAATCGAGGAAAACGCTGTGGGAGGAGACATCATTCTTTTTCACGATTTGAATGATAAACGTCTTCCCACTCCTGACGCTTTAAAACAAATTCTTCCTTATCTGAAGGAAAACGGGTATGAATTTGTCACCATTTCGGAAATGATCGAAAATGAGGCGGGATAACCGCCTCATTTCTTTTGGAAAACGATTGACGAACATCCGCTTTTTCGCTATAATTAATTTAAGAATATATACATATTAAGGAAATATCTATGAAATTAGATTATTTGACCATAGAAAAAATTGAGATTGAACAGTTTAAAAAAATCCGAAACCTGACGGTAGAACCCGCCCAGGAGGGCAATCTTCTCTTCGGAACCTATCGAAGCGGGAAAACCAGCCTTTGTGAATTCATTCAATTTGCCCTGTTCGGCGCTGATTCTGTTTCCCTTGCCAGAGGAAATGCAGAAGATGCCAAGGGAAAAATTTATTTCAATTCCGAAAAGGGCCCTTTTGTAATCCAGCGAAGTGTGATCCGTGGCAAGGAGTCTTTTTTATTTTACTCCCAAGACCCGTCCACTCCCATAGATACCCCCCTTACACCGGGCGAATATCTAACAGGACTGGATCAGGATACCTTTGACCTGATCAACTATTTCAAACAGACAAAATACGAAGTCCCCGCTGCAAAGCCCAAAGTTTCCCTCTTAAACAAAATTGCATCCTTCTCCCGAGACACGGAAAATCTTTATCATGACATTTTTGTTCAAGATAAAAAAAGACGCTTATATTGCAACGATGACAAAAACGGCAGTTTGGATTTACTCTTGGCAGAAAAAGACAAGCTGAATCGCCAGTTGGAAGAATACCCGAGTTGGGAACAGGAAACTCGCGACTGCAAAGCGATCCTTACCGAGATTTCCGAAAAAATTGATGAAAATGACCGCAGATGTGTTCTGATCAAAGCCGATATGGCAGGATTTGAAGATGACCTTCGTTTAAGCGAAAACAAAGCGAATGCAGAGAATCTTCACAAAAAAATTCTTGCAAAAGAAAAGAAATACCGTCTGGCTTCCTACGAAATTTCCACGAAGATCGGAAAACTCTCCCAAGACGAGCTTGCTTCCATGAAAAACGATTACAATCGTTTGAGTCTGGGAATCACAGCCCTGAACGAAGCCCACTCCGCCATGGAATCGGCAAAAGAGAATTTGGCTTACCATCAGGGCCTTTTCACCGGAATACACGCCCTTGAGGAATTGCAGGAACAAAAAAAGAAGATTCAAAAAGAAAAAGGCTTCCGCCTTGCCCTGCGTATCCTTGGAATTTTGCTGATTGCAGGGGCGGCTTGTGTTGCTCTGCTTTTGCATCATTTTAATTTTAGTATCGCCATCTGCATTGCTTCTGCGGCAGCAATCGCCTTGTGCGGCACCGCTTCTCTCTTCGTATCTACCCTGTTCACCTCCCGCATCAAAGACATCCTGGAAATTTATGATGCACAAAATCTTGCCGCTTTTTACGACCTTTACGAAAAGGCATCCGCTCACAGCAAAACCACTCCCATTTATGAAAATGAAGTGGAAAGCGCACAAACCAAATGCAATCACAAAACCCAAGAAAAAAACAAAATTTACGCATCTCTCTCCAACAAGGCGAAAAGTTTGGGCTTTCAGGAAGAAGATGGAGATCTTCTCTCCTTCTGCGACGAAGTTATTGAAGCAAACGATGCCTTATATGACCTTATGGAAGAGCTGGAAAAAGACAAGGCCCTTTACCGCAAAATGCTCACGGAAAACGTGGAAAACCAAAATCTTACCGTTAGTCCTGAATTTTTAAGTCTGCAAAACGAACACGCATTTTTAGAAGCGCAAAACGATTCCCTGTATAAGAAAAAAGCGTTGGTTACCGCAAGACTGCAAGAGGCACAAGAGAAGAGTGCCAGAACCCCTGAAGAGCTTCGTCAGGAGCTGGAAGCTCTCACCGAAAAGCTGAAGCGAGAAAAAGCGGAATTCGACGCCATCGACTTAAATCTTACCCTGGCATTGGCGCGAAGAAATAAATTTGAAGATGCGCTAAAGAAATCCCTGGCGGCAAAAATCAACCGCCGTATGGCATTTCTCCTCCGCGAGGGTGAATCCTTCGCTTTTGATGAAGACTTTGAACTTTGCTTCTGCGACCAAAAATCCGTCTTGCCCTTAATCGCGGCTGGAGGCGGTGTCATTACAGAAATGGGAGTTCTCTCCTTCCGTCTGGCGCTTTCCGAAATGTTTCATTCCACACAATTTCCTATGATTTTTGATGATTCTCTGGCAATTCTTTCCACAACACAAGCAAAGGAATTTTACGACGGTTTGCGGGAAACCTGTTCTCAGTTTTTCATCATTACCTCCTCTGAGGAGCTTTGTGAGGTTTGCGGAGAGACCGCAAAGCTTGTAAAACTGTAATGGCGCCCTCGCTCTCTTCCTCCATCTCGAGTCTGAAAGGCATCGGAGCAAAGCGTCAAGAAGCTTTGAGAAAAAACGGAATTGAAACGCTGGGCGACCTGCTGTTTCGTTTTCCCAACTCTTACCGAAGCGGAAAAGTATATCCCCTTTCCTCGGAACGAGTGGGTGTATTTTCCTATTTTCATCTTACCGTGGATACCTCGCCGGTCATCCTGAACCTGAAAGGGAGAGGAAAAACGCTCCGCTATGTAGCTTCCGATGAAAGCGGTAATGCAGTTCAAGTGCTCCACTTTCATCAACCTTATTTGAAAAATCAAATCTTTATGGGACAAAGCCTATATTTTGGCGGTGTCCTACAAGAAAAAAACGGCGTTTTCTATTTGTTCTCACCCCTACGGGAATCTGTCAAGCCGAAAGAGGATGTACTCTTTCCCATCTACCCCGCCTTAGGAGGACTTTCCTCCAAACAAGTAGCAAGTCTTTTGGATCAGATTCTTGTTGATTTGCTTTCGGAAATTCCCGAAACACTTCCCGCTACCATTATAGAAAAATTCAATTTAATTCCGCGTACAAGAGCAGTATATCTGATGCACAGGCCCGCAAACGAACGAAGCCTTTCTTCTGCAAAATACCGTTTTGCTTTCGAGGAACTGTTCCAATTCAGCGTCCAATCCACCCTCTTTTCCATTGAGATTGAAAAAAAGCGAGTGGATTCTCTTACATGCCTTGACCTAAGTGATTTTTTTGCAGCATTGCCTTTTTCTCTTACCAATGCGCAAAGAAAAGCTATTGATGAAATCTGTGGCGATCTTTGCGGATGCGGCAAAATTGCCCCCATGGACCGGCTCTTGCAGGGCGATGTGGGAAGCGGAAAAACCTTGGTTGCCGCAGCCGTAGCATATCTGGTGGCAAAAAACGGAAAAAGCACTTTGTTTATGGCGCCCACAGAAATTCTGGCAAAGCAGCACGCGGTAGGACTTTCCAAACTGTTTTCTCCCTTTGGCATCCCCGTTTTTCTTCTCACCGGCTCTACTCCAAAAAAAGAGCGAGAAGAAATTTTTCGGCAAACTACGGGAGAAAAACCCTATCTTCTCATCGGAACCCACGCGCTCATTGAAGAAGGAACTCGTTGCGGAGGAGTTTTACTTGCCATTACCGACGAGCAACACCGCTTTGGTGTCCGTCATCGAAACCGACTGGGTGAAAAGGGCGGCGCCATTCACTCTCTTGTAATGAGTGCTACGCCCATCCCCCGCAGTCTTGCAATGTTTCTTCACGCCAAAAGCCGCATTTCCATTATAGATGAATTACCACCGGGAAGACAAAAAGTGGACACCTTATACGTGGGGGAAGACAAGCTTCCTCGCATATATTCATTTCTGAAAGAACAAATTCAAGGCGGAAAACAAGCCTATGTCGTTTGCCCCTTGATTCAAGACGAAGAAGAGCTTTCACCACTCACGTCCATCATGGATCAAATGAAGGAAATACAAAAAGAATTGCCTGATATCCCTTGCGCTCTACTCCACGGAAAAATGAAGCCTAGTGAAAAAAATTCCGTGATGGAACGTTTTGCAACAGGTCAATTAAAACTACTTGTTTCCACCACCGTGATTGAAGTAGGAGTTGACGTGCCAAACGCTACCGTGATGTGTATCCGTTGTGCGGAACGATTTGGCTTAAGCCAACTGCACCAATTGCGGGGACGGGTTGGGCGGGGCAAAGAAAAATCTTACTGCATTCTTATTTCCTCCCATTCAGGCAAGAGTGCAAGACAACGGTTGAAAAAACTATGCGACTGCCATGATGGCTTTGAACTTGCTCAATTTGATTTAAAGACCCGCGGGCCGGGAGAATTTTTTGGCACAAGACAGTCCGGTTTCGGGGCAGACCCGATTTCCGAATCCTTTTCTATGGAAATGATCCGCGATGCGGGTGAAGCGGCAAGATTGTTTTTGGAAAGTGCCGCCGAAGAAGAACTGCTCCCTTATACGGGTACGGTCCGTCTCAATTAAAAAAAGGAGATTGTTATGTTAAAATCTTTACTGGAAAAACTCGGCGAGTTTGTTGCCACAAGCGGAATCAAGATTGTTTGCTCTATTATTTTGCTCATTCTTTGCTGGTATTTGATTGGCTTTTTGATAAAACTGATTCGCAAAAACCGTCACTTTGCCAAAGTTGATCCCGGAGCGCAAGGCTTCATCACCACCTGTATTTCCATAATTTTAAAGGTAGTTCTGATTCTCACCGTTGCGGCAAATCTGGGAGTTCCCATGACAAACGTGGTTGCCATCGTAGGCTCCTGCGGTCTTGCCATTGGTCTGGCTCTGCAAGGAAGCCTTTCCAACTTTGCAGGTGGCATCATGCTTCTGATTTTCCATCCCTTCCATGTAAATGACTACATTGAAGCAAACGGAAAAGAAGGAACTGTCAAAGAGATCAACCTGCTTTCCTCGCGACTGGTTACCCCTGATAACAAAGACATCAACATCCCCAACTCTACCTTGATAAATTCCGTAATTACCAATTTCTCCGCTGAAAAAACTCGCCGCGTAGATTTGGAATTCTCCGTCGCTCTTGGAACCGATACCGAGCGCATGAAAAAAATCCTGACCGTACTTGCCCAACAACACGATTTAGTTTTGGATACTCCCGCTCCCGATGCCAGACTCGTACGCCAAGAAAATACCGCCTTAGTTTTCTCTCTACGTGTATGGTGCAACCGTGAAGATTATTGGACGGTACGCTCCGATCTTTTAGAAAGAACTAAAGATGCTCTGGAAAAGCTACAAATTCAAGGCCCTCAGCCTAAAATGAACGTTCACATACATCAATAACAAAAAGGAATTCGACTTTCGTCGAATTCCTTTTTTTGTTATCTCATTTCGATGTATCGCGTGTTTTCACACTGAATGATAATGTTCCAAATATTTTCAAACATCTGTACGTACTGTTCAACAAGTACCTTCACATCAGGATGAAAATCCTCGTAATACTCAGGACGAAGCGAAGAGCTATTAGAACGATTAATCAAACGAACTGCAAACCAACGGAAAACCAACAGTCTCGCTTCATCATTGTAGTACAAAGATCTCTCACTACCGCCACAATAAGGTGAATAGCTCGATGTTGCAAACGTAGTAGGAACATAAATGCTCTCGCCGGAAGGAGTTGTCAAAACGTTGCCTTCAGCATCCTTAACGGTAGCAAGATACATTTCATTCATATTATACTGAATATCTACTGCAGTATCACCGGTAACCTGCTCGTTGTAATCGGAAAGCATATCCTGAATCAACCAACAAGCAATATAATAAATGCTCTTGTACTCGTGCTCACCGTAAACCACCGTACCATCCTTATAAATGATATAGGGACGAATGGTATAGAAAGTAAAGTAATCATCGAAGTCGTGGAACAGTCCTTCACCGCCGGGACCACCAAATACAACAGAATAAAGGGTTCCAAGTTCTGCTCCGGTTTCGGGATCAATATTTTTCTCAGTCTTTTCAAGGTCTGCAGCTAACGTATAGACTGTATAAACACCGGTAGTCTTTCCGCCGTACTGATCCATAGAAGCAAAAGAGTCAGAATCATTGGGCGTCGCACTCACAGCAAAATACTTATCAGCATCGGTCGTCATATTGATCCACGAGCCATCTTCCAAAACACCGGTGAGGACAGGGAAATCCTCAGCATGGTATGCAATAGAATCCATACCAAGCTTCAGCTGGGTTCTTCTTGCAGCCTCGGTAGGAGCAATAATTGCACCGATCTCCTCAATTTCCTTATCGGTCTTAGGAACATTAATCTGAATACGCATCTTTTGGTTTTCAGCACCGTCAGCACGTATATTAGCCCCGTGATACGAAGGCTGAATATATCCGTCGGGCGCTTCCTGACCAGCAGTGAAATAAGTAAAGGGATAGTGAGAAATCGATGTGGCTTTTCTGGAGGTGATGGTCTCATAGTCGGTTACGTAAGGTTCCCAAGCGCCGTAGGTAGAAGACATTGTCGCCCAAAGCCAGTTGTAAGTACCGTAAGCCTCACCCTCGGTCAAACCGTCTCTGTGGAAATATCTCATCGTATGGAAAACTCTGTCATAGCTACTGCTGCGGCTGGCAAGCATTCTTGCTTCACGAGGAATGGAGAAATTGAAGTAAAACGCATCGCCACCAAAGCTGTTCTCAAGGGTAACGTAGTTAAGAGCAGTGAACATTTCGGGAACTGCAGTGGCGGAAGTATTTGGATTATACTTACCGTTGAGCACCTTCCAAGGAATACGGCGCTCGTAAGTAGTGGTACCGTAACTACCGGAGGTCAGATCTTCTCCCTCCTCGAATTCCTCCATCATACCGAAATCGCCAAAAGGATCTTCTTCAACCTCTTCCTTTACGGGAGGCACATAAGGCTTATGGGTCACATTGTAGTCAACTCCAACTTTTGTTACGTCGCCGATGGCAGTCGCTTCCAAATCTCCATATTTTCTAAGAATGTTCAAGGTACTCTTTACGTTGGTAGCAGCATTGATATAAGAACGGATCGTAGCGGAAAGAGTCATAGTGGCGTCCTTACCGTCGTAATTAGACTTTTCAATATAACCACTGTAATCGTTGGCATTGGCAAAAACAGCGGGTATATTACTCATGGTAGTACCATAAAAATAAGTATCACGGTAATATGCAGTAATATGCTTCATTTCCGTCATCTCAAGAGCATAATACAAATACGTGTCGTTGTACCGCATATAAAGATTCATCTTCTCGGGAAGAATCACGTGACCTTTCTTCAACGCTGCAACGGTAGCAACAGCATTTTGGGAACCCTCATTCTTCTGAAACAATTGATTCACCACGATTTTTTCACCGGAGTAATAAGTCTTAGCGGAAAAATCAGGTGCCTTTCCGTCTTCGCCGGCCTCAGCGGGTTCGTAATAGCTGGAACCGGTGGGTCTATAAAAGTAATTTGCGTAGTTCTTCTGCCAATCGACAGGCTCTTCTTTCAAGGCTGCGGCATTATGAAGAACCAGATGATTATCCGCGCTGCGAACAGCATACTCCTTAAAGGTATCGGCTGTTACATGATAAGCATTTCCAAATGCCAAGGTATGAGGATTCTGGTAATAATACGTACCGGTAGCAGCGAAAGAAGTGGCAGGAACCCAGTAGGACCAAATATAACCGTAGGGGCTATCACTTTCAAAGCTCTGAATGGTATCCCAAACTTCCTGAGGAGAGTCCTGGGTAGGAAATACGTAGTAAGTACCGTCATTGCGAAGTTTAAACTCAGGTCTTTTTTCCAGAGCCGGCGTTACATACTCCGCAGTGGTGCAGTAACGGAATCCGTACGTAGCAACAGGCTTTCCGTATCCATCGGAATCGGTTACAAAACCGTCCATTTTGGGCGCAGCCTCTCCTTTTGTTACTTCATACAAATAAATATGCTGTTGGCCAAAATCCTTCCACGCATTGGCAGAGGGAGTATAGGGAACGGCAGATGCAACAACGGGTACAAGACCAATCACCGTTGCAAAAGCAAGCACCAAAGCAAGAATTCTATTTTTCATAATTCTTTCCCTTTCCAAGTTTGATTGAATACACCAAACCGATTTTATATATTTACAATTGATTCTACCATAGATATACAGAAAAATCAAGCGTTTTTATGTATATTTTAGGGAGAGTTTATTGGTTATTTTTCATAAAATTCTCCTTCAAAAAACCCTTTCCGCCACAAGAGCAGAAAGGGTTTTTTTATCTTAAGTTTCTACGATTACAGGAAGAATCATAGGACGGCGGCGAATTCTGCCAAACAGGAATTTGGCAATCTCATCCTTTGTGCGCATTTTGACAGATGCAAAATCCAAACCGTTGTCCAATGCCTGTTCCAAGGCTCTTTGTGCTACGGTACGAATCTCTTCCATCAAATCCTCGTTTTCCCGAACGTAAACAAAACCGCGAGTAATGATCTGCACGTCGCCCACCAAGAATTTGCCGTAAGAATCCACCGCGGCAACCACGGTAATAATACCTTCCTCAGAAAGAAGTTTTCTATCGTGGAGAACCACACTTCCCACATCCCCTACACCAAGACCGTCTACCAAAAGCATTCCTGCAGGAACGCTTCCGTGAAAGCGAGCATTTTTTCCGCCGTCGGAAAATTCCAGAATCTTGCCAATCTCGGAAATAAAGATGTTTTCCTTAGGAATTCCCGCATACTCAGCCAAAGATGCGTTTTGTGCCAGATGCTTATATTCCCCGTGAACAGGCATAAAAAAGCGAGGCTTGGTCAAAGCAAAGATCATCTTGATCTCCTCCTGACAAGCGTGTCCGGATACATGTACCTCTGCGATACGATCATACACCACGGAAACTTGCTTTTTCATCAATTCATTGATAATGCCCGTAATGGTCTTTTCGTTTCCCGGAATGGGATGAGCGGAAATAACCACCATATCATCGGGGGTAAGTTTCACCTGTCCGTGAGTTCCAAAGGCCATACGGGAAAGAGCGCTCATCGCCTCACCTTGACTACCTGTGGTAATCAACGTCACGTTTCTGGGGGCAAATTTGCGAATCTCCTCAGGCTCAATCAGCGTACCTTTAGGAATCTTCATATATCCGAGTTTGGAAGCAGTATTGACGATATTGATCATACTTCTTCCCAAAATACAAACCGCTCTGTGATGCTTGACACTGGCATCAATAATCTGCTGAACACGGTGGATATTGGAAGAGAAGGTTGCCACTACCACACGCTTGGTATTTTCGTGAAAGATATGCTCCAAACTGGTACCCACGGTACGCTCACTGGGAGTAAAGCCGGGGCGTTCACAGTTGGTAGAATCACAAAACAAAGCAGTGACTCCTTCCCTCCCCAGTTCGCCGAAGCGAGTCAGATCGGTCATTTCTCCATCAATAGGCGTGGAATCAATTTTAAAGTCTCCGGTAAACACCATATTTCCCGCAGGGGTGCGAATGGCAAAAGCAACCGCATCTGCAATGGAGTGATTAACGCGAACAAATTCCACGGAAAATTCTCCGGCGCGAACGGTTTTACCTGCAGCAACATAGCGCAACTCGGTACATTTATCAAGACCAAATTCCATCAATTTGTTTTCAACGATGCCCAAGGTGAGCTTAGTGCCAAAAAGAGGAACATTCACCTTTCTCAAAACATAAGGAATGGCTCCAATGTGATCCTCATGTCCGTGGGTCAGAAAAATACCGCGAAGTTTGTGGATATTCTCCTCCAAATACTGAGTATCGGGAATCACAAGATCTACGCCGGGCATTCCGTCATCGGGGAAGCCCATACCGCAGTCAATGACAATCATATCCCGATCGGTCTCTACTACGGTCATATTCTTGCCGATTTCACCCAGCCCGCCCAAGGGAATCACGCGTACAGGCTTTTCCTTAACGATATCTCTTGCAGCGCGAGGCTTCTTTTGGGGAACGGTTGAAGAGCCCTGCTTTTGCTGTTTACGAGGGGCATTTTTCTTTTCTTCTTCTCTCATACGAAGGATCTCCTGCTCTACCGTCAGTTTCCCCTTCCCAGTCTTTTTGTTTTTGGTATGACGACGGAAAGGATTTCCGGCAGCTTTCTTCTTTCGATTATTGGTTTGATTCTGTTCTTTCATCTCGTTCTTTTTCGTCTTATGTACGGGGAGGGCCTTACCCTCTCCCAAGTCTTTTTTCGATTTCATTTAACTTTCCTCTATATTCAAATGCATTGTCCAAAGCCGCTTCAAAAGCAGTAGCTTCAGATATAATTTTCATTCCGTAAAAGCCCGACTCCAGTCTGACTTTCTTTCCTTTATCGGCAATACTTCCCGAAAGAGCGAGAAGCCTTGCCTTATTGTCCTCCTTCGGTTCGTACCGAAGACTGGTAATATAGACCTCAGGGGTCTTTTTCAACTCGCGAACAAACTCCTCTTCTCTCAGCATAGCGAAATGGAAAAGCAAACGCGCGGCAAGATGGGCACTATCATAAAGCCAACGATCATGAGATGCCTGTCTTCTGGGCATCTCCTCCTCACGCAAGGTAGGATGCACGGAAAAACGTTCCACTGCGCCGCCACGCGCCAAAATATGCTCGGCAAACAATCGCGGTGCATTTCTTGGCAAGGAAAAATGCCGTCTTCCTTGCTGCAATTCCTTTTCCAAAATATAAAGACGAATTTTTTCCGTATCTGCCAGTCGCTCGCCGTCCAAAAACAGTTTTACCTCATTGTGAAAGACCTCAAGAGACAGTCCTTCACCCCTGCTTCCATTGTATGCGGAAAAACCTGCATTTATGGCAGCCTCCTTTAAAATCGGAGTAAACTGTCCCGCAAATCCAATCCGTCTTCCCTTTCCAGCACCCATATTCCGTTCCAGAGAATTGCGATAACGATCACGGATATCTCCCCGATAAACCACGTTTCCCGTCGCCTTTTCAGGCAGCTCCTCTTCTGCAAAACGAGAAAGTTTGAGCACCTCTTTCCGCAAGAACAAAAATCCATCCTTGCCAAAGGCGAAAAATGCTCCCCGATCCCCCATAGACGACACGAATACTACGGGAATAGAAAGAACTTGGGCGGCAAAGGATGCCATTTCCTCCGTGCCCCGGTCCAGCATCAGAGCCTGTGCTCCGCCAAGGGTCACACCACCTGCCAAAGCAGTGGCAAAATAGACGCTTCCTCGATTCTTTTCATCCCACAAAACACCGATTCTCTCTCCGTGCAGACGGGTAAGGGAAAACCCCAGTCTCTTTGCATCCTCATAATCAAGACCGGGAAAATCTCCGCGAGCAGCGCCTTTTTCTGTGAAGACCATCCCTTCCTCACAAAAGGGTATTTTTCGGGAAAGGAGAGATTCAGCAGGATATCTTTTTCCCGAAACGGCTGCTGCGGACGATTCCGCCACACTTCCGGCACCCAACACTGCATTCGGCGGGATCTGAGCATCCTCGCCGATACGACACCTCTCACAAAGAATCGCATCCTTAACTGAAGCGCCTTTTTTCAATTCAGTCTTTTCCATCAGAATTGCCCCGCTTGCTCGGCTACCCTCGGCAAGATAAGCCTCAGGGGACACGATGGTATTTTCCCGAATTTCAGCACCGTCTTCCACCACGGCGCTGTTAGATACAAAATAACAGCCTTCCCCATCTTCACTTTTGAAGGTTTTACCAACAGGGTCCAGATAGGTTTTGGCTTTCCCCTGCAACACGTCCAGATTGCAACGGTACAGAGTCGGGATTTTCCCGATATCACACCAATATCCCCGATCCTTATAGCCATAGAGAGAATAACCCTCTCGAAGCAAAAGCGGGAACAGGTCTTGTGCAAAATCAAAGTTTTCTCCCTCGGGAACTTTTTCCAGAACCTTAGGAGACAAAATATATACGCCTGTATTAGCCAGATCCGAAAGAGTTTCCGACCAATCAGGCTTTTCGGAAAATGCAAAAATACGATTCAAGGTATCCTGCAACACCACACCGTATTCCAAAGGTGTTTTTACACTGGAAAGAATCACGGTTACATCCGCCCTCTTTTCCCGATGAAAGCGAATGGCCTCCGATAAATCGAAGTCACAAAGAGCATCTCCGCTCATGACCAAAAACAATTCTTCCGACAGCAGTTCCTTTTCCAAAAGTTTCACTCCGCCGCAAGTACCCATCGGTCTGTTTTCCATATGATATGAAAGACTAATTCCGAAGGATTCCTCTCCATAGCGATGACGAATCTGATCAGCCAGATAATGGGTGGTTACGTACCCGCGTGTCACCCCATGATGCGCCAAAAGAGACAAACAATAATCCATCACAGGTCTTGCCAAAACAGGCACCAAAGGCTTAGGTCTGGAATCAGTAATGGGGCGAAGACGTTCTCCTCGCCCTCCCGCTAAAATAACAGCTTTCATAATTTCCTCCGAGCAAAATAGTATATCACTATTTTCTCCTCAAAGGAAAGAATCTATTCGACCGGCTTTACAAATTGTCAGCGGGAAAATCCTTAATTTTGAAAAGGCGCAACTGGCCGTCTATACAAATCAAATGACCCAACGCGAAAAATGCACCGTTTCGATACAAGCGATAACGCTTTCCCTCAGTTTCGTCGAAAATTCCGACTTTATTGCAAGTGACAGCCTGGCCGTTTGCAATGAGTTTCCCGTAAAAATCAGACAAATTGCAAATGGGGTAATCGGCAAACAGATGCTCGGTTTCCACAAGCATCCCTTCCCTCTCCTCCCGGGACATTTTTTCCAATTCTTTTAGGGTTACACAGTTCTCCAAGAGAAAAGAACCGCTTTTGATACGCTCCAACTGACTCATTGCACCGATGCAACCCACACGCGCACAAAGATCGGTAAGCAGGGTTCGGATATACGTGCCCTTAGACACCTGTGCCACAAAGCTCGCTTCCCTTTCAGAATAATCGCAAAGATGAAATTCATGTACGAAAACCCTGCGGGCAGGACGGTCAATTACCTTTCCCTCACGGGCATATTCATAAAGTTTTTTTCCGCCGATCTTTACAGCGGAAACCATAGGGGGTATTTGCATATATTCACCAACAAACGATGATGCAGCCTTATCTAAAGCAGATTGAGAGGGACGACGCGCATCTTCCCTCAAAACCTTCCCCCAAACATCCTCCGTATCCGTTTCCAAGCCGAAACGAACCGTGGCTCGATAAGTTTTCCCTTCGTCCGGCAACAAATCACAAGCCTTAACCGCATTGCCGATCAGTATGGGAAGTACCCCCGTGGCTTGGGGATCCAGTGTACCGGTATGTCCCACCTTTTTCGTTGCAAACAGACGGCGCACCTGCGCAACGGCATCATGAGAAGTAAATCCCTTTTCTTTATAAAGGCAAAGAACTCCGCTTTTCACGAAAGTCTCCTTGTGGCTTCCTTCAAAAGACTTGATATAATTTCCGTTTCCGTACCAACAATGGTACAACCTGCCGCGGCAATATGGCCACCTCCGCCAAAAACATGGCAAAAATCCGAAGCATCAAAACCGGCTTCGCTACGTACGGAAACTTTAAATGTTCCTTTTTCTCGCTCCTTTGCCACCATTGCCACTCTCACACCCTCCAATTGGCGGATAACGTTGATGACCGTATCCAGATCAGAGTAGGAGACACCCAATTTTTTCTGAGTTTCTGCGGAAAGAGACAGATATGCCAAAGCGCCGTTACAAGCAGTTTGAAAATGAGAAGCCGCATAGCTCTCCAAAGAAAGAAGGAGCCCGGACTTGGTTTCAAACATCGCCTTGTTGATGCGATAAAAATCACCTTGCTGAGCAAAACGGGAAAGAAAAGCGGCTGCAAGGAAGGTATCCTCTGTGGTATTGGAATAACGGAAACACCCCGTATCGGTAGCGACGGCGGTATAAAGTGCCATTGCAAGATAGCGGTCAAAGGGGATCTTCATTTCCTGCAAAAGCTGCAAAATAATCTCACCGCAGCTTGCCTTTCCCGCATCCACATACTTGATTTTACTCTCCACGGAATTGATCCTGTGATGATCTATTACCATTTCAATTCGGGAAACGAATTCCGCGCCGCAAAGCATTTCCGGAGATGCGATATCCACCGTAACGAAATGCTCCGGCTCAAAGGAAAAAAGCCCTTCCTGAACCTCCGTCAAATAAGAAAACTCACGCCCAATGGGATCAGGACAAAAAACGCGGGCTTGTTTTCCCAATTTGCGCAAGGCGTAGGCCAGGGCATAAGAAGATCCTACGGCATCACCGTCCGGGGAACGATGGCAAGCCACCAGAACCCGGTCAAAACCGGGTTCCAGCAGCATATCAGCGATTTTTCTTAACTCAATTTTCTGTTCCATTCACATTCAAATCCTTCAGAACCTGAGCAATGTGAGCACCGTGCTCCGCAGACCTGTCGTAAATAAAGCTGAGCTCGGGAGTCTGACGAAGGTTCAGGCGCTTTGCAAGGGAAGAACGGAGAAAGCCGGCGGCACACTCCAATCCCTTTTGCACCTGTTCAGGGTCACCCACAATGATACCGAAATAAATTTTAGCATATTTAAGGTCTGGGGTCACACGGGCGGCATTCACGGTTACAAATGCCGAGGAAACCCGCGGATCCTTAACCTCGCGGATAATCTCTCCCAGCTCGTGTGCAACGGAATCGTTTACTCGTTCCTGTCTGTGATTCATAATTTCCTTTCAATAAGGATCAGTCATTCTGAACCTCTTCCATAATGTAGGCTTCCAAAACGTCGCCTACGTGGATATCGTTGAATTTTTCAAGTCCGATACCGCACTCGTAGCCCTGTGCAACTTCCTTGGCATCATCCTTAAAGCGCTTAAGGGAGGAAATTTTGTCCTCAAAAATGACAACGCTGTCACGGAGTACACGGATCATACTACTGCGGGTTACCTTACCGTCAATTACATAAGAACCTGCAATAACACCGACTCCCGGAACACGAATGGTCTGACGGACCTCTGCCTGACCCAGTACGTTCTCGCGGAAGGTGGGTGCAAGCATTCCCTTCATTGCCTTTTCGATCTCTTCCAGGCATTCGTAAATGATACGGTAAGTACGGATATCTACTTCGTTCTGCACAGCGCTTTCGGTAGCACCTCTGTCAGGACGAACGTTAAAGCCAACGATAATCGCCTGAGAAGCGGCGGCAAGCATAACATCGTTTTCGGTAATACCACCGACCGCGGCATGAATGACTTTTACCTTTACTTCCTCGCAGGAGAGTTTTTCAAGAGAAGCCTTAACAGCCTCTGCGCTACCCTGCACGTCTGCCTTGACGATGATATTCAGACTCTGAACGCCTTCCTTCATCTGATTGAAAAAGTCCTCAAGGCTTACCTTGCTGTTAGCACGGAATTCTTCTTCCTTCTGTTTATCTTTTCTCTGATCGGCAAGTTCTCTTGCCATCTTCTCATCCTTGACAGCATTGAAGATATCACCTGCACCGGGAACCTGATCAAGACCCAGAATCTCTACGGGAACAGAAGGACCTGCTTCCTTCACCTGCCTACCCTTATCGTCGGTCATAGCGCGAACTCTACCCACCGCACCGCCGGCAATGATAACATCGCCCACGTGGAGCGTACCGTTCTGTACCAAAACAGTCGCAACAGGGCCTCTGCCTTTATCCAACTTTGCTTCAATGACTGCACCCTTTGCCTCGCGGTTGGGATTTGCCTTCAAATCTGCCATTTCGGCAACCAGAAGAACATTTTCCAAAAGATCGGGAATACCCTTTTTGGTCAATGCAGAAACGGGAACACAAATAACATCACCGCCCCATTCCTCGGGAACCAAATCGTATTTGGTCATTTCCTGCTTGATCGCATCGGGGTTTGCACCGGGCTTATCCATTTTATTGATGGCAACAATAATAGATACCCCTGCCGCCTTGGCATGATTGATAGCCTCAACAGTCTGAGGCATAATACCGTCATCTGCGGCAACTACGAGAATTGCAATATCCGTAAGCTGTGCACCGCGGGCTCTCATTGCCGTAAAAGCAGCATGACCGGGAGTATCCAGGAAAGTAATGGGTTTCCCGTCAATCTCAATACGGTAAGCGCCAATGTGCTGCGTAATACCGCCTGCCTCACCTGCAGTAACATTTGCGTGGCGAATAGCATCCAGAATGGAGGTCTTACCGTGGTCAACATGACCCATTACAACAACAACAGGGCTTCTCGCTTCCAGTTCCTCGTCACCGTCGGTATGCTCGTCAATGAGTTTTTCCTCAATGGTAACTACCTTCAGAGGTACTGCTTCGCTTCCAAATTCATCGGCAACAAGAGCTGCAGTATCAAAATCAATACTCTGATTTGCGGTTGCCATAGCACCCATCATCATCAATTTCTTCATAACCTCTGCAGTGGTAACACGCAATTCTTTAGCAAGATCGGAAACCACAATGGTTTCGGGAATAGAAATCTGAGTGGGAATAGTTGCTCTTACCACCGGCTCATTGCCGCGCTTCTTCTTATCGTTTCTGCGGGGGCGACGAGGCTGTACACGACGACGCTGTGCGTCGGTACCAAACTCATAATTCTTTTCATCGTATTTGGAAAGATCCACATCTACGATTTTCGTATCAATGATACGGGTTTCTTTTTTCTTTGCTACAAACTCAGTCTTAGGGCCGTCGAATACGGGAGTCTGAGGTGCGGAGGGAGCACGCTTATCTCCTTTTTCTTCGCGCTTTTTCTCTTTCTTTTCAGCCTTGCCGGGACGAGCGGCAGCAAAACGCTCTTCCCTTTCCTTTTTCTTTCTTTCTGCCTCAATTTTGGCAGCGGCGGCAGCACGCTCGGTAGCGGCTCTGCGTTCTGCATTGCGTTTTTCTTCTGCAGCCTTTCTTTCTTCTTCTGCCTTTTCAGCGGCAAGACGCTCAGCCTCCGCCTTTTCACGGGCGATACGCTCTTGCTCTGCTTTTTCGGCGGCAATGCGTTCTGCCTCTCTTTTTTCAGCAGCAAGACGCTCTTCCTCCGCCTTACGAACAGCCTCAATTTCGGCAATCTCCTGCGAAGTAAGCTTCACCTTATATTTTCCGTCGATATAGCCGTTGATATCCTCAAAAACAAAGCGGTCCATCAAGCTTTGAAGAACGAAGCTGACCTCATCCTTTTCCAAGGTACCGCCTGTCTGCTTGGTCATCCCCAGCTCGGCAAAGATCGCAACCAAATCCTTGGATTTAATTTCAAGATCTTTCGCAAGTTGACTGATTTTTACTGTATCTGCCATAAAATCCCTCCAAACGGCTTCAAATTGAAGCCAACACTAAATTCACAAATTCCTTGGGAACAGAAACACAAACCGCCTCTGTATTTTTCCCTACCGCCAGAGCAAGTTCCTTTTTCGTCAAACAAACTCGACGTACCGGAACAGCCTTGTGCTCCGCCAACGGTAGGATACGCTCCTGAGTATTCTTTGCCGCATCTGCGGCAAGAAGCACCAAAGCAGCTTTTCCTTTATGAAGCTGTTCCTTCACAAGGGTAATTCCCACGGTAACCTTTCCCGCGCGTCGGCAAAGACCGAGTGCGCCGCTGAGCTTTATCCCCGTCATTGCTCCAGTTTCTCCTCAAGAAGTGCCCATATCTCATCGGGGATCGCCACCTTCAGATTCCGCTCCAGACGTTTTGCTTTTCTCGCCTTTTGCAGACAGCTCTTTTGAGGGCAAAGGTACACACCGCGTCCGTTTGCCTTTCCGCTTTCATCCAGAAGGATTTCTCCCTCGGGAGTACGGATGACACGGACAAATTCTTTTTTGCTTTTCTGCTCATTGCAACCGACGCAGCGGCGCAAAGGCACTTTTTTCTCTGCCATTTTAAGCCTTAATATCAATCTTGTAACCGGTGATCTTAGCGGCAAGGCGCACATTCTGGCCTTCCTTACCGATTGCCAAAGAAAGCTGATCGGGAGCCACGGATACTTGACAGGTCTTATCATCATTTACATCAACAGAGAGAACGGTTGCGGGAGCCAGAGAAGCCGAGATAAACTCTGCGGGGTCCTCACTGTACTGAATCAGGTCAATCTTTTCGCCGGGCGCTTCCTTCAAAATGGCTGCCTTTCTCATTCCCTTCAAACCGATACAGCTACCGATGGGATCAACATTCTCATCGCGGGAATAAACGGCAACCTTCGTACGGCTACCCGCTTCTCTGGCAATGCCGTGGATAATCACGGTGCCGTCCTGAATCTCAGGCACTTCGGTCTCAAACATACGCTTAATAAAATTGGGGTGAGTACGAGAAAGAACGATAATAGGATTTCTGGATTCCTTCTTTACCTCGCAAACATACACCTTCACATGATCCCCTACCTTAAAACGATCGGTAGGAAGCTGTTCGGTACGGGTCAGAGTTGCCTGTGTATTTTCGAACTCCAGAATCACATTGCCGGTAAGTCTCTCGATAATCATAACGGTACCGGTAATGATTCCCTCCGTCTTTTTCTCATATTCCTCAATCAGTCTTCCACGCTCTGCTTCACGAATGCCCTGCACAATAACCTGCTTTGCATTCTGCGCGGGAATTCTACCAAAATTCTTGGGCTTGAATTCATACTCCTGAACATCGCCGATCTTAGCGCGCTTGGACTTCTTGCGGGCATCCTCCAAAGTCAATTCGCAAGCGGGATCCTGCACCTCTTCTACTACCGTCATCAAGCGATACATCTTCACGTTGCGCTTTACGGGGTCGATGACAACACGAACATTGGATTCGTTGTTGTTCTCTTTTTTATAGCCTGCCAAAAGAGCGGCTTCCACCCTCTCCAGCATAAACTCCTTGGGAATTCCCTTCTCCCTTTCCAATGCTTCCAATGCGTCAAAAAACTCGTTATTCATGTTCCGGTATCCTTTCCTGTTTTCCAGAATATTACATTTCTTCCACGGTCAGCACTTTTGCCACCGCGTCTTTTTTCAAAACGGTCTGTTCCCCTTCAATCTCAAGGGTAAGAGAATCCTCGTCGTACGCCACGAGAATTCCCGTAAGATTTTTGGTTCCGTTCAAAGGAGCGTAAAGACGCACCGATACGGGACTGCCCAGATAAAAATCAAAATGCTCCGAACGGTTCAGCGTGCGTTCCAGACCTGCGGAGGAAACCTCCAGATAATACATATCCTGAATGGGATCCGCCTCGTCCAGAATGGGACTGAGCAAGCGGGAAACTTTTTCGCAGTCATCCAAATCAATGGGCTTTTCCCGATCGGGATTCTCTATGGTCACAAGAAGATTATAATCTGCGCCTTCCTTATAATATTCCACGTCCCACAAGAGATAGCCTGCATTCTGCACGGGAAGACGAATCAGTTCCTCTACCGTTGCGGCGATTTTACCGCGACCTTTCTTTTCAGCCAAATCAAAACCTCACAAAAATATCTACTCATAGCAAAGCGAGTAGAGCGGAAAACCACTCTACTCCCATACAACTTTATTACTATATGAATATATTATCATAGCTTTCAAAAAAAAGCAAGTGTTTTTTGAATTTTTTTCCATTGATACAGATTCCAAGAGGAATTTTTGCATACTTTTCTCCTCATATTCTATTGTAAAACGAGGAAAAATATGATAAAATAATAATATTACAAAGTCAAATCTTGGAGGTTTATTATGAAACTTACCTTATGCAAACGGCTGTTTCTTCTTCTTTTGGCCTGTCTTGCATGCTTAGCTTGTACCGCTTGCAAAACTGCCAAAGAGCCTTCATCCACACAAACCCAAGAAATTTCCGACTCTCTCCCCTTAACCAATAACGAAACGGAAGAGATCCTTAACGAATTGCCGGAGGATGAGCTTCTCGGAAAAATCGGCGCTTGGCGGGGCTTTGCCGACTCCGGGAAACTAACGGATAGAGAGCAATTTTCCATGGTTACCATCAAATCCAAAGCGGATTTGGAGCCCTATCGTGCCTATCTTACCAACTTCACAGAAGCAGATGAAAAGATGATTCTGGAAGACAAGGCAGGCGCCTGCGTTCTCATTGAGCTGACGGGTACCACAGAACACACTCTCTACGGAACCTCCTCCATTGCTCAGGCAGGAAACGCCATTACCGTTATGATTTCCACCGACGAGACGGAAGATACCCTTCCCATGCACACCTTCTTCTTGCTCTACTTCCCCGAAAAATATTACAACGGCGAAATCATCGACCTAGCCTTCTAAATTGATAACGCTGTCTTTACTGAATTTAGGCATAAATGGAAAAAAAACGGAAAGAATAAATTCATCCCGTTCTTCAAAAAAGCACGATACCAAAACGGGAAATAATCTTTGGGTACACGGCAACTTATCCGTACCAAATAAATATTTCGAAACCTAAGGAGAAACAAAAATGAAAAAAAGAATCGTATTTGCATTATTAGCGCTTACCGTACTGCTTTCCTTGGCAGCCTGCGGAAAAACCGCAGAAGAACTTTTAACCGATGAAAAAGTAACCGTAACCGAGGACAATACCGAAGTTAAAACCGATGAAACCAAAGAATCCGAAAAAGAAAACGGCGCCACCGCCATCATCAACAAAGCTTGGAAAAAGATGGATGAAGACAAGCAGTTCCCCGTAATGGGCGGCGACTTTGATGCACCTGTTGATGGCAAAGCAGGCAACATTAATATCAAAAATACAGAAAATACAACCTCTACCTTCCACATTAGCCAAAAGGATCTTGATAAGGTTCTGGATGCGGGCGCTCTGACCCATATGATGAATGCAAACACCTTTACCTGCGCTTCCTACCACGTAAAGAGCGAAGATGCCGCTTCTTTTGCTTCCTCCCTCAAGGACAGTATCAAAAACACCCAGTGGATGTGTGGCTTCCCCGAAACTCTGGTAATCTATACCGTTAAGGGCGAATACATTGTTGCCGCATTCGGCAACGGTGAAGCCATCGACAATTTTGAAACAGGTCTAAGCGAAGCCTTCGGTTCTGATGCGGCTCTTACCGTAGAGGAATCCCTGGCATAAATCCTTCATACAGCAGAAAGGGGAAAACAATGCTATTTTCCAGTATTCCCTTCTTATTTTACTTTCTGCCGTGTGTTTTGCTTCTGTACTTTCTCGCGCCGAAAAAACTGAAAAATACAATTCTTCTTATCATGAGCCTTGTATTTTACGGTTGGGGCGAGCCGAAGTTTTTGATTCTGATGATAGCCTCAATCTTGATCGGATACGTTTCCGGCCTCTTGATTGAGGCTTTCTCTCAAAAGAGATGGAAAAAGACCGTCTTGTTCTTTAATGTGGCCATTAATCTGGCTTTTCTTGGGATTTTCAAGTATGCGGATTTCTTTATTGAAAATTTCAATGCCGCAACAGGTCTTTCCCTCCCCTTCTTAAGGTTTGCTTTGCCCATCGGAATCAGTTTTTACACTTTCCAGATGCTCAGCTACACGGTAGATATATACCGAAAAGAGGTTCCCGCCCAAAGAAATCTCATTCATCTTGGTACTTATATCTCTATGTTTCCCCAGCTCATCGCAGGTCCCATTGTTCGCTACGCGGACGTAGCAAAGCAGTTGGAAGAGCGCGCCCACAGCTTTGAAAAATTTGCTCTGGGAATGCGCCGTTTCACCGTAGGACTGGCAAAAAAAGTTCTCATTGCCAACGTACTGGGTGAATTATGCGATGCGTTCTATGCTACCGAGCAAAATTCGGTTTTATTTATCTGGCTTTATACCGTAGCCTATTGCCTCCACGTGTATTTTGATTTTTCCGGTTATTCAGATATGGCAATCGGATTGGGAAAAATATTTGGATTCCACTTTATGGAAAACTTCAATTATCCCTTCATTTCCAAAAGCGCAACGGAATTCTGGAGAAGGTGGCATATGTCCCTGGGTACCTGGTTCCGCGATTATGTTTACATCCCAATGGGCGGAAATCGCGTTCCCTTTATCAGGCATCTATTAAATATTTTTACCGTTTGGTTTTTGACGGGGATTTGGCACGGTGCTGCTTGGAATTTTGTAATTTGGGGCGTATATTTTGCCATTTTTCTAATTTTGGAAAAGCAGTTTCTTCTAAAATTTCTAAACCGAACCCGCGTTGTTTCTCACGTGTATCTGCTGGTAATCGTAGGAATCAGCTTCGTAATTTTCGGTTCTGCAAATCTTGCCGAAGCGGGAGAGAGAATCGGGGCGATGTTTGGATACACTTCTCTTCCCTTGGTATCCCAGGAATTTCTCTATCAGCTCCGCAGTTTTGCACCAATCCTTCTCCTTGGTATTGTAGGAGCAACTCCTCTGCCAAAATTACTTTTCACCCGTTTACAAACCATACCTTTTTTCAAAAAAGCTCTCATCATTCTGGAACCTACGGGAATCGTGATACTTTTGACCGTCATCACCGCCTATCTGGTGGACGGATCCTTCAATCCCTTCCTGTATTTCCGTTTTTAGGAGACAACTATGACAGAGAAAATTAAATATATTGCTACTACCGTGGTATGCCTCCTCTTTTTTGCTTTTCTTTCCCTATGGGCACTTTTCCGTCCTGCAGATGCTTTTTCCGATTCAGAGCGCAGGGCATTAAAGCAGTTCCCCCCCTTAAGCTACCAAACGATACTAAACGGCTGTTTTATGGAAAATTTTGAAGGATATACCTTAGATCAATTTCCCATGCGAGAAACCTTCCGCTCCATGAAAGCAAACGTTTCAAGTAAAGTATTTCTTCGCAGCGATAACAATGGACTATTTGAGGTGAATGGGAACCTTTCAAAACTGGATTACCCTTTAAACGAAAGCTCCGTAGATCGGGCGGCAGAGCGCTTCCGCTTCGTTTGGGAACGGTATTTGAAGAATTGCAATGTAAATGCATATCTTGCAGTCATCCCCGATAAAAATGCTTTTCTCGCAGCGGAAAACGGATATCCTGCTCCGGACTACGACGCCCTTTATCAGAGAATTTACAAACAGACTGATTTTCTCAAACCCATTGAACTTCGAGGTACGGTAAGTCTTGAGGACTTCTATAAAACCGACACTCATCTGCGACAGGAAAATCTTTTACCCTTGGCTGAAAAGCTACTCCATGAAATGGGCGGAACCGCAGATGCAACATATGAAACCATAACCCTTCCACACCCTTTTCGCGGAGTGTATTACGGACAATCCGCTCTGAATCCAGAGGCAGACACCCTGCGATATCTGACCAATGAATCCCTTGAAAACTGCAAGGTCTTCGACCTTCAGAACAACAAAGAAATTTCCGTATATAACTTGAAAAAAGCTGAAGAAAAAGACCCCTACGAACTTTTCCTTTCGGGTCCCCTTTCTTTGGTAACCATTGAAAACCCTCAGGCAAAATCGCAAAAAGAATTAATCCTCTTCCGCGATTCCTTCGGAAGCGCCATTGCTCCCCTTCTGGTAGAAGAATACGCCAAAATTACTCTGGTGGACATTCGCTATCTGCACCCCATGCTTTTGGAAAATTTTATCCGTTTCGATTCACAGGATGTTCTCTTTCTTTATAGCACTTCCGTCCTGAATAACAGTGAAACAATAAAATAAAATGCTATGGAAGCATTGTGCTTCCATAGCATTTTTTAAACGATGCAGAATTAATACATTCCGCCGCCTGCGGCAGCTGCAGCCGCAGCTGCTGCCTGAGCATTTGCATCTTCCTTCTTATCTGTAACGAGAACCTCGGTCGTCAGCACCATTGCGGCAACACTTGCGGCGTTGGCAAGAGCAGAACGAGTCACCTTGGTAGGATCAATGATACCGGCTTCGTACATATCCACATATTCTTCGCTGTAAGCGTTGAAGCCATAAGCAATCTTACCGGAGGTAAGAATCTTATCAATAATGACGCTACCTTCGAAACCTGCATTTGCAGCAATCTGACGGGCAGGATCCTCCAGAGCGCGGAGAACAATCTCTACACCAATCTTTTCTTCGCCCTGAGTCGTTTCAAGAAGAGCCTTTACCGCACCGACAGTATTGAGAAGAGCTACTCCGCCGCCGGGAACAATACCCTCTTCTACCGCAGCGCGAGTTGCATTGAGTGCGTCCTCAATGCGAAGCTTCTTATCCTTCATCTCGGCTTCGGTAGCGGCACCTGCCTTGATAACAGCTACGCCACCTGCCAGTTTGGCAAGTCTTTCCTGCAGCTTTTCACGGTCAAAATCAGAAGTAGTAGTTTCAATGCTCTGACGAATAGAACCGATTCTGTCCTGAATTGCCTGAGTGTCACCTGCACCGCCAACAATGATGGTATTTTCCTTTGTGATTTTCACCTGCTTTGCACGGCCCAGCATATCCAGAGTGGTTTCCTTCAGCTCCAGACCCAAATCAGAAGAAACAACGGTACCGCCGGTCAAAATTGCAATATCCTGCAGCATATCCTTTCTTCTATCACCGAAACCGGGAGCCTTAACGGCTGCACAGGTAAAGGTGCCGCGGAGCTTGTTCACAAGCAGAGTGGAAAGCGCTTCGCCCTCTACGTCCTCAGCGATGATAACCAGCTTCTTGCCGGACTGCATAACCTGCTCGAGAAGAGGCAAAATCTCCTGAATGTTGGAAATCTTCTTATCGGTAATAAGAAGGATAGCATCGTCAAAAACAGCCTCCATCTTATCGGTATCCGTTACCATATAGGGGGAGAGATAACCGCGGTCAAACTGCATACCCTCTACGACCTCACAATAAGTCTCTGCGGATTTGCTTTCCTCAACCGTAATAACACCGTCTGCGGAAACCTTTTCCATCGCGTCTGCAATCAGCATGCCGATTACTTCGTCGCCGCCGGAAATGGTACCCACGCGTACGATGTCTTCCTTGCCGGAAACCGGCTTGGAATTCTTCTTCAGCTCAGCAATAGCTGTTTCCACTGCCTTGGAAATACCCTTCTTGAGAATCATAGGGTTTATACCGGCGGTCACGTTCTTCATACCCTCACGAACGAAGGCCTGTGCCAAAACGGTTGCAGTAGTAGTACCGTCACCTGCAGCATCATTGGTCTTAACGGCCACCTGACGAATCAACTGAGCGCCCATATTTTCAAAAGGATCGGGAAGCTCAATTTCCTTTGCAATGGTAACACCGTCATTGGTAATGAGAGGTGCTCCGAATTTTTTATCCAAAACAACGTTTCTGCCCTTAGGGCCAATGGTTGCCTTAACTGCATCGGCAAGCTGATCAATACCCGACATCAATTTATTTCTGGCATCAATACCGTAAATAATTTCTTTTGCCATAATCGTTCCTCCTTAATCTACAATAGCGAGAATATCGCCCATTCTGACAATTACGTACTCCTGACCCTGATACTTGACCTCGGTTCCTGCGTACTTAGACATAATCACCTTATCACCTGTAGCAACGGTCATTTCAATCTTGTTGCCGTCAATCACACCGCCGGGGCCTACTGCTACAACCTCAGCAATTTCAGGCTTCTCTTTGGCAGCACCCGCCAGGATAATACCGGAAGCAGTGGTTTCCTGAGCCTCTACCATTTTGAGAATGACTCTGTCATTAAGGGGTTTCAACATCTTCTTCATTCCTCCTGAAGTATTTTTTACCGGATTAGCACTCTCACCAAGAGAGTGCTAATCTCTTTGTTATTATTATAGCCTGTTCACTGGAAAATTCAAGCAATTTGCATTATTGTTAACACTTTTTTCACATTTTCCATCAAAGGGTAATCGTATCGTTTTCCTTGCGCTCAAGGAGGCCTGAGCGAAGGATAGCGCCAAAAATTTTCGCCTTAATATCGGGGTTTTCTCGGGCAAGAATTTTCACCAAGCCTTTTACATCTTCTCGGGAAGTATGTTTATCGGCAGGGCAAAGAGAGGAACAAACGGGCATGGGATTTTTATTGGCAAAATACACCAATTCCTTTTCCTGCGCATAGAGAAAGGGGCGAATGACGGTAATTCCCGTTTTGGTCAACTCCGTCACAGGCAGAAACGTATCAATCCGTCCCGCATAAAAAAGATTCAAGAGAAAGGTATCAATCAAATCGTCTTTGTGATGGGCAAGGGCAAGGATATCGCACCCCATTTCCTTGGCACCGTCGCAAAGAACACCGCGCTTCATTTTTGCGCAAAGAGCGCAAGGATTTTTTTCCTTCCGCACATCAAAGATGATTTTTCCGATATCAGTTTTCATTACGCGGTACTCCACGCCCAGCTCTTCAAGATAGTTGGCAATAGGAGTATAATCAGCTCCCTCAAATCCCAAATCCACCGTAAGCGCCTTCACCTGAAAGTGAGACGGATGAAATTTGGACAAATGAGCAAGAGCAGTTACAAGAGCAAGAGAATCCTTGCCGCCTGAAACACCGACGGCAATCTTTGCCCCCTCGGGAATCATATGAAAATCGTCAATCCCTTTGCGGGTAATGGACATCAGTTTCTGAATGGTCATCCAAGCATCCTCCTTTCCCATGCAAAGACTTTTCGGGAAAAAGTTTATGTCCGCGCTTTTCCCACACCGCAAGTCCCACCCAAAGAAGGATGGCAACCAAAGAAATCCATCTCCCCTTGGCAAATCCTAAAGGCGAATAAGAAAATTCCACGGTATGTTCCCCTTCAGGAACGTAAATACCCACAAAAGACCCTGCAAAGGGCTTAATCTCCGCAGGCTTACCATCCAAAAGAACTTGCCAGCTATGGGCAGGCTCGAAAGGAATGGAAGTGTACAGATAGCCATCTTTTTTGGCATGGACCTCACCTTTCACATAGGTATCCTCAAAGGTGGTAATTTCCAATTTCTCATCCTTCAGACGCGCCAATCCCTCTTGCCAAAGCGCTTCATCCAAGGTACACACATAAAATACGGCGCGATCGGTAAATTCAGCAGAAGCATCATTATCAATAACGGCGCGAAGGGTGAAGGTCTCGTTTTCGGAAAATTTACCTGCGGAAAAGAAATTGGGATATTCGTCAATGGCATGCCAAGCATTGTTAACCTGAATATAGCTTGCCTTAGGTACATCTGCATAAATATAAATCATACCGTCTTCAGGAACCTTCACGGAGAGATTGAAGACCCGATCGGTCTCTCCCGCAGGAAGAGGCGAGGCAGTATATTCATAATAACCGTAACCCAGCTCCTTCGAATCAAGATTCAAATGTATTTCTTGTGCAGAAGGAATCTGTGTCAAAAGATTCCCCTCCAGACCCGTCATAGCGCGGAACAATTCATTTTGACGCATAACGGGAGTTTGCAGCATATCAAAGGAAAAAGAACCGCCTTCCTCCTCGATCATAAAGCCAAGCCCTGCAAAGCCTTGATTCTCATACAAAGCAGCAGTATTTTGATTGTCCGAAGGAACAATACAGGTCAAATCCTCATCGGTCAAAGAGCCGTTCTTGTGGATTAGATATTTGATGCCTAAGGCAGTATTGGCAAGAGGCGTTCCGTGAACATAGACAAAGCGGTTGCTGCCCGGATCTGCGGGCATACCAAGCGCTTGCATAAATGCGGAAACGTTGCGATTTGCAGAAGAGGAGAACTGGGAGATACCGTTGTAATCGTAAAAACAAGAGTCATTCAAACTGCGCCACTCGGTTGTTTCAAGGCGATAAAAATCCTGAGAAAATTCTTCCCTGCCCTCTACGAGCTCTGCAAGTTCCCGTACCTCTTCACCGATTTCCAAATCGTAGTAACCGGAATAACTGCTGCTTCCCACAGCTTTTGTTCCAATCCAGGCAGAAGATACGGTCTCTACCGCAAGAACCGAGCAAACCACAACAGCCAACACTCTCCTCGGCACAATCTTTTTTGCATACAGCACCGCCGCCAGGATAACGATCACAAAAACCGCTACGCTTGCCACAATGGCAAAGGTGCCGTAATAACCAAGGGCGCAAAATGCGGCAAGACCCGCAAAAAGGAGCATGCCAACAGCGTCGATCCAGTCAAAATCCTCCATCCCCAGTTTATAATAGCGATATGCCATTACCACTACCGCAAAAGAAAAGAGAAAAGCAAAGCGGTACGGAATCATATTGGTAAAATGCATTCCATGCCAAAAATAATTCAGCACGCTGAAATTCATAGAGAAAAGCAAAAAGACAAGAACCAGAAAAGCGCAAATCTTTTCCCGAAAATGAATTTTTTTCGCCCACAAAAAGGCAAAGGAAAAAAGCGAAATGATTGCCGCCGTTGCCAAATTGGGAAGTCCATCCATTACCGCAGGCTCATGGAAAGAGATCAAAGGCGCGATCAGATCGCGAATTGATTCGTAAAAAGATACGTAAAGAGAAACCTCGCCCGAGGTAGAAGCGGTATTCAAAAGCCCAAAAAAAGCGGGGAGCAAAAGCACCGCCGACATAGCCGCACCCCAAATACTTGCCAATCCAAAACGAAGACCCTTTTTTAAAAAATCCACAAAACGGACACGATCCACCACGCATAGGACAAAAAACACCAGCACGGTAAACACGCAGCACATATATCCGATATAGTAATTCGAAAAAAGGCTCAGGGCAAGGGTGAAGATATACAAACTGCTTTTGCCTTCACGGAACAGTTTCAGGGTTGCCAGACACAAAAGAGGATAAAGGGCAACGGTATCCAGCCACATATTATTCCAGAAATAGCCCATCATATAACCGCTGAGAGCATATCCCATAGCAAAAAATGCAACGGAAAAGCCTGCATTTTTCATCGTTTTTTTCAAGAAAAGACTCATAAAAAGTCCTGCCAAGCCAATGCGGAGAATGACAAAAAACTGAAACAAAAGGCGGAAATCACGCTCAGGAGCCAAGAGTACCAAAAGGTTCAAGGGACTGGAGCCGTAATAGGATAGCATGGAAAGAAAATTGGTTCCCATACCCATAGACCAGTCGTACAAAAAACTGCTTCCATCGCGGAAATGATCCCAAAGTTTCAAAACAAAAGGGTAATACTGATGCCAACCGTCATAATTGATAATTTGATTGTCACCAAAGGGATAAAGTCCTTGAATGGCAAGACAAACAAAAAAGGTCAAAAAAGGCAAAAGGAACGAAAGGACAAGGGGCAAATTCCCTTTTCCCTTTTCCTCTATAAAAAGCCAAAAACGGTTTTTCTTTTTTTCTGCAGAAGAGGAGCAAAGCTCTTCCGAGATGATAGGTGCTTCCATTTTATTTCCTTTCACTACAGAAGAAAAAAGGAGGTGGGTTCCTCCTTTTTTACTGGTAAATCTCAAACATTGCCTTAGCGCGGGAATCGCTGATTGCATAATAGGAGTTTCCTTTAGCACCGGGGATACGGGTATAGGTTTGGGTATAGGTGGAAATATTAAACAGCATTTCCCCCAGCTCCTTCAAATCCCCTTCGGAAAAATCAGTCTCACAATTGTAATACATATTGTTCAAAATCGCTCCTGCGCGGGTCAAATTCGCCGGTGTCAAGAAAGTAACGCAAAAAGCACGAGCAAAACCGAGCTGCGTATCCTCTCTTCCTTGAGTACCATTGGAATAACCGCGGAATCGGAGCATTTGCAAGGCCTGATCTCCGCTTAACTTCTGCTCCCCCGCCTTTAAATTAATCTTCAAATTTTGCCAGGGATCATAATAGTACATTGTAGTCGGAACCTTGTAACTGATACCGCCCAAGATATCAATCAGATTGGAAAGGGCGGATATGGGCATAGCCGCATAATAATCTACCATAACGCCAGTTTCCTGCTGGACAAAGGTTTTATAAAAATTAATTCCCCGCGAACCATACAAAGAGCCAAGCTCACTCTTGTTTGCTCCCTCTGAAACTTCCGTATCGGAGGGGATGAGTGCTACGGTTGCCTGTTTCTTGGTAGCATTGACGCCCACCAAAAAAATCGCATCCGCATTCTGCTTTTTATGATCCAGCCCAATCAAAAGGAAGGTCGCAGCCACGTCCTTTTCCACAGGAACCTCTTCCTGGGCATCGCCTTTCGGTTCCTCTGCCGTCACCTGCTGTTCGGGAATTTGCTCAGGATCAGCCTCAGAGCCAATCTTGATCACTACATCCTCCATCAAACCCTCAGCCGCCTGAATCAAAAACACGGCAACTACGGAAAATATTACAACACCAAGTAAAAGAGTAACCAGATAATCACGCAATGAACGCTTCATATCCATCCTCCTTCCTATCATTTTCATTCTCAAGCATCCATATTATACTACAGTCCTTGCCCCATTGCAAGATTTTTTTGGTAAATGGAAATACCAAATTCCGTTTCAACACAAAGCCTGTCAAGTCCGTCCAGCTTTTTGCGATCCTGCAGGGATGTTTTGTGGGCGTAAGGAGTCATTCCAAACAAGGCGGTAATGTCTTCATTAGAGGTCAGTTCCAAAGACTTTTTCACCGTAATTTCTTCCACGCTACTCCAGCCTTCTCCCGCTTCCGAAACCCCTTCATTTTTCATCGGATTCTCATAAACCGCCTTTTTTAAAGCGAATAAGTGATTTTCTAGCGGATAGGCGCGAATCAAAAAACCACCAGGCTTCAAAACCCGCAAATACTCCTGGCGGGCAAACGGGGCAAAAAACGACAAAATTCCATCGGCACAGCCTGTTTTAAAGGGCATCCGATAGGCACTGCTGACAAAAACCGTAGCAGATTTCCCCATTTTTCTTGATACCATCTTAGCGGCATCCTTTGCAATATCGAAAGCAAAAAAATGAACGTCTTTCACCTGTTCGGAAAGTGCCTTGCAAATGGCATCGGTATAGTATCCTTCGCCGCACCCTGCATCTATCAAAGTGCAACCATCGGAAAAGCGCTCCAGACAAATCTCCTTCAAAGCGGAAAGCAAATGCCCGTAAAACCCTTTTTCCAAAAAGCAGCGACGGGACTGAAGCATTGCTTTATCATCGCCGTGACCACCTGCAGAAGAGGACATCAAAAAATTAAAATACCCTTCCTTGGCACGGTCAAAGTTATGCCCTGCCTCACATCGAGCGCATGTTTCCTCAATTTTTAACGGACGGGAACAAACAGGACAGATTAGCATTCCTCCCGATATTCCTTTCCAAGAGAAACGTACATTGCGGCATTGGCAAGAATTTTCTCCTTTCCTGCCTCATCCAATTCCCGTACCACCTTTGCGGGAACACCCACGCAAAGACTTCCATCGGGAACAATCTGTCCTTCCTTGATCAAAGCGCCTGCTCCGATTAAACAGCCTTTTCCAATGACAGCGCCATTCAACACGCAAGCCCCCATGCCAATCATGGTTCCATCCCCCACGGTGCATCCGTGAACGATGGCATTATGCCCCACGGTAACGTTTTTTCCCAAAACAACGGGGCTTGACTTAGCCACATGAATGGTAGCGTTGTCCTGAACATTGGTATTCTCACCGATAATGATGGAATTTTCATCACCGCGAAGCACGGCGCTATACCAAATATTTGCTCCCTTTTCCAAGGTGACGTCACCGATAAGAACCGCATTCTCCGCAACAAATACATCTTCAGCCACCACGGGCTTTTTTCCTTGATAAGAACGTATCACAAAAATTTCCTCCGTAAAGTAATATATAGAAAACCGGTGGCGTAGAAACGCCACCGTTCATTTTTTATCGCAAAATAATTCAGCTACCGCCTTGGCACTAAGCTTTTGCCCAAAATTTTTATGCGACTTTTCCACGCGAAGAAACAATTTCTCCTTTTCCGAGGCAGAAAACACTCTTTGATGCGTGTCCTCTCCCAGAAAATCAATGAAACCCTTTTCATACAGTCTCATCGCTTGATGTCGGGAAAAAAAGCCTTGCAAGGCAGAAAGATTCATCTGAAAACAGCACCCCATTCGCTTGAGTTTTTCCAAAAGGCGCATATCTTTCCATAAAAACGGATAACGGTCAATATGTGCCAGAACAGGAATGATGTCATAATCCTCAATCAATCGAAGCAACCGATACTGAGCGGAATCAGTAAAATAGCAAGTATATTCCAGCTCAGTGAGCATATAACGCGTTCCTTCATAGCACAAAGGCAACAAGCTCTCATTATTAAGCAAGGTTTCACCGAGATACACTTCAGCACCGAGAGTAAACGCAAATTTCTTTGCTTCCGGAAGAGCTTTTAATGCCTGAAAAGCCCGCTCCCTTCGCTTCAAAAAGGACGCAATAGACCTTTCATAAGGATAGTAATGGGGAGTCAAAGCAAGATGTGTAATTCCGCTCTTTTGCAAAAGTTTCAAGAATCCCTGCGTTTCTTGAATGTTACGCGCACCGTCGTCAATGCCGCAAAGGATATGGGAATGCACATCACAAAACATAATTTACTCCGCTTTCTCCTCCTGATTTTCCGATTTCTCAGCAGACTTACCGTATCCATAGCCGTATTTGCCATAGCCGTATTTGCCATAGCGCTTACTATAAGAGCCCTTCTGTTGCTGAACACAGTTGGCTACAGCACCCAGAATCTTACCACCCACAAATTCAATCTGGTCGATAGCTCGGCGTACTTCCCTGCGGTCCGTATATTTGGGACGGATGACCAAAACAATCCCGTCGGTAACAGGAACCACGGAAAGGGCATCGGAAACCAGGGTAATGGGAGGAGCATCGAGAATAATATAATCGTAATTTTCCTTTAAGGAATTAATCAGATTCTGCATTCCTTCGCTGGCAACCATCTCCGCAGGATTCGGAGAAATAGTACCCGCGCAAATTGCGTCAAGCCCGGGGAACACATCCTTATGAATCACCTCATCCAAAGAATTGAATCCGCTGAGATAATTGGTGACACCGGGAGTATTGCTCTTTTTCAAAATGCGATGAATATGGGGTTTGCGCAAGTCAAGGTCCATCAAAAGAACCTTTTTTTCACTTCTGGCAATAGAAAAAGCAATATTGGCAGAGGTGGTCGTTTTTCCTTCGCCGGAAATAGAACTGGTAAATATAATGGTTTTGCAACCAGGCTTTGCCAGGGAGAACATTAAATTGGTCCGAATGGTGCGATATGCCTCCTTCGCAGCATATAAACTGCCATCAGAAAAGCCGTAGGCATCACCGTAGGAGCGAGTCTGCTTCATTTACTTGCCTCCCTTCTTGTTGTCCGAAGAAAAATCAGGTACGATACCAAATACGGGAACATCGAAAAGCTGTGTGATTTCATCGGGAGTTTTAATGCTATTATCGAAAATCTCCTTCATTACAACTACAAAACACGCAACCATAAAACCGAGAATAAAGGCAACCATACCAATCCGCAACGAGCTCGCTCCCACAGGGCCCGTAGGAAGAGAAGGATTCTCGATAACCTCCAAAACGCCTACATCAGCAAAACTGTCCACCTGTTCAGGAGCTTTTTTCGCTACGGAAAGCGCCACGTTATAGGCAAGATTGGGATCAGATGCTCTTACGGTTACAAAGAAAGAAGAGGTCTCCTCAACAACGGAAGAGAAGCTCAGCATTCCCGAAATTGCTTTCGGCGTAAGATCTACCCCCGTATCCGCCAAAAGATCCTTGGACACCATCTCATAAAATTCGTTTACGTTCAAGAATTCCACATACTGGGGTGCAACGGATGTTCCAAGATTAGGAGAAATTTCAATACCACTGGCATAAAATTTCACGCCTGCAACATAAGTAGGCGATACAAAGTAACTGTTATAAACAAAACCACCGATACCGAAAACAATTGCAACAACCAAAATAAATACAATCGCTTTTGAGATCCACTCCCAAATATTTTTTAATGAGATTTCCACTTTTCTATCCTTTCTTCGTGAAAAATTCTTTTATTGAAGACCTGCAATGCTTCGATTAATCGCTTGCATTTGATCGAATTTCGCCTTCATATCCAAAGCAAGGGCAAGTTGATTTCTTCCGCGTTCCAAATTGTGCTTCTCATGTAAAGTCTTAAAATACGGATCTCCGAGCAAATAATCCTCCAGAAAACGACCTGCAAGTTCAAAGGTCATCGTCACGGCGCCCAGAGCCAAACTATCCAGTTCTGCCGGAGTACAAAAATCCTTGCATACCGATACAAAGCCTTCCGCAAAAGCACGGTAAAGATCCAAATCCAAAGAAACCAAAGACAAATCCGATTCATCCTCTACCGCTGAATTGGCAGAAAAACGAATCGCATCGCCAAAATCATAGGCACAGAGTCCGGGTGTCACCGTATCAAGATCGATCACGCACACCGCTTCTCCCGTATCTTTATGAATCAAAATGTTATTGTACTTGGTATCGTTGTGGGTCACGCGCACGGGAAGTTTTCCCGACTCACGTTCTTCCTCAAGCTTGGACCAAACGGCTCTGTTTTCCTCCAGAACGGCAATTTCATTTTCGATCTCACATCGACGTCCTACAGGATCTTTCTCACAGGCATCAAAAAAACGCTTCATTCGCACAGGAGTATTATGAAAATCAGGGAGGGTATCATTCAGTTCATCCATGGGAAAATCGCAAAGCTGCTTCTGAAACAAGCCGAAGGAATATCCCGCATTCCGCAAAATATCGGGATCATCCGCCTGATCGTAGGTGACGGTATTATCAATATAGCGATATCCGCGCCAAAAGCTTTGTTCATTCTCGAAATAATAGTTCGTTCCATCCTCGCGCTTGAGGAATTCCAGCACTCTTCCCTCGGGATTTTGTCCCTCCGCAATCAGCTTTTTGCGGATATGCCCCGTAACCTTATCAATGTTTTCCATAATCCCAACAGGGTTAGTAAACACATAGGTATTAATGCACTGCAAAACAAAACTACTGCTTTTTCCATGATAACGGGTATCCACCCGATGCGTGGAATTGATGTTACCGCTATGGAAGGTCTGCACACGGAAAGAATCAAACGAAACGCCAAACTTCGTCAATACCGACGCGATCTTCTTGCTGTCGTAATTCATATTGAAAAATCCTATTCTTGATTTAATTTTCGGTTTTACCACCTGGGCGGCAAACAACCAAGATAACGCGATTTTACTTCTGTATTATAACATAGGCGGAAATAAAAAGCAAGTTCTTTATAGAAAAACAAAAAAATCAATACAACGAAAGAATTTTACTGGTGTGAATCAAATGTTCGTCAATTTCTTTTTTCATATCCAGCGCCGTATCAATATCAAAATCAACCACGCTGTCGCCGTTCATTGCAATCACTCTGCCGAATACGCCTTGAGCAAGAAGCTGAGTCGCCTTTGCTCCCATCAAGGATGCCGCCACACGGTCGCGAACCGTAGGGCTGCCGCCGCGCTGCAAATGCCCAAGGATGGTGGTATTGGTAGAGATTCCTGTTTTTTGGCGAATCTCTTCAGCTATCTCCATCGTTCCTCCCACACCCTCGGCATTGATGACAATATAATGATTTTTACCGGCATTGCGGCAAGAAAGAATAGGCTTGATTATATCCTCACCCACATCAAATTTCTTTTCAGGAATGATACAAGCCTCAGCACCGCCTGCAATACCGCAATTAATGGCGATATAGCCTGCATTACGTCCCATTACCTCCACCACGCTGCAACGCTCATGGGAATAAGCCGTATCCTTGATACGGTCAATAGCTTCCTTAACGGTATTCATCGCCGTATCGTAACCGATGGTATAGTCACTGCATCCAACGTCATTGTCAATCGTCGCCGGAATACCGATTACAGGAACCCCGATGCTATGCAAATCCTTAGCACCGCGCAAAGAACCGTCACCTCCGATGACCACGATGGCATCCAAACGAAAGATTTCCATCATCGCCTTGCCTCTCTGCACACCCTCGGGAGTGTTAAATATTTTGCTGCGAGCAGTTTTGAGAATAGTTCCCCCACGATTGATAATATTGGAAACGGAGTGATTGTTCATCGCCGATATACCTCCGTCCAAAAGGCCCTCGTATCCGCGCTGGATACCAAATACTTCAAAGCCGTGATACAGACCTGACCGAACCACTGCGCGAATCGCAGCATTCATACCAGGGGCATCACCGCCCGAAGTCAGAACACCAATTCTTTTAACCTGCATATTTCCCATAAATTTCACTCCTTGTAATTTTGTTAGCATTATATATCATACCGTTTTTTCACATAAAGAATAACTTTACCATTTGCAAAAGACGTGATACCTCGGATTTGGTAGCATCGGAAAGGAATAATACCGGGATTTCCTCCCCTTTTTCCAACAGAAACGAAAAAGAAAACATCTCTTCCCGTTGCTGAAGGGACCAAGGGATTCCTTTTTCCAAGCAAACGCGCAAAATGCAAAGCAGCGGCAAGGTGTATAAAAGTTTTTCAGACCCTTTGCTGTAACGAATCATTTCTTCAATGGATGAAGCTATAGCACCGTCATCAGGAAATTCTACGGAAAAACGAATTACCGTCTCTTCCTCTGTCACCACAACGCAGATGTTTCTCTCCCCTTCGAACAAACGAACAAAATGCACCAAATTCAGCACCAAAAAAGAAAGCACCCCACCTTCGGAAAGCACCGTCAAGTCTTCTTGAAACCGAAAGGAAACTCGGATACCTCGAACCTCCAAAGCCCTTTGCAAATGTCCGAAGAAACCGCCCAGACAGCAAGTCTGGGGACTCTCCTTGCCAAGAATCTGGTTAACATTCAAAAGCCGCAGATAATCCTCCCCTTGCATCCGCAGCGAACAGGCGCGGGCAGCAATTTGATCCAGCAGATGCACATTCTCAGAATCGGAATGCTCTTCTTTGTTCAAAATGGTCCAGAAAAAATCCTGCATCTTACTTACAATCGCTCGAGAAAGTACCTCTTGGAACGGCAAAAAATGCTCGAAAAAACAATATACAGAATCCCCGTTTTCCGTGGAAAAAGTTACCACAAGATAAGTAATTCCGTCCAATTTTACTTCCCGTAAGAAATCCACGGAGGGACAATCAAAAACATCCCCAAGAATCGGAAGTGGCGGAAGCAATCGACGGGCAAGACGATTACAATGCGGCCTTCCCTGTCCCGCAGGCACAGCCACAGCAGGATAAGGCAGAGCATCCAGCCACTTGATAAACTGTTTGTCCATAGAATACCTCCCAATTAACAAGATTTATTATATCACATAATTCACCCCGAAACAACAGAAAAGAGAAATTCACAAAAAGAATCATTTTTTTGTAAAAAAATCAAAAAACAATTTCCTTTTCATAAATTTTATGTTATAATATCTTGATACTGGGTTTTTGTACCCTTTGGCAACAAGCATTTTGGAAAGGATACCTATCGACATGTCTTATTTTTCAGAAAAGCTCGATCGTGTGGCTCTGCCCGTCATTGCGCTCCGCGGACTGGTTATATTCCCCGGAATTGACACCAGTTTTGAAGTGGCGCGCCCCCTTACCGTTCGCGCGGTGGAAATGGCGCTGAAGGCTGACGGTTTTATTTTCTTGGTCGCTCAAAAGGATGCGCGTGTGGAAAATCCCGAGCCATCGGATTTGCACCGCGTGGGTGTCATCGCACACATCAAGCAGTCCGTCAAACTTCCTGACAAGAGTTACCGCATCATTACCGAGGGAATTGCCCGCGGTGAAATTCAAAACATTTTCCGTTTGGAGTCCGGCGCATATACTGCAGAGATTTTCCGCCGCGACATTGTGGTAGACAATCCCCGTCAGGCAGATGCCTATCGCAGAAGCCTGCTCCACAGCATTGAGGAGCTTTCCTCATTTTTGCCCAAACTTTCGGGCGAGGTTACAGCCGCCCTTCAAAGCATTGAAGATCCCGGCTTTTTGGCAGATTACACCGCCACTAACATTCTCAGAAAAACCGAGCAAAAAGCAGAACTGCTTGCCATCTTCGATCCTCTGGACCGCGCGCTGCGTTTGATAGAGATTCTGGCCGAAGAATTGCAGGTCGCAAAAATCGAGCAAAGCATCTCTCGCAAAGTACAACATCATATGGGCCAACAGCAGCGGGAGGCGTATCTGCGCGAACAAATGCGCGTTATTCAATCGGAGCTTGGAATGGGAGGTGCGGATTCCATCGGCGATCCCGAAGAAGATGATGTGATGGCAAGAATCATGAAAGCAGATCTGCCCGATGCCATCCGCGAAAAACTGATTCTTCAAGCCAAGAAGATTCCCCATATGCCTTTCGGCTCTTCCGAATCCGCATTGATCCGCGGCTATATCGAAACCTGTCTGGAAATCCCGTGGAAAAGCTTTACCGAAGATGAAATTGATACGGAAAAGGCGCGCAAAATACTGGATCGGGATCACGACGGACTGGAAAAAGTCAAGGAACGCATCTTGGAATTTCTTGCAGCGGGAGTTCTCCGCGGCAAAGTTCAGGGACAGATTATCTGCCTGGTAGGTGCTCCCGGTGTGGGCAAAACCAGTATTGCCTCCTCTATCGCCGAAGCTTTAGGCAGAAAGTATGTGCGCGTTTCCTTGGGCGGTGTTCGCGACGAGGCTGATATCCGCGGCCACAGAAAGACGTACATCGGTTCTATGCCCGGCCGTATCGTAAATGCCCTCATTCAGGCGGGATCTATGAACCCTTTAATCTGTTTGGATGAAATTGATAAATTAACCCGTGATTCCCACGGAGACCCCGCCTCTGCTCTGCTGGAGGTATTGGATTCCGCACAGAATCACGCATTCCGCGATCATTTTATAGAATTGCCCGTGGATCTTTCTTCCTGTATGTTTCTGGCAACTGCCAATGAGGTATCCACCATCCCGCCAGCGCTTTTGGACAGAATGGAAATTATTCACTTAAACGGCTATACCGAAAGTGAAAAATGCGCCATCGCCAAAAATCACCTGCTGCCCAAGCAAAAAAAAGAGCACGGTCTTCAAAAAAGCAATCTCCGCATCAGCGAAGGCGCTCTGCGCAAGATTATCCGCTCTTACACCCGGGAGCAGGGTGTCAGAAAACTGGAGCGAGAATTGGCAAAGATATGCAGAAAGAGTGCAAAGCTGATTTTGGACGGCGCAAAAGCTGTTTCCGTTACGGAAAAGAATTTGCCTGATTTTCTGGGCAAAGAAAAATATTTACCCGAAACACTCCCCAAAAATTCCCGAATCGGCATTGTCAACGGTCTTGCTTGGACCTTGGCAGGCGGAGAGATGCTGGAGGTAGAAGCGCTGGATTTGCCCGGCACCGGCAAGATCACCTTGACCGGCTCTTTGGGTGACGTGATGAAGGAATCCTGCTCAGCAGCCCTCTCCCTTGTCCGCGCAAGAGAAAAAGAATTGGAGCTGAGCAATCCTGAGTTTTATAAAAACCGAGATTTACACATCCATTTCCCTGAAGGCGCCATTCCCAAGGACGGCCCCAGTGCCGGCATTACCCTTGTAACCTGTTTGGCTTCTCTGCTCAGTGGCAGAAAAGCAAGAAGCGACGTTGCCATGACCGGCGAGATCACCCTCCACGGCAAGGTACTTCCCATTGGAGGTCTGCGCGAAAAAGCAAATGCCGCCCTGCGCGCCGGTATCAAAACCGTTCTCATCCCCTTTGACAACCAAAAGGATCTGGAAGAAGTAGATCCCAAAGCTCTGGAAATGATAGAATTCATTCCTTGCAAAACCGTGGATGACGTGTTGAAAATTGCTTTGGAGGCAAAATGAAGCCAATCAACAAAAACAATATCCGCTTAACCATCAGCGCAGGCAGGCGGGATCAATTGATTTGTGACGGACGCTGTCAGATCGCTTTTTCGGGCAGAAGTAACGTGGGAAAAAGCTCTGCTCTGAACAAACTGATGAATCGCAAAAGTCTTGCAAGAGTTTCCTCTTCTCCCGGAAAAACCATCACCGTCAATTTCTTTGATATTGACTCCAGACTGTATCTGGTAGACTTACCGGGTTACGGCTTTGCCAAACGAAGCGAAGAAGAAAAGCGCAAATGGTCTTTTCTTACAGACTCCTATTTTCAAAATCCAAAGCATATTTCTCTGGTTCTCCAGCTGGTAGATCTGAAAACCGGCCCCAGCCGTGACGACGAGGATATGATTGAATATCTCAATGCAGTGGGGATTCCCTTTGTGATTGTTGCTACCAAATTTGACAAACTGAACAAAACAAATCAAACAAAGAATCTCAAGGAATTGCAAGACAGATTCTTCCCCACTCCCGTATTTCCTTTTTCTTCTCTTAACGGCTATGGCGTAGAAAGCGTTTGGAAGCTAATCGAAACCACCGTGGAATCTTTTGAGAAAAACCAGTAATTTCCCGTATGCTCCCCTCTTTTTTCGGTCATACTAAAAGGACCAAGAAAAAGAAAGAGGCGCTTATGAGAATCGGTTTGTTGGAAACATTACCCATCCTGCGTGAAAAGCTGAAATCGGAGCGAATTTTGTATCCTTACGGCGGTAAAATCATCGCGGAAAGCATCCGCAGAGGCGCCAGATACGACCTAATCCTTTCCGATAAAAATTATTTTCCGCAAACCTTTCCTTTCTACACAAGTATTTTTCTGGTTCCCGGCAATGCTCAAATCCCCGTATTACCACAAGAAGGGATTGTATTAACCGGTGGAATGGCACATTCCGATTCAGTCAGTTTTTCCAGCATCGGCGACGAAGACGCCATGCTGTGTGTTCAGCAAGAAATCTATCTTGGAGGACGAAACATCGTGCCTTTCGAGAGAAAGGTGCGGTTCGACCGTAATTTCAGTCTGTATAAAAATCTTGCCACGGGCTTTGCCCTTTCTTTGGCAGAGATTTTATTTACGGAGGAGCTATGAAAGATAAAAACCTCACCATTGGTCTGAATGATGTTCTGGCCTTATTATGCCCCACCAAAAACGGGGAGGATCGCAGTCGCCCTTCGGAGACCATGCGAAAAGAGGCCTTGGGGCAAAATGCCCTATGGGGATATCCGGACACCCCCCTTTCTCTGAAGCTCGGTTACGGAGAAGGAACCCTTTCCTTGGAAGGAATTGCCCATCGCATTCACAAAGAAGGCGACGAATACATACTTGAAGAAGAAACCTTAGTAGAGCGCAGTGTGGATTTTTCCCTTTATCGGGATCAGGCAATGCTGCGAGCACAGCTTTTGGGCCTTGCTCTGTGTAATACCAAAAAATTGAATCGGGTCGTCCTGCGCCTTTCCGTCTATTCCGAAGGCAGAGTGCAATGTGAAGAATTCCCCTATGAAAAAGACCGTCTGAGTAATATTTTAACCCTTCATGCACGGGATATGTTCGCCCTCATTCCTTTGTGGCAAAAACCGGACTCCAGCATTGAATTTCCCTACAAAAACCTTCGGCAGGGACAAAAGAAACTGATTCACGCTACTTGGGATGCCATTTTATCATCCTCAAAGCTTTACGCCTGCGCACCCACAGGCATTGGAAAGACCGCAGCAGTACTCTATCCCGCATTAAGAGCATTGGAAAAAGGGAAAGCATCTCAGGTTTTTTATGCATCTCCCAAAAACACCTTGAAAATGCAAGCCGCCGCTACGGTAGAAGCCCTTCAAAAGCTGCGCGGACTACGCACCATTGTCCTTTCCGCAAAAATGGCTCTTTGCCCCAAGCATTTGGAAGAATGTGACGGAAAAGAATGTGCCTATCGGGAGGACTTTGGCGAAAAACTTCCCCGCGCCCTTGCCTTTCTCACCGCCTTTTCCTGTATTACGGAAAAAGAATTGCTTTCCGCCGCAGAGCATTTTCACATTTGCCCCTTTGCTCTGGCTAAAAAAATGGCAACGTTTTGCCACGTGGTCATCGGAGATTACAATCACGTATTCGATCCGTCCCGCGCCGTCTTTACCCCCAAAAAGGATGCAGTGCTCTTAATAGACGAGGCACACAATCTACCCGCGCGCATTCGAGAAAACAATACCGAAACCCTTGCCCCTTCGGATTTCGATCCCTTCTTCCGCGACACCACCCATCCTTCCGCAATGCTTCGAGAGCATTTCGGAGCACTTCTTTCCCTATTTCCGAAAATAGAGCAAAAACGCAAGGATTCACAGGAATATTTCTCCTTTGAGTTTCACGATTCCATAGCAAAAGAAGCCACGGCACTCCTTCCCAAAGTTGCCTTTGCCCTGCACGATGGCTTTGGTCTTCTCACCGATGAAACGGAGAAAAACCTGCGCAATCTTTATAGAAAACTAAAAAAATTTGTACGGCTGTGCAAAGAATTCGATGAAAATTATGCCACGGTTTATCCTCCCGAAGGAGGGATCCGTATTTATAACGTAGATCCCCGCGCCAAGATTCTCAAGGCTTGTAAAAACTGGCGGTCAGTAGTATTCTTTTCCGCAACCTTGCTTCCCGAAATATATTATTTTGACCTTTTAGCGGGAGAAGAGGGAGATGATTTTCTCATTCTTAATTCCCCGTTCCCCCGTGACAATCTGTTCGTAGGTCTTTGCGGAGTGGACGTTTCTCATTCCAAACGCTTTGACACCGCGCCCAAAATCTGTAGCATCATTCATTCCGCAGTCAGCGCCAAAGAGGGAAATTATATGGTATTTCTCCCTTCTTTTGAGTATTTGCGACTGGTTTCTCAGGAATATAAACGGCGCTTTTTTGATCACCGCATACTCATTCAAGATAAGGTCATGTCACCGAAGAAGCGAAATGCCTTTTTAGAAGAATTCCGCAAAACGCCGCACGGTACTCTCATCGGCTTTTGCGTAATGGGTGGAATTTTCTCCGAGGGAGTGGATCTGAAAGGAGAAGCTTTGTCAGGAGAGATTATTGTAGGAACAGGCTTTCCTCCCCCCACGCCCGAAGCAGAAGCAGAATGCGCCGCTTATTACAAACGAGAAATGGACGGCAAAAGTTTTGCTTACACTCTCCCCGGCTGGAGCCGCGTTTTGCAAGCAGCTGGGCGCGTGATCCGTTCCGAAGAGGATCGAGGTTTTCTCATTCTCTGTGATATGCGCTTTCTTGGGGAAGAAATCAAAGAGCTTTTCCCCGAAAATTGGGAAGATGCCCGGATCATTTCCCGCGATGCGGAATTACGCAATCAATTAAACCATTTTTGGAAATAGCTTCGCCATATTTTTTGAAAAAGGAGGATAACGATGTTCGGCAAAAAGAAATTCGATGATTTTTACGACGACGACCTGTTTCTGGGCCGTTTGGAAGAAGCGCAAAAAAACGAAGAAACAGACCACACCGACGCACCGGATTCCTCTGACGAAATCAAAGTAGAACATGCCACCAAGCCCGAATTGATCAAGGGCAAAAACAAGGCCCCCGCACGCCGCCCTTTGGCAAATCTTGAAGCAATGCCAAAGAAAAGCGAAAAAAAGAAATCCGTTTCCACTGAGAAAAAGGCAGAAAAGAAACCTTTTATTCCATTCACACATCTTCCCATCAAAAAAATCGAAGCAGAAAAAAAAGCTCCTCCGGCTCCCCTCACGAGGAAGGAAAAGGAGAAGCAAATCAAAGATTCTCTGGACGGAATGTACGACGTATATAAGGATCCGGAAGAGGCGCCCGAAAAAACGGTTGCGCCCACCGAAATTTTGCGTTATGCCATTCTGTTCATATGTATTTTCGGATTTTTCACCGCGGGCATCTTTGTCTTCGGCAAGATCTACAGCTATCATCGCACCTACGTCATCAACACCCGTTTGCAAGAGCTGGTTCAATCCACGGACCGATTTCAACACGAATATCTGAAAAAGACAGCTGCCTGTGTCAATTCCTTAACTCCGCAAGACATTCTGAACGGAAAGAAAGAAGAAACATCGGGCATTGATACCTATACCGATGAACAGCAACGTCTGGTCAACAAGCTCCATCAGCTCAAGCAAATCAATAAAAATACCGCGGGATGGATCACCATTGACGGGACCGTAGTCAATTATCCGGTGGTTTGGTCCGAAGTGAAAAACTACTATTTAAAACGCGATTTCTACGGGAAATCCTTGGCAAGCGGAACCATCTATATCGACGAAAGAAACTCTCCCGCCATTGAGGAAAATCGCAATACGGTCATCTACGGACACAATATGAGTGACGGAAGTATGTTTGCCTCTCTGCACGATTTTTCCAGTGCGACCCTATTCCACAGTGCAACCATCGAGATCGCCACGGAAGACGGAATCTACGTTTACAAGCCCTTTTCCGCCCACGAATCCGACGCTTACGATAATTACTTTGAAACAGATTTTGAAAGCGACGAGGACTTTCTCACCTTCTGCGAACAAATGGCTTTTCTCTCTTTGTATCAAACCGACACGCAATTTAACAAAGATACCCGTCTTCTGACACTTTCCACCTGCAAAAACGAAAACGGCAGCCGAGACCGCCGTTTCGCTGTGCACGCAGTACTTGTAAAAGTTATACGATAAAATCAACCGCTGCGCGGCTTTCTCGCAGCGGACGCATAAACGCGCCCACCGCCTTGTGATCGGGATGAACGATATACTCGTTTAAAGTTTCAAAAGATTCAAAATCGGAAATAAGAACCAAATCCGCATTTTCGGGATTAGCACCCTCTGCGCCAATCTCTACGGTGCTGGAAAGAATCTGCGGAATTTTCGCAGGAAGCGCCTCCAGCATTGCCTTGGTGGCAAGAACGTTTTCCATTTTGGCTTTTCCGTCTGCTTCTTCCTTAAATTTGAACATAACGATATGACGAATCATATGAATTCTCCTTTTTTCTTTTATTCTAACACACGAACCTTTATTGAGCAAGAACTTTGGAAAAAAATCATTCCATTTTTTGGAAATTGTAATTAAATTTCTGTCGAAAAATGTTTCATACTATCCAAATTTTATTAAAATGCTTGACATAATTTATTTTAGATGCTATAATGAGTTTTAGGTAATGTAAAGAAAGAGGTATTCATGGCAAACAGCATTGAGCCCATTTCAAAGACCAAAGCAAACGCCGATGCGGAAACGGTTCGCTGTGCCGCAGAGGGTGATAATGCTGCCTTTGCAACACTTGCCAAAAAATTTGAAGGAGTAATTCTTCATATTCTTTCTACCATTACCGTTCCCGAGGAAGACAGAAATGATCTTTATCAAGAAGGGCTAATCGGTCTTTACAAGGCTGTCCTTCTCTACGATCCTTCCGTTTCCGCCTTTTCTACCTTTGCCTCTGTTTGTATTCGTTCCGGCATTTCCGACGGTCTTCGTCGTTATCAACGGGAGCGCAGTTTGCCCTCTTTCGAAATGCCCACCGAGGAAATTCCCGACAAGGTTGCGGGAAGACCCGAAGAGGTTTTAATGGGAAAGGAAACCCTCGCTTCCCTGCTGGAGCAAGTAAACCGCACCCTGTCCCCTATGGAACGCAAAGTATTCGGTCTGCATTTGCAAGGTAAGAAAGCAAGAGAAATCGCCCGTATTGTAGGACGGGATCAAAAAAGTGTGGAAAATACCCTTTTCCGCGCCAAAAGGAAGCTGATAAAGCCTTCCTAAATTATGTTTATATGCCCGAGTAGCTTAAAGAGAGCGTTTTGATCGGCAGATTAAAAAGGGTGACGGTGCGAGTCCGTTCTGGGCAATTTTTTAAAAAAATACGAGGTATGGCAAATGTACGAAGACAAGACACTGGTATGCAAGGATTGTGGCAACGAGTTTGTGTTCACCGCAGGTGAGCAGGAATTCTATGCTGAGAAAGGTTTCCAGAACGAGCCCCAGAGATGCAAACCCTGCAGAGACGCAAAGAAGAACGCTTCCAGACAGGCAAGAGAGTATTTCACTACCACTTGCGCTAACTGTGGCAAGGAAGCAAGAGTTCCCTTCCAGCCCACCAGCGATCGCCCTGTATATTGCAGCGATTGCTTTGCAGCAATGAAGGAAAACAACTAATTCGTTCTAAAACAGAAAACGGTGTAGCCCGTGAGGGCTACACCGTTTTTCTTTCAGGCGCGGCACAAGCAATCCAATTCCCCTAAATAATCATTGTTGGCATATTCCACAAGCTGCGAAAACACTCCGTTTTCATAAATCACGTGGGTAACGGAGGCATTAGAGGGCTTAGGCATTCGTTTCATTTCAGAAAGGGGCACTCCCTCCCAAGCAGTACGCAAAGCATAAAGGGGCGTAAAATGAGTGAAAATACAAATGGTTTTGCCTTCGTTTTCTTTTGCAAGGCGGGAAACCTCGGCAAGAACGCGCTCCTGCAATTCCGCAACACTTTCACCGCCGTCAGGCGTGGCTCTTCCCGTATCTTTCCACCAAATATCTCCCATCGGAGAGCTTTTGCGAATATCGGAAAACACCTTTCCTTCCCAATCTCCTGCATAAATTTCACGCAATTTTTCACATTTGATAATTGGAAGCCCTTTCATCTTTGCCAAAGGGCAGGCGGTATGATACGCGCGAATCAAATCACTGGAAAAAATAGCGTCGATATGAATATCCTTAAAATATGAAACCACCCGCTCTGCCTGTTTTTTCCCAAGGTCTGTCAAATCCAAATCAGTATGTCCCAGAAACAGGCCATACAGATTTCCCTCGCTCTGTCCGTGACGAATCAAATATACTGTGGTTTTTTTCATATTAAAACTCAACTCCACTACTCAAAACTGGAACATTTCATATTATCTGCCGCGAATGGCATCAATCGGTTTTTTAGAGGCAATCTTCTTCACCGGGAAAAAGCTTGCCAAAGCCGCAACCAAAAGACTAACACCAAAAAGAAGGAATACTTGGCGGGGAGCAAAATTCAAAATCGTAACCAATATCCCCGTTTCCTTACGAATCACAACATTAATCAGCATCACGGCAAGGAATGTTCCCATTGCCGAAAGCAAGAAATTAATCATAGCGATCACAAAGCTTTCCGCAAAAAAGATGCGGAATACGTCACTTCCCCGTGCGCCGATGGCGCGCAGAATTCCGATTTGCTGTTTTTTATAAACAATACTGGTGGCGATAAAATTGGAGAGCATTAAGGCAGCAAAGACCGCAAAAAAGATGCCGATATACAAAAACACCTTAGAAAAAATCAGAAGAAGCTCGTGAATACCGTCCAGTTCAAAACAGACTGCATTCTGCATAGGATACGCCACATCCCCCGATTCGTCGTAACAAAACTCTACCAGTGTGCGAAGATCGGCAGTATCCGAAGGCATTTTTCCAACGGCGTACTGATACATTCCGTCATTGGCACGAATCACGTGCTTGAGCATAGCGTCGCTTGCAAGAATCACGCTGGGAAGCTTTCCCTTGGAATCGGGCAGAAGGATTCCCACCACCTTACCGTTCTCGACGGTTTGAACCGTATTTTGATAATCGTGATAACTATGGGAAAAAATCCGCAAATCAGGAAGAGCTTCTACTGCTTCCAGAAGAGCCTGTCGCTCAGCATCACTTAACAATTCCTCGGAAAAACCGCCGAGTTGCTCTGTCACGCAAGTGGCAGATAAGATAATCTCGTTGTCTGCAAGATTCTTTTTTTCTCCATCCACCCACAAAATAGGATAATCCTTGGCATTTTCAAGGGTAGCATAATAATCGGCCCAAAGACCAAACCACTCGTCCTTATTCTCCCCCATCCATTCCACGCTGAAATATCCATCGTGAGCGGGACGGAACGGAACCTGTTCGCGAACCATTGTCTCCAAAACTTCTTCACTGACAAACAAAACCTGTGCCAGAGAATAATCACGAATCCCCTGCAATTCACTAAGCAGTGCATAATCCACCAACATATCGGCAGTGGACGGATCCTTCCTTTTCTCGGTCAAAGGACGGTAACGCTCCAAATCAAAGCCTGATTTCACAACGCCCACTACGGTATAATCCTCTCCCGCAAGGGTCAGGACCTTGCCGAGCATATCCTTTTCAGAAACAATTTTTTCAAAAGTAATTTTCCCGTTTTCATCAGTAACGGCAAAACCGCCAATCATAAAGGTTTCGCAAATATAAGTGGAAATCACCGCCTCGTTTTTCCCTTGGGGCATTCTGCCCGCCACCAAGGGCATATCCATTCCTTTGAGTACTTCCTCCTTGAAAGCGGAAAAACCGTTAAAGGCATAAGGGTAAATGTGCATATCGGATTTTGTAAACTCAGCTTTTTCATCATAATGATGGGAGAAATTCAGATCTGCATGATAAGGAATAAACACACCCTCCATTGCCACACCCGTTTTTTCTTTGATATCAGAAAGTTCGCTTTCATGGAGCCTTCCCCCGTCGGTCATATAATACTCATCCTTATCGCCGTTCTTTTGCCACACCTTTTCTCTGCGCTGTACGGAGGCATAAGTAATACGCGAATCCTGAAGGGATTCTATGCAGGTGGTAATATGATCGTATGCACCGAAAGTATCCGCAAGACCAAATAAGCCGAATGCCACACAAGAAAGCAATATGGTAAGAACCAAGCGAAATTTTTTGTGCTTTAAGGCACCGATGCCGATACGAAATGCCGCCTTCATTGGCAATTTGGAACGAATCAGGGAAAGAGGCGCGGTAAATACTTCCTTTTCCTCGGTTTTTCTGCGTTTTCTCAGCCTTGCTCGGGAACGGATAACAAGAGTTTCCCCCTCTTCCATAGCAGCAAGATACGCATTGATCTGCTCCCTGTCCTCCTCCGTAAGACGATAAGTACCGGGAACGAGTATCTCGCCCTCTCCGTAGGTAATACCGTATTCCTCAAAGGCTTGTGGCGCTTCTTCAAATTCCACATCCGAAATGACCTTGCCGTCTGCAAGCTCAATGATGCGATCCGCATAATTTTCCGCAAATTCACGGTCGTGAGATACCACGATTACTAGCTTTTCTCGGGAAAGCTTTTTCAAGGTATCCAGAATCTGTCTGCCCGTGGCGGAATCCAGCGCACCCGTAGGCTCATCGGCCATAATAATCTTTGGATTTTTGACCAAAGCGCGGGCAATAGCAACTCTTTGCTTCTGCCCCCCGGAAAGTTCATTGGGGCGACGATTGCCAAAGCCCGTCAGATCCACCTGGGCCAAAATCCCGTTGATTTCTTCATCGGTAGCGCGTTTGCCTTGAAGCTCCAAAGCAAGGGCAATATTTGCCCCTACGGTAAACTCCTCCAGAACATTGTATTCCTGAAAAATAAAGCCTATCAAAGTATTGCGGTAGGAGTCAAAATCCTTACCGCGAAAGCGATCGGTCTTTTGACCGGAAATCAGGATTTCGCCTTTGTCAAAGGAATCCAGACCGCCTAAAAGATTGAGCAAGGTGCTTTTTCCGCTTCCGCTTTTGCCCAAAAGAAATACCATTCCTTTTTGGGGAAAGGTCAAAGACACACCGTCCAACGCAATAACGGGCTGACCCTTTTTCGGTTTATAAATCTTAGTTAAATTCTTGATTTGGAGCATAATAACCTCCTAAATGCTTTAGATTCCCGTTCCAAGAGTCTCTTTAACATCCTGTTTCAGTTGTTCCCAAGCTTCGGGATGCTCCACATAATAACGTGGACACATCTTTCCCGTCACATCATAATGACGAATCAGATTTTCTTCATTTAAATCAAATTCCCGGCAAAGATAAGCAAGAAGCCGAACAAGGCTTTGATAAGTAATATCAGAAAACTCTCCCGTTTCGTCAGGGTGACAAACCTCCACGGAAATGGTATCCGTATTGCGCTCATTAGTAGCACAGCTTTTTTCATCCATAGGAATCAAAGCAAGGATTTCTCCTTCCAGTCCCACGATAAAATGCGCGCTGGTATCAGAATCGGGTCCCTCGAAATAATTGCGATTTGCCATGGCGCCTGTTCCGGGATTTGCCACGTAATGCACCGCAATATCCCGCACCTCTTCCAGCTTTTCTCCCGTGCGACTGATTCCGTCTACCGTAAGGTATGACGCGGTCACCCATTTGGGCGAATCGTCACTTTCACTTTCAGACGGTTTTACCTTGCGGGCAGGACGAAGGGCAGCACCGCAAAAAACACCAAGGCACAGAGCTACCACCAAAGAAAGGGCAAGAAAATAGGGATAAACATTCCTTTTTTTCTCCTCGAGTTTCGGCTGGAGTGTTTGTTCGGCAAACACTTCAACTTCTTCGATTTTGGTTTGCGTTCCCGTAAAATTCGACATATGAATTCCTCTTAAATCATACAAAAAACCTTCTTTGCACGTAAGCGCGAAAAGACGGAACGATTGCAATCACGATAAGACCAATTCCTATAATGGAAAAAAGAATCAATGGGATCATCGACCAGGTTAGACGAATCGCGTAGCCGAAAAAAGATCTGCTCAACAATTCCGAAACGAAAGAAAGACAAGCAATACCGATAAAAAATCCGCCGCAAATATAAAACTTTCCGCCACGGACGTAACGCACCAAGGTAACCACTGCCTCAAGCAATAAGAAAAAAGCGCCTACCAAAGGAAGAGCCAAAGGGAAAAACCAACCGGACCCGTAAAAAAAGTCCAAATACCAAAGCAGACCAAGAGTACAAACACCAAAGACAGGCAAAAAGATTACAGGATTGGGTTTCTTGAACCATCTGGGCAAAAGAAACGCGGTATAAAAAAGCAAAAGGCCAAAAAGAACCCAGGCGGAAAAACTGATCCCACCGCCTGCGGAAAGGTCCATCGCCAACACCGCGCCACCGCCACCGCAAAGCAAAAGAGTGAAAAAAAGAAGCAGACCCTTGAAATCTTCCCGCTCCTTGGGACGGGCATCACGGGGATAAAGGCTCTTCTCCTGCTCGGGGGAAAGCTTTGGCAAAACAAAACCGCATAAAGGACATTTAATTTCCCTCTCTCCCAGCCTTGCGCCGCATTTCATACAATACATATTTCACCTCTCGTTACTTTCCAGCGTTACCGTAAGCCCTTGCGAGGCAAGGAATGTAAAAAAATCCTTTTCCAATTCCGGCTCTACCGTATTGCGTACCAAATGAATGCGAAGACTGTCCCCAAAGCTTACCACGCCACAGTTATAAGGTGCTTTTGCCTGAGGACCGATAATAAAATCAAAACCGGTAATATATTGAGCCATTTCTTCGCAAAGATTCACCTGCCCAAGATTAGACAAGCAAAGACAGGCAAGACTTTCCCCTACCCGATCAAAGACAACGCGCATCACAATATTTTTCAAAAATAAGGGGACAAGGCGAATCGCCATTCCCTTTTCGCTGTTCACATTGGCGGTAAAAACGGCTCTCAGATTGCGGGGCGTATTCAAAAGCGCCATCTGATGATGAATGCGGGACAAAATCTCATCAAAATCCGCATCCGTTTCCCCTTTTTCCATACCCACGTTGTACACCGCCACAAAGTTCCGCAAAGTGCGGGATGGAAAGTGCTTCCGCAAATTCACGGGAATCTGTACCCGTACCGCTTTTTCCTTACTAGATGCCACCTTTCTTTTCTGAATCCTCTCCAAACAAACACAAAGAGCCGCGGCAAGATAGGTGGTTACACTGACGCCTTTTTCCTTAGCGACGGCAAGAATCTGCCTGCACGAAATGCTGCCTCTTGTCACATGCAAAAAGCCATCCGGTTCGGGCGTTCCCGTCAAGCGAAAAGCATAAGGCATTTCCCGTTTGGCTGCATTCTTTCCCGCATAGCGAAGAAAGGCATCCTCCAATTCCTCCTCACTCGGAGCATCTTCAGGGTCAAGAATTCCATCCGCTCCGTAAAAAGCTACGCCATAGCGTTCCTCCAGATAAATGGCAGCAAGGGTCTTAAGAAAAACCATAGCACCGCTTCCGTCGGTAAGCGCATGAAAAAACTCTACGGCAATCCGATTTTCGTAATAAAGTACGCGTAGGGCAAGACGGCTCATTTCCCTCTTCTTCATTGGGAGCAAAGGCTGACACATTTCTTTTCGGATCTTGGGCGCACGCTCACTTTCCTCCAAGTAATACCAAAACAGTCCCTTTCCCAATCGCACACAAATAGAGGGAAAACGCTTTGCCGCACGCATCACGGCGCGACTCAAAGCCTGCGAATCTATGGTTTCCCGAAAATCCACAGAAAGGCGAAACACATTGCTCCATGTAGAACGCATAGAAGCGGGAAAGATCTTCGCAGCATTATCCAACCGAAGCCAAATCCGTTTCTTTGCTTCTTTTTTCATAGCCGTCCCTCCTTTTCTGTCATATTCCCTTTTATTTTACCATAGGAATAAAAGAAGCACAAGAGTTTGTACAGAAATTTCTCGCACTATTTTTTTCCAAAAACCATTGACAGGGTACGCGAAATCTGATATCATAGTTTCAAATACTAGATGGGAGACAAAATTCCAATGAAGCATTTGTCAATTTTGAAGGATGCCCCTCGGCACGACCTGATTCGGGACTACCTTTTGGACGCAGTAGAAGCCTACGGCGAAAAAGACGCCTTTGTACTAAAGGACGAGAAAAATGGAAAAGCCTTTTACCGTCACATATCCTACCACAGTTTTTGGGAAGAGCTTCGCGCCTTCGGGCAAGGGCTGAGAAGTCTTGGTCTGGGAGAAAAGCGCATTGGCATCATCGGTCTAAACTCCTACGAATGGATCCTGACCTACCTTTCCGTCCTATGCGGAGTGGGTGTCATCGTCCCCTTAGACAAAGAGCTGACCGAACCGGAGATCTTACTTTCGCTGGAAAGAAGCCATTTAGACGCCATCGTATGTGATGAAAAACATCTGGATATGATGCTTGATCTTGCCAAGGGGAACGACATGGGAATCCGCCACGTCATCACTACCAAAAAACTAACCTCTCAGCTTCCCAGCATCGGCGAGATTCGCGAATTGGGTGTTCTTGCTCTGAAGGAGGATGCCTCCTTTGACCGCTTTGCCCCCGATCCCGATGCCATCGCATCCATTATTTTCACCTCGGGTACCACCTCCTCTTCCAAGGCGGTCATGCTTTCCAACCGAAATATCGCAACCAATCTCTACGACCTGCTTCGAGTCGAAAAAATCTATCCCGAGGATCGCAATCTGGTCTTTCTCCCCTTACATCACACCTTCGGCTCAGTGGGACTGACCTATTTTCTCTGCTCGGGCGCTACCAATATGTTCTGCGACGGCTTACGGTACGTACAGAAAAATTTAAAGGAATACAAAATCACAACCTTTGTCTGTGTTCCCCTGCTTCTGGAGGTAATGTACCGAAACATTTGGCGCGGTGTAGAAAAGCAAGGCAAAACAAATCTCGTAAAAAATGCACTCAAAATCAGCGATAGCCTTTTAAAAACAGGAATTGACGTACGAAGAAAACTTTTCAAATCTATTCTTGCAGAGCTTGGCGGAGAGCTACGTTTCATTATTAGCGGTGCATCCGCCATCAGTCGCGAAGTAGCAAAAGGCTTCAATGATTTCGGGATTTTAACGGTGCAGGGCTACGGTTTAACAGAAACCAGCCCCGTTCTGACTGCCGAAAACCCCGAAAACATTCGTTACGGCTCTGTGGGAAAGGCATTCCCCTCCGTGGAGATCACCATTGAAAATCCGGGCGAAGACGGCATTGGCGAAATCTGCGCCAAAGGCGACAATGTGATGCTCGGCTATTATGAAATGCCCGAGGAAACCGAGGCAGTTTTAAAAGATGGTGTCTTCCACACAGGCGACTTGGGAAGACTGGATGAGGACGGATTCCTGTTTATCACGGGAAGAAAGAAAAACGTTATCGTTCTGAAAAGCGGAAAAAACATCTATCCCGAAGAATTGGAAGAAATTCTGGGAAAACTTCCTTTTGTCAGCGAAGTGATGGTCTATGGGAAGAAGAAAGAGGATGACCTTCTGGTTTCCGCCAAAATCGTTTATTCCAAAGAATATTTCCGCGACAATCTACCCGAGGAAACGGATGTTGCATCCTTTATGAAAGGCGAAGTGGCAAAGGTCAACGAAAATCTTCCTCCTTACAAGCACATCAAGCACCTGACCTTCCAAACGCAGCCTCTTATCAAAACCAGCACCGCAAAGGTAAAACGCCACGAAGAAATAGCAAAAGAAAACTAAAAAAAAACACCGGTTTCACCGGTGTTTTTTTAATTTTTCAATCTGACTGATTTTAACAGAAGCATGGTGCGGAATAGGTTTCCACTCCACTTTTTTAAACAAAGCAATAATAAGGGACAGCTTACCAATCAAATCAAAGATGGGAAAGGTAATACAATACCATACCTTTCTATACCATTTAATCGGCATAATCCGCTTATATTCCGCAATGAAAATGTAGGCAGCAAGAATAATAGCCTTAACATAAGTATATAGCGTCCAAGAAATGAAAGCAACTGCCAAAAACAGCACAGCCTGCCCTACAGTAACGGAAGCATTGATCCCAACAAGTTTTAATACAGGGTAATCCAGAACCGTAGGTCCATACCAAGCAGTAACCTTCAGACCCATACCGAAGATCAGAACCGTTTGCAAAATAAAGACCAAAAGGCGACGGGCAAGGGTGATAATGGAACGAGGATAAACCACGGTAAGCATATCAAAACTCATAAAGCGAAGACGAATATTCCGAACAAGCTTGCGCCATTTGGGTGCATCAGGCTCATCGCGATTGGCGGCGCCGTGCGTAACAAACACGTGCTTGAGCAGGGGCCACCCCGTTTCCACAAAAGCTTGGAGATGTCCTTTTGCCCAGCGGATTCTCTGGCGCATGGCGATTTTCATATCCACAGGCTGTTCATCATAGAACACAGCGTCGTTCTGATAAGATATCTTATAACCGTTGGCAACCGCATCAGCACAGAAAGCTCTGTCCTCGGTCAGACTGGTATAATTCCAACCATCCCTGATCAATTCGTTTGCAAACAAAAAGCCGGTTCCCTGAATACGAGTAGCCAAATGGTAAAAGGATCTTGCTCTATGCTCCTGACGGACGGTGCGCAGCCAATGAAGTCCGTAAGAAGCGGAAATCCAGTTGTCATCAAAATTTTTGGTATTGCGGTAGGAGGTAACGATCTTTTCCCCTGCATCGAAGGCATCGTTCATTTTCGCAATAAAATCCTTTTGCAAAAGATTATCCGCATCGAAGATCATATAACCCTCATATGCCTCGATACCGTAATCTCGGCGAATACACTCCACCAAAAATTGCAGGGCAAAGCCTTTGGTACGATGCTGTTTATCCTCACGCTCGTAACAAATGGCACCCAATTGGCTTGCAAGTTCTGCAGTACGATCGTCGCAATTATCCGCTACTACGAAAATATCCACCAATTCCTTGGGATAATCCTGTCTGCGGATACTATCTATCAGATTGCCAATAACCTCTTCTTCATTGCGGGCAGCAATGAGAATGGCATATTTGTGGTTGTTTTTCGCACTCTTAAACCTTCTCGTAGCAACAAGACCTGTGAAAATAAACAGTGTTTTATATTTATAGAATTTGGATACAATGCCGGATACAAGCTTGATCACTTTAATCAAGAAACTGATTACTTGCATTCAACGTCCTCTTTTTTCAAAAATTTGTAACTATGAAATTATACCATACGATTCCCGTCTTGTCAAATTTCCTCAAAAAGCGACAAAATATCCAATGGTTTCTCAAATAAATACGCGGGTGAAAAACATTCAAGCTCTTCCCGTTCCCGATACCCCCATAAAGCCGCTACGGTATCAAGACCCGCATTGTTTCCCGTTTGCATATCAATTTCGGTATCACCGATATACAGACACTCCTCGGCACAAAGATCAAATTCCTTCATCAAGGCAAACGCCACCGTAGGATCAGGCTTTGCAGGGACTCCCTCTTTTCCTCCGAAAATACGGTCGAAAAATCCTTTTCCAAATGCATTCTCCACAATGGGAATACAAGACGCCTCATCTTTATTAGAAAGAACGGCAAGACGCACTCCAAGCCTTTTCAATTTTGACAAAACGACCTCAATTCCCTCGTAGGGCACATTGTCCCTCTCAGTAAGACTGCTGTTTTTTTCCAAGTACAGACGCCAAAATGCATCGTAATTCTCACACTCCTTGTCCCCTGCTGCCGAAAGCACGGAACAGATGAAAGCCTTCACACTCCCACCGGAAAAACGAGCGTATTTTTCGGGAGCCAAGGGCATCATTCCCAAATGCTCCAAAGCATAATTTCCGCAGGCAGCCATTGCCATGGTTGTATTAAACAAAGTGCCGTCCAAATCAAATATAACCAGTTTTTTCATTTTTTTCCTTTATTAAACAATATCTTTTCAAAAAGAAAAGCAAGTCTTTCGACTTGCTCTTTTGGTGACCCGTACGGGAATCGAACCCATGTTACCGCCGTGAAAGGGCGGTGTCTTAACCGCTTGACCAACGGGCCTTGGACCAAGTTATAATAGCAGAGAAGATTCGATTTGTCAAGGTTTTTTTTGGATTTTTTTATTTTTATCTTTTCAAAGCCTCCCCTTGGCAAATTCCGCTTTGGCGAAACGCTGCGGAAAAGGCATTCAGTACACGCTTTTTATCTGCGCTCCACAAAGGAGCCAGAAGTTCTTTTTTGTCACCGTCACCGGTCAATCGGTGAATCACCACGTCCTCGGGCACATAGCGAACCAAATCCGTCACGCGAGATATATACTCTTCCATTGTAAGAGGGGTGTATGACATATTCGCCAAATCCGTCCCCTTTAACACATGAAGCAAATGAAATTTTACCCCGTTAATGGGAAGGTCGGTAGCATAGCACAAAGTGGCAATCTCATCCTCGTGGCTTTCTCCCGGCAATCCCAGAATGAGATGCACGATTACTTCAATCCCTCTCTGTCGCAAATCACGAACCGCTTTTTCAAACACCACATTGTCATAGCCCCGACGAATCAGTTTTATTGTTTCTTTCTTGGCGCTTTGCAAACCCAATTCCACCCAAACGGGCTTAATTTGGGAAAGCTCCTGCAAAAGATGAAGTACCCGGTCGGGCAAACAATCCGGTCGAGTGGCCACGGAGAGAGCAACCACCTCGGGGTCGGCAATGGCGCGGGTAAACAGATTCCGCTGAATCCCAATATCTCCGTAAGTGGAGGAAAAAGATTGAAAATAGGCAATATATCCGTGATTCTGATTGCCGATTTTCGCTCTTACCCTTGCCTTTCCTTCTTCCAGCTGCTGTTCTAAAGGGAGATTTCCCGCGGCAGCAAAATTTCCGCTACCGGATGCAGAACAAAAAAGACACCCCTTTGTCCCCAGCGTACCATCACGATTGGGACAGGTAAAAGGCGTGGACAGACTGATTTTATAAATCTTTTTGCCAAATCGCTGCCGCAAATACGTATTCAAATCGCGATAAGGCAAAAAATCGGATTGATTCATCTTGCACCTCTTAAAAAATCTCTACAGACATTATAACACATCAGATAAAATAATTTTGAAAAAATGTCGAAAAGTTTATTTTATTCGTTTTTTGTCTTGCAAAACTAATATTTTTATGATATAATCTCCCACATCTTTATTCAAAAAAGGAGTAAGTTATGGATTCTAACACCTTACAGGTCTTGATTGCGATGGTCCTTTATATGGCAGCAGTCATTATGATCGGCGTGTTTTACGCAAAAAAAGCAAACAAAAATAGCGAAGCGTTCTATCTGGGTAACAGATCTCTGGGTCCCTGGATTACTGCAATGAGTGCAGAAGCCTCCGATATGAGCGGCTGGCTCTTGATGGGTCTGCCCGGTGTGGCTTATTGGTGCGGTCTTGCCGACGCATCCTGGACTGCCATCGGTCTTGCAGTAGGCACCTATTTCAACTGGCTTATCACCGCAAAGCGTCTGCGCAGATACAGTATCAAAACAAATGCCATTACCCTGCCTGACTTCTTCTCCAACCGTTTCAGAGAAAAGAAGCCCGTTATTCTGGTAATTTCCGCATTATTCATCTTAATCTTCTTCACGGTTTATGCAGCAAGCTGTCTGGTCACCTGCGGTAAGCTCTTCTCGACTCTGTTCGGCACTCCCTATATCGCCATGATGCTTCTGGGTGCAGCATTTGTTTTGCTTTACACCATTTTGGGCGGATTTCTTGCTGAAAGCGCATCCGACTTTATGCAGGCCATCGTAATGATTGGCGCACTGGTCACCGTAGTAACGCTGGGTATCATAGAAGCAGGCGGCTTTAACGCAATTCTTGAAAACGCAAAGAACATCCCCGGCTTCCTTGATTTCTTTGCAACGGCTACTCCTGTACTGGAAAACGGTCAACAGATTACAGAAGGCTCAAAAGCCATCTTTGGAGAAGCAGGAAAATACGGTCTTCTGACCATTTGCTCCACCATGGCTTGGGGTCTGGGCTATTTCGGTATGCCTCAAGTGCTTCTGAGATTTATGGCAATCCGCAAGGAAAATGAACTGAAGACCTCCAGAAGAATCGCAATGCTCTGGGTAATTATTTCTCTTAGCGTTGCCGTATTCATCGGCCTTCTGGGCAGACACCTCTTCCCTGTAGAGCATCTGACCAAGGGCGGCGCGGAAAACATCTTTATTACCCTTTCCACAAGCTTTTTGCCTCCCCTTTTGGCAGGCTTTGTAATGGCAGGTATCCTTGCCGCTACCATTAGCTCGTCCGACTCGTATCTTTTGATTGCCGCTTCCGCTTTTGCAAAGAACATCTATCAGGGTGTTTGTCGCAAAAAAGCCAGCGACAAGCAGGTTATGACCATGACCAGAATCACCCTCCTTGTCATCACCGCCATTGCAATATTAATTGCTTTGGATGAAAAGAGCGTAATCTTCACCATCGTTTCCTTTGCTTGGGCAGGGTTTGGTGCCACCTTCGGTCCTCTGATACTCCTGTCTCTATTCTGGAAGAGAACCACCCGCGAAGGTGCCATCGCAGGTATGATTTCAGGCGGTGGTATGGTATTTTTATGGAAGCTTGTCATCAGCAAGCTCGGCGATGTATTCGCCATCTACGAGCTGCTGCCCGCATTCATCTTCTCCTGCATTGTAATCGTAACGGTTTCTCTGTTAACCAAAAAGCCCTCTGCTGAAATTGAAGCAGACTTTGAAGCAGTTTGCCGCGGCGACGAAGATGTCATCGCATAAGAAAAAGCACCCCAAAGGGGGTGCTTTTTCTTATGCATCATTTTGAAAGCAGGACATATAAAAGGATGCCCAGAAGAACCACATCGTTTTCTGTATTGTCGCATAGGAGAAATACCACCAAGGCGATAAGGGCAGAATCCTCGGGCGAGATCATTTCCAGAAGTCTTGCAAGACTTTCCGGCTTTTGCCTGTCTTCTTCCGTAGGCTGCACCAAGGCGGTTTCCCGTAAGGATTTCATATATTCCTCCCGCGCCTCTGCGTGCTGAAAGGCAGTTGCGTCCGGCTGAAACGGAGCGCGCTTTAAGGTTCCCGAATACATCTTCCCTCTCCTTTCAAAGCAGTTTTTGCGCAGAAGTCAAAAGGTCCAAGGTTCTCATTGTGCCAATAATCTTATCCAGCTTTGCCTTTTTCTCCTCCTTAACGAAAGGGCGCATGGCCTGAAGCAACGTCACACGTTCCTTGCTACCGTTTCCTAAAAGGCGTAAAGCCTCCGCAATAGCGGGAGAATGTAGCAGTTCCCCCACGGGATCGGGAGAAGGCAAAGCAGCACTTTTCTCGGAGGGCGGCGATTCCGACGTTTTTTTCTCCGCAAAGCCGCGAGCAATCTCCGTAATTTTCGCCATACTTTCCGGATCGGAAAGCACCGTCTTGAGTTTTTCGGAAAAGCCATCCATTATGATTCACCCTTCAGATCGTCAAGAATTCGGTTCATATTTTCTTCCCCCAGATTTGCAGAGATTTTCTGCAAATCCTCGGTGCTCAATCCCATTATGGTTTCTCGAATTTTGTCCAAATCCGAAAGATACATCGCAGCAAGACTGGGGGCGATCCCCATACTCTCCGCCACTTTGCCCAGTCCATCTCGCAAGGTATTGTCATCCATTTCGGCAATCTGTCGGATCAAATCCTGTTCCCTCTCCATATTCTCCCCTCCTTTTTTCTTTCTCATTTCATTGTATGAAAAACAAAGGCTTTTGTTGCATATAAAAAAAGGCTTTTGGAGCAAAGCTCCAAAAGCCTTTTTTCAATCTTCATCGTCGATTTTCGGTTCTGGCAAAGTAATTATAGCACCCACAACCTGATGTTCCAATACCTGATTGACCAAAATCTCGATTCCCTCAAACTCTACCGTAAAAGTCGAACCGTCCTCAGGTACAGCGCCGTAAAGGCTGAATACCAGACCGCTGAGCGTTTCAGAATCATCGGGGAAATTCACATCCATCGCCTTTTCCAAAACACATAGGGAAACATTACCGGTAATCCGCCACTTGCGTTCATCCACACGCTGGATTTCTTCTTCCTCGGCAGGTTCATCTGCATCTTCCATATCACCTACAATCCGCTCAATCAAGTCCTTGATGGAAATAATACCGGAAAAGCCTGCATATTCATCCAGTACAACGGCAAAAGATACCCGGTTTTTCTGCATATTACGTAAGGTGATATCCGCCTTGGCACCCTCAGGCACAAAATAGGGAGTGCGAACCGCTTTTTCCAATACGCTTTCTCGTCTCTTATCTTCCAAACGGAAATAATCCTTGGTATCAAGAACACCCACAACATTATCAATAGAGCCGTCACACACGGGATACATGGTAAAACGACTGGAACGGATTGTTTTCTCCCATTCCGCTTCGTTTTCCTCCATCCAGAGCAGTGCCACATCGGTACGGTGGGTCGTAACCTCGCCGACAGTCAAATCGTCAAACTCAAAAATATTTTCAATCAGTTCCCTTTCTTCTTCTTCAATAATACCTTTTTCTGCGCTGGCTTCTGCCATCATACGGATATCCTCTTCACTGACCTCCTCATCATCGTCATTGGGATCAATTCCCATCAAACGCAAAACACCATTGGTAGAAACAGTCAAAAGCCAAACGATGGGAGCAAAAACCTTGGACACAAAATACACGGTACCGGAAAGCCCCAAAGAAAGGGTCTCCGTCTTTCTCATCGCAAGACGCTTTGGAACAAGCTCACCGCAGATCAGCGAAAAGTAAGACAGAATAAGAGTAATGATGATAACGGCAATACTATCCAGCACCTCTTCGCTCACACGAGGCAGAAACCCGGAAAACAGTTTTACCAAATATTCGGAAAAATTCTCCGCCGCAAATGCAGAACCCAAAAAGCCTGACAAAGTAATGGCAACCTGAATGGTGGCAAGAAATTTTGCAGGATTGCTTTTCAGTTTCAAAAGTTTTCCCGCTTTTCTGTTCCCTTCGGATTGAAGTCTTGTCAGTTTGGTTTCATTCATGCTGATAACGGCAATTTCCGCCATCGCAAAAACAGCATTTAAAAAAATCAATACAATTTGTAATATAAGAGGGCCAACAAATTTCATATATAGTTTATCCTTTCCAAATCAAAATTTCAAAAATGCAAACAAAAAAAGGCATAACCTATCCGCGAATATAATAAGATAGGCAACGCCGTACATATATAAGTTCTGAAATTTTGGTTTGTATGGGAGGCTGACAACTATGACTGTCCGTATCCATAATGTAGTAGTACCATCTCCTTCTTCATTAATCGTCCCATATTATACAAAAGAAAAGACTTTCTGTCAAGTAAAACAATCTTTGTCTTTTCGCCTTAATTTTCCATCTTTCCCGTTGACCAAAATAAAAAAAGAAGATATAATAGACGCGATATAAGAAAAAGGAGAAACCAAATGGACTATCAAACAAAATATACCCAATGGTTAAACGACCCCTCTTTCGATGCAACAACAAAAAAAGAACTTTCCGCTATCTCGGATCAAAAAGAAATCGAGGAGCGCTTCTATAAGGATCTGGAATTTGGTACTGCCGGTTTACGCGGTATTATGGGCGCAGGTACCAATCGTATGAACCGCTATACCGTAGGCAAAGCCAGTCTCGGACTTGCCATTTATTTAAAAAAAGCCTTTCCCGATGCTGCAAAACGCGGCATCGTCATTGCCTGTGACACCAGAAACAATTCCACCCTCTTTGCAAAAAGCGCGGCAGATGTATTCACGGCCGAGGGCATTCCCACAAGGCTGTTCGATTCCCCTGTCCCCACTCCCGTTCTTTCCTTTGCCGTGCGCCATTTCAACTGTTGTGCAGGCGTTGTCATCACCGCAAGCCACAATCCTTCCGCTTATAACGGCTACAAAGCATACGATGAAACCGGCTGTCAGCTTAGTCCCGATGCCGCTGACCAGGTATATGCAGTAATGCAAAGCGTCACCGATTGGTCCCGTATTCCCAAAAACGGGAATCCCGAGCTTTTGACTATGATCGGTTCCGAAACCTTAGAGGCTTTTGAAAAAGCAGTATTAAAGCAGGCTACCTTCAGTGATACGCGGGCAAAGAAAAACCTAAAAATCGTATACACGCCCATTCACGGAACGGGCCTTCTTCCCATTACCCACGTTTTGGCAAAGGATGGCTTTAGTGCCGTTACCGTTGTAGAACAGCAGACCACCCCCGACGGAAACTTTCCCACTGTAAAAAGTCCCAATCCCGAGGAACAAGGAGCATTGCAGATGGGTATAGATCTGGCAGAAAAAATAGGCGCCGATCTTGTTATCGGTTCCGATCCCGATTCAGATCGTGTGGGTACCGCAGTTCGCCACAACGGAAAAATGAACCTTTTGACCGGCAACCAAATCGGAGCTCTTCTGGTTGACTTTCTGCTGAAAAATCGAACAGTTCTGGGAACAAATCCCACCGTCATTACCAGTATCGTCACCAGCGAAATGGGCACCAAAATTGCCGAGGCACACGGCTGTAAAACATTGCAAGTGCTAACAGGCTTTCGCTTTATCGGAAACGCCATTACCCATTTTGAAAAAGAAATCACGGAGAATCAGGCAGACTTCCTGATCGGATATGAAGAAAGCTACGGCTACCTTGTAGGATGCCATGCAAGAGATAAAGATGCGGTGGTTGCCACCATGCTGATTGCGGAACTGGCAGCCTGGCACAAAGCACAGGGAAAAACCCTCATAGATGCGCTAAACGACCTTTATAATGAACACGGTTATTATCTGGACACGGTAAAAGCATTCTCCCTGCATGGCAAGGAAGGGCTTGAACGCATCGCTGAAATTATGTCATCCCTTCGCTCTGACCCTGATTTCCTTCCCGATGCCCAGGTACTGGATTATCAAAACGGCTTGGACGGTCTCCCACCCTCCAATGTTCTCAAATTCCGCTTCCAAGACGGCTCTTGGATCTCCGCCCGCCCCTCGGGCACCGAACCGAAAATCAAATTTTACTACTGTATCCGCGAAAAAAACAAAGCCGATGCAGAAAAAAAATTTGTTTTTCTGCACAACACCGTCCTTGCAAAAACAGGACTATAAAAAAAAGACCCAATCGGGTCTTTTTTTAATTTAAGGGATATAAGGCAGGAAAATTCACGTGGTACAAAAGATAAATGGCATCATCTAAATCCACTGTTCCGCTACCGTCAAAATCTACATTCTGATTTACCGCATAAAGATGTGGGAAATTGACGTAGTACAAAAGATGAATTGCATCGTCCAGATTCACTCCATTCTGTCCATCCAAATCCCCCTTTTGTATGGCACTTCTCTCGTATCCGCAGCCGTTACAAATCAAATCCTCGGCATTGTCAAAAACATGGGGCGCATTTCGTACTTCTCCGCAAATATTGCAGGCAAAATCACAAGCATCGTCATAAGCGTGGTCGTGCATATGAATATGAGGTACGTATGCCTTTGTCATTCGGGCAATATGATTGGTATCCACAGCAAAATTGGGAGAAGTATAGGGAACGCAAATTAAACTCCCCTGCTCGTATGCAAATCCGAAAATGGAAAAATCCAAGGACATTTCAGGTGTCCACACTACCTGCGCAGTGTTTGTTTCCGTACAATAGCGATAGATGGCATTTGCTTTGGAATACAGAAGGTCCTGCCCATCAGAAGACAGCATTTGATATCCGCTGCCCCAATATCCCATACTAGTTTCATATCCGCAGGAAATATCCGCAAGGACACGGTTTTCTCCGCCTACCGCTTCCATCAATTTCGTTTCATAGGAAGAATCAATATAATAAAGTTTTCCATTCAATACCTGAAAAGCAGTACGGGAATTTTGCCAATAAGCCCCATCGTAACGAGTGTCCTGTGCTACATTTCCATAATCATACGCTCCGTTTCGGTCATGATGCCCGGTAGAGATCATTCCCGCGGTGGAACGCAAGAAATTGTTATGACTTACATAGCCCAAGCGGTCATTAAGGGGATCATCCCAAGTTACATCTACGTGATAAGGCACCCCGTCAATATAGACCATATTCCATCCGTGATTCAATACGCTGGAGGTAACGTAATAGTTGCGAATTCCCACTTGATCTAAAAGATAGGAATACGCCATGGCATACCCCTCGCAAACGGATGTACGATTCACCAAAGCTCCTACCATTTCGTGGGTATAAGGCGCTTTAAGAGAAGTATCGTACTCATTATGCACCGCAAGGCGGTCGTGGAGAATGAGCGCCTTCTCTGCCTGAGTCAAGCCGGGAGCATCTAGTCCCCGAGTCATTTCCGCTGCAACATCCCTGCACTGCTTTAAAACCCCATCATACTCCGTTTTGGAAAGCGAATACGAAAAATAAAGAGAAGCAATGCGATCTGGATAAGCAGAATAGCTGATTGAAGTTACGTGAAATGCCTCGGGAATATCCTTATAAATATAAAAAGCCAATGCTTCCACCTGATCCGACGGAATACCATACGCGGAAATGTCAATCTGCTCCCGACAAACCTGCAAATTCGCATCCAAAAAAGCGCGGAATGCGGTCATATCCGTATATCGGTCCAAGGCTTCATAAGAAGGCCCCGCAGTTTGCTGATACGCGGGCGAAATCGTTCCCCTTATCAAAGGCTGTTCCTCTGCAAAAACATGATTGAAAAGCAGTGCAGAGCAAAAGACACTTACAAGTAAAAGGATAATAAATAAGCGTTTCAAAATGTCACCTTCTTTATTTTTTTCACACTTTCATTGTATTCTTCGTATTCTATTTTGTCAAGGGGATTTAAATCGCACCGAAATGCCACGCGCTCCCGTCACGACGGCGTAAAGCGGTACTGGATGCTACTGCGCGGGCAATGCGGTCAAGCTCCGTATTTTTCCGCTTCAGGCATCCTTTAATCCGATAGCGACAAGATTTTGTGCGAACCACCTTTGGCCCCACCTGCAGCATTGCCCGTGTCAAAGCCATACGGGCATGTCTTGCATGGCGATAAACAGTACGAACTGAGAAAAAGCTTTGCTCCGCGATCTGTTCATGGGTAAGGCCATAGAGGTAATGATAAAGAGCATAATCACGCAGTTCCCCCGCTTCCATCAAAGAAATGGCACGGGTCAGACGAATGGCATACCGTTCACAAAAGCGCTGTTTTTTTGCCAGGTCTTGTTTCAGACTTTCCGTAGTAAAAAGCACCGAAGAAAGTTCGGGCTGTTGGCATCCCTCAAAGCGGCGCAAAAAGCCTTGATATGCTCCCGAGGAAAAAAGCTCCAATCTCCGCTGTGCCTTTTCCGCGCTATGCTGGAAAAGACGAAATCTACCTATATATTCTTCCAATGTCATATATTTCCGCCTCTTAAATACAAAGCGCTCTCCGACAATGCCAGTCGATCCGAGCGCACCAAGGTCAATTGATTTGCCAATTCTTCCAAAAACCAATTCAGCTCTTCAGACACCTCAGGCAAAAATTCCGAGAGTGCCTCTGCGGCATCTTCAATCTTATCTTTAGCAAGTAAAATTCCCTCTTCTTTCAAATCCATTATCTCACGATTCATCCCATATCTCCTTTCTTTTTTCTTAATTTCGTTTTATTCCCATCAATCAACCGAATTATATCACGAAATTTCGTAATTGTCAATGCTGAAATACGAATTTTTGTGCATATTTTTTTAAAATCACGAACAATTGTGCGCGTAAAAAGTTTCTCATCTTTTTCGGAAATCTAATTGACATCCGCTTTCGCTGATGCTAAACTGTAAAAAAAAAGAAAGAAGGCTTTTTTATGCGCTATTTATCTCACGAGTCCATTTCCACTTATCAGGGAAATGTTCTCCCTCTGCAGCTTCTAGGCGGGGAAGAATACAATCAGGACAAAATTTCTTGGAGCACCGATAACAAAGCGGTGGTTCAGATTTCGAATTTTGCCCAATTTCCTCGCGGAGGCGGATTTACAAACGGTATTCTTTTGACCTTTCTTAAGGTAGGAACGGCTACCGTTACCGCAAAATACGGCAGAAAATCCTACACCTGTAACATTGAAGTTCGTGAAATGCGCCATACAGAGCCCTCCAAAGAGCTTCGTTATTTCGTGGGCGATATGCACGATCACACTTGGAGTATGCACAAGCTTGATGCCTTTGCAAAGCGCGACCCTTCCCTTTACCCGCGCGTTCATTATATGAAGCAAATGAAGGAAGACGGCAGAATGGACTTTGGCGTGGTTTCCGATCATGCCAGTGTTTTGAATGGCCGTGACTTTTACCGCGGTTATGCCGATGCAGACGGCTTTGAAGAACACGTTGTCTTCTTCCCCGGCGTTGAGGGACAGGTAACCATTCTGGATAATGACCGTTACGGAATTGAGCATATGCACGGTGGAGAAGTACTGGTTTTCAATGCAGACGCAGCCGTCACAGCCAATTCTTGGGAAATGTTTTTCCAAAAGCTGAAGAATAGCCCCTTTGCATTTTGCGGCTACCCCCATCCACAGACCATCGGTTCTTCCGTCAAGGGAATCTGGGACTTTAGACATAGAGAAAATAACTCTCCCGCATTCAAAAATCTGTTCCACTTTGTAGAAATGGGCAACGGGGACGGACGTTGTTCCAACACCATCAACGAATATATTTATTCCGTGGCTCTGGACGAGGGGTTTCACGTTTCCCCCACCTGCTCCAGCGATTGCCACGGCCCGGAATGGGGCTATGACGTATTCCCCGGTAAGACCGTCATTATGGCGCCAGAAAAAAGCAAAGAAGCATTTCACGATGCCATTTTAAATAACCGCATGTATGCCACCAGTTCCGGCAATGTAAAACTGTATTATTCCGTAAACGGAAAAACAGCTCCCGCTACCCTGGAAAATGAAGGCGAATACCGATTCCATGTAGAACTGGGCTACTTCCGTATGGGCGAGCCGGATACCCACATCAAAAAATGCAAGGTAATCACAGATCGGGGAATCACTCTTGTAGAGCTTGAAAATATGGGCGATAACTTTGACTTTACCGTCACCGCCCCCGATTCTCATTACTTCTACCTGTGCTTATCCGACGAAGTGGGAAGAAAGACTTGGTCCTGCCCTGTCTGGACCGGAAAGCCTTTTGAAAAGAAAAAAGAAAAAGCACTGGCACCCATCAAAAAGGAGAAGTTCACCGTTTACGATAAAATCAGCCAGCAAGAGGTCCCCTGTCTTATCAATGACAATCCTTTAGAGCCTTGGGTCACCGAGCACGGAACTGCAGATCTTATATTCGATCTGGGAGAAGAAACAGAGTTTTCTGCGCTAAGTCATACTCCTTATTGGGTTGAACACTCTATGATGACAAAAAAATGGATAGAGGATCACCTCTACATTCAAAGAGTTGCGTCCAAATACCGCATTTCAGTAAGCTCTGACAACCAGAATTTCAAGCGTGTGGCGATGGGACACTTCCGCATTTTCGGTGCAGAAGAAACCATTCGTTTTGGAAAGCAGAAGGCGAGATACGTCCGTCTTGAGATTTTTTCCACCGCAGGAAAAGAATGGGGACGCAAAGAAAGCGAAAATGCTCCCCTTGCCATGGCAGAAATCACCCTTTGGAAATAAGAAAAAAAGAAGACTCAAATTGAGTCTTCTTTTTTTATACACGGGTCTGATCGAACAAATCCCAAAGAACCTTTAGACTAACAGAAGCGCTTTCCAAAGAAACGGGAGAAGGTGTACCTTCTTCCAAAGCCTTGTAAAAACTCCGAATGAGAACTCCGTGCCCCTTACCCCAAACGGATTTGCCACGGTTTGCACCCGCTTGTCCTTCATAGTAAAGCTCATCATCTACATAGAGCTTATCCCCTACAAAACGAATCACACGGTTTTCACAGGTCAAATCCAATTCAATCTTTCTTGACTTGCAATAACCATTTGTCGCAAAGAACACACCCATTTTTTTATTGGGGAAGGTCATATAAATATGAGCGGTATCCTCAGTATCGTTATAAGGGGTTGCATAATTTCCAATGGCGCCTTGCACCGTAAGAGGCTCACCCATAAATAAAAGAAGCAAGTCCAAGGTATGAATGGACTGATTGATGAGAACGCTACCGCCCTCGGTGGCAATTTTGCCTCTCCAAGGACTTTCGGTATAATACGCCCCTTCTCTCTGCCAAGTAACAAAGGCACGTGCGCCCAAAAGCGCACCGGTTTCCTCCTGTGCTAAAACCTCTCTTGCCTTTTCCACGCAAGTTAGAAAACGATTCTGGAAGCAAACGCAAAGAATGGCATCAGAGCGTTTCTCTGCCTCCATCAAACGCACAAGCTCCTCGCGGGTCATACAGGCAGGTTTTTCCAAAAAAACATTGATTCCGCGATCCAGCGCGTAAATTGCCATCTCGGCATGAAGATAATGAGGGGTGCAAATATGTACCGCATCGGGCTTCTCTAACGCAAACATTTCTTTATAATCAGCATAAATAGGCAAATCCAGACTATGGAGCGAAAGCATTGCCTTCGCTGCTTTTTCATCAGGATCGCAAACGGCAGAAAAATTCACATCAGGTAAATTTTTCAAAGCCTCTACATGATTGGTGCTAATAGCACCACAACCGATTAATACTGCTTTTTTCATTTCTCAATCCTCTTTATTCATAAAAAAGGGCTGCCGTGCTACCACGACAGCCCAGCGAAAGCATTATAATCTAGTTTCTGAAAAAAATCAATAGGTTCCGTCCAAATCAGTAACTTTTCCGTCGTCAACAACAGGATCCTTGCGACGACTAGTCTTCACTCTCTTCATTAATTCCTCATAATACAAATCGTCATTCAAAGGAATATCAACAGTTTCGCCCAGCCAAGAAGACAGAATCATTGCATTGGCCATCTGAACACCGTAAAGACCTTCTTCAGCACGAGCATACAAAGGCTCAATGCCCAAAGCAGCCTTTGCAACATTGGAAAGAATACCCACGTGCTGAGGATTAGGAGCATCAATCTCAATCTCTACAACATCAAAAGCAGGCTTCATCATGCCGCTGGTGGTATCTGCGCGATTGTACTCTTTTTCATCTACAGAAAGCTTGTAGAAGGTAAGGGTATTCTTCTTTTTCTGATCTGCAGCAGGTCCGCTTACAACATTCTCATAAACCAATTTACCCTTAGTACCGGTAATCTCAAAACGGTTGGTACCGGGGCAATCGGCAGTAGTGGTAATAAAGCAGCCGGTAGCGCCGTTTTCATATTCAAAGTATGCGGTAACATCATCCTCAACCTCGATATCACGCCACTTACCTGCATGGCAGAATGCACGAACCTTGGTGGGTACCATACCCACGATCCACCAGAACAGGTCAATGTTGTGGGGTGCCTGATTCATCAAAACACCGCCGCCTTCACCGGACCAGGTAGCGCGCCAGTCACCGGAATCATAATAGTTCTGGGTGCGGTACCAGTCGGTAATGAGCCAGTTGGTACGCTTAATCTCGCCGAGTTCACCATTTTCGATGATTTCTTTCATCTTTTTGAAATAGGGGTTGGTACGCTGGTTAAACATAATACCAAAGAGCTGGTCGGGATGCTTCTTTGCTTCCTCAATCATTTCTTTTACCTGTTTGGTATAAACGCCTGCAGGTTTCTCCACCACGATATGCAAACCTGCCTTCAGTGCCTTAATGGCAACGGTGGGGTGGTCATAGTGGGGGGTACCAATAATAACGACGTCACAAGCGCCGGAAGCAATGAGAGCCTCATCGCTATCAAAGAACTGAACGTCCTTGATTTTGGGGTTATCGGCATACTTTGCTTTTACAGCCTCAAGTTTTTTGGGCTTCAGATCGGCAACGGCGGTCAAAACACCGCATTCAATCTTACCTTCCATAAAATTCTTAATGTGGCTATTACCGATGTTACCCGCACCGATCATACCAAATCTTACTTGCTCCATGCCATATCCTCACTTTCTTTAAATCCGTTTTTCTCAAGAACCTCTTTCAGGCTCTTAACTGCAAAATCAAAGGACTCTTCGTTGTCCTTAAAGGAAAACATTGTCTTCAGTTCGTGCTTATCAATATCACCGTAGCCCGCAAATTTCTGCAAATGCGGCTCCAGGGTTAGGAAGGAATCGCCCTTGTAAAGAGAATCATGATAGGTGATTGCCTCGCCAATCATACCGTCACCGTAGCCTGCAGGAACAATCACGTGCTCCTTAGTGCAATCCTTAATATGGAGATAATCCACGTAAGGCATATGCTTTTCGATCGTCAGAGCCTGATCCACGTCTGCTCTGCGGTAATTGGAGGGATCAAAGATACCGCCCAAATCGGAAACATTTTCGTGAATATCCAGAACCTCTTCCATCTTTTCGCCGTAGATGCGAGATTCATTCTCATGCATCAAGCGAACATTCTGGCTCTTGGCATAATCACAGAGTTTCTGGAGTCTATCCAAAACCTCATCACGATAAATACGGGGATTTTCTCCTTGGGGAATGAAATAGGAGAACATACGAATGCGCTCTGCACCCACAATATGACAAAGCTCACAAAGACGGCGCAAAGCCTCCAAAGAAGGAGCAAAGGGAGCAGTGATATCGGTTTTGCCGAGGCGGCTTCCCAAAGCAGAAATTCCAATGCCGTTGGCATCCAATTTTGCCTTGACTTCCTTAGCGGTAGCATCAGACTGTAAGTCGATGGGACCTGTAGCCAGACCTCTCAACTCGATGAATCGAATGCGGTTTCTCTTCAAAGCGGCGATCTGTCCATCCAGATCCTTACACGCCTCGTCCGCAAATGCGGAAAGATAATATTTTGCCATAAATTCCTCCTTATGCTTACAGCCACCCTATCAAAGGATGGTTTTCTTCTCATTATATTACATTTTCCATTATAGGGGGAAATGACCAAAAGTTCCATTGAGAATATTGTTAAAACTATTGCAAATCTTGCTTTTATTTGATAGAATATATCTATATTTTATTGTACCCTTGTGGCGAATAAACCTTTTGGGAGGTCCCCATGACCATTGTTATCCCCGCCTATAAACCGGACGAAAAACTAATCCGCTTATTGGATGACTTGAAACAAATCACCTCTGCCCGCATCCTCGTGGTCAACGACGGCTCGGGCGAAGATTTTCATGCCATTTTTTGCAAAGTTAAAACGCGGTGCCATATTCTGTTAAATCACGATGTAAACCGGGGAAAAGGCGCCGCTTTAAAAACTGCTTTTTCCTATTTACTTCAGGAAGGAACGGAAACAGGCGCGATCTGTACCGCAGACGCTGACGGACAGCATCTGCCCGAGGATATCCTCCGCTGTCTAAACTGTGCCGAAGAAAATCCCGACACATTGGTACTGGGCTCCCGCAGTTTTCGAGGAAACGTTCCCGCCAGAAGCCGCTTTGGCAATTCCGCTTCCCGCTTTACCTTTCATCTTCTAATGGGAAAGCGGGTTTACGATACCCAAACGGGTCTGCGCGCCTTTACCCCCTCCCTGCTCCCTCAGATGCTGGAAATCTCGGAAAATCGCTACGAATACGAGATGCGAATGCTTTGCAACGCAGTGCGGAAAAAAACTCCCATCAAGGAAATAGAGATACAGACGGTTTATATTGAAGAAAACAAATCCAGCCACTTCAACCCTCTCAAAGATGCAATGAAAGTATATGGGCTCTTGCTTCGCTGTGCTTTAGGACCGTTTTTTCAAATCATATCCTTTCTTTTCTCCTCCTTCTTTGCCTTTTTCGTGGATGCAACGGCATATTTTCTCCTGCTACAATTTTTCTTTCCGCTGTTTTTCCAAGAAGAGAGGGTCATCACGTTCGTCGCTCTTTTGTGCGCCCGCGTGATCTCTTCCTTGGTCAATTTTGCAATCAACGGAAGCATGGTATTCCACAATATGAAAAACCCCATCCGAAGTCTTATTTTGTACTTCACACTTGTGGCAATAATCTTCTTTGCAAATGAACAGCTGAACGCTCTGTTTTATCTAAAACTGCATATCCATCCCATTCTTTCCCATCTGATTTCTCAGGTCATATGCTTCCCCATTAGCTTTCTGGCGCAAAAGTACGTAGTGTTTCCGAAAGGAAAAGAAACGAAATGACCAAACGTCTTTTGCTTTCCTTTTTCATTGACCTTTTGGTATTGGGAGCCGCTCTTTGCACCTTTGCTCTCTTTCATCACGTACTTCCCCACAGCATCGGCAATCTCTACGGCTCTACAGGCACAGGAGAACTGATGGATTTCGGAAAAAAATTCCCCGAAAAATTTGCTGAAAAGGGCGAGGTCATTGATGAGGAAAACACCTACAAAGATGAAAACCTTTCCCTGACTCTTACCACCTATGCAGAAGACGGGGTCACCTATTACGTGGCAGATTTTTACATCCGTCACATTACAAGTCTGCGAACCGCAATGGCGGCGGAAGAATTTACTACGGGCATTGCCGATTCCGTTCTAAATATGGCACAAAAAAACCACGCGCTTCTGGCAGTTTCCGGCGACTATTTCGGCATCCGCCAGCGAGGCATCGTCATCCGAAACGGTCAAATTTACCGAAAAACCAAGGCGCACCAAATTTGCGTACTGTATTACGACGGAACTATGGAAACCTATTCCTTTTCGGAATTTGATGTAGATAAAGCAATTGCCGGGGGCGCTTGGCAGGCTTGGGACTTTGGCCCCTCGTTGCTGGATAAAAACGGAAATGCCATCAAAGAATTTGAAACGGGCATTTCGGGAGAAAATCCCCGCATCGGCATCGGCTATTACGAGCCGGGGCATTACTGTTTGGTTGCCATTGACGGCAGACAAAGCCATTCACGGGGCATGACCTTGGCGGAAATGTCGGCTTTATTTGAGCGTCTGGGGTGCAAACGCGCCTACAATCTGGACGGAGGACACTCCGCCGTAATGACCTATAAAGGAAACCTTTTCTCTTCCCCCTCCAAAGGGGAAGGCAGGGACATCAGCGATATCATCTATCTTGCCACAAAAACAAAGGAGAAGTAATGAAACGTTTTTTCTCAGTGCTTGAAAATTTTTTACCCCACCTGGTCCTAATCCTTTCAGTGATGATGCTGATTTTTTTCTGTATTGATTTGGTCAACAGCTCTATGGCATTTTTAACAAATTCCATTACAAAATGGCTTTTGGCTGTATTTGCATTTCTATCTGCAATTCTTGCAGTATGTTACATTTTAAAACATTGATCGGGAAAAGAGGCTTTTTATGAATTTCGATTACAAACTTTACAAAAAAATACTGTTGGCACTGGGAATTTTATCCCCCCTTGCTTTCGGTCTCCGTATATTTTCCTATTGGAATGAATTGGACGCCGCCACAGGCTTCTTTTCGGGAAACGGCGCAGGTTCCTTCGTTTTTAATCTCATCTGCTTTGCCGTCTTCTTCCTTTGCCTGATTCTGACCTACCGCAAGAAAGGCAGTTTTCCGGAAAGCTTTGACGATGCGGAAGAAGAACAGAATTTTTTTGAATTTTTCTTTCACGGTTTTACCCGAAAATGCGCAACATGGTTTGGAACTTTTTCTGCCTTTGCCGCACTTCTGCCCGGCTTTGGTTTAATTGCACACGCACTTTCCTTTATCCTTGAAAAAGAAAATCTGACCGATGCTTATGCAATGCTCTACGCGCTCCTGGCTTTGACCAGCGGCTGCTTTTTTCTGTTCTGCGGGTGCCGCAATTCTCACGAACCCAGTCGCTTTCTCGCTTTCTTCGCTTTGACACCTGCCTTCTGGTGCACCATGCGAATGGTCCTCGAGTACCGCGATTTGACCCGCTTTTTAAACAAATCCCTTTACGTAGGGCAATTCCTCTTTGTGATCTCCGCTCTCGTTTTCTTTCTGTATCAAGCCGAGATCCTCTTGGGAGAGGAGAATTTATCCCGCCCCAATGCCTATGTATTTTCCGGTTTAAGCGTAGTATTTCTCGGGCTTGTGGCACGTCTTCCCGAACTGATCGCCATAATGGATTCACGCATCCGCATTGATCTTTTCACCTCTACCTCCCTTTTGGCAGACCTTACTCTGACTGTTTTTGTTGCATCCAAACTCATCAGCACTACAAAAACAAACTAGATTTTACAAAAATCTTTCCGCGCCCTCTTTACAAACATATAGATTTTGTTGTATAATAAAGCGGTTTAGCCATAAAAAATAAATAATAGGAGAAGTAAATCATGGAAAAGAAGGTACTTGTTGAAACTTCCGCCCGTCACGTTCATTTGTCTCAAGAGCACATCGAAGCTCTTTTTGGCAAAGGATATCAGCTCACTGTAAAAAAAGAGCTTTCCCAGCCCGGTCAATTTGCCTGCGAGGAAAGAGTTGATATCACCGGACCCAAAGGCACCATTAAAAACGTTATCGTTCTCGGACCTGCCCGTCCCGCCTCTCAGGTTGAGGTATCCGCTACCGATGCCAGAACGCTGGGCATTAAGGCTCCCATCCGTGAGTCCGGCGACGTTGCCGGTTCCGGCGCTTGCACCATCAGCGTCGGTGACAAGAGCGTTGAGTGCGCAGAAGGTGTAATCGTTGCAAAACGTCACATTCACTTCACCACCGCAGACGCTGCCGCTTTCGGTGTTGCTGATAAGCAAATCGTAAAGGTTCGCGTAGAGGGAGAGAGAGCTCTTATCTTTGATGAGGTTGTCGTAAGAGTCAGCGATAAATTCGCCGCTGCAATGCACATCGACACCGATGAATCCAATGCTGCATGTGCCGCTCCCGGTACTATCGGCGTTTTGGTTGACTAAAAAAACAAAAATATCAGAAAGGATTTTTTATAAATGACCATGTTTACTGAAGATGTAGAAAACATGTGCGTTGTGGCAAAAGGCCCCAAGCACGGCCCTGCTCCCATTCCCGAAGAAGGCAGATGGGTCAAGGCTTATGACGTAACCGATATTTCCGGTCTGTCCCACGGTATCGGCTGGTGCGCACCTCAGCAGGGTATGTGCAAGCTGACTCTCAATGTTAAGAAGGGTATCATCGAGGAAGCTCTGGTTGAAACCAGTGGCTGCTCCGGTATGACCCACTCCGCAGCAATGGCAGCTGAGATCCTCCAAGGCAAAACCATTCTGGAAGCTCTGAATACTGACCTTGTTTGCGATGCAATCAACGTTGCTATGCGCGAGATCTTCCTCCAGCTGGTTTACGGTCGTACCCAGACTGCATTCTCCGAGGACGGTCTTCCCATCGGCTCCACTCTCGATGACCTTGGCAAGGGTCTGAGAAGCCAGGTTGGTACCATTTTTGCTACCAATGAAAAGGGTGTTCGCTATCTGGAAATGGCAGAGGGCTACATCCTGTCCCTCGGTCTGGACGAAGATAACGAGATCATCGGTTACAAGTTCGTTCACCTTGGAAAGATGATGGAAGCAATTCGCCACGGCAAGGATCCCAAAGAAGCGTACGAGAGCAATGTAAAGAGCTACGGCAGATACGACGCCGCTGTGAAGTACATTGATCCCCGCGAAGAGTAAGGAGGCACGAAAATGGTTAAGTTTGAAGGTTACGAAAGAAGAATTGACAAAATCAATGAGTGCCTGAAAGAATACGGCATTGCTTCCCTGGAGGAAGCACAGAAGATCTGCCTGGATCTGGGCGTTGATGTAGATGCTCTGGTAAAAGGCGTTCAGCCCATCGCATTTGAAAATGCTTCCTGGGCATATACCCTGGGTGCTGCCATCGCAGTAAAAAAGGGTGTTAAGACTGCTGCTGAGGCTGCTGAAGCCATCGGTATCGGTCTGCAGGCATTCTGCATCCACGGTTCCGTTGCTGAGACCCGCGACGTAGGTCTGGGTCACGGTAATCTGGCAGCAATGCTTCTCCGCGAGGAGACCAAGTGCTTCTGCTTTTTGGCAGGTCACGAGTCCTTCGCCGCTGCTGAAGGTGCAATCGGTATTGCAAAGACCGCAAATAAAGTTCGTAAAGAGCCCCTCCAGATCATCCTGAACGGTCTGGGCAAGGATGCTGCTCACATCATCTCCAGAATCAACGGCTTCACCTACGTACAGACTGAGTACAACTTCACCGACAGCAAGCTGGAAATCATCAAGACCAAGGCTTACTCCGACGGCGAAAGAGCAAAGGTTCGTTGCTACGGTGCAAACGACGTTCTGGAAGGCGTTGCCATTATGCGTCATGAATCCGTTGACGTATCCATCACCGGCAACTCCACCAACCCCACCCGCTTCCAGCACCCCGTTGCAGGTACCTACAAGAAATGGGCCATCGAAAACGGTAAGAAGTATTTCTCCGTTGCTTCCGGCGGCGGTACCGGCAGAACCCTCCACCCCGATAATATGGCTGCAGGACCCGCTTCCTACGGTATGACCGATACCATGGGCCGTATGCACGGCGATGCTCAGTTCGCAGGTTCCTCCTCCGTTCCCGCCCACGTAGAAATGATGGGTCTGATTGGTATGGGTAACAACCCCATGGTAGGCGCCACCGTTGCCGTAGCTGTAGAAATTTCTATGGCTCTCAATAAGTAAAAATTTACTTCAAAAAAAGAACACCCTCTCGGGTGTTCTTTTTTTAGTAACCGAAAATCTGCCTACTTTTCACCGATTTTAGAAAGCTCTTCCAAGCACTCGCTGATAATAGAAAGACTACGATAGAATTCATTTCTTTCCGCTTCCGTCAACGAATGGCCGATCTCATCCAGAATTCCATTGATTTTTTCCACAATCTTTTTTCCCACCAAAGCGCCCTTCTCCGTCAAAATAAGCGGGCTTTTATATCTTTTTGCGCTTTTGGATTCACAAGTAATAAACTGATTTTTTTCAAGATAATCAAGGGCTCTGGAAATGGTAGCCTTGTCCTCCTCGCACTTTTCACAAAGGTCGGTAGCGGTAGAGCCATTATTCGTATAAAGATAATACAAACAGGAAACATGAGCGCTTCTCAAATTATATTCCGCCATTTCCTGTTGCTTGATTTTACGGATGTTACGGCTGATTCGATTGACGAGCACCGTAAAAACTTCAAATCTTTCTTTCATGAATAACCTCGCTTTTCAAAAACAATTCATACACTTAAAAGTTTATCCAAAACTTGCGCAGATGTCAATACACCCTTTGCTTTTCAATCAATGGTCATATCCAGTTTAAATCGCATAATCTTACGAAGAGTGTTTTTAGGGAAATCTTCCTTTCTGATTTTAACAACAGAAATCTTTTTATAGGAAACGGTGTTTCTATTGTACTCTTTGATATACGGTTCGAAATACTCTTTGATGTCAAAAATCCCATTCTTTTCAATATAATCCTTGTCAGGAAAGATCTCCGCTACAATAGCATTGTACTCCATCCCTCTACGGCTTTTTCCTTCGTAAACAATAATATCTTGAATACCGGGGATAGAGATTAACTCGTTTTCAATCTCCTCGGGATATACATTTTTGCCATTGGAAAGGATAATCAAATTTTTCTTTCTTCCTGTAATATACAAAATTCGATCCTTAGTCAATTTTCCGTAATCACCTGTTTTAAAATATCCTTCCTCGTCCAGTGCTTCGGCAGTTGCTTGTGCATCCTTATAATATCCCAACATTACATTGGGCCCTTTTACACAAATCTCACCTTCCCCGTCTTCATTGGGAGCGCTGATCTTCACCTCATCCATATCGAGAACCGTTCCAACACTCCCTTTTACAACATGACGACTTCGGTTAACAGAAATCAGAGGAGCACATTCGGTAATTCCATATCCGTTAAGGATAGAAATACCCAGCCCCTCATAAAAGGAAACGATCTCCTGATTGATCGGGGCGCCGCCCGAAACAATCATTTTCACTTCTCCACCAAAGGCATTTCTGATTTGAGCAAAAAGTTTTTTTCTTAGATCCACCAACCCAAAACTTGCAAATCTCGCAGCATTGCTGACCTTTAACATCCCTTTGACAAGCTTCGCCTTACCTTGATTTTCCAAGGTAGATTGGATCTTGCGATAAAAAGTTTCCAAATACAAAGGAACCAAAACCAAATGCTGCGGTTTTTCCATTTGAAGTTCTTTCTGAACATAGCGAATTCCGCTGGAAATATATACCTCTGTTCCAATCATCACATGCCCCAAAAGCATCACTGTAGAGCCATATGTATGATGAGGCGGTAAAACCGAAACAGTATTTTTTCCAAAATCAATATAATGCACAATATCGGACATATCACGAATAATCGCATCAGTACAATGCATTACACCTTTCCCTTTGCCCGTCGTACCTGAAGTATATACGATAAGAGAAAGTTTACGGCTATCAAAATCCACCTCAAAATAAGGTCTTCTATCGTCCAGAAATTTTCTGCGGCCCTCCGCAATCATCGACCAAAGTCCTTGCTCTCTTCTTCCCCCTAAATACACCACCGGATTTTCAACACCGCAAAGCCGCACAATTCCTTCACTTTTGTCCTCCAAATCTTCATCACAGAAAAGATAGTCAATATCGGCATTTTTTGCCGTATTGGCAAGTTCTGTAGAATTCCAATCCCGATCAAGAGGAACAAACACAGCCCCCATCAAAAGCGTAGCATAATACAAAACAATAAAATCATAAGACATTTTCCCTACCGCAACAACATGCTTCCTTTCCATTCCACGGGAAAGCATTTCCGTCGCAAGGGCTCTTACATCATCACGAAATTCAATATAGCTAACACTTACTTTTTCTTTATCCAAAGGCTTTAACCGATAGGAAAAAGCCGTACTATTTCCGTAGATTTTTGCCGCAGATTCCACAATATGACGAATACTCTTGAATTCCTTTTTAGGATGTAACTGCTGATTATTCATGAATAACTCCTTCTATGTTTATTATTTATCTTGTTGATGCTTCAACAAGATGCACTCAATATACCACAAACTTGTTGCAATGTCAACAGGTAACATCCTCACTAAGCAAAAAATAAAGGTAGATGCGTAGAAAATACTACGCATCTACCTTTATTTTGCAAATTATTTAATTTTCTTCTTAAAGAAAACACCTACCAGCATAAAAACAGCAAATACAATCAGATAGAAAAGCACAGGAAAGGAAAACCTTCCATCTGCTTTTGCAATCAAATAGGGAGTGATACCGTGAGCATAAATAGCAGCAAATACCATAAATGCACAACAGATGATGGAAGCAATGGGGAGAACAAAACGCTTGAACACACCCAGCCTCTTTTCCTTGATCATCCAAGCAATAAAAATGGGGATGTACATTGCGTAGATGGTGACGATGGGGAGTTCAGAGGAATCGAAATTAAACAAACCAAACCAACCGGAAGTCAAATTTGCTCCATAAAAATAAATGAGCCACAAAGAGCAAAGAAATAAGCCCCAAATCGAAGAATTGGTGGTCATATTGGTATGCCGATCAATATGCGCGAACATTTCAGGTTTGGGTCCGTCGCCGCGAGCAGCAATCGCATACATCCCACGGGTAGCACCAACCATCAAACCATTCAGAGTACCCAGACAGGAGATGACTATACAAACATTGAGAAGCGCGCCGCCCATGCCACCAAAAATATTGGTAAAGGCGGTCGTGGCTCCTTCTTCCATGAGCACGGCATTGGTAGCGCCGCCTGCTGCGCCGATATAGTAAAGTACATAAGCAACTGCAACGATGATAGAGCCGAACACAAGAGCAAGAGGAAGATTTTTCTTAGGATTTTTCAATTCTGCATTAATACTGGTTGCCACAATCCAGCCTTCATAGGCAAAGACGGTTGCGACCACAGCGGCAAATAAGCCGGGGAAACCGCCAAGGGAAGAATCCACCACCGTAGTGAAATTGGTGACCAGGGTACCCTTGGTCAAGCCTACAACAGTACCAACAAGTGCCATCAACACAATGGGAATCAGCTTGATGATCGTTGCACTGACCTGAAACTTACCCGCAAGCTTGGGAGAGAGGGCATTGAGCGTATAAGAAGCAATCAAGAAAAATCCCGAAAGCGCAAGTACCTCAGGGCTCACCATATTCCAGCCAAACAAAACGCCGAAATAGCGAGCTGAAACCCATGCCAGAACGGAAGTCATGCCGGGATAATACAAATGAACCATAAACCAAGCAATGTAATAGGCATAAGTAGCGCCACAGGTGGCCTCCGCATAGTCGATCAAACCACTGACCTTTTCGTAGCGAGTCGCCATCACTGCAAACTGCGCAGAGCAAACAATCATTAAAACACCCGTGATCACCCAAGCAATGATACCAAGAGGCATATTTCCTCCCGTAGCTTTCAGCACATCCTGCGCCTTAAAGAACACCCCCGAACCGATTACGGTTCCAACTACCATACAAACAGCAGTTAAAAGCCCGTATTTTCTTGTAAGCTTTTCCATAAAAACTCCTTTTTACTTAATTTACCTTTCCACCTAATCATCTTAGCATGTTTTCTTGATTTGTAAAGATTATTTTAGAAAAAACCAAATTTCTCCCTTTCATGATTTCCCAATTCTTTGCGAAACTGGGACGGAGTTTTTCCTGTATGTTTTTTAAATAATTTGGAAAAATACTGTACATCTACAATACCGCAATGCAAGGCTACCGTTTGGATCTGCAAAGACGTTGTGGACAGCAAAGTGGTGGCGTAATTCATTCGTTTATCCCGAATAAATTCAGTCAAAGTTTGTCCCGTTTCCTTTTTAAAAATTGAGGAAAGATACACCTTGCTCACCGAAAGTTTTTGAGAAAGAGTATGAAGATTCAATTCAGCGGCAGGATCTGCCGCAATGGCAATCACAGTCTTTTTTACAATGGGAGAATAATTTCCCAAACTGTTTTTTCTGACCAATTTACAATATGAGCGAACCATATCCGACATCAGCGCACGTACCTGAGAGTTTTGCTTGATTTGCTCAATCTGCAATGCATATCCCGAGGAGATAGCGTGAAGATAAATAGGATGAACGCCGCATCGCTCCGCCGCCTTCCGAAAAAGCGTATTCATAATAATACAAAAATTCTTAGAATTGCGAATGGGATCCGCCAATCTTTTTTCAAAGGAATGCTCGGAAAAAAACGCAAACAATTGATTCACTTTTTGCTCGGAACCCGTTGCTACCGCATTCATAATCTCATTTTCCATATCGTACCGTCTTTCCATATTCTGCATATCCAGAAAGACATCGTCAAATTCCTTCTCCACCATCAGATAATTCATCAATGCTCCCCGATGGTCAATTAATTCATAATGACCGTTCCAAAGACGCTCGCAAAAGGTTTCCAGCAAAAGAAAAAGAGAATTATATTCATCCAAAACGGGAACGGCAGAAAAATAATCCTCAATTACTTTTCTTTTTTTCGGTAAAAAGCCGTTCTTTTCGCTGATTTCCAAAATTCTTTCAGGCGAAAAATATTCTTCTGCATAAGGACCGATTAAAACAATCTTATTTTCCCCTGAAAGCGTGATGGGAAAAATCAGATGACATAGCTCCAAAGCATCCCGATAACGCACTACCGTACACGGCTTTAATTTCGCCAAAACTTCCTTAAGAGATATCGGGGCTTTTAAAAAAAGTCTAAACGGATCATCCAGCGATTCCTCCAAGGTGCAATCCGGCGATATCACAGCGATTTGCACACGGCTTTTGCGGAAAGTTTCAATCAAAAGCTCCAATTCATTTTGCGGCATATACCGTACCTCCATAAAATTTAATGATTTTCCCCAACATCTGCTTCTAATTTACCACATCTTTTGTGCATTTGCAACGATATTTTTTGAATTTATATTAAAAAAATACAAAAACTAATTAATATTTTACTCCTAAAAAAGTAAAGACTTCGTTTATACTAAAGGTAGTAAAATCCCAAAATAAAAATGAAAAGAGGAAAAGCTATGGCAAAAAAACAAGTCAAAGTCGATCAGAACGGTCGTCGCAAATTTGGCATTCGTGACAGTATCGCCTATGCAGCCGGAGATCTGGGCTGTAATATGAGTTTTGCGTTAAAAGGCACAATGTCCATTTTCTGGACACAGTTTATGGGTATGGATTTGTGGTATGCCCTCCTTCTCATCATCGTACAGGTATGGGATGCAATCAACGACCCTTTGATTGGCTCCATCATCGACTCGGATAAGCGTTCCTATAAAAGAAACAAGTTTCTCGCGTACATTTTCTTCGGCTCCATCGGGCTGATTGTAGGAGGCGCTTGTTGCTTCCTTCCCTTCCCCAACGCTCCCGTATGGGCAAAAGCGATTATCTTCATCGCAGGCTACGTTGTATGGGATGCCTTTTACACCATCGCCAACGTTCCCTACGGCTCTCTGCTCTCCCTCATCTCCAATGACGTCAAAGACAGAGCTTCCCTCTCCGCTTGGCGCTCGGTAGGCTCTATTTTCGGGAATATGCTCCCTATGGTCATTCTCCCCTTCATCATCTACGATAAAGATAACAACCTGATTGGCGAACGTGTATTCATCGCAGCGCTGATTATGGGCGTACTTGGCTTTATCTGCTTCCAGTTTATGATTCGCAACACAGAGATCCGCGTTGACATCAATCCCGAGCTCAAAGAAGATGCTCCCAAATTCAGCATCTTCAAAGCATTTGGTAACTTTATAAAAAACCGTCCCGCAGTGGGTGCAACCGTTGCCGCAATGGGTATGTTTATCGGTATGCAAGGCGCTGCTACCGCCGTTACGGTAATCTTCCAATCTTACTTTAAAAACGTACAAATTTCCGGCATTGTTCAGCTATTTGCAATGATTCCCATCGTAGTTTTCACGCCTCTTGCCAGAAAAGCAGTTGCCAAATTCGGCAAAAAGGAGCTGGCCACTTTCGGCGCTATTGTTTCCATCGTAGCAGGTCTGGGTCTGTTTGTGATTCTGCCTAAAAATACCGGTCTGGATTTGGTAATCTACATTGTTTGCCAATTGATCTTCTCTCTGGGTCTTGGAATCTATTCCACCGTTTCTTGGGCAATGATGGGCGATGCCATCGACTATAACGAATGGAAGACCGGTAACCGCGAAGAAGGTACTGTTTATTCTCTCCACTCCTTTTTCCGTAAACTGGCTCAAGGAATCGGCCCTTCCTTGGTTCTGATCATTATGGTCGCATTTGGCTATGTTGGTGCAAACGAAGGCAATCAGGTATGGGAAGTTGCCGTCAATATGCGTTATATCGTAGCGTTCACCTACCTATTCTCCGCAATCCTTCAATATATCGGCCTCGGGTTGATTTATAATCTGGATAAGAAGACTCTGGCAGTAATGAACCGCGAACTCGGACGCGAAATCGAAGGCTGATATCAGCCTATAAGCTCTTACAACTTTTATTCGGAGGAAACCATGCGAAAAATTATTAACCTGAATCAAAAATGGGCATTTACCAAGCAAGCGACTGAAATTCCCGCTGCAATGCCAAAGGATTGGAATTTTGTCAATCTTCCCCACTCTTGGAATGCCATTGACGGTCAGGATGGAGATAACGACTATTTCCGCGGTACAGCTTACTATGCAAAAACGCTTCAAAAAAGCGATTTGCCCGATGCAGACCGATATTATCTGGAACTGAAGGGCGCAAATTCTTCTGCCGATGTATATCTAAATGGCAAAGCACTCGCTCACCACGACGGCGGCTACTCCACCTGGAGAGTTGACCTGACCGATACATTGGAAGCAGTAAATCTTTTGGTTGTCAAGGTGGACAACGCTCCCAATGAAACCGTCTATCCTCAAATGGCAGATTTCACCTTCTACGGCGGACTTTACAGAGATGTCAATCTGATCTGTGTCAGCGCTTCTCACTTCGATCTGGACTATTACGGTGCGCCGGGCTTAATGATCACCCCGGAAATTTGTGGCAAGGATGCCAAGGTAGAAGTAGAGGTTTTCGTTACCAACAAGAAACCCGAGCAAAAATTGGTGTACACCCTTTACGACAAAGAAGAAAATGCCATCGCTTCCATCACTTCTGCAGAAAATAAGATTACCTTTGATATTGCCGACGTTCACCTTTGGAACGGACGCAAGGACCCATATCTGTATTGCTGTGAGGTGGAGCTGGTAGAAGAGGATACAGTGCTGGACAACGTGTGCAGCCGCTTTGGTTGCCGCAGTTTCCGCGTAGATCCCGAAAACGGATTTATTCTCAACGGACAGGAATATCCCCTACGCGGCGTTTCTCGCCATCAGGACAGATGGGGCTTCGGAAACGCACTCCTTCCCGAGCATCACGAAGAAGATATCGACCTAATCTGCGAAGTAGGCGCTACCACCATTCGTCTGGCACATTATCAGCACGACCAGCACTTTTATGATCTTTGTGATGAAAAGGGTCTGGTAATCTGGGCAGAGATTCCCTACATCTCCAAGCATATGCCCGGCGGCCGCGAAAATACCATCAGCCAAATGAAAGAGCTGATCTGCCAAAACTACAACCACGCAAGTATCTGCGTGTGGGGACTTTCCAACGAAATTGGCATTGGCGGCTCCGACGAGGATTTGCTGGAGAATCACCGCATCCTCAACGATCTGTGCCACCAGATGGACAAGACCAGATTAACCACTATCGCCGCAGTTTCCATGTGCAAAATGGACGATCCTTATTTGCAGATTCCCGACCTGGTTTCCTACAACCACTATTTCGGTTGGTACGGTGGCGAAACGGATATGAACGGTCCTTGGTTCGATAAATTCCACAAGATACATCCCAATATTCCCATCGGCTGCTCCGAATACGGTTGTGAGGCGCTAAACTGGCACACCTCCACCCCCACTCAGGGAGATTACACCGAAGAATATCAAGCATATTATCACGAAGAGCTGATCAAACAATTCTTCAGCCGCAAGTATATGTGGGCGACCCACGTATGGAATATGTTTGACTTCGGCGCAGATGCCCGCAACGAAGGCGGCGAAAACGGTCAAAACCACAAAGGCCTTGTTACCTTTGACCGCAAGTATAAAAAAGATGCTTTTTATGCCTACAAGGCTTGGCTTTCCGATGAGCCTTTCGTTCATTTGTGCGGAAAGAGATATATCGACCGCGTGGAAGACGTGACCCGCGTAACCGTTTACTCCAATCTTCCCGAAGTAGAGCTTTTTGCAAACGGTATTTCCGTCGGCAAAAAAAGTGCCGAGGATCACTTCTTCTATTTCGAAGTAAAAAATGAAGGAGAAACAAAACTGGAGGCGGTCGCAGGCGAATACAAGGACGCCGGCTTGATCCGCAAGGTAGATACCTTTAATGAGTCTTACAGATTGATCGAAAAAGGTGCTGTTCTCAACTGGTTCGATATCGAAGCTCCGGAAGGCTACCTTTCCCTCAATGACAAGATGAGTGACGTAATCGCAACCCTTCAAGGCAAAATGCTCTTCATGAGTCTTGTAGGAAAACTGATGGGCGGAAAGGGCAAAAAAGACGGTGAACAAGGCTCCTTTAAGGCGGCAGGCTTTGACGTAACTCCCGAATTGATGAGTATGATGGGAGGCTTTACCGTACTGCGCCTGTTTACTCTAATGGGCGGTATGATGGATGTGAAATTCACCAAGGAAGAGCTTCTCCGTCTCAATGCCAAGCTAAACAAAATCAAAGCACCCAAAAAGAAATAAAAAAAGAAGACAGTCGAAAGACTGTCTTCTTTTTGGTGCACCTGAGCATTCTATAATCGAACCGTTTACCTCTTTTAGAGTGACGGTTTTGCTTGCTTCCTTATAATTGAATGTTATGACCAATTTGTCGTCGTAAAGATATACGGCGTTTACAAAAATGTCGATCAGTCTTTGTTTGTGTTCCTTCGTTTCCAAACTCATGCTCTGAATATGCTTGAGCCATAATACTAAGCCCTCTTTTGTGATCGTGGGCTTCTTCATTTCTTCCTTGATGAGCTTTAATTTAATCTCATCTCTCGTGTGCTCCAACTCAATCATTCTTTGTTTTGTGGTTGGAGTAATAATTCCTTTTTCAATTGCTCTGAGTAGATTGTTCAGTGCGTTTTCTGTTTCACTAAGCCGTTGATTAAGTAGTTGTATTGCGGGATTTTCTTTCTTTGCATTCCTAAACACAATACCTGCGATATCCTCAATTACATTATCATCAATCATCATCTCGTGGGTGTGCTTAACAACAATGTCCTCAATCCATTCTTTTTTAACCGTCTTTTTATCACAAGTATGTTTGTACTTAGCATTGTTGCATTTGTAATATCGGTGAACTGTACCATTTCGTGCGGTTCCACTTTCACCGGTCATATATACACCGCATTTACCGCAAAACAGTTTTGTTGTCAGTAAGTAATCATCTTCGGCTTTATGCCTTGCTGTCGCTCTCTTATTCTTCGCTCGCTCTCGCTGCACCTTGTCAAATAACGTCTGCGGGACTATCCTCGGTATACCGTCTTTATTAACAATATCCCGAAACTTATATTCACCGATATACCGTCGGTTCTTCAGCATATCCGTTACAATATTAATGGTTATTTTCGTTCCGTGAGAAGTGGTAACGCCTTTTGCATTTAGCATTTCCACAATCTCTTTTATTGTTTTGCCATCCGCGTATGCTTGGAAAGCAGCAACCACATAGGGTGCTTTAACGGGATCTACCTCAAACCTTTGGTCCTTGTTAATAACATAGCCGATAGGGACTGTACCGCCATTAAATTTACATTTTAGCGCATTCTCGGTCATACCTCGTGTAACTTTTTCGGAAAGTTCAACCGAATAGTATTCTGCATAACCCTCTAACATTGATTCGAGCAATATGCCTTCAGCGTTTTGGGATATTGTTTCCGTCGCAGAAACCACTTTAACATTATTCTTTTTTAATGTGTTTTTATAACGAGCCGAATCGTAACGGTTACGGGCAAATCTGTCGAGTTTCCAAACGATAACCAGATCGAATTTCTGCTTATCGCTGTCCTTAATCATCTGTTGGAACGCTGGTCGATTGTCAGTCTTTGCCGATAACGCTCGGTCAATATAGGTATCAATAATTGAAATTCCTTGTTTTTCGGCAAAAGCGTAGCATTCTCTAAGCTGACCGTCAATACTTTCTTCGCGTTGGCTGTCCGAAGAATATCTTGCGTAAATAACTCCAATCATTCTTCCTTCACCTCCCGAAGCATCTGAGAAATAACCTCTTTCAGCTTTTCATTGAACACTGTCCCGGGAGTAAAGCACATTGTCATTAGGGCTTCCAGACCGCCATCCTTTTCAAGTGCTGATTTAATTGCCGGGTATTTTTGCATACCTTGTGGGTTATCCGTTCTTCCAAAGATATAATCCAAAGATACATTAAAGAAGTCTGCATACCACAATAGTTTTTGGAACGGCGGCTCGGCAACACCCATCTCATAGCGACCTATTGTTGCCTGCGTTGTCTCGCACAATTCCGCCAATTGCTTTTGCGAATAACGTGCATTTACTCGCAGTTCTTTTAGTCGTTCTCCTACAATATTCATATTCTAACTCACCTCCAAATGATTTGTGTTTATTATAACACATAAACGGTTTATAGTCAATACGTAAAACAATTTTTATACACTCCATTTTCGTTAATAATTTTATTTAGCGGTACGGCAGTACAGCCGTACCGCATATATATTAATCTTCGTCATCTTCCGAAGCTTCTCTCATCAATCTTTCAAACTCTTCTTTTCCAATGTCGCTTTCGAGAAAACGCTCCATCTCTTCCATCATGAACATAGCTAAAGAAACAAGCGCTTCTTCGGGAACATCCGATTTAAAAACAATCTTAGGATCGCTCATGAGCTACACCTCCTTAAATATCATTACCTCCATTTCCGCCGGAGGCTAGCATCGAAACATATAACATATAAATTCTCCTTACGAGCGGTGGCAGGTTGCCACCGCCATAAACTATAGGCGGATAAAACCGTCCAATCTTTACTTCCTTTGATTGTCCCTATATATCAATCCCACATATTTTCGTCAGCAGGATATTGTAGTCAATTTAAATTCTTCCTTCATCATTTTAATTAATAGTTTACTTTTTCTTCGGCTTATCAGCCAAATAAATTCTTGTTACTTCAGTTCTGTGGTGACCTAAGTTTTCGCTTACGATCTTTCGTGCTTTCTTTGGTCTTTCTTGCAACGCTTCAGCATAGGTTCTTTGTGCATAGGTGTGTCGAAGCCCATGCCAAGAGATTGTCTCAGTTCTTTTCTTTTTACCGTCTTCACCCAAATCCTCACGGTTTTCTACTATGAATTTTTTTCGGTTATAACTCATCCAGTTCTGCAAAGAACGCTTTTCACGCTTGACTCCGTCTTTTTCGCTTGCGGAGATTAAGTAATCCCTCGGGTATCGGCCGGAGCATCGTGCGTAATCCAAATATTTAGTAATAATACTGCGTTGCTTTGCACTTAAATCAATAGCTCTGGTTTGACCGCCCTTGCCTTTTATTACGAGTTGACCCGTTTTTAATGCGGACATAAGATACTCGACTCTTAACGTACAGATTTCTTCAAGCCTTAAGCCAAACTCATGAGCAAAATCTATAGCAATAACCACATCCTGTCGACCTGTTTGGGTAGCCAATTG
>JAZODR010000030.1:0-1853 GCA_045597125.1 Eubacteriales bacterium | reverse complement strand
ACGGACACCGTTTATGTACACCTTCATCGCGCGCTGGTTGAATGACAGGGCGAAATGGTTCCAGGAGTTCGGAATCGTCCTGAAAGATTCATCCCGACCGTGACGCCATTCTTCACTTAAAGATTCGAATTCCCAGGAAAGGCTTGATCTGTGGTCTGATGCATTGTAGTACCAATCATCCATATCGATGACCTGAGTAGGTTGGCTTGTATTCGATTTATAGAAACTGATGATATATCGGTTACTTGGATTATTATCTCCTTGCTTTTCAAAGGCTCCCACCCAGAAATCAAACTCGAGAGTGAACTTTTCCGGCAGATAGCTCTTCATCTCATCGAAAAGAGGAGCTATGACAGGGTCGTCCTGACTCACGCATAGAATCACCTTGTCGTCATTGAGCTGCGCCACTTCTACGGTACCTTTGATCAGATCCCATTGGCGCGGAAACTCGCCCAGCTGTTCACTTGTGACATCATCGTCGAACATAATCTCATCGCCTGCCACAAAATCGCTCTTGGCATAGGTCATTTCGAGGGACTGACCTTTCTGCGGTTGGGTTTGTGCGGTAGCATCCCCATTGTCATAGACCACGTCGGTATTGTTGTTGCCGTTGTTGTCGGTGTTGTCGGTGTTCTTCTTACCCTTGTTCGACGACTCCCCTCTGACAGCATCCTCAACAGCATCTTCGGTCTCGCTGAAGGCGCGGTCGATGGCGCGCTCTGTAGCTCTCTCCACATTGCGCTCGACAGCGCGCTTTGCGGCATTCTCTACCTTATTGCCCAATTTCTTGAGGAAGCTTTGGGCGTTCACTTCCGTTGTCCCGCCGACTGCGACGAGTAACAACACCATCATAACGAGTCTCTTCATATTCGTCAATTTTTATAGTTAATGATTCTGTATATACCACCCGAACAACAGGATTCCGCCCAGCAGGGCTACGGCTATGACGAATGCCGTAAGTAAGATGACCGAGGCCCGTGCCCAGTTCACCTTGTTGGAGTTGGTGAGTTCCTTCTCGGCAAATGCCCACCAGAAAATCATCACGACATTCACCACCGGAATAATCATCACGACCAACACCGCCAACCACTGGCGGACACTCATCACCGAGTTGTCGAAGAAGTCATTCTTCCCATCAAATTCCGATTCATCAATCCATTTGCTAAACATACGCTGTCTGTTTTTTTAATTTCTCGTTAGCGAAATTATTGGGAATGAATCAGAGGGGCAAAAAATTGGGGAAATGTTTTGTAAAGATGGGTACCATTTTTACAAAATAATCGATGAAAAGGAGCCATTTTTACATTTGGAGTGCGAATCTTTACATTTTGGATGAACGAAACACCACTCTTTTGAAGAGCGGAATGGTATAAGTTCGGGTATCGGAACGGTGGTTTTATTTCTTGTCGCGGTTCAATCGCAACCACTCGGTAGTGGTTACTCCGATAACCTTTTTGAAGGCATTGTTAAAGGTGATGCGAGAGTTGAATCCACACATTTCGGCAATGGTTTCAAGGGTCAATCCCTTCTCTTTTTTAGACATCAGCAATGCCTTTGACTTCTCTATACGGAAGCCATTTACAAGGTCGAAGAAATTTTTATTCATTGTGGCATTGATAGCCTTTGATATGTTGTTATATGTAATACCTGTTGCTTGCGATACATCACGCAATGACAATTTAGGATTAACATATACCTCCGAAGTACGCAAATATTCCTCCACCTGACGGGCATATTGCTCCAATTTCTGCATCTCCTCCTTGCCGTTGTCGGCTTCGGGCTGTGGCTGGGACTTCACTTCGGTATAGATAAACTCCGCTTCCGCCTCCGCTGCGACGGTGGTTGTAACCGTA
>JAZODR010000029.1:0-4094 GCA_045597125.1 Eubacteriales bacterium | reverse complement strand
CCCACACCTAGTAATCATCGTTTACAGCATGGACTACCAGGGTATCTAATCCTGTTTGCTACCCATGCTTTCGTGCCTCAGCGTCAGTAACAGCCCAGCAAGCCGCCTTCGCCACTGGTGTTCCTCCCGATCTCTGCGCATTTCACCGCTACACCGGGAATTCCGCTTGCCTCTACTGCACTCAAGAGCAACAGTTTTGAATGCAGTTCTCAAGTTAAGCTTGAGGATTTCACATCCAACTTGCTGCCCCGCCTACGCACCCTTTACACCCAGTAAATCCGGACAACGCTTGCCACCTACGTATTACCGCGGCTGCTGGCACGTAGTTAGCCGTGGCTTCCTCCCATGGTACCGTCATTATCTTCCCATGGGACAAAGGTTTACAATCCGAAGACCTTCTTCCCTCACGCGGCGTCGCTGCATCAGGCTTTCGCCCATTGTGCAATATCCCCCACTGCTGCCTCCCGTAGGAGTCTGGGCCGCGTCTCAGTCCCAATGTGGCCGGTCAACCTCTCAGTCCGGCTACCGATCGTCGACTTGGTGGGCCGTTACCTCACCAACTATCTAATCGGACGCGAGCCCATCTTTCAGCGGATTGCTCCTTTGATTGCTGCACGATGCCGTGCTGCAATGTCATGCGGTATTAGCACATCTTTCGTTGTGTTATCCCCCTCTGAAAGGTAGGTTGCTCACGCGTTACTCACCCGTCCGCCACTAAGTATGCAACATCCGTTTCCGAAGAAATTTCAAAAGCATACTCCGTTCGACTTGCATGTGTTAAGCGCGCCGCCAGCGTTCGTCCTGAGCCAGGATCAAACTCTCTAAAAATTGTATCATAAGCGCTAGGCGCCTATAACCTTCTTTAGAGCTTTTGACTCTGCTTTACAGAATCGCTTGCGTCTGAATTTACTTGCATCCATTTTTATGGATACCGTAAAAGTACTTCTCAAAAAATTTTAAGGGTCATTTTTTGGTATTTGTCGTAATGTTGTTTAATTTTCAAGGTCCGTGCGACCGCGGTTTTTCGCGACAGCTTGATTATTATAACTCCGCCTTTCCTATTTGTCAAGCATTTTTTTCACTTTTTTTCAAATTTTTTTCAGTTTCTCTTTTTCGCCCTTTTCCCTACCTCTCTCTTATATATATTATGTAAAAACTGCGTTTTTTTGCCATTTTTGACTCAAAAAAAGACGAGGCTGATGCCCCGTCTTTTTTCTCTACGGAGAAGTTTTTTTGAAAATCCTCGAAAATTATTCGATTTCTTTGTAGAAGGTCTTGCCGTTTTTGATGCTAACTTTATAACCCTTACCCTTTTTAACGGTACCGTCGAGAATGCTTTCACTGATCACATCTTCTACCATACTCTGGATGGCTCTACGCAACGGACGCGCTCCGTAAACCATATCGAAGCCTGCCGCAGCTACTGCTTCAACGACGCTCTTGTCGAATTTCACGGCGACACCTATATTCTCAAGACGAGCCGAAACATTTTTCAGCATTATACCCGCAATGCTTCTGATTTCCTCCTCGTTCAGCCTGTTGAAAACGATTATATCGTCAACTCTGTTAAGGAATTCGGGCTTGAATTCCTTTTTCAGCTCGCCAAGAACGGATTTTTTGATCTCTTCGTAATCCTTCTCGCCCTCGTCCCAATCGCCGAAGCCTAGTCGGCGCTGTTTTTCAGTTATAAGTCTTGCTCCGATATTTGAGGTCATAATTATAACGCTGTTCTTGAAGTCAACCTTTCTGCCCGTGCTGTCAGTCAGAACGCCGTCGTCAAGAATCTGCAGCATTATATTGAACACGTCGGGGTGCGCTTTTTCAATCTCGTCAAAAAGAATGACCGAATAAGGCTTACGACGCACCTTTTCAGTAAGGTGACCTCCTTCGTCGTATCCAATATATCCCGGAGGCGAACCAATCAACTTGCTGACGGCATGTTTTTCCATAAACTCGGACATATCAACCCTGATAAGTGCGTTTTCATCGCCGAACACCGCCTCCGAAAGAGCTTTGGAAAGTTCGGTTTTTCCGACCCCCGTAGGTCCGAGGAAGATGAACGAGCCTATCGGGCGTTTGGGATCCTTCAGTCCTGCTCTACCTCTGCGAATCGCCTTGGCAACCGCCTTGACTGCCTCATCCTGACCTATAACGCGTTTGTGTAATTCGCCCTCGAGATTCAAAAGTCTCTTTTGCTCGTTTTTCTCGAGCTTCAGGACCGGAATCTTGGTCCACGCGGTCACGATCCGCGCAATCTCTTCCTCTCCTACTATACTCTTGACGCTGACCTTGCGTTTTTCCCACTTTTCCCGAAGCGCTTTCGCCTCTGAGTTTGCGCTCTCACGTGCGTCACGCAGGGTTGCCGCCTTCTCGAAATCCTGCTCCTTAACAGCGAGCTCGAGCTGAGCGGTTATACTTTTCGCCTTTTCTTCCGCATTCTTCACATCCGCGGGAGCGGTGTATGCGTTTATGCGCACGCGCGAAGCCGCTTCATCGATAAGGTCAATCGCCTTATCCGGGAGATAGCGATCGGTTATATACCTCGCAGAAAGGTTGACGGCCGCCTCCAGCGCTTCGTCGGAAATGACGACGCCGTGGTGCTCCTCGTATCTTCCGCGGAGTCCTCTCAGTATTTCGAGCGACTGCTCCTTTGTGGGTTCCCCCACGATTATCGGCTGAAAGCGTCTTTCAAGCGCACTATCCTTTTCGATATATTTTCGGTACTCTTCAAGGGTTGTCGCCCCAATTACCTGAAGTTCACCTCGTGCGAGGGATGGTTTCAGAATATTAGATGCATCTATCGCCCCTTCGGACCCTCCTGCGCCTATTATGGTATGCAGCTCGTCGATAAAAAGAATGACGTCGCCCGACTTTTTAACCTCGTCTATGACAGATTTTATACGCTCTTCAAACTCACCGCGATACTTGGTGCCGGCTATCATAGACGTCAGGTCAAGCGCAACAAGGCGCTTGGACTTGAGATTTTCGGGGATATCTCCCTCTGCAATTCGCAGCGCGAGTCCCTCGGCAACGGCCGTTTTTCCTACGCCCGGCTCGCCAATAAGACAAGGGTTATTCTTGGTGCGTCGGGAAAGTATCTGCGTTATGCGCTCTATCTCCTCTCCCCTGCCGATAACGGGGTCTATCTTTCCCTTCGAAGCAAGAGCCGTCAGGTCGCGGCTGTACTTTTCGAGAGCCTTCCCCTTGCTCGAGGCTTCTTCCTCCTCCCCTTCATCCTCTTGGGAACCACACTCGTGGATGAGCTCCTCAAGAACTGAAGCGGCATTTCCGCTCAATTCACTGATGATCCGGAATGCTATATTATTAGCTTCTTCTATTATAGCAAGAAGAAGATGCTCTACTCCGATGAGCTGCTTTCCCATTCTGTTTGCCTCAACAAGAGAAAGCTCCACGATTCGCTTTGTTCTCGGTGTAAGCTCAGTGTTCACTACAGAAGCGGGGTCGCCGAAGCCTATAGCTGCTTCAATCTTATCGAGAACCCCCTCTTCACTAACTCCATTGTTTTCAAGCACCTGCGCGGCAACATTTTCTCCCGCTCGAAGAATACCGAGCAGAAGATGCTCACTTCCTACATAGGCGTGGCCAAGCTCCTTTGCTGCTTTGACTGTATGATTGAGGACGCTTGATGCCTCCTCGGTGAATCTTCTGTTATACACGACTATCCCTCCTTCTTTCCGCCGCCGCGGAGAATATCCCTGATACGCGCCGCTTCCTCGAAGTTTTCAGAAGCTATCGCCGCTTTCAGCTTAGCCTCAAGGTCAGTTGTCTTTTCATCATTTTCCTCACTTTTTACCTCGGGCGCGTGTTTTTTCGGTTTAGGCAACGGCATTCCACCGAATACGGTGTAGCATTCACCGCAACCGAGTCTGCCGTTTTTCGTTATGTCCGCAAGGGTGGATCCGCACACGGGACAACGTTTCTGCGGCTCGACCGCAGATTTCAGCGCCGAGTTCATTCGCGGAAACGCCATATTCAGAAGGCCTCCAAAAAGACCCGCTCCGAAATTCAGCATCTCTCTGCTGAAATCAGGTATGCTTACTCCCTTCTGCGCCGCACATTCGGCGCAAAGCTTG
>JAZODR010000028.1:0-1612 GCA_045597125.1 Eubacteriales bacterium | reverse complement strand
AGGAGCGACAGCGTCCTCAATCCTTTTGAAATGCTCTATGACTATCATTTTGAAATGACTGGTACTGTTCTGTATTCGTTTCGATATGATATATGACTGTCATTTCGATATGACGGCGCAAAAATTTTCGTACAGAGAATCCTTTTCGTCAGCGAGGGTGGCTTAAAACCTCGTGACGAAAATGACCCCTAAACCCCATATTTTCGTACACGGATTTTTTCGCAGCGACTGTCCCTTAGCTGCGTGAAAATATAAATCTTAAAGAAAGGAGAATAATTCCTATGTCAGACGTTAATAAAACAAACACCTTGGAACAGGCAAATGCACCGCCCGGCACAGAGCTTGTAATACCCGAACATCTTCCGCCGATTAAGGTAATGAATCCGGGTCTCTACAAGAACCTGTGCGAACAAGTCACGTCCATATACAAGCACTGCAACGAGCTAAGCTATGGAACAAGAAAGCGGCACTATGAAGCAACCAAACGGTTCTGCGGCTTTTTAGCAGATAATTTTCGTCTTCAAAAGTTTAAGAATGTGGAAGATCGGCACTTTCGAGCCTACGTTGAATATCTGATAGAATCGGGGGCAGCACCCGCCACCATCCAATCCGATCTGTCTGGTATACGCTTCTTTCACAGACTGTCCGGCAACAAGAACAAGCTGTCCGAAAATAACTGTTTGGATCTTCCCAAGAGAGCTGTTGGTGTAGAGAATCGCGCATGGCTCCCCGAAGAAAAAGAAAAAGCAAGAGCGCTTGCAGAGGAAATGGGTAGAACCGACGTTGTGATTGCTATTGACTTCATCGAAGCTTTCGGATTAAGAATAGAAGAAATGTGCAGAACGAAGCTTGAATATTTAATGTCGGCACTGAAAAACGGTCAGCTTGTGGTCCCCAAGGGCAAAGGCGGTCAAAAGCGCAATATTACACTCAATCCTGCGCAAAGAGCATTGATCGTCAGATATGTTGAATATTTTCAAGCCAGAGGATTACGCCCCGGTGATTATCTGATCTCAAACAGCGAAAAACACGGTGTTTTGGACGCAAAAAGATCTCTACAGAACTGGATGAGCTACAACAGAGAGAAGTTTATGGTCAAGGATCGTGACAAGATCGTAGAAGAAGGCAAAAAGAAAAGACACGCCACCATATCCTGGCACGGACTTCGCCATGGCTACGCACAGAAGACCCACGCAGACGCATTGATAGAAAACCCAAAACAAGCCAAAAAGATCGTTAGCGAAAATCTCGGTCATCATCGTTACAAGGTAACAAGAATCTATTTAGCAGAAGAGGATCCCAAGAAAAAAGCCCAGTAACAACCAATTTTTATATTTAAGAAGGAATTTTTCAAATTGAACACTATGTCCACAAATATGCGGGACTGATATATATGGAAACAGGGACAGATTAACACAGGGCGGTGGCACCCGTCACCGCCCGTAAGGAGAATTTTATGAAGTTTTTTAGTTTGCCCGCCTCCGGCAGAAATGGAGGCAATTACAAATAGGAGGAAAACAACTATGACAGTTAAAATCGCATTAAAGGTCGAAGAGGCCGCTGAATATACCGGCATCGGAAGAAATACGATGCGGGATCTCGTGAAAGCCAA
>JAZODR010000027.1:0-1860 GCA_045597125.1 Eubacteriales bacterium | reverse complement strand
CGACATTTTCACTCTCTATTATCAAAAATATGAAGGCGACAATTACCCCTCCCTTTTAGCAACTACTTGGAACCTTGACGAAGAACCAAAATCATGACCACCCGTCAAACGGGTGGTTTGCACAAGGGCTAAAAGCCCATGGGACTGACCCGCGTCTAAAGGCGCGGGCTTTCTCTTTGTTCAAGCCTTAGAGTCGTTGCCGCTTTGGCTACCCCTAAAGGGGTTTATTTTGCAAACGGATCCTCATATTCTCGAACACTTAACTTATCTAGGGCTATATCTGCTTTCTCTTGATCTTGGATATATTTTTTTATCGTCAATTCATTTAATCCAACTGTGGTTACATAATATCCTTCTGCCCAAAAGTGCCGGTTTCCAAACTTGTACTTCAAATTCGCGTGTCGGTCAAACATCATTAACGCACTTTTTCCCTTTAGGTATCCCATAAAACTGGATATGCTCGTCTTGGGTGGGATACTCAACAGTAGGTGTACATGGTCGGGCATCATGTGTCCCTCTATGATTTCTACTTCCTTATACCTGCATAATGTTCTAATTATTTCTTGCAAATCTTTCTGATAATCATGACTACTTTTCTTCGGTATTTCGGAACTATTACAATGTGGTACTTGCATAACCATTTCGTGCGTGCTAAACTATTTGTGCGATTCGCCATAAAATTCTCCTTTCGTTGTACTCTAAGACTTGAACAACCTTATTGTACCACCGGGGAGAATTTTTTGGTATAACCACCGACGCGCACCCGCATAGCGGGTGGTTCTTTTGTTTCGGACGTTCCGTCCTCAACGGGCTAAAGCCACTAAAAGAACCCCTCACGGTTTTACTCCCGTGAGGGGATTTTTATTTGGATAAGCTTATACTACGTGGGGGATCTCCTGAATATTCAGCTCGTTGAGAAATTTCTCGTTGATCTTGAATTCCTTGTCCGCCTCGCTGACCAGTGCGTACTTCTTCACTTCCTCCAGCTGGGTGCGAATATTTTCCTTCACCTTTTCAAAGGCGTCCGCATTCAAGGGCTTACGGTAAAGGATGTATACGCCGCCATCGGTATCCACGCGGGCATACTCCCCGTTTTTCATCGTCCAGATCTTCTCCTCTGCCTGGGCGTTTACAAAGCCTCCCTTGGCAAAGGTATATCCCTTCTTCGCGCTTTCCTCGTCGATCGCCTGATCGGAATGCTTCAGAGCAAGAGCGGTAAAATCCTCACCCGCTTGGACCTTGGCGAAAAGATCGTCTGCCAGAGCAAGCTTTTCCTTCTTCTCTTCCTCGGGCATTCCTACCACCTTGCCGTTGGAATAGGTCTTATTCTTGGTATTGATAAAAATACAGGCGGCGGTAGCGTAATTTGCCTTGTAATACTTCTCCAGATTTTCATCGCTGATGCGCTGAGTTCCGTTTTCACCGAAGAGGAGATTGATTCCCTGATAAGCCAGCGTCTGCAAATAGTTGTATTCCAGCATATCGTCGTAGCTTACGCCGTATTTCTTCATTTCCCGGTTAAAGGTCTTCTTATCCCCGTAATTGGAAACCAGCTTATCGAATTCTGCCTTTACCACCTTCTTTTCCTCCACACCCAGGGTATACCCCTTGGATTTCGCATAGTGGGTCATATACAGAAACAGCTTCGCTTCGTCCAAAACCTCGCTTTTCAGCGTATCGGCAACGCTGGAGCCGTCTGCAGAGGTCGCCTGCCAGATGGTAGGATTGTCCTGAAGCTGAGAGGAGGACATGGCGGATTTATCCACTCCGTACGCCTCGTACAGATAGTCGGTCTTCTTCTGACTGCACAAATACTGAAAAACGGCGGTGCTGATCATCTCGTCCTTATAGCTGATTGCC
>JAZODR010000026.1:0-5973 GCA_045597125.1 Eubacteriales bacterium | reverse complement strand
TAGAGTATTTGGTAACAGTAATTATTTTCACTTAAACGCCGGAGCGTGGGTCTCGCCCGTTGCAAAAGCGTTGGGTCCGGGATCGGACATAGAAAAATACATTTTTGCTGCCTTGGTCGTGCCGAAGTCGCGGTTAGAGCTGGTCTGTTGTACCTTATTGAAGGCATCGCGGAACATCTGATTGTGGGCTTCTTCACGGTTGAGGAGAAAATCAATGGTCTCTCTGACCTTTTTGTCCTCAATCTGACGGTAGAGATACTCATAAACCACCTTGGCTCTCTGCTCGGACGCGATATTGGAGAGCAGGTCTGCGCACAGGTCGCCCGTGACGGTGACGTAATCTCCCGTCCATGAATATCCCGAAGAATTAATAAGCCCGGGATTCAGTCCGAGCAGAACGTGCGTCTGCACCTCTCCTGCCTGCACCTTGGTGGCATCCACGTCATGACCGTTAAGAAGATTGATAGTCTGTGCCACCATCTCCATATGACCAAGCTCCTCTGCGGCGATATCAAGAAAGAGATCCTTGATTTCGGGATCCTTGATCCTGAAGCTCTGCGACATATACTGCATTGCCGCCTTGAGCTCACCGTTACCGCCGCCAAGCTGTTCCTGAAGCAGTACGGCGTACTGCGAGTTCGGTCTTTCGACCTCTACGGGATGGAATAATTGTTTTTCATGTTTGAACATAGCAAATTTAACCTCCGTTTATAGATTTAATACTATTATTTCCCATTATGCGAAGGCGTATACTGCTATATTCTTTTATCATCCGTCGCGGGATTGTCGATCAGCTCGCCGTCTTCAGTGAAACGTGAGCCGTGGCAGGGGCAGTCCCAGGTGTGTTCGGCTTTGTTGTATTTGAGGGCGCAACCGAGGTGTGGACATCGGGGCGCGGTGGGTGTAAGAAGTCCGATTGCAGACTCAAAAGCATTTACCGCAAGCTGTGGATGAAGAACCGTGCGTGAGGGGTCGAAAACGTCAGCATAAGGGTTGGGCTTTCCTTGAACGAGATCGCAGAGAATATCTGCGGCGACCATGGCGTTGGTCATGCCCCATTTGTTAAATCCCGTTGCAACGAAGACGTCGGGCGTGGGTTTTGAATATTGACCGATATAAGGGATATCATCGAGCGTCATACAATCCTGCGTCGCCCACTTGCCGACGATCTCGGCATTTTTGTAATACTTACGGGCAAAATCTTCAAGCTCCTGCCAACAACCGCCTTGCTTGCCAGTTCGGTGTCCGCCACCGCCGAGGAGCAGAAGATCGCCGTAACTTCGGAAGGACAGTCCCGTGTCCGATTCATCCACATACATTCCTTCTACTTTTTTGGCGTTTTTGAGTGCAAGAACGTAGGAACGATGCTGATAGAGTTTGAGATAGTACAAGCCATGTTTATTGAGCATCGGAAAATGAGTTGCAATAATCAGTTTTTTGTAGGTGATTTCACCGTGATTGGTGATTGCCTTGTGCGGCATCAGTTCCACGACTTTAGTATGATCGTAGATTGGCAGATCTTTTGCAATTGTATAGAGAAATTTCAACGGGTGGAACTGCGCTTGATCTCTCACGCGCACCGCCCCTGCGACCGTAAACGGAAGCTCGCAGGCATCCAAGGACTCGGCTTTCATACCGAGACGCCCCAAGGCGGCGACCTCTTTTTCAATCTTCTTGCGGTCACCCATAGAATATACGTAGTTATCCCGCGTTTCATAGTCGCAATCGATCTTTTCACAAAGCCGAGCATATTCTTTGATTGCTTTGTTTTGTGCGTCAATGTAAAGGCGTGTTTTATCCTCACCAAAGCGTTTGATCATTTTGTCGTAGATCAAACCGTGCCCCAAAGTGATCTTCGCCGTGGTGTTTTTTGTGATACCACCGCTGATCTCATTCGCCTCGACCAGTATACAATCCACGCCCGCATTTTTTAGCTTATAGGCGCATAAAATCCCCGTGATCCCGCCTCCGATGATCAAAATGTCGGTGTTTTTATTGCTACTCAAAGCATCAAAATGCACACGCTTTGCAGTATCTTCCCAAATAGAATCCATACTCATCACTTGCCGTTTACCAGAGAATCCACGTAGTGACGCATCTCATCTCTGCTTTTTACCGCGTGTGTTCCTGCGATGATCTGTTGCTTTTGTTCCTCGCTGAGCGTTCCGAACTTCTGCATAGCTTCGGGATTCATCGCAAGCGCCATAGCAAAGCCAACCGGCATTTCGTCTTTCGTCATCTTTTTACCTCCGATTTGTGATATGAATAGTATTTGTGATTTTCGGGTCTTACATACCTGTCAAAATCTCGTATAGATCACTTCGGAAATGCCGAAAATAAAAGAGATAACGGAGGTGAAGATATGAGCAATCGATTGGCAAAGGAAACAAGCCCCTATTTACTTCAACACAAGGATAATCCCGTGGAGTGGTATCCTTGGTGCGACGAGGCGTTTGAACTCGCGGCAAGGGAGGACAAGCCCATATTTTTAAGTATCGGATACAGTGCGTGCCATTGGTGTCACGTGCTTGCTCACGAGAGCTTTGAGGACGAAGAAATGGCCGAGATTTTGAATAAATATTTTATATCCATCAAGGTTGATAAAGAGGAGCGTCCCGACATTGACAGTGTCTATATGGCGGTCTGTCAAGCCTTCACGGGAAGCGGCGGTTGGCCCACCAGCATCTTTATGACGGCAGATCAGAAGCCGTTTTTCGCTGGAACTTATTTTCCCAAAACCTCACGGGGCGGTATGATAGGCTTTCGGGAGCTACTGCTCGCCATACACGAAAAATGGGTATCCGACCGCGATATGCTCTTGAGGGATTCGGAGAAAATTATTGAGCATCTGAACAGCTCGGAGAGCGTGTCGGATATAGCGGATATTGATCTAACACACTTGGCAGTGTCGCAATATGAGCGCATCTATGACGCAAAACACGGCGGATTCGGACGAGCGCCGAAGTTTCCGACACCGCACAATCTGCTCTTTTTGCTCGATTACTACGAGCGTTACAAAACAGCCTCGTGTCTGAACATGGCGGAGCAAACCCTCTTGCAGATGTATCGCGGTGGAATGTTCGATCACATCGGATTTGGATTCTGCCGCTATTCCACCGACAAAAAGTTTCTTGCTCCGCATTTCGAGAAAATGCTGTACGACAACGCGCTCCTGATACTCGCCTATTGTAAGGCGTACACGGTAACAAAAAAGGCATTATATCTTGAGATCGCAGAAAAAACGGCAAGCTATATTCTCCTTGAAATGACCTCCCCCGAAGGCGGATTTTACAGCTCGCAGGACGCCGACATCGAGGGTGAAGAAGGAAAATATTATCTGTTTACGCCCGACGAGATCACAAAGATTCTTGGCACAGAGGACGGAACGCGCTTCAACCGTCATTTTGATATAACGGACGCAGGCAATTTTGAGGGCAAGAATATCCCGAATCTCTTAAAAAGCGATCCTTCCAATAACAGCTTTGAATCTTTTCTTCCCATGCTTTATGATTACCGAAAAAAGCGATATTCACTTCACCGCGACGAAAAGATCTTAACGTCGTGGAACAGCCTGATGATCGCCGCTATGTGTGAGCTGTATCTTGTCAGCGGGAAGGAAATATATCTTTCTGCCGCACAAAACTCAGATAGCTTTATGCAGAAATGTCTGTGTGATGGTGATGCGCTCTATGTCAGCTTTTATATGAAAAAACGGGGCGTAAAAGGCTTTATCGATGATTACTCCGCGTATGTTTTTGCCCAACTTTCGCTGTATCGCGCCACTTTGGATAGTGAACATTTGAATAGGGCAAAGCGCTTATGCGATAAGGTCATATCGGATTTCGGAGATAATACGGGCGGATTTTATCTGTATGGCAAAGATCACGAGGAGCTGATTTTGCGTCCAAAAGAAACCTACGACGGCGCGATCCCAAGCGGTAATTCGCTGATGGCGTATAATCTTGTTCGCCTGTCTCTTATTACAGACGAGGAGAAATACAAAATCGAAGCGGAACGGCAGCTTGATTTTCTCGCGCAAAGCGCAGCACAATATCCCACAAACCACGCTATGTTTTTGAGAGTGCTTTTGGAGCACGACAAGCCGCCAATGAAAGTAACGGTCGTTTCCGATCAACATACAGACAACAGAGGCTTGCCTCTTGCATTTCCACCTGATGCGATCGTCATTTTTTTAGATGCCCCCACAAAAGAATATCCGCTCAAAAACGGCAAGACCACTTATTACGTCTGCCGAGGTCAAAGCTGCCTACCGCCAACCAACGACTTGAATGAATTGATTTGAATTTGCGAACACTAAATAGAGGAAAGGAGTGATTAATATGTCTGAAAATAAAGATACGAAAAAAGAACAAGAGCCTAAAGATAAAAAGCCTCTTACTAAGCCCGGAGATATCAAGGGTAAGATCGAGGTTCCCGACACTTGTGAACGCAGAGACGGTCCCGGAGGAAACTGAAGCGGATATAAATAAAAAATAACCTCGGCAAGAAAACTCCCTGCCGAGGCTGTTTTTTTACTGTCCTTTAGAACCCAAGGCTAAACGTCGGTGGGTTCTTTGTTTTATTTAAAATTAAAGTTTACAAGTCCCATTACGAAGACGATAATAATTATCGCGGGAATTATAAATGTAACTATCGGGCGCATCCACTTTGCCACCTTAAGTCCCTTACCTTCATTTGCTTCCGCAACGAAGTTGTTCCATCCCCAACCGTAACGGGTAACACAGAACAATACAAAGATAAGTGAGCCTAAAGGCAACAAAAGATTACTTACAATAAAGTCCTCAAGGTCAAGAACGCCCGATCCGGGTGCAAACGGAACAAAGCTCGACCACAAGTTAAAGCCAAGTATACAAGGAAGCGAAAGAATGAAGATAGCGACTCCAACAATAAGGCTGGTCTTCTTTCTTCCCATACCCGTAAGCTCCATAACACAAGCAATGATATTCTCAAGCACCGCAAGAACGGTGGAAAGAGCCGCAAAGCTCATAAATACGAAAAATAGGCTTCCCCAAAGTCTTCCAAGGGGCATATTGTTGAATACGTTGGGAAGTGTTACGAAAATAAGCGAAGGACCCGCATCGGGAGTTACACCGTAAGCAAAGCAAGCCGGGAAAATGATAAGTCCAGAGGTGAATGCAACAAAGGTATCAAGAACGGCAACGTTGACCGCCTCTCCCATGAGGCTGCGCTTCTTATCAAGATAGCTTCCGAATATAGCCATTGATCCGATACCAAGGCTAAGGGTGAAGAATGACTGGTTCATAGCCCCCACAAGAATCTGAGGAACTCCTGTTTCCTTAACGGTATCCATATTGGGAACAAGGTAGAACTTAAGTCCATCTGTCGCTCCGTCAAGGAAAATACTGTTTATAGCAAGTGCGACCATAAGCACGAGAAGCGCCACCATCATTACCTTTGTGACACGTTCAAGACCGTTTTTAACGCCAAACATACAAACGACAGCGCCAACCGCAACCGCTATACCCATATAAAGTATCATTGGTCCCGGCTTTGAAAGCATATCGCCGAATGCAGCGCCAACACCTGCGGTATCAAGTCCGCTAAGCTTTCCTGATGCTGTCAAAACGAAATACTGAAGCATCCACCCCGATACGGTGGTATAGAACATCATAAGTATAACGTTTCCGAGAAGTGATGCATATCCGTGAATATGCCATTTACTTCCCTTAGGCTCAAGTGCCTGGTAGAGCCTTACCGGGCTCTTCTGACTTGCTCTTCCAAGAGCAAATTCCATCGTCATTATCGGTACTCCGAAAAAGACGAGGAAGAAAATATAAACTAAAACAAATGCGGCACCACCGTACTGACCAACCATCCACGGAAACTTCCACACGTTTCCTATTCCTATAGCGCATCCGGCGCTGAGGAGTATAAAGCCAAGGCGGCTTCCAAGTTTTTCTCTCATTGAAATTCTCCTTTACTGAAAATGTG
>JAZODR010000025.1:0-3178 GCA_045597125.1 Eubacteriales bacterium | reverse complement strand
TCACCCGTGTATCGCCCGGGTCATCCTTTTTCTCATCCCACCCTATCCTATCCGAAAATCGCCCTTTTCTCCCACGGAAAAACCAGAGTGATAGAACTTAAAAAGGTGTTGAGAAAGAGTAAAATAGCAATTTATACCAATAGTCGGGGAAGGGTTGCTGTACCTGACATAGCCAGTTGATACTGGACAGGACGGACTTTATGAAATTATGCGCATTTTCTAAGTTTGCACCGTATAGACAATGGCCGCAGGACAAACGAAAGCGGCTGAGGGCCAGTAAAGGTTGACCATCAGCCGCTTTTCGGTTATTTCCCACGTGACGTGAGAATGAATGTCTATGGGCTACAAAAAAGATATTTTTGCTGTTTTTGCGTATGAATTTGAACTCTCACATTTCTATCTAACCACACTCAAATAACGATCTTTCGGTCGAATTGAATCTGCTCCGAGGTATAATCATTGATTAAGAGCGCCGACATTAACAGTATAGAATGGTACGTCCCCGATTCTTATACGATTCCCATTGCGATCTCAACAACCAGTGCTACGATAACAACCAATGCCGAGATAATGAAGCCGTGGATCATCGGACGGATACCGGCCTTCTTCATACTTGAAAAAGAAGTGTTGAGCCCTATGGCTGCCAAAGCACTAACCATAAGGAATTTGCTCGCACTTTTTGTGCCGGAAACAACAGCCGCAGGAATCGGGAAAATACTTGCCACAATGGACATAGCAAGGAAACCGAGGATAAACCAAGGGAATATTTTTGTAATGCTGAAGTTTGCCTTCAGCTCACTTCCGTTTTGGCTGTTGGCAAGTGCTTCTTTACGCTTTAAGCGAAGCTGCACAAAAGCAAAGGTAATAACGGTAGGAATAATCGCAAGGGTTCTTGTGAGCTTTACCATTGTGGCGAAATCGCCAGCACCTTCTGAAAAAGCATAGCCGGTCGCAACAACGGAAGATGTATCGTTGACTGCCGTTCCCGCCCAAATACCGAATGCTTGGTCAGTCATACCCAGTGCTCTGCCCATAATAGGAAACAGCACGATCATCGCCATATCAAACAGGAAGGTGGCAGACATAGCATAAGCCACGTCATTATCGTCTGCATCAATAGTCGGTGCAATCGCAGCAATGGCAGAGCCACCGCAGATACCCGTACCTGCAGAGATAAGGTTGGAGAGCTTCCAGTTCAGTCCTAACGCCTTGCCGATAAAGTAACCGCCGCCAAAGCAGGTCAGCAGAGTAAATATCATAACGGTGAGGGACATTTTACCTACGTTGAGGATAGTCGTAATATTGAGGGACAAGCCAAGCAAAATAATGGCAAACTTCAAAATCTTCTTGGATGTAAATTTGAGTCCCGATGCAAAGACCTTGGTATTCCTCAAAAAGTAATTGAGGACTATACCGATAAACATTGCAATAACGGCAGAGCCGATAAGATGGATAGGCAGCAGACTTTCAAGCCAGCAGGCAAGAAGCGCCACACCTACAGATAATATTATTCCGGGAAATACTTTTAACACTTTCATAATCAATCTCCTACTTTCGCTTATACCCCTTGATTATACTACGGTTTTGTGATAAAATCAAATTATCATTTATTATTAACCAATAATGTGAGTTAATTGGAGATTGTTATGTTAGATTACAGAATACTTACCTTTCTTGCCCTATATGATGAGATGAATTATCGCAGAACCGCCGAAAAACTGAATATGACCCAGCCGGGCGTCACACAGCATATTCATTATTTGGAGAATTATTACGGTGTGAAGCTGTTTGAGTATGATGGACGGTCACTGTCAAGAACAAAGAACGCCGAACAGCTAAAGCGTTATTTTGACAGCATCAAGGCAGAGGAAGCGGATATCCGTGAAAAGTTCATCACTGCCGATACTGTTCATATGACCGTAGGTGCAACCAAGACCATCGGCGAATTTGTGATCGTACCGGAGATTCGTTCCTTTCTGCAAGATCCGAAACACAATCTTGACTTGATTATAGACAACACTGAAAATCTGTTACATATGCTTGAAAAGGCAGAGATCGATTTTGCAGTTATTGAGGGTGTATTTGACAAATCCAAATACGGCTATCACCTTTACAAGAAAGAAGCGTTTGTAGGGGTCTGTGCCAAAAGCCATCCTTTTGCAAATAAGCTGGTGACGCTCGAAGATATTTTTGCGGAGAATATTGTGGTCAGAGAGCCGTTTTCAGGAACAAGAACATTATTGCATAATGCTATTACCGACCGTGGCTTTTCCCTTGATAACTTTAAGCGTTGCATCTCTGTCAGCAATTTTTCCGTAATTTGCGACCTTGTGGCAAACAACGGAGCAATTACCTTTGCATACGAACCCATATCCCGTTGCCGAGATGATCTTGCCACCTTTACTGTTGCGGATATGCAGATCAGCGGTGAATTTAACTTTGTGTACTGTAATGAAAGAATAGCAAAAGAAAAAATCAAGTTCATCTTTTCATAAACAAAGAAAAATCATGATTTTTTAGATATACGCAGATAGACTGATGGGTTTGAAAAGGTTTGTTTTTAAATCTTCTAATTGCCGAATTCAAGTTTTTCTTTTTTTAGACAGCTGACAAAAAGAAAATGCGGCCTCGAACAGCCGCATAAATACTGGGTTTTATAATAAAAACACCATTGAGTCTGAACTTGGGGGTTCAGATTTCAATGGTGTCTTTAGATGGCGGAGAGAGAGGGATTCGAACCCTCGTGCGCGTGAGCGCAAACTGATTTCGAGGGCTGTGAAAAGCCCAAAATCCCCGTATATCTCCGCACAAAGTCTTACCACTTCACGCATAAAAACCGCAAAATACAAGGGTTTTTATATATTTTCTTATTTGCCTATTTATCTTCTTATAAGGTGTTTTTGCAGAAGTGGGCACCATAAGGGCACCACGGGCACCTTTCAAAAAATGTTCTAAAAGGAGGACACCACAGAATGACACACCCTAAAAAGATACTCATTGACAAGGGTATTATATCACAAAACGGAGAAATTTGCAAGGGCAAGATCAATCTTGTATCGGGCGCGATTACACAGCCATTCGCTGAAATGGTATGGGTATCAACGGGCGGCGACAAGGAAACGATAAACCGCTTGACAGATATTTTCGTTTCAATGAACACCCCCGCAGATCGCGGCAA
>JAZODR010000024.1:0-4220 GCA_045597125.1 Eubacteriales bacterium | reverse complement strand
GGTTTGCAAATACATTCTCAGCATTCCTCTCGTGCCTGAGCGTCAACAGATATGAAAGGATTAAAAAATGAACAATTTGACGATACGTTTAGAAACAGAAAAAGACTACAGAGCAGTTGAAGAACTTACACGCGAGGCGTTTTGGAACGTCTACAAGCCGGGCGCGGACGAGCATTACTTCGTCCACATGATGCGTAATCATCCGGACTTCATCCCCGAGCTTGCATTCGTGCTTGAGCTTGATGGCAAGATCGTCGGCAACATCATGTACACGAAGGCGTGGCTTGAGGACGAGAACGGTGACAGGAAGGAGATCCTTTCCTTCGGGCCGCTTTGCGTCGCACCCGAATATCAGAGGCAGAAGCTCGGCAAAATGCTGATCGAGCATTCATTTGAGGTTGCACGCAAGATGGGCTACGATGTGAACATCAATTTCGGCAATCCGGGCAACTATGTCAGCCGTGGATTTGTGAGCTGTAAAAAGAAGAACGTCAGCTTCGTCAGAGAAGGCAACTTCCCGACAGCCCTGCTCGTTGCAGAGCTTGTTCCGGGCGCGCTTGACGGCAGGAAGTGGATGTATATTCCCTCCACCGCCGCCGACTGCTGTGAGGACACCGCCGCAGTCGAGGCTTTTGATGCGACATTCCCACCCAAAGAAAAGAAGTGGATGCCAAGCCAAGAGGAGTTCTACATCTACAGTCATTCTTCAGTAGTTCGCTGAACGTAAAATTAGCCTCTGAGAAGTCGAGAGATTTCTCAGAGGCTTTGGCTTTATTTAATTATATTGCTCACGGTAGCATAAGTTATCACAAGCCCTGAGCTAACGAGCGCGCCGCCGATAATATCGGTGACCCAATGCACGCCTGACACAAGCCTGCCTATAACCATAAAGGCAACAAACGCGGCAATCGCAATCATTACGCATCGGCTAAATGCTTTGTTCTTGATACGGTCGCGAAGCTGCATCATTGCCGTAGACATCACGCACATCACGAGCATAGTTGTTGATGACGGATACGAGGCTTCGAGATATCCGTCTATGAGTGTCGGTCTGTAATTGATAACGACTGTTTCAAAGAGGATATATACCGCCATCACGACGATGTAAAACCCACCGAGCACAAGGATGCTTCGGTCAACTTTTAATAGGCTTTTTCTTTTAATTAACTGCACAAGTCCGAGAACGGCAAACCCAAAGGCAATGCCGATTGGTACAAGACCGAGCCAATCCGTGATTACGTACAAGGACATATTCACACCCGTGAGATCATGAACGTAGCCGTTCAGCGTGCCAAAGCCGACCGACGAACCTTCGGGGCCGATTGCTTGCACGTCAACCAAGCACACTAATACCGTCCACAGCACAAATGCTATAAGTAGACTCGCTCCACAAACTAACGCTTTCTTGTTTTTCTTTTCCATTTTCCCCTTTAACCTTCCTTTCTGTATTGGCTCTTGCCTGAATACATTTTAGCGGAAGGCGCGTGGATACACAAGAACCGAGCCGTCACGGGCGTGATGCGTTTCGTATCATCTGCGTTTTATCAGCATTAAAGCCTTAATTGTCAATAATACAAACGCAAACACGGCGGCATACGGCTGTGAGCTTATCATAAGGAGCAGTACCAAGATTGCCCCAAGTGCGAGCGAAGCCGTCGTTTTGCTTTTTACCCAAACCGCCGCTTGACAGTTTTGTAACGTGAGTGTCAAAACTCCCATTACTGTCATTCCGATAACTACGGCAAGATAGGCTATTTTTAAGTATGTCTGAACTCCGTCAAGTGCGATGAGCGACACGCTTTGAATGATTCCGTCAGCGTCCTTGGCAAAGAACGGCAGAAAAAGGAGCATTGAAATACAGAGATCAAGCAAAGCGTAAACCAGATCCTTGAAGCGAGTTTCTTTTTGCTTGTTGTCTTGTTCGGCAATCGTGAGCACTTCGTCCGGCGAAAGAAGATCATCAATCGACACCGAGAAGAATTTCGAAATTGCCTTTAATGAATCAATATTTGGATAGCCTCTGTCCGATTCCCATTTTGAGATTGCCGTGCGCGTGACGTAGATCTTTTCCGCAAGATCATCTTGCGTCAAACCGCGGTCGGTCCTTAACTTTCTTAGTTTTTCACCAAAGGTCATAACGGTTCCTCCCTATCTTTGTGATACCATTATACCATACATTCTCTGTCAAGTCACGACACTATTCGTCACATCAACGTTTTTTATAGACAATAAGCTCGGGATTCTCTCCGTTTTCCTCGTAGGAACAGACAAGCAGAAAATCAAGGCCTGCGGCAATGCCGAAGCACAGACCTGCCTCTCCCTCAAGCTGAGTGCCAAGATAGGTGGCGCGGTCATCAAGGAATTTTGCCTTCTGACCACCGGGCAAGATGTATTCCAGATTGACGAATTCACCGGGCAGTACATTGAGATTCTCCACCTTTGGCAAACCCTCAATCTGCAAAAGTTGATTCAGTTCGCCAACCAACTGCATCTTGAATTCCTGAAACTTCTCTTTTCCGCCAAGATCGACGTATCTCTGCCAAACGTCAAGCGTATATTCTCCGTCTGCATAGCACCATTTGCAGTATTCCTCGTTGAAATTGCCGTCGGTCTCGCGGCTCGTGGTGCAGTCCTCAAGCGGCATTCCGCAACACTGGCAAACGAGTTCTCTCGGAGAGCCGAGAAGCGTGTTGATGGACACGTCAAACAGCTTGGAAAGGAGCTTGAGTGTATCGATATTTGGTATCGTTTCGCCCGTTTCCCAACGTGAAACCGCCTGTCTTGTCACGAATACTTTTTCCGCAAGAGCCTCCTGTGAGAGTCCCTGTTTCGTTCTAAGTTCAAGTATGATATCCTTTGTTTCCATATAATCACCGCCTTTGCTCGTTGTGATCATATTATACCATAATTCCGAGGGCTTGACAAGCAACCTGCTGTTGCTCTATTTCTTTGTCTATTGCAAAACAAATTTTGACACCTGATGTCCTCGCACAAGCATCGCTCACAGGGTTCTGAAACAGGGGTTCAAACCCCTGTTTCAGCGGTATAAATCAGTTCCGAGAGCAAACATACCACCCCTGCCCTTTCATCATCAAAAACGGGGTTTGAACCCCTCCCAAATGATTGCTACAATACTCAGAACCCCTTGATTTTCAATGGGTCAAAATGACTCATTGATATTCTTGCTTTAGTTAAGTGCAGTAGGAGTGGCCCGCGGGGCCACCCCTATAATCGCGCCTATCAAGTGGTCAAAATGACCACTTGAAAAATCGACTAAAAAGTGGGGTGGGACTTTGGGGCCACCCTATAATTATTCCTCGTCTTCGCCGATTGGCAGAAGGAAGGCTTCAGCCATCAGCTGCACCCCGAGTCGAAAACCGTAGGAGAAGGCATCGCGCTCGGTGATGCTGTGCATCTCGTTCATGCATTCCTCAAACTTTTCAAGCGTTTCCTGTTGATTATCCGTGAGAGTGCCCTCCTGTACCTCGCGGTTCCGGGCAATCAACTTCAGCAGTTCTTTCAGTCGTTTGTCACCACGAGTGCATTGCTCGAAGGGGGATACGTTCCCGTACCAGAGCTCGTCAATTGTTTTCATCATGCTTACCATTCCCCAATGCATCCTCAAGGATTTCTGCCGCCACGAGCTTGCCAAACCATACCATTAAATCTTCATCTGCCGGGCAACCGTTCTTTTTCAGCTTTTCAAATGCGCGCTCCAGGTATTCCTCTTTCACGCCGGGATAGAGCTGCTTGAAGATCTTATCCATCCTGAGCACCTCCCTTCATACAGAAACGGTGACCGTATCTCCGAGTTCTCCCTCGGCAATACGGTCACCGTTCTTTTTCATTTGTTCAATTGCTATCACGGTCTGACGGACCAGCTCCATCTCAATCCATGTCCGACCTTCCTCGGTTCGCTCGTCAATGCCGAGCTGCAATGCCTTTGCCGTCACCGCGCTCATGATATCGTATTTCTCGCCTCGGTACAACTCTTCAATCGTAATCTTTGCCATGCGTGTTACCTCCTTTGCTTGGTAACACACAATATACCACAGAAGATAGAGGAAGTCCAGACTAATAGTGATTAGTTATCAATTAAGTAACAATTATTTTTTATCGGTATCTTTACCCAAAGATATCATATTTGTACACTTATTTGTATCACTGAAATAATTGGTACAACCGTAGAAAACATCTTGATTCTTCGGATTCATTTTAAC
>JAZODR010000023.1:0-60375 GCA_045597125.1 Eubacteriales bacterium | reverse complement strand
ACTCGGGTTAAGATTGACGGTACCGCCGTTTTTCCGTTTGAACATTTCCATAGGTTTCGCAAAAACGGTGATACAGGGTTGACCACACTTGGTCGGGTTTCTTTTGTAATTCCACCTTCATATATTTCCTTATGTGTGTATGGTTTGTAATTCCTCCTTCTTAAATTAAAAGTATTGTAATTAGAATCTATTCTATTAATTTTTTTATTTCAAGTAATCATCTCTACTCTTTAAACAATCAAGAGGATTCTTTACTCTTTTCTTAATCTTGATAACTCTCAATGACTCTATGTTTAAGATAAAGACTCATAATGCTTATATAATCATCATGATTAATAAAGACTCTTATATAAAAGAAAAAGAGTCATAAAGATTCTATAAGAATCGTTATAACTCATGAAGATTGCGACATTTTTTCAAAAACCATTGCTAATTATAGGGTTTTGTGCTATACTGTAAGGGCTACACATCTGAATAGGCACAAGTTGGGGGAATACTATTTGGTAAAAATGTATTCTCTCTCCATGACTTTGTGCAGATGTGTAGCAACATTGAGGGAAGCATTTTTCGGTGCGTCCTTCGGAGCGCACTTTTTTATTGTAGGAGGAGTTTTGTGTTTTCCATCATTAAAGGCTTAACCTTAACTCAAAATGAGTTGGACAAATATTACATACAAAAACGAAAACTGTATTATGAGAAAAACGGTGCCACTCCCAAACACATAAAACTCCATAATTTTTTTCATTGGTTGCTTGTCCCTTGTATTATTCTTTTGCGAAAAATCAATAGAATCAAGTTGACAATTGTATGTGACGAGCGAATAAAGACAAAAGAGCCGATAATTTATGCTTGTACACATATCGGTGGTGTTGATATTGAATCGGCATTTGAAGCAATAAAGAATCCGTGTTGGTTATTTCTTGGCGACCCAAGAGAGGTATATAAAAACATTGATGGTTTTATGTTAGGCTTAAACGGTGTTATATGTCTTGATTCTAAAGACAAAGAAGACCGACTAATTGCAAAGGAAACCGCTATTGCCTTGTTGCAAAATGGTGGCAGCTTGATGATTTTCCCCGAAGGTGCCTGGAACATATCAGTCAACCAGCCTGTTATGGGATTGTTTTATGGCACGGCTGATATCGCAATTCAAAGTAAAGCACAGATTGTTCCCGTAGCGCTTGAATGTTACGGAAAGCATATGTATGTCGCTATTGGTAAAAACATTGAGGTTGTAAACACTTGGGACGATAAGCACAAATTAACAAGTTATCTTCGCGATGCACTTGCCACATTGAAATGGCGTATTTTTGAATCTGTTGGTGTATGTTCTCGTAAAGACTTTCCTGAAAACTATCGACAGATATTCATAGACAGTATTATCAATGACAACAAAGACACCTCTTATACAGAGCAAGATGTTATAGATACTATGTTTTGCGATAGAAACATCACCTCTTATGAACAAGCTTTTGAGCATTTGAAAACAATTCACCCCACAATACAAAATGCATTTTTGTTTAATAAGAGATTGGGAGGTAGAATTGATGAACAAAAAGGTTAGAAGAAGCAAAAGCAAATCAATAGCATTTTGCATTGTTCTTATGGTTCTTTTTTGCGTTGTGTATGTTTGTGGTCAACTATTCTGCAAATGGGATAAGTTTGACGAAACAGTCACCACCATATTTACCATAATTGGTGCTGCTGCATTTTTGATTGAGTTTAAGAGCAATGAATATCTTAACGAATCGCAATTTATAATGGAATTGAATAATCAGTTTATTAGCAATTCCGAATTGACAGAGGTTGAGTCTGATTTAGATAATTATTTTGAAAAATATGATAAGAACGAACTGACTGATGAATACCGAAAAGAGTTTTATAACTATTATGCTAACGATAAAGATAAAAGGCAAAACCTAGTCAATTATCTTGTTCATTTAGAAGGAGTTGCCGCCATTATTAACAATGGTGTTCTTCATTTTGATATTATTGATAATTTAATGTCATATCGGTACTTTATTGCCGTAAACAACCCTGATGTTCAAAAACTCGAACTTTGCCAATATCCCGATTTCTACAAGGGCTGTTATCAAATATACGAAGACTGGGTTAAAAAACAGACAACAGAGGTACCGATGATTAAGGATTATAGATTGCCAAAACTGGAGGAAATAAAACAATGTCAACAGAAAACAAAATGACGGGCTATGCGTCAATAGACAAACCATGGGAAAAATACTTTATCGCAGATAAGTTGGCAGCAATACATAATGATATGACTGTATATCAAGATATAGTTAAAGCAAATGCTGACTATTTGGATGATGTTGCTATTATGTTCTTTGGTAGCAAAATCAAATATCGCAAATTATTTAACGAGATTGACAAAACCGCACAATCATTGAAGAAATACGGAGTGCAAAAAGGCGATTTTGTTACCGTCTGTTGTGCAGGTATTCCCGAAGCAATATACACTGTTTATGCTTTGGCGAAGATAGGTGCAGTTGCCAACTTGATGGCACCTTACTTTGATTTAGACCAAATGGTAGACAGAATTAACGATTGCGAAAGCAAGTTGTTAATTGTTATGGATAAATTCTATCCAATTATTAAGACGGTTGTAGAAAAATCAAGCATTGAAAATGTCGTTGTAGTTCCCACATTAAACTCAAGTCTGCTGCGGTTGCTGCCTGCAAAGGAAAAATTGAGTTTAACGAACAACGAGCTATGGTGGAATCAATTTATCAAAGAGGGTAAAAACACCGAACCCCCAACCGTCTTTGAATACGAAAAGGATTACCCGCTTTGCTTGGTGTACTCCTCTGGTACAACAGGAGCATCAAAAGCAATTGTATTAACCCACGATAGTTTCCAGTATTCGGTTTTATCTTACGATGCTAATACAATTGACATCGTTAGAGGTCAAAAAATGTATCAAATTGTTCCTCCTTGGTATTCCACAGGTTTGAACACATCGATTCATTTGCCTCTGCATTGCGGTGTTGTTATTTTCCAAGACCCACGCTTCGAAAGAGATATATTCGTTAAAAATGTTATTAAACATCAAATGGAGTTTACAATTGCTCCTACGAGTATGTATGAGGGATTCTTGGATGAACAGTTGATAAAGGGCAAAAAACTAAAAGGATTAAAATACCCCTTTGAGGGTGGAGAAGCTTTGACCAAAGAGGTCAAAGAAAAAATCGAGACCAGTTGGAGAAGAATGGGTAATGATTCCGTTCTTCGTGTCGCTTACGGTCAATGCGAATGTGGCGCACAAGCAACAAGCCAATCACAAAATGTTGCTCATCCCGATGGTTCAGTTGGACTACCGATTCCTGGTGTAACAATCGGAATCTTCGATGACGATTTCAATGAATTAAAATATATGGAACGAGGCAATATTTTAATTAATACACCTTGCGGTATGAAATGCTATTACAAGAAACCCGAAGCAACAAACGAATACTTTTATTATGACAAAGACAATCGCAAGTGGAATTGCACTGGAGATATAGGCTATATCTCTGAAAGTGGAGATTTGTTTGTACAAGGTAGAAAAGAAGACTTTACAATCGTTAATGGCAACAAGATATATAATTTTGACATAGAAGATGCAGTTCGTGGAGAAAAAGACATAAAAATGTGTGACTGTGTCGGAAAAACTAACGAAGCAGGCAACAAGGAATTAGCGCTTCACCTTATCTTTGTTGAACAATATGCTTTAAAGTATAGTGGTAATAATGAACTGTTGTTACAACGATTAAGCGAATTGCAAAAACTGATTTATACCAAATACAATAACACAGATATGGTTCCGAGATGGTTTAAAATAAGAACCGCTTTCCCATATAAGCCCTCTGGAAAGAGAGATATTGAAAGTTTGGCAAAAGAAACCGAAGATTTTATCTTCGTTGAGTTTTAAAGCAAGAGAATAATAAAAGCACAAATAACCCCCGACGATTTCTCGTCGGGGGTTATCCATTTTTTCATTTGTCGTAAATGTGTCGTAAATCGGTTTTAATAGAGTTTCAAAAACCCTGTAATACCGCTATTTTACGGCACTTTTTTAATCAAGGGGCTTCATCGTGGGGATAGATAAGGAGTTTGGCATAACTTCTCATATCCTCTCATAAAGTCTCATAAGATACCGAAAAAACAGTGAATTTTATAGGGTTCTCATAACCTCTCATATCGTGTCATAAAATCTCATATCTTCTCGGATGTCTTGGGTAATCTGTGGGTAATGTGGGTAATTCTTGGGTAAAAATTACTTTTATCGCTCCAAAACAATAACCACCGATTAACTTTACCTTATGATACCACAACACCCCTTAAAAATCAAGGTTTTTATATGGGGTCTCATATCACTTACATATAATCATTTCTCTTTTTAAGAGTTATATAAAAGGTCGGGTGGGTGGAACGAAAAGAAGTTCTTACCTATCATTTGGGGTTATGAAAAATTTGTCGGTTTATGTAGGAAAATGTCAAAAACCTCTTGGCTTTAAAGGTAAAGTATGCTATAATTAGTATAACAACTGAATAGCACATAACATATTGATTTTTAGACTTACATACAAACTCTGACGGGAGTTTTGTATGTAGGTCTTTTTTTCATTTTTGACCTTTCTACCTTTCAATGCTCTCTGGCAATTAGGGCAAGTTGTGTGTTAATTTTTTCATTCCTCCTCCAATCCTCCTTCATTATCTTTGTTGATGCAGGTGCCGAGCCAGCGGCACCACTTACATAACATCAGAAAGGAGAATGTTTATGAAGATTTTAGTTTTACAGTATGAGATGCAGCAAGACGGTGGTTTAGTTATGCCATCGCATTTCGGTGGCACTGTGGACATTATCCTCCCTGTCGGGGTTGACCACATTGTTATTGAGAAAGAAGAAATTGCTCCCAAAACCGTATATCGTGTTTACGGTGTGGACGAGAGCGAACTCGGAAAGAGGTGACCTTATGACTGACCAAACAATTAGAGACCTGTTTTACGGCAATCTTAATCTCTTTGATAGACCTATGCACCGTAGCGACGAATATAACACTGCCCTACACGAAGCAGGGGTCGCAAGAGAAGCACTTGAAGAAACAATGACCGATAATCAGAAAGACCTTTTGAATGCCTATGTGGACAAGTGTGGCACTATGTCCTGCCATTTAGAATATTCTTCATTCTTGGTCGGTTTCAAAATTGCCTGTCGCCTGATTTGCGAAGCAATCTACGACAAAGGGCACGAATAGCAGTAGAATTCCCTTTTTATAAAAAAGGGGAACTGCAAAATCAAGCAAACACAGGGGTTTTCAAGTATTGTCGCAAACAACGGGCAAAAACGGGAACTCCTGTATGAAAAAACGAGAACTTTGGAGGTGCGAAATGGCAAGTAGACCTATAACGATGGACGAGCATATTTTGTTAATGAAAACTATGAATGAGAACCACGACGGGTTCTTTAAGAGAAATGAGCAAATCATAAGAATTCTGACAATCGAAGGTTCAGTTGGCCTTCGTATTGGGGACATATTAAAAATTCGCCTCGCAGACTTTTTCTACACCGATAAGGGATACAGATTGAAAATTGTAGAAGAAAAGACTGGGAAGGAACGAAATGTGCCTGTACCAAATGAACTGTATGCATACCTGACCGAATATGCAATTACAAAAGGAAAAGGTCGCAACGATAAAATATTCACTATCGGTAAAAGAGCAATTAATCGGTACATTCATAAGGTGGCAATAGATTATTTGGAAATGACCGATGTATCAAGCCATAGTTGGAGAAAGATGTATGCCCAAAATATTTTTGAAAAGTCGGGTAAAGACTTGTTGGCAACCCAGGAAGCCCTCATGCATAGTTCAATCGCCTGTACCAGACGGTATCTTTCATATCGCAGTGAAAAACTTGAAAAAATACTGCAATCCAATAGTGCGATTGTTGAGTTAGGAGATTAAATAAATGAAGATAATTAAAATGACTTTGAGCATAGTGCTCTGTGTGGCCGTTCTGGCGACCACAGGAGTTGCTTTTTATAATAACTACACCCAGAACCGTGCAGGTCGTTACACGGCGGCGACAACAATCTCTGACACCGAGCGAGAATGGATACTCACACGGTTCGGTCGGGAATATAGCAGTATTGAGGAATATATCTCTACTGTTCAGTCGTATGCCAGAAAGAACTTCAAATACCACCACGATAAAACGGTTGTATTCCAACATTTTGACTTTGACGATATTGAGCAAGGTGATAGAATTTTTGGAATTTGTTTTGATTTCGCCGTTCTTTTTAAGCACATCACCCTTGTACTTGATGAGGAAGGTTTTTTGCCGATGAAGGACTTTAAGGTCTATGTGGTTGATATTGCTTATGAGGACATATTCAAACCGCACCACTCATACAATGTTATTTCGTTGTCGGATGGCACAAGTTACTACCTTGACCTGACATTATCGGTATCACGAGTGGAAAAGAAAATGGAACCAAATGACGACTATGAAATTTTCAGCTGCAGTATTGAAAACTATTGTAAGCGATACAAAGAGCGATTGCTCAATTTCCATTAAAGGAGGCATTATATGACGATACTGGTTTTATTTATAAGTTCAATGTGTGCTGCCTGTCTTCAACTGCTCTCTCGGAACCTGTTTTATATTCTCGTCGCCGTGATGGGCATTATTACCGTGCTTTTGATGTCGTATGCACAAGAAAAAGAACTGCACTGGGGTTGGCAGTTGCCGTCTCTCCTTGGAAACTTCTTTATGCTCGGCAATGCAATCAGTATGCACTTGGAGTTTGGACATATCATCAACGACTATCTGATTATGTCGGTGATGCTCACACTGTTCATTGTGTTGACGATAGTTGAAATGTTACCTCATACAAGAAAAACACCTTCCACATAAGGAAGGTGTTTCGCTTTTTAAAGGCACAACTGACATCTTAAACCATCGTTTACCTTTTCCATATGTTCGTCGCTCAAACTCGTAATGAATTCAAGCAAATCGGTCTTTGCTATGCTCATCGGTTGCTCACAAAGACAAATTGAGTCGTATTTCATTCCCGTTTCGGCGGCAGGGAGCGAAATATGTGTCGGCAAGGGGTGCTTGGTTCGGGAAGTCGTGCATGTCAAAATAGAGATAACAGGGCTGTAACGATTGCAGAACGAATTTGAAATCACGATTATGGGCCTGATACCACTTTGGCGGCTTGTGCCATCAGATTTGAGGTTTGCATAAAAGACATCTCCACGATTAATAGTGTGTTTCATAAAATTTCTCCTTTGTAATATAAAAATTGATTACAAAGAAAAATTAACTTTTAAATATTTTTAAATCAAAAAATTTTATTTTGTTCTACTGTGTTTTTGTTTAAAATAAAAAGGACTATGTCACAAAATTGTCATAGTCCTTTTATGTATTAATTATTTAATGAATCAACATATTCGTTGCCTCGTTGCTCTAAAAGTCTAAAATCGTATTTTCCATTTTGTGTGTAAGGCAACTCTGTTACAATTTGAAAATGTTTAGGAATCTCATATTCTTTTAATTCACTTTTGCATTTATCATAAATGCTTTGTTTTGTCTTTTCTGTATCAGCAACATCATCTTTAAGTATAATGTAAACCATTGGTACATGTTCTTCATTCTGGTCTTTGACCTCTACTGCAACACATTCTTTAACTGCGGAATGCTCTGTAATTTTATCTTCTATTGTATAAGCAGAAATCTTAAAGCCTTGACGAACAATGACCCTACGGGCTCTGCCGTTAAGTGTGATAAATCCATCTTCATCAACAAATCCAAGGTCTCCCGTATGCAACCATACTTTGCCGTCGGAGTGAAGTTGTTTTACCATATTTGTTTCAGTTTCGTTATTATCATATCCAATGAACATAGTATCGGTTAAAGAGCAAATCTCCCCACTTTCGCCATACGGCAATTCTTTTCCGCTATTTACATCATAAGCAATAATTGTCTCGCCATATTTAGGAATACCAACAGTACCATATTTATTGCCTTTTGCAGGATTGCAGGTTAAACAACCCCAACCCTCATTATTTCCGTATCCATTTGCCAAAGTAACACCAAGCACTTGTTCCAATTCTGCATTTTCTTCTGCGGAAATCTTATCACCACCCGAAACTAAACAATCTAACATTGTTAACCCTTTAAGTTGTTTTTTTGAAAGTTTATTAAAATTATCTCTTATGTAACGATAGTGAAAAGGTGCAGCAAAAGACAAAGTGAATTGTCCTAAACTATTCATAACCATATTAGGTTCAAAAGTAGGACAGAGTTTTACCTTTGCTCCTAAACATAATGGATACAAAACGGCTTGCCCGATTGCATAAGCAATCCAAGGAGGTAAAGCATCGAGTATAATTTTTTGTGGTTCAACGGGCAAGTCGTAAAAAGACATTTTCTTCACACAAGAAGTTGCAGAAAAATCCGAGTGAACAATAATTTTAGGTTTCCCTGTTGTACCACTTGACTGAATCATAACTGATGGACGGTTTTTATCAAACGGCACACAGGAAATATTACTCTTTGTGTTGCCGTTTTTAAGAAAATCTTTATAACGAATAAATCTTGAATCATTAGGAAGTTTCTTTGCTTTTAATGAATAAAATGTTTTTGCAATAAAGGAAAGTGAATCGGTGGGATAAATAATCAAAACCTTTTCAAGTTTAGTATTATTTATTGCCATTTCAATTTTAGGCAATAACATATCAAAAGCAATTATACAACGACAATTACTACTATTTGCATAATCTTCAATGTCTTTTTCACTTGCCCTAACATCAAACCATCTTGATATAACACCGATTTTGTTTAATGCTAAAAGAGTTAGAACAGATTCAGGACAGTTAGACACACCTAAAAGGACAGTATCGCCCACCTTAAATCCTGCTTTTATAAAAGCATCTGCGGCTTGGTCCACTTTCTCTTTTAGTCTTTCAAATGTCCAAGTTACACCCATATATTCAATAGCAGGTGCGAACATATCACCCTTATTTGAATTAAATACCATTTCATAAATGGTCTGTTCTGTTTCGATTTCACGAATCGGTTTTGCTCTATAAAATCTGTCTTGTGGCCTATCTATTGATGGATATCCCGTCAAGTTTTTTTCTGTTGTCATAGTTTTAACTCCTTAATATAATCTCTTATTAAATAAAAATGCGGTTTCCATTGTGGGTTTTATATTATCTAAATGCGAAAATACACACTCGTATGATATAACATTTTTATCATTGAACATTGTGTGTATTACATCTTGCTCTGTATAAGATGTATCTTTATTATCGTTAATAATACTATCTATAAATATTTTCCGATAGTTTTCGGGAATGTCTTTACGGTTCCATATATCCACAGATTCAAAAATTCGCCATTTTAATGTTGCAAGTGTATCACGAATATGACTGGTTAATTTGTATTTATCATCCCAAACACCTGCAACCTTAATATTTTCACCAATCGCAACATACATCTGCTTACCGTAACATTCAAGTGCTACAGGAACGATTTGTGCTTTGCTTTGTATTGCAATATCAGCAGTACCACAAAACAGCCCCATGACGGGTTGGTTAACCGATATGTTCCATGCACCTTCGGGGAAAATCATTAAATGGCCACCATTTTGTAATAAAGCAATTGCTGTTTCTTTCGCAATCAATCGGTCTTCTTTATCTTTTGAATCAAGACATATGACACCGTTTAGGCCTAACATAAAACCATCAATATTTTTATATACTTCTCTTGGGTCACCAAGAAACAACCAACACGGATTTTTTATCGCTTCAAAAGCCGTTTCAATATCAACTCCACCTATGGTGTACAAGCATAAACTATGGGTTCTTTTGTTTTTGTTCGCTCATCACATACAACGGTCAACTTGATTCTATTAATTTTTCGCAAAAGAATAATACACGGAACAAGCAGCCAATGAAAGAAATTATGTAATCTAATAAACTTTGGAACTGCACCGTATTTACTGTAATAGCACTTCCTCTTTTGTATATAATAGTGGTCTAATTCTTCTTGGGACAATGTTAACCCCTTAATAATGGAAAACATACTTCCCCCCCTGAAAATAAAAAAGTGCGACTACCGAAGCAGCCGCACAAAAAATGCAAACTCCGATAGTCGCCAAACTATATCAACACGAAGAACATTAAATTCACTCATACCGATGGAATTTGCATTTTTATCAAATTCAGGGTATGAGAAAAAAGGGTATAGTATCCCCACGGACATAAAATGTTCTTCGCTATTCAGTTTTCGAGTTAATATAATTTGGCTATGATATTATACACCAAAAGGTCTTATTTTACAAGCCTTTTACTAAAATTTCGCCAACAGGTAAAAGAAAGTTTTAAAAAATACCGTTTTCTGAACTTTGAGAAATGGAAGCAACGATATTTTAGAAACTTTTTAACGATGAGATTCTATTTCTGCAGCTTGAGCTGTGTCTTCTTACTCAAAGTTTTTAATATTGTTCCATTTTCATTTTTGAGAGATGAAAACGGGTGGAATTCATAAACTTATATTACCAGAATAAAAGTTTTGTAAAATAAGCCCCTTTGGTCTCTCAAAAGTGATTTCCTTATATTTTAGAAAACTTCTGCCGAACAGACCGATTTCTTGATTTAAAAAGCATAGGACGGTATTATTAAATTGTCATTATGAAATTCCTTCATTATGTAAAATTTTAGGTAAAGAGAACGGCAACGAGAACAATCTCGTTGCCATTTTCTTTATAATACTTGCTTTTTTATCAGATATATCTTACTATTTCATCGGAACTCATCGAAGTTCTTTCATCCTTTAATATGAAATAAATGGGATACTGTATTTTGAAAAGGCAAAATACAGGAATAGCGGCCGCTTGTTTTGCGACCGCTATTTTTTTGCAAATTTTTATATGGTTTTTAAAGGTTTTTACCATCATCCTGACGGCGATGCTCAAAAAAGTTTTTGATTTTATGGGTATCTGAACTTTGAGAGATGAAATGCAGCATAATTTTCAAAACTCGTTTTTTGCAAAATTACAAATATCAAAAATCAATCCGTCGGACGGAGGATTTCGCCTAAATCTATCTTAATTCTTGAAGCAAACATAAAGACGGTGATGAGCACGGTTATCATATCCTGCAACCTGCCATTGTCGGCAATTTCAACCCCGTAATTATGATAGGTAAGATGTGTCGTTTCCTCAATCGTTAATAATCGGCTATTTTCAATATCTTTGCGAACTGCCTCGTCAGAGAGCAGTCCATCCAACCACCCTTCGTTCCATATGTCGCAATCCCCTAAAAAGTCGTATACAAGAGCAGTTCGCTTCCCAAAGTCCTTTTCACTATCACAAAGTGACCTTATCATAACCCCACAGTCAAAAACAGAAGATAATAATTTATTAGGGTCTTTTTTGGTTTGGTCAGGACAGGCATAATAAGACATTAAAGAAGAAAATGCAGTATCCATTGCATAATAACCGTATTCCTTGGTGTCGGTCTTGGGGTGAGCAGGAACGGTATCTAAAACAGTATTAAGATTATCCGTGATGCTCTCAAAAAGTTGATGATTAATATTCATAAAAACACTCCTTATTTTTAGTGTTTAAATTATAGCGCGATAGCGCTATTTTTTCAGCCTTTTTAAAGAAAATAAACGATTTTAAAATCGTCTTTCATAATGCATTAAAATAGTGTGAGGTTGGGTGGCAAAAGTATTTTTCTACCCGACTATAAAATTTCGTCAAACGATTTGAGACTTTTACAGACGATTAAACGGTATTTTACCCTATATAAGATACTGTTTTGTTATTTTTAAGCAAAACTCTTATGTTAGATGTTTAAAATGGATGATTTTAAAATCGTTCAATTGTATTTTTTAAAAAATACAATTAAGGGTTTTATCAGAAAATCACCGTTTTTTCGGGTAATGTTTGCCAGATGGGTGGATGGGTGCTCTGACCATACTTATAACCATATTTAGGACCATATTTTTGACCATACTTATAACCATATTTAGGACCATATTTTAACACATAAAAAACTCCGACGAAAACGACGTCGGAGTTTTGTTGCTTTATGAAAAAGTTTTCAAAAATCTCTGGGTTTCGGACTCTCAAAAATTTTATAAAATTTATTTTTGCGAAAAAGTTTTTTAAAAGCATATGGTTCCCGTCTCTCAAAAATCAAATTCCCGATTTTATTAAAAACTTTTAGAAAATCGCCCATTTTGCTGCTCTTGATTTTTTTGAAAAAATGTTGTAATCGTTTCTCTACCATATAAGCAAAGGGGGTGAATTAGAATGTTAGACACTATTCGTGTATCAATTTTAGACTTCACTAACGACAAAATTTCAAAAGAGAACGGTTGGGACACCACAAAGAAGGGTCTTATTTATGATTATAAGAAAATCAAACTCGCTAACAAGGCAAGTATCTTTATGTCGTACTATTCGTGGTCTCGGTCGCTTGTGCTCCATTTCTCTGCCTCAAAAGTGCAGAACGGGACTAATGCCATTCCTTACGATTTTGACCGTTCTGGTGCCGTTGAGAGCATTATAACAAAGGTTGTTGAAGATGAACTCGGCATAAATGTTAGCACCAAGGATATGCTGGTATGCCGTCTTGACTTGAACCTTGATTTTGTGTTTAAGAACGAGGACAGAGCAAATGCTGCTATGGACTTTGCAGAGAAAATACTCCCTGCCAGATATGAGCGAAGATTTGATTATGAGACAGGTCTTACCTCCCAAACACGAAAAGGTAATGGGGTGCGAGTATATCGTAAAGATAAGGACAAACACCTTCCAAAAGGGTTGCGAGAAGAAATGGACCCAACAGTCAGATTTGAGTTTCAATTAAACCGTAAGGCAGTAACTCGCACTTTCGGATACAGACCTACCCTCCATCAAGTCCTCACAAATCAGGTGGCAGTGGAACTCGCTTGGAACAAACTTCTTGATGTTTATGGCCTTAATAAGAAAATTGTTACACGGAATGAACTGCACCAATTTGCAGTCAAAAATATTAGTCAGCCTTCATTACGGCAGACACTTAAACAAATTAACGATGAACCATCGTTTACAGATAAAAAGCAACGAGTTAAGCAACTTGCAGTAACCCGCAAGTGCAAGTCGCTCGGAATATGCCCCTATTCCTGCGAGACCCCTATTCAGATGACGATTAAAGTTTGCAACACGATAATGAAATTACGAAAGGCGAAACGGATATGGAACAACACAGCAAACAACAAACCCCACAAAAACAGAACCTATACAAAAGATACCGCAAGAAAAGCAAAATGGTATTTGGACAGTTCGTAGGTTACTTAATAACATATATTCACTTTATTTTATGGGTTACGAGTAAAGGTGGATTATACCGCAAAGTTCAAGACTATTTTTCCTTACTTTTTAGAAAAAATCTCATATTTTTTCTAACAGTGAGATGTGATAGTCTGTTTTGTCATGCATAGATTTCTTGAAATAAAACCAAAAGAGAAATATCATTATCTTATCGGTGTGCATTAATGCCTTTCCCGTTTGCTCCTATTTTCATAGGAGGGTATAAAAACATCTACGATATAAGATTATCTACTATTCTAATTTCTCCTACTTTAATTTTTATAAAATAAATGGATTTTGCTTTTACTGTGGTTATATGTAAAGCAGTTGCCGTACTCACGAACCGTAGCACACCGATGGTTCGTTGGTACGGCTTTTTTATTTAAATTATAAAACAGTTTATCAAATATCGGTTTTTTCACCTCTCAAAAATGAAATTGATACTAATATTCTAAACTTCTTTTCAGATAATCTCTCCCTGAAAAAATGCTTCAAAAAATTTTTTAAAAAAAGTACTAATTATTTTTGAGAGACGAAAAACCACTGTTTTTTTAAAACTTTGTTTACCTCCATTTTCAAAAAGTTTTTCAAAATATCTCGTAGCGATTTTTGAGAGATGAAAACCCGTGTTTTTCGTAAAATTTTGTTTCTCTGTAACCTCAAAAAGTTTTGAAAAAAGGCACTTTGACAGGACTTTTTCGCTGCTGTATACTGTGGACACCGCAGCAGTGAAGTGTGATGTGATGTGCTCCACTGATTGTTCGGAATTCAAGCGAAAGGAAGTGTAGGACAAGCAGAGATATGATTACTATTACTTTACCGTGCACACAGAGGGAGCAAATAGAGCAACTGGTGCACAATATTAAAATTACACATATAGACACTCAACAGGTAGAAAAAGAAGCACTTGTTTATCAAGAGATACAGCACTTGGCAGGTGGCGATTATAACTGTGATGTTTATAGTGCACCACAGTCTACTAAAAACCGTTGGACTGTGAATTATATTCGGCATTGTCTTTCGGACTACGAACTTGCCTTATATGACTTGGATGCAATTGATGGTGACAAGAACCGCAATTATGCATACTTCAAAGAATTGTTGCTACATCGGATAATGGAAATCTATCCTCAATATACCGATGAATGTAACTCGCAAATTCAGCACGAACGAGAGAAATATTCTTCTAAAACAAAAAAACGAAAGGAGACTTAACTATGAAGAATGATTGTTTATCTATGGCCATTCCTGTGGTCGCACCTGAACACAAGGTGATGCTCACTATTGAAGAGACCTGTGGGGTCTTCGGTATTGGAGAACATACTATCAGGAAACTGGTACAAAGCAGACCCGATGCAGAATACCTTTTCCGTGTCGGAACCAAGACACTCATCAAAAGAGTGCTCTTTGAAAATTACATCGTTCAGGAAACTGAACTACACTACTAATCGGAGGTAACATATGAAAATCAATCTTGAAGGTATGAAATTTAACCGTTTGACCGTAATCGGTCCCGCTGGAACTGATGGACGACAACATCGTCTATGGGAGTGCAAGTGCGACTGTGGTGGCACAACCTTTGCCACCACAAGCGACCTGCGACACGGTCATAAAAAGTCTTGTGGATGCTTGAAACGAGTGTCCCATGCAAAAGACATCACAGGTCAACGATTTGGTATGTTGACTGTAATGAAACGAGCAGGAACTAACAAACATCGTAAAGCATTGTGGAAATGCAAATGCGACTGTGGCAGAACCACCGTGGTTTCTTCTGTTGACCTTGTAACTGGCAACACCAAGTCCTGTGGTTGTCTTGGCAAGAATTATGCTAAACGAAATCTGATGGAAGGAGGTTTTTGGTATGGCACGAAAAATATTTAAGGACAATCAGGGTCGTACCTTACGAGAAGGTGAACGGCAACGAAAAAAGGATGGCAGATATGAGTACCGTTATCTTGATATGTATAAGCAACCACGAAGTGTTTACAGTTGGAGATTAACAAAAGCAGACCCTCAACCCAAAGGCAAAAAGCAGTGCTTACCACTGCGAGATATGGAAGAACAAATCAAAGCAGATATAAGAGATAGAATAGATACCCATAAATCCAAAAGGGTAACACTCAACGACCGTTTTGATTTGTATATGAAAACTAAACTTATCAAGAAGAGCACGAAATCTGGTTATTTTGATAATTATGACCGACACATTCGTAATACACTCGGAAATCTTCAAATTGCAGATATCAATGCTTCTATGATGAAATCGTTTTATATTCATTTCATAACTGAATTAGGTTTTAAACCTGCCTCGGTTGACAATATACACACTCTTCTCAATCCAGTATTTACGGCAGCCGTAGAGGACAACCTTATTCGTAAAAACCCTTGTACCAGTGCAATGAAGGAAATTAGAGAAATGCCTGCTTGGAAGAAGAAAGATAAAATCAAGGGGCTCACTTGCAATGAACAACACCGTTTTGTTGATTTTATGCTTTCTAATGATTGTTTCAAAAACAGTGTAAATGTTGTCACGGTTCTACTTGGAACAGGTATTAGAATAAGTGAGTTAAGGGGTCTTTCGTGGGAAAATATTGATTTTGACAAGAATGAAATTAACATTGAAAAACAATTAGTCTATCGCCAATGGAAAGACGATGACGGTGTTAAACGATGTTATGATAAGGTTATAGATGTAAAAACCACTGCCGCCGAACGAACAATTCCAATAGACCCCAAGGTGAAAGTGGCACTACTATCAGAAAAAGAACGGCAGAAGTCCCTCCCAAAAAGAGATAACAGGGTTGACGGTTATGGTAATTGGGTATTTCTAAATCGTTACGGACTGGCATTAAAAGCAGATAGTGTTAATTCTGCAATTGACCGTATCATAAAAAAATACAATATCTCGGAACAAGAGAATGCATATAACGAAGGAAGAGCACCAATGTACCTACCTCATCAAACAAATCATATGTTGCGACACACATACTGCACTCGTATGATTGAGAAATGTTGTGAACCTAACAGTGGACTTACCATTAAATTAGTCCAATATCTAATGGGACACGAAGATGCAAAAACGACCTTGGACATCTACACAGATGTGAGCGAGGAGTTTGTTCATCGAACAATGTCTCGCTTTGCGGGCGAAATTTATTTGGGATAATCTGGGGTGGATGGTTTCCATCCACCCACCTTTCTTTACGACCCTTAAAACAGAATATTAAACGGGCAATAAAAAGCACCTAAAAATATTCTCGCAAATAACTATTATCTTATTTTTGAATTATGGTAAGAAGTTGGGTGGGTAGAAAGAAAAAGCAGGTATCAAATTGCTTTGATACCTGCAAAACTTTATTTTACTGTTATATGCCGTCAGGAAAACTTCGGGCACGATGGGTAAATCGTGGGTAAAATGCCTTTTTTGACACCTTCAAAACCCCGAAAACCCGCATAAATAAAGGGTTTTCTTAATCTAACGGTTTCATTGTGGGGAGTACTTTTGTATTTTCACGAATTGCCACTTATCGTTATAAATCCCCACGGATAAAGGGTTTTCTATATTATGTTTTCACGAATCGCCACTTATCGCAACTTATTGCCACGGTCAAATGTCGTAAAAATTGTCGTAAATGTCGTAAAGGTTTTTAAAGGAAAACCGAGTGATTTGTGTCACTCGGTTTATAGATTAGGCAATTTTCAATTTGCCTTGCAGACTTTGGGTTTTCTGTTGCTTGAACTCTTTTGTTACCTCGTTGTAAATCTCCATTGTGGTTTCAATCTTCTTGTGACCCATAACATCCTGTATATATTTTATATTGTTCTCCACCTCGCAAAGTCGGGTGCAGAATGTGTGTCGTAGATTGTGCATGGAGAAATGCGGTAATAACAAGGGGTCTCTTTTTTCGGCAAGTGCCTTTTCGGTTTCTTCTTTGTTGTAATCACGGATAATTCGTGCGATTGCTCTATTGAGAGCCGCAGGCGAATAAACCTCATTAAAACGATTGGTAAAAACAAAATTACTCAAACCGTCAACAACAGATTGACAACCACCGTTCTTGATTTGTTGCTCTCTCGTCTGCAACAGTGCTTCACGAACTTCGTCAAACATAGGCACCATTCTGGTGCCACTTGCCGTTTTGGTCGCATGAATATGGAACTCGCATTTGCCGTCCTTGTTCTTGCGATAGAGCATATTATGGTTTACGAAGATTGCCCCGTCACCTTTGAAAAGGCAATCGGACCATTGAAGCCCAATTACCTCGCCCACACGACACCCTGTTCCCAAACAAAAGGTAAACAAGGGCAACCAATGGTTGTACTGTTTAGAGTGCCGTATAAAGTCCATAAAGGCCATCTGTTGAGGTAGAGTCAAGGCATGTCGTTGTGCCTTCTCCCAATCGTTGCTTTTCTTAATCTCTGCCATAATGCCGTCTGTGGGGTTCTTGCGGATATAATCATCACGGACTGCCATTGTGAATATCGGGTGCAGTATGGTGTGTATGATTTCCATACTGTTAGGTTTAAACCCAATTTCATAGATAAGGTGCATATAGAATTTCTTTATATCACTATATTTAATAGTGGTCAATTTTCGTTTTCCCAAATCTTCGCTAACGTACTTGGTGTACATATAGATATAGTTTTCTCGGGTTGATGGACGAAGGTTGTGCTTTGTTTCCATATATTTATCAAAGAAATAATTAAGGTCATTTCTTTCTGCAGTAAAGGTATCAAGACCGTCATCCAAGTCGCGCTTGATTTTCTTTTCCATTTCCCGAAGAGACAAATCACATTTTTTGCCCTCGGGTACTTTGTCCGTAGGAACAAGTTTCCAACTGTAAACGGTCCGTCTTTTCCCAAGACGGTCTTTATATTTAAATTCATATCTTCCGTCTTCCCGTTGGAACTCGCCTTTTTCTAATACTCTATTTTTTGAATCTCGTCTTTTCTCTGACATATTTTTTCTCCTTAAATTATATTTATTTTCTCAATATATTCTTCAAACAATCTTCGTTTGAAGAGGACACGGTTTCCACTCCAAAGCAGAAACTCTTCGTCCCTGTGTTCGTTTGCAAATTGTCGCAGTTTGTTTATTCCAATGTTGAAATAGTCTGCTGCTTCTTCTGCCGTTAAATTGAATTTTTGCCATGTTGGTGTTTTTTCTTTGTCCCTTGTCGTATTATTCGTTCTCTTCGGCAAACACTCGTTGTAAGTGCCGTCGAACAACTTTCTCAACCTCCTTTACTAAAAATGGTGATGGCAAAGAGTAAGATATTTTTTCGATTTTGTCAATACCCCCAAATCGTGCCATTTTACCCCAAACCCGAAAAGTAGGGGTAAAATAGGCCGATTTCATTTTTGAGAGCTCAGATGAGTCTATTTTGGAGAATATGAACTTTTTGTAAATTATTCAAAATCTCGTGGTTTAAAGAGTATAGCGCGTATTTTTCTGCTTGTCAGCCATTTAAATCGTATAAATCATAATCTTCAAAATCCAAATAGACCGATACATATTTACTCGTTTTGCATTTCCTCGTCTGTGGGTATGGGTTGCTTATGTATCGGCATTGTGTGCCAACGATAAGCGGTATTCTTTCAAGCAGAACCTCAATCTGCTCGGGTGTCCCTGTAACTCTAATTTTCATAGTTACACCTCCGCAGGAAACGGCAAATCGTCGTCCGTTACATCGGGTAATTCTTCAAAGTCCTCGGGCAGTTCTTCCGTGTAATCAGGTTGAACCTCACTATCGTCAATGGGGTGCGTTTCACCAACAAACTCCTTTGGGGCGATAGATATGCCGATTGCCTTATAACTTTTCTTGCCGCCATTGTATCGGACCTCGGCAAAAATGGTAACAAAGCGACCTTTGGTGTGGGTGGTTAGTTTCTTGAAATTAATGCCTGTGGCATTATCAAAACACATAACCGAAACGAGAGGGGCATCTTTACCCCGAATGTTCGAGTCGGCAAGGAAAGAAACGGAATTGTAACTTCCTCTATCGGTAACCGAGCGAACATAATCTTGAAACATTGCGAACTCTTTTTCTGTGCCTGTAAATAGGCGAATTGGATTGAACATTGTTCAACACTCCTTTTATTTAGTATTTTTTAGTGGCTACAACACAAAAAGAAAATGGAATGCCCCCGAGCAGCCTCGGGGCATTCCACCTTCGTAAATATAATTCCACCAAAAATATGTAAATAAAAGACAAAAGAAAAAGTGTTGTAAATCACTTACATGATAAAGTATAACTACAGTTTTTTAAATTGCAAGTATTTTGACGAATTATTTTTATGTTTTTGCACCGAGATAAATATTTATGATATCGACCCTTTTTTCAGCACTGCCGTGCGAAAGTCTCACGCAACAATCGTTTTTTGCCGTTCGGTCTGCCTTATCGGGCGATAGTCCGCTATTGAGATAATGTTGATATTGCTTATTGTAATAGGCAATTATAGAAGACTTCCTCACCGAATGGTTGCCACTTTTCTGTACTGCCTTGCAACCAACGGTCTTTTCTTTTGGTATTGTTATTCCCAAATGACGCAATCTGCGAGATAACCACTTATTCCCGCTATCCTTGCGAATGTTGCCGAACAGGGAGTCCGTTTCTGCCTTGCCCGATATGAGCGAACTGCAAAAGGCATAGAACTCTTTGTCACAGACGGTAATCTCGTTTTTGCGCCCACCCTTGTCGTGCTCCAAACAGACGTAAACGGTCTGTCCGTCATTGTCAAAGGTCAGGTGTCTTTTTTGCAAGACTTCAATTTGATTGATTCTGCAGCAGGTATAGGTTGAGAAAATAAAGAAATTGCTCGAGTGACACGGTTTGACAATCGAGTCCTTTACCCTTTGTATTTCTTCGGGTGTTAGAGCGAACTCCCGAGGACTCGTTCGGTCGGGTATTAATTCCACATTGACCTTTGTTTCAAAATTGGTATGTACCCCGAAATGATGATTGATAACCCGTGACAACTTCACCAAATTGCTTTTATAGGTTTCTATCGTGTTAAGGGAACAACCACTCTTTGCCTTACTGTCAAGCCACTCTTGGCAGTATTCGGGACGAATCTGTCGCACCTTATCAACCTCGGGGTAATGCTCTTTAATGTACTCACAAAGGTTGTGGGCAGTATCAAGCAAGTTTGCCTTGCCTGCAAAGCTATACACCCTCCAACTGTGGTCGGGTTGTCCACTTTGTTTCTTTGAAGAATGCTTATCGTACCCGAGCGTGAATGACGCTTCAATGGCCGTCATACTCTGTATGAAAAGACTACGTTTTTTTGACATCTCGTGTCACTCCTTTCTCAAATGATATCTACCCCGACTAGATCTAGTCGGGCAGATTACCCTATCCGCATTGTCGATTTCGTGTCCGAAATCGTTAATGCGAATAGGTACGATGCTATTTTGGTTCAGACGAAGACGAGAGAGCCCCCTCGCCAAAGGTACGGCAGAACACTTTCTGCCATTCCAAAGCCGATACATTATCGGCAAGTCAACCAACCCTACAATAGCATACTCGGGTTAAGATTGACGATACCGCCGTTTTTCCGTTTGGACATTTCCATAGGTTTCGCAAAAACGGTGATACAGGGTTGACCACACTTGGTCGCGTTTCTTTTGTAATTCCACCTTCATTTATTTTTCCTTATGTGTGTATGGTTTGTAATTCCTCCTTCTTAAATTAAAAGTATTGATGTTTAAAACTTATTCTATTAATTTTTTTATTTCAAGTAATCTTCTTTACTCTTTAAACAATCAAGAAGAATCTTTACTCTTTTCTTAATCTTGATAACTCTCAATTACTCTATGTTTAAGATAAAGACTCATAATGCTTATATAATCATGAAGATTCCTAAAGAGTCTTATATAAAAGAAAAAGAGTCATAAAGATTCTATAAGAATCGTTATGACTCATGAAGATTCGGGAAAAGTATTGAATTTTAAGTGCCAAATCATTATAATAAATACAGTATGCAAAATTATCCAATGAGGAGATAACAAAATGGAAGAAAAGAAAATGACGGGATATCCGTCAATAGACAAACCTTGGTTAAAATACTATACCGAGGAAACAATCAACGCTACTTTACCCGATTGTACTATTTATGAGTACCTTTGGCAAAATAACAAAGACTACCCGAAGGATATCGCAATTGTTTATTTGGGTAATAAAATCACATATGGACAACTATTCGCTAACATAAATGCCTGTGAAAAAGCATTGGTTTCGCTTGGTGTTCAAAAGGGCGAAATCGTAACTGTTGCAATGCCTAGCATACCCGAAGCCCTTTATATCGTCTATGCAATCAACAAAATGGGTGCCGTTGCAAATATGATTCACCCTCTTGCAAGTGCTAACGAAATAAGAGATTATCTTAACGAAGTACATAGCAGAGTTTTCTTAATGTTTGACGGCACATATAATATTGTTGCCGATGTTATGAAAGAGACCTCCGTTGAAAAGGCAATCGTTGTGAATGTATCTCAATCGTTACCTTTCCCGATTAAACAATTATACAAGTTAAAAGTAAAAGAGCCCAAACTCCCACAGGGAACAATTTATCTTGATTGGAAAGAGTTTATTAAGCAGGGAAAAGGCATTACCCCACCCACAATAAAGAAAAACCCGAACGAACTTGCAATAATATCACATACAGGAGGAACAACAGGCGACCCCAAAGGTGTTATGTGTTCTGATAGAGGCATAAATACTGTAATTTGGGAAATAGGTTGCAATATTCCACATCAAAGACAGGAATGTATGATGGCCGTTTTGCCACCTTTCATTAACTACAGTCTCGTTAATTGTATGTTGGAGCCGTTGGCTTTTGGTTTCAAAACCGTATTGATTCCAAAATATGAACCCAATAAACTTGATGAATACATCAAAAAATATCGCCCCAACCATATAAACTCAATTCCTGCATATTGGGAAGCCTTGCTTGACAACGAGAACATAAAAAATGTTGATTTGTCTTGTTTGCGAAACTGTTTTTATGGTGGCGAAGCAATGAATACCAAAAACGAAGAAGAAATCAATGCTTTGTTTGCCGATTGCGGTGCAAAAATCAAACTTGCAAAAGGCTTGGGTTCTACTGAAATGGTAAGTGCTGCGACCGCAACTTATGAAGATTGCAACTTGCTTGGTTCTGTTGGTACCCCCTTGGCAAAGGTTAATTGTAAGATTGTCAATCCCGACAACATCAACGAAGAATATACGTATAACCAAGAAGGCGAAATTTGTTTCTCTGGCCCGCAATTAATGATGGGATATTATGAAAAACAAGATGCTACCGATGAAATCATCCGTGTTCATAACGATGGCGAAAGATGGATTCACACGGGCGACCTCGGTTATCTAAATGAAGATGGTGTTTTGTTTGTAAGTGGAAGAATAAAGCGAATTATTATGACCAAGGGAAATGACGGCATTGTTACAAAAATGTTCCCTGACCGCATTGAAAAGGTTGTAATAGAACATCCTGCCGTAAGTCTTTGTTGTGTTATAGGCATTGAAGATAAAGAGAGAATCAATATCCCCAAAGCCTGCATTGTATTAAATGACGGCAACGAAGAAAGTCAGCAAATTATTGACGAAATAACCGTTTTGTGTAAAGAAAAACTTCCCGATTATATGGTGCCTAATCAAATTGCTTTCTATCAAGATTTCCCAAGAACTAACAGAGGAAAAGTTGATTATAGAGCATTAGAACAAGAAAACAAATAACCCCAAACGAAAAAGGACACCCTATGACTTTTTATGGTCATAGGGTGTCTTCATTTTTTCATTTGTCGTAAATGTGTCGTAAATCGGTTTTGATGAAGTTTCAAAAACCCTGTAATACCGCTATTTTACGGCATTTTCTTAATCGAGGGGCTTCATCGTGGGGAACAGCAGAACATCACGAATAGAAGCAGAGTCAGTGAGGAGCATAACCAGACGGTCAATGCCGAAGCCAAGGCCACCCGTGGGAGGCATACCGTACTCCATAGCGGTGACGTAATCGTAATCCACCTCTGCCTTGGTATCGGGCTCAGCAGCGCGCTTGGCGGCCACCTGAGTCTCAAAACGCTCCTTTTGGTCAATGGGGTCATTAAGCTCAGAGAAAGCATTGCCAAATTCAGTAGCATTGATAAAGTATTCAAAACGTTCCGTAAAACGAGGATCAGAGGGTTTTCTCTTTGCAAGAGGGCTGTTCTCTACGGGGTAATCGTAGATAAAGGTGGGCTGGATAAGCTTTTCTTCTACGTAAGCGTCAAAGAACTCGATGAGGACGGTACCACAGGTTGCATCGGCAGGAACTTCTACGTGATGTTCCTTAGCGCAAGCTCTTGCCTCTTCATCGCTCTTCCAAGAGTGATAATCTACACCGGCATACTTCTTGACGGCTTCCACCATAGTCATTCTTTCCCACTTACCCATATTAATCTCTTTGCCCTGATAGGTAATTACACGGGAGCCGCAAATCTTATCAGCAAGGCTGATATAAAGCTCTTCTACCAGATCCATCATACCGTAGTAATCGGTAAAAGCTTGATAAAGTTCAACGGTGGTAAATTCGGGATTGTGCTTGGTATCCATACCCTCGTTGCGGAAAATACGGCCTACTTCATAAACTCTGTGCATACCGCCTACAATAAGACGTTTTAAGTAAAGCTCGGTTTCAATACGCAGGTACATATCCATATCCAAGGTATTGTGATGAGTTGCAAAGGAACGTGCTGCTGCACCAATTTCCATTGGAACCAAAATAGGGGTATCCACCTCCAAAAATCCCTTGGAATCAAGATATGCGCGAACCTCTTTCAAAATCGCGGATCTCTTGTAGAATACATCCTTCACCTCGGGATTAACGATAAGATCCACGTATCTTTGACGGTAACGCATATCGGTATTGGTCAGACCGTGAAATTTTTCGGGCAAAGGAATAAGAGATTTGGAAAGAAGGGTGATTTTCCTGCAATGAACGGAAATTTCACCGGTACGGGTAGTAAAGACAAAGCCTTCCACACCAATAATATCACCGATATCCCACTTCTTAAAAGCGGCATAGTCGTCCTCGCCAACATCGTCGCGTTTAACGTAAAGCTGGATATTTCCCTTTTCATCGGCAAGATTACAAAAGGACGCCTTACCCATAATACGACGGCTGAGCATTCTTCCCGCAATGCGAACCACTCTCTCTTGACCTTCTACGAAATTTTCTTTGACCTCGGTACTATAAGCATCTAAATCAAACTTTGTAATTTTATAAGGGTCCTTCCCTGCTTTTTGCAATTCAAACAGTTTTTCACGGCGAACCGCTACCTGTTCACTAAAATTTTCTTCCTGAATATTCTGTACATTCTGGTCCATAGCTTTTTCCTTATCTTTCTTACAGGATCTCAATTACCTTCATCGCAAGAGTGCCGCCGGGTGTTTCCGCCTGCACCTCATCTCCGGGCTTTGCACCGAGAAGTGCACTGCCAATGGGAGATTCGTCGCTGATTTTATTTTCCATAGGATCGGACTCGGTAGAGCCTACGATGGTATAGATTACTTCTTCATCAAATTCAATATCATAAACCTTCACGGTAGAACCAACCTGAACGCTGTTCTTCTTGCCGTTGGATTTGATAATCTCGATATTATCCAGAATATCTTCAAGCTCGGCGATGTGGCGCTCCACCTCAGCCTGTTCATTCTTTGCTTCATCGTATTCGCTATTTTCGGAAAGGTCACCAAATGCTTTTGCCTGCTTCAGGGCTTCTGCAACCTCCTTGCGCTTGACCACCTTTAGGTATTCCAGCTCGTCTTTCAGTTTCTGAAGACCCTCTTCAGTGACAAAAGTAGGTTTTGCTGCCATAATGATTCTCTCTCTTTCTTATATGTTCAATTTATTTTATCTGGGATAGGAAATATATTTCATGGGGTCGGTACGGATAGAGGTACCGTTTGCTCCCACGGGAGCATAGATTACCAAGTGAAGATGAGGTCCGGTGCTTCGACCGGTAGAACCAATCTTACCTACCTGCTGACCCTGAGAAACCTGCTGACCGAGATTAACGGCAAAAGAATCCAAGTGAGCATAGTAGGAAAGATATCCGCCGCCATGGTCAACCACAATCAGATTACCCCAGTCAGAGTAATATCCTTTACGGACAACTTTTCCTGCCGCAATGGAAAGCGCGGGAATTATTCCGTTGTTTGCCCAACCATATACGTGAATATCAATGCCGGAGTGACCGGAATGGAAATACTGAGAAATAGCACCGGGGAAAGACAGGGGCAAGGGCCAAATAAATGCGCCGCCGGTATAGCTTCCGCTGGACTCTGCCGCAATTTGCTGAATGACTCTATCTAAATTATCCTCAACCTGCTTTTTCAAGGAATTTGAACGATCCAAAGCAGTTTTTGCAGCATCGGAATCCGCCTGAAGCTTTTGAAGCTTTTCTTCTGCTTCTGCCTGCTTTGCCTTCAGTTCCGTAACAACTGCATCATATTCTGTCTGTTTTTCACGGCAATTTTGCAAAGCAAGTTCAATTTCTTCTTTTGCTTTTTCAATCGCCTGGCGATCGGAAAGCAAGGTCTCGATGATCTTACGATCATACTCTAACATATCATTGATCACTTCAGATCTGGAAATAATATCGGAAAGATCGGATGAACCAAGGATAAAATCAATATAACTCATATTGCCGCTTTCTTGGGCAAATACAAGGCGCTCCTTAAACAGTTCAAAATTCTTATTCATCTGCTCATTGAGAACATCAATCTCTTTTTCCTTTGCTGCAGCCAATGCAGTATATTCAACCATCAAAGAAGAAAGCGTATCCAGCTCTTTCTGATAGGTCTCAATTTGGTCATAGAGCAGATTCACAGCAGCCTTCTGATCTTTCAGGTTTTTCAAAGCAACATTATACTGTGATTTTAACTGAGCAGACTGGGATTTCAGCGCGTTTAACTGGCTCTCCAGTTCATTTTTCTGCTGACCAAGACCGGCAGCGCTGCCACCTGTAAAGATCATACAGGACATTGCCAGCGTTATAAAAGCCAGCAAAAAAGATATCATACGGATTCTTTTTTTCATTCAAGTCTCCTTATTATTATTCACTTCAGATGCGTTTGATTCACGTTCGTTACAATTATTTGCTAAGCAATCGGCACGCTTTAACAAGCTGCGTGTCATTCTCGAAATCCAAAAGATAAAAATTTGATCCTGCAAGTTTAACGGGAACATCCGGCTCGATTCCAACCGATTCAAAGGATGGGGAAAGAGGCGGATGATATGCCATTACGGAAAGGAGAAGTGCAGAGCCATTATCTAGCTCCATCACCTCCTGATAGAGGCTTTTTCCATTGGTAGTCTCCCCTACCAAAGTAGCTGTGCCGAAATCCTTCATCACCGATGCAAAAATCTCGCCGCCAAAGGAGGTTGCAGAATTAATCAGTACTGCCATAGGGAGATTCAAACAAGTCTCGTTGCTTGTAATCTCTTTTTTCGCGCCCTTGTAATCCACCGTGCGAACCAAAATTCCTTTCGGGAGAAGGCGGTCCAAGGCGTTAATCGCAACAAGAGGGTCACCGCCGGAAGTGTTTCTCACGTCCCAAACGATGCCGCAAACCTCAGCCGAAACCAAAGAATTGATAGCATTTTCCAATTCATCGAGAGTAGTTTCATCAAATGCAAAAATCTGAACATAGCCTACATTACCGTCCAGCACGGAAAAAGCAAGGGAATTGGGCTTTACGCTTTCGCGGGTCAAGGTAAAATTCATATCCATAACCTGCATCGCAATTTCGCGGCGGACAGTAAGCTCTACCTTAGTCCCCTTCTCGCCGGCAAGTGCTTCCAGAACCTCGTAAAAGCCGAGATCCTCTGTTTTCTTACCATCAAGGGAAATCAAAACGTCTCCGGGAAGAATTCCCTCTTTCTGTGCAGGAGAATCAGTAAAAACACTATAAACTACAACGCGGTTCTTTTCGGCATCGTAGGTAAGGCGAACTCCGATGGCACTACCGGAAATTTCTCGCTCTTTTTGATAGCGGGAATACTCCTCTGCAGTAAGATATGCACAATGAGGATCGTTCAAGGAAGCAATATATCCCTGAAGTAAACCGTTTTCCACCTTTTCGTCGTCGATCTCTCCCCAAAAATTTTCACGGATAATAGAATCAGCCTCAGCAAGAAGTGAAAAGTCGGATTGGGTCTTGGTCAAAGTATCCACCTTTGCCTGATATTGCAAACCAACGAAATGGTAGGTAAGCTGAAAAGCAAGCAAAGCGGACAATAAAATTAAAACAACAGTTGTACCGACGGTGATCTTTTTTTTCAAGAAAAACACCTCCGTTTTGGTTTTCAGTCTTTATTATACTTTCTCAAAGAGAACAAGCTGCCAATGATACCAAGTCCAACACCGATGGCGATGAACGCGATCAGAATCTCGAAAACAAGAGAACTAAACGGTAAAATGGTTATCAAGCCACTTCCACCGAGAATATTCACGGCAAAAATCTTATAGATGTAATAAAGAAGTCCAAATGCAATACCGGAAGAGAATGCCCCCAGTATCATACCCTCCAAAACAAAGGGGAAAGCAACGTAGGAACCAGAAGCACCCACGTAACGCATAATGGAGATTTCATCTCTTCGGGAATGAACGGCAAGTTTGATGGTATTCATAATAATAAACACGCTCACAACCAAGAGAAGCGCCATCAGCCAAGTAAAAATCAAGCCTACAACGTTCTTAATCTCATCAATCTTTTCGGCTACCTCGCGACGGTCATTGATCTTTTCTACAGAGCCAAAAGTTTCCTCTGCTTCATTCATATGATTGATTTGATACGTAATGTCGTTGACACGGGAAGAATCGGAATATGTAATGACAAGCTCATCCTTGCACGGATTATCATCGTCGTACATCTGCAGAATATCGCCGTAATCACCGTAGGATTCAAACAGTCCGCGAAGCACCTGGTCTTTGGTAATATGCTCCACGCTTTCCACAGACGGCAATTTTTCAATTTTTTCTTTCAAACGCGTAATCGTATGGGTTTCCGTTTCCTTAGCAACGAATACGACAATTTTGTTATAAGCATTGATCTCTTTCAGGTTGTGGTCCAAATTCACCTTCAAAGCCCAGGTACATCCGGTTACAAGGAGCGCCGATGTCAAAACGAAAATAGTAGCAAGGCTCATCAATCCGTTTCTGAAGATGCCCTGAAATGCAAGACTGATAGAATAACCGAAATTATAAAATCTAATCTTCATCGAACATACCTCCTTGCTTATCACTGACAATCTGACCGTCTTTCATGGTAATCACACGCTTTTTGTAGTAATTTACAAGGCTGACATTATGAGTGATAACGATAACGGTTTTACCCAGCTTATTAATTTTCAGAAGCAGTTCCATAATCTCGATTGCCATATAAGGATCCACATTTGCGGTAGGCTCATCGGCAATGATAATATCAGGATTGTTAACAAGAGCGCGGGCCAAAGCCACACGCTGTTGCTCACCACCGGAAAGCTCTGCAGGCTTGGAATGAGCCTTATCCTCAAGACCCACAAGTTTCAAAAAGTTTGCAACGCGGGTATTGATGGTCTTTTTCTTTTCTCCGATGACGTGCATAGCAAATGCAATATTTTCCTCTGCCGTCATATTGGGAAGAAGGCGGAAATCCTGAAACACGATGCCAAGCGTACGGCGAAGCTTGGGGATACGCCATTTGGGCATACGGGTCAAATTGAATTTCCCGATGGTAATTTTACCTCCGGAAGCCTTTTCCTCGCAAAGAAGCAATTTGGTCAGGGTGGTTTTACCTGCACCGCTGGCACCAACGATAAAAACGAATTCACCGTCGGAGATCTCAAGATCTACGTTGCTCAGGGCACGAGTGCCATTCTTGTAGACCTTGGATACATTGTTAAATACGATCATACAATCTCCTTTTTAATCTACTCGTTTAAAACTTCCCCGGCTTGGAGCTGAGGTACTTTTTGACCATCAAGGCAACCTTAAAGGTGATGGCATGTTCAAATTCACGCAAATCAAGCCCTGTGATCTTACGAATTTTCTCCAGACGGTAAACAAGGGTGTTACGGTGTACAAAAAGCTTTCTGGAGGTTTCGGACACATTGAGATTATTCTCGAAGAAACATTGAATGGTAAGCAGAGTCTCGCGATCCAGACTTTCCAGTGCCCCCTTCTTGAGCACCTCATTCAGAAACATATCGCACAAGGTGGCAGGAAGCTGATAAATCAGACGGCCAATACCCAGATTCTCGTAATTGACAACACTCTTCTCCGTATCAAATACTTTACCCACCTCAATGGATACCTGCGCTTCTTTATAAGAGCGGGCAAGCTCTTTCAGAGAGGAGACAACCGTTCCCACGCCTACCACAACCTTCAGGTAGAATTCGCTCTGGACGGTATCAACAATGCTCTTGGCAAGCTTTGTAACCTGCGCCTTATCCTGAGCAGTATGAAACTCATGAATCAGGACCACATCGTTCTCTCCTACGCCGATCACATAATCCCGATTGCGATCAGGGAACATATTCTGAATCACATCCACGGGAACAATATCCGATTTCTGTCCGAATTTGATTAAGAATGCCACGCGCTCCAGCTCGTTTGAAAGATGAAGCTCTTTGGACTTAATATAAATATCGCTGGGCAAGATGTTATCCAAAACAATATTTTTGATAAAGCTGGTCTTGTCATACTTTTCATCGTAAAGTGCCTTGATTTGACCTAGAGAGATACACAGAAGATTAGAAGAAAAATTTGCATTCTGGTCCTCTCCCTGAACAAAAACATAGTATTCGGTCTTACCAAATGCTCCGATGGGACGAAACAAATAGCCGGCTGCGGAAAAAGCTTCACCTGTATAGAAAAGCTCCTCCTTAATTCCACCGATGACCTCACCAATGCGAACAAGATCGCTGCAGGCAATAATAACACCGTCTGTATCTACCACACCAATGGTGCTTTCCACTACATCTTTCATCTGATAAACTACGCTTTGGAACAGTCTGTTAGACATACAATACTCCTTATTCTCGGTCCTTACGGAAAGACTTGTTGTTTTTCCACAAAACAACGAACAAACCATAAGAATTATACACAACTATGACGATTTTTTCAAGAGAAAATCATAAATATTAACAAATTATCATTATTTTTATTGGCTTTTTTGACTAATTTCACTTTTACTTTTGGTTTACAAAAAGAAAAGAAGCTTTGAAATCACTCAAAGCTCTTTTTCATAAAGCAACATTGACATTACGGCACTGCCTGCCGTTTCGGTACGGAGAATGCGTTTCCCAAGGGTTACCGTAGGAATATCATTTTTTCGCAAAAGACCGATTTCCCGTTGAGAAATCCCGCCTTCAGGACCGATAAAAAAGGATATGGAATCCGCCTTTTGCTTCAGCAAAGCTTTGATTCCTCCCTCTTGTTCCAATTCATAGCAAGCAAATGTAATATCACTTTCCAGCATTTGCCCGATGGCGCTGTCAAGGCTGGGAAGAAGATCAATCTTTACCAGTTTCCCTCTCCCGCTTTGCTTGCAGGCTTCATCGGCAATCTTACGAAAACGAATAAGCTTTTTTTCCTCATCGGAAAGCTCGGGAACTGCATAATCGGAATACACGAAAACAATGCGAGATACACCAAGCTCGGTACATTTTTGAATAATGGAATCTATTTTTTTGCCCTTGGGCATTCCTTGAAACAGAGTAACCGCCACGCCCATTTCCACATCACTTTGACAGGCTTCCAGCGGCATCAACGTAACCAGAGGATCTTTTTTTCCTCCCGAGATGGCAACAATTTTACACTTCAATTCGATTCCGTCGGCAGTGCAAACAACAACCTCATCCCCGATTGCTGCGCGGAGGGACACGGAAAGATGAAATGCGTCCTCCCCTGAAAGCAAAATACTCTCAGGCAAAGGAAAATTGAGCCTATAGATAAAATCATCGCCTAAAAAAAATCGAGGCATAGTACCCTCCACCGTTTTTTGTTGTACTATTTTAGCGAAAAATCCGTTTTTTGTCAATTAAGTTTTCCTCTATTTTAATAAATGTGTTGATTTAAAGGGATTTTTATGATAAGATGAGTAGAATTAAAATTTAAAATGAGGATTTTATGTTACAATTTTCCGAAGCTTTGATGGTGCTTTCTAAAGAAACTGAGGCCGATCTCTTCCCCATCTTTCAGAAAATTGATGAGAGAGCCTTCATCAATCAAAAAAAAGTTCTGGAAGCCTTTCGTGAAGAAAAGGTTGCTACGGAGTGCTTCAATTCCACTACGGGCTACGGCTACGACGATATGGGCAGAGAGGTGCTGGACCGCATTTTCGCCCGTGTGTTTGAGGCAGAGTCAGCTTTTGTCAGGCATAGCATTTTATCGGGAACGCACGCTTTAACCGTGGGTCTGTTCGGTTTACTTCGTCCCGGTGACACCATGCTTTCCATAACGGGAACTCCCTACGATACCCTGAGAAGCGTCATCGGCATCGAAGGCAAATCAGGCTATGGCAGTCTAAAGGATTTCGGAATTCATTATGAAGAAATCAATTTAACCGAAGAATCCGAACTGGATGAAAAAGCCATTCTGGAACGTCTTGCAAAAGGCGACGTTAAAATGGTATATTTACAGAAAAGTCCCGGCTACAGTACCAGACGCCCTTTGAGTAACCGCATTGTAGAAAAAGCGGTGCAGTTAGTCAAAAACCGTGCTTTCGTAGTAGTTGACAACTGCTATGCGGAATTCTGCGAGGAACACGAGCCCTGCTATTACGGAGCGGATTTATGTATCGGATCATTGATTAAAAACCCGGGTGGCGGTATGGCAGAATCCGGCGGATATCTTGCAGGAACAAAAAAAGCCATTGAGCTTTGTGCCGCGCGTTTTTCTTGCCCCGGAATCGGGCTTGAGATCGGTGCCAGTCTGGGTCATACCAAATCCATATTTAAGGGAATTTTCTACGCTCCCCACACGGTAGCGCAAGCCTTGAAGACCGCAATATACTCCGCGGCTCTATTTGAAAAAATGGGCTACGAATGTATCCCCCGCGCCAATGAAGCGCGCTTTGACATTGTACAGCAAATTTCTCTGCAAAGTCCGGATAAAGTGGAAGCTTTTTGCCAAGGGCTTCAGAGCGCCTCTCCCGTGGATAGCCACGTAACCCCCATTCCTTGGGCAATGCCGGGATATCAGGATCCTGTCATCATGGCAGCAGGCGCCTTTACGCAAGGCTCGTCCATTGAGCTTTCTGCCGATGCGCCGATGCGCGCACCTTTCACCGTTTATATGCAAGGCGGTCTGACTTGGGAAAGTGCAAAACTTGGAATTCTGGCTGCTGCCGAAAAAGTAATGAAAACAAATCTTTAGAAAGAGGTTGAATTATGAAACTTGTGGAAATGAAGAAAAAAATCAACGTAAAGGGTCCTGTTGCGGTTCTGGTACTGGACGGCGTAGGTATCAACTCAAAAATCGAAGGCAATGCTATTGCAAAGGCCGCTACGCCCACCTTGGATCGCTTGCTGCGTGACTACCCAACCCTGAGTCTGAAGGCGCACGGCACCGCCGTAGGTCTCCCCTCCGATGATGATATGGGTAACTCTGAGGTCGGTCACAACGCGCTCGGTTCCGGTCAGATTTTTGCACAAGGCGCAAAGCTGGTATCCAACTCCATTGAAAGCGGTAAAATCTATCAGGGCCAAGGCTGGCAGAAGGTTAGCGGAACCGTAAAAGAAAACGGCTCCACCCTGCACTTTATCGGCCTGTTCTCCGACGGAAACGTTCACTCTCACATTGACCATTTAAAGGCTTTGATTACCCATGCGAAGGCGGAAGGAATTCAGAAGGTTCGCTGCCACATTTTACTGGATGGCAGAGATGTTGCGGAAACCAGCGCGCTGGAATACGTTGTACCTTTTGAAAATTTCCTTGCTTCTCTTAATACTGACGGATTTGATGCCAAGATTGCTTCCGGCGGCGGAAGAATGAGCATTACTATGGACCGCTACGAAGCCAACTGGCAGATGGTAAAGGCAGGCTGGGACATCCATGTACTGGGTGAAGGCAGACAGTTCAGCAGTGCAAAAGAAGCCATCGAAACCTACAGAGCTCAGCTGAAGGTCATCGACCAGGATTTGCCCGGTTTTGTTATTGCAGAAAACGGCAAAGCGATAGGTACCATTGAAGATGGAGACGGCGTAATCTTCTTTAACTTCAGAGGGGACCGTTCCATCGAGATTTCCAAGGCATTTTGCGACGAAGAATTCCCCTATTTTGACAGAGTTCGCTTCCCCAAGACCTCTTACGCGGGAATGCTTGAATACGACGGTGACCTACACATTCCTCCCGTATATCTGGTAGCTCCTCCCGAAATTACCAATACCATGGGTGAGTATCTGGCAAACGCCCCCTTTAAATCCCTTGCGGTGAGCGAAACGCAGAAATATGGTCACGTAACCTATTTCTGGAACGGAAATAAGTCCGGAAAATACGACGATGAGAAGGAAACCTATTTGGAAGTTCCCTCCGATGTAGTTCCCTTTGAGCAAAGACCATGGATGAAGTGTGCAGAAATTACCGATATTTTGGTAGATGCCATTCGCAGCGGTGAATACAAGTTCATCCGCGCTAACTTCCCCAACGGTGATATGGTAGGCCACACAGGCAATATGAAGGCAACCGTAATCAGTATGGAAGCCCTTGACCTTTGTTTGGACCGCATTCTGGCGGCTCTGGACGAGGTAGGCGGTGTTGCACTGATTACTGCAGACCACGGCAATGCTGACGAGATGATGGAACTGGATAAGAAGACGGGCGAGCCCAAGAAAAACAAGGACGGCTCCTTCAAATCCAAGACCAGCCACACGCTCAACCCCGTTCCCTGCATCTTCTACGACAACACAAATTCCGATGCCTACACCGTAAAAAGCGGAGAATTCGGTCTTTCCAACGTTGCCGCTACCACGGTAAACCTCCTCGGCTACGAAGCACCCGAGATGTGGAACGAAAGCATGATTCAAGTAAAATAAAAAAAATAATCCGTTGCAAAATGCAACGGATTATTTTTTGTCAATTATTCTCTTGTAACCTGGAATAAACACATAAAAAATATGCCGATAATTCCTCCGATCACGATCCCAAAGAGAAATTCCATTTCAAACCATTCCTTTTCATTTTTACTTAGTATGCCGAAAAAGAATATTTTTATACGGTTTATTTTTGTTTATTCAAAGGATTTTCGCTCATTGCGCGTTTCTTTTGCTCGTCGCTGACGTGGGTATAAATTTGAGTCGTGTTAAGTTGTTCGTGACCTAAAATATCCTTAAGCACCCGAACGTCAACATTGCCTGTTCCATACATTAAGGTTGCGGCAGTATGGCGAAGTTTATGAACAGAATAACCCTTATCTCCAAGACCAGCCAAATCCAGATATTTATAAACCAGCCACTGGACAGTCTTCACGGAAAGCCGTCTTTGATTACGGCTGACAAACAAGGCTTTTTCATCCTTGCATGGAATATTTTTTCTTTCTTCCAAATATGCACGCAAGGCGCTTTGACAAGAATCGTTGAGATAAATCAGTCTTTGCTTATTTCCTTTACCGGTTACAATCACCTGTGAAAGATCGGCAGAAAGATCGGAAATACTGATACCGCAAAGCTCAGATACACGCATCCCGCAATTAAGAAAAAGAGCAAGAATAGCGTAATCTCGCTTTTCATTTTTCTCACCGAATTCTTTTACGGTTTGCAAAAGTTTACGACTTTCCGCCTCCGACAAAAATTTTGGCAAGGCCTGCTTTACGAAAGGGGCATCAATATCCTTGGCAGGATTTTCGGAAATGGATTTTTCCTTGGAAGAAAGAAATTTATAAAAGCCCTTAATGGCAGAAAGCTTGCGGGCACGACTGGCATTTCCATTTTGCTTTTGAGTAGCCGAATAAAGGAGATATTCGTAGATCTTCTGAGAAGGTACGGAACCAATCTGGGCATCGGTCAAAGCGGATAAGTCAACACGCTCCTGTTCGGGAACATTCTTAAAAAATACATAGCGAAAAAAATTACAAAGATCCAAACTGTATTCATATACGGTTTTCTCGCTTAACCCTTGAATGGACAGCTTATAGGACAAAAATCTGGCAACTGCCTGTGGCATTTCTTCCATTCGAATATTCATCGTCTCCCTCCTCTCCTCTTTATTCTACACAAAAATAATCAATCATGCAATAACTGCTTTGTCAGATCATTTTACTTTTTTCTTTTTCTTCTTTTCATCCTTTTCGCTTTTCTTTCCCAAGTCGCGAAAATAGATGCAGATCGTCATAACAGATGCAAACAGCAAGGCGCCGGAAACGGTAGATAAAATACTGCTTGCCAAAGAATTGTCATCCTTTTTCTGCGCCGTGGAGGTAGTAGCTTTTTCATCGTAAATAATCTGTGTTTCCTCGGGAATCTTAGAATCCGCATCAGGAAGTGAAGCAAAGATGTTTTCATCATTTTCAAGGGTAAAACCGTCAGCGGAAGAAACTGCTTTTTCAGAAGACGGCTCCTCTTTTGATTCCGCCGAGCTTTCATGTAAACTCAAAGAGTCATTTGAAGCTGTTAGGGAAAAAGTTTGTTTCGGCGGAGCAGAGCCAACCCAATAAAGAGGAATCGGTATGACATCGGGAACATAAAATCCCGAAATCGGCTTTTCATATTGATTTTTCATCCAAGCGAAAAGCGTTTCCCCGTTTGTAGAATCAGGCATTGTAATCTGAGAAGGCACACCCGCAACAAGGCAAAAATCATCATCCAAATCCACTCTTGAAGAAAAACCGGCGCAGAGCGTTTGAGATTGATTCATCAAGGCATTCCTTACAGACTCTCGCTGTGACGGATGAACAGATAAAAGTACATCCTCCAGAGGGATTTTCACTTCTGCGATCATCGTTGTTCCGCTACGGCTTGTTTGAAGAAAAAATCCGGTATTATTGCAGTAATGCTCCGCGTTCCACAGAACACCGTCCGATGTAGTAATTCCGTTTTCCCCATAAGATGCGGAGAAGGAAGAAAGAGGCCTGGAGAATACGGAGTCTTCCTTGACACTACGCGCAACCCTTTCCCCCGTGAAGCCCACACAAGAAAAATCCTCAGACGAAAAATAATAGGTATTGGTCAAAAGAGACCCGCGCAAAGCAGGATGGTCCCCTGATGTTAGCCCCAAAGAAAAAGAAATTCGATAAAAAGTGCCGAATTCTTTGACAATCGGTGCAACAGATCCGTGTTCCGCAGGCATATAAAGGCGCAAAGCGCAATAAACAGTATCATCGGAAAGCAAAATATAATTATCTTGTTTTACGCCAGAAAGATTTTTTCCCGAGGCCGGATACGAGCCATTACTCAAAAGATAAAGACCGCTTCCTTCTTGAAAAGAAACACCGCTTAAATATTCGCCCTCAGATAGAATTCCGTCGCAAACCGCGCCACTGTCTTTACGACATACAGTCATAGACGGGATGCCAAAGAGCGACAAATCAAAAAAGGAAAACGTTTGTGCTGATACAATTAAGGTGAAAAAACAAAAAACGACAACAATCGACAAAACAAATCCAAAAATAATTCGCTTCATAATAATATAAAATCAGCGGTCCAAATTCGGACCGCTGAAACCTCGTCGCTAAAAAATCAGATTCGAGTGCTACGCTTCTTCATTAGAAGCACGGTGACTGCACCGGCAGCGCAGAGAAGCATAACTACGGAAAGTACTACGGTCATCGTAAGACTATCGCCGGTTGCACTTGCAGAAGAAGTAGCTACGCCAATAACACGATAGTTCACACCGCGAACACCACTGGTCATAACAGGAGTTCGAGCACGGGTTACACGAGTGGTAGTGGTTCCGATGGGAGATACATTAATCTTATCATTCGCCTCGGTCCCGTGAACTGCGGGATCATACTTACCAAGATAATGTACGGGATTAGCAAGATAATAAACAGTTGAGCCATGGCCGGAGCTGACGGCGGCAGAAACGGTGTTTTGGAAAAGATAATTGCCCACCTTGCTATTCGCTCCGGTACGTGCAGCACCGTTAGCAGGAAGCATCGTCTGTGCATAGATAACGTCGTCACGGTAAATCTCAACATCGGTACCATTGGGAGCGGTGCTCTTCACATTTCCGGTAGACTGGAGTCTCATATTAAAGCCCCAAGAGCCCCATTCAGGAACCTTAGTCAAAGCACTCCCGTCTTCATACTCAACATCGGTGATACGAAGAACGTCACCCAAAGGATATCTTCCCTCAAACGTAACTGCCCACTTGCCATTATCCAAAACCGTTACCTGATAGAAAAAGTTCTCAGCCTTGCGATAAGTGGTGGGATTCCAAATTACGCCAGTCTTCTCATCCGTCCAAACGGAATAATAAGTTCTATTATAGTCCTTAGGTCTTTGAGCATTGGGAATCATCAAACGGCGGAAGCCGCCGGCTTCGTCGATGGTAACACTCATTGCGGTATTAAAGTAATCATACTTGTACAAATTGTAACGGGTCTGAGCAACAGAATTGTAGTTACAAGCAGAAACATTATCAGTCTGCATAAAATTGATGAAAGTATCAACCCACCAATACTTGTAGCGACGCTTACTACCGCCGGAAACGATCTCATCGTCGGTAATATCAGTGTAACGAATCGCAGGTATGGTAGTGGTAACCGCAAAATACAAAAACTCATCATCGTAAGTCAAATAGCTGTTAATGTATTCGGGTTTATCTTCCTCAAGCACATAATCGGTAAAGTCATATCTGCCCTGATAACCGTTCTGATGAGCACCCGCCGCATTGGAGGAAGACATCCAAAGGTTGTCACCGGGAACGGAGGATAAGGAACATCCATTATTGGGACCGGGATACTCTCCGGTACCCACCTTTCCGTCAATCGTGGGAGGTACTTCGGTGCTGAATACGTTCATCGTATGCAGTCCGTATGCCTCCAAATTATGCGAACTGACTGTTTTGGGGATAGACAAGGTATAGCCTCTGGCAGATGCGGGAACTGCAAAGAGAGCGGTGATTGTCAAGACCGCCAAAAGAAGCGACAAAATTTTCTTCATATTTTGCTCCTTTAAAACTAATAATCAAATTGAGTACATTTTCACTCAATATCCATTGATATCATAACATTGTTTTCATCTTTTGTCAATAAAAAAATGGTTTTCCATCAGAGAATTTCTTGAAAAAAAGGGTAAAATTCACAAATAAAACATTGTATTTTTCAAAAAAATGGTGTAAACTTTCAAAAGCAACAAATTTACGAAAGGATTTCGCTATGATTTCATTCTCCCGCAACTCCGGCCTTATTCTCAAGACCTTTCTCTATCAGATCGTTATGAGTCTTTTTGGCTTTATGATGTACGGAGCAACTTACAAGATCCCGCTCCTATTGGTCATCGGTCAGACAACCGTGGTTTTATTTTTCTTTTATATTATGTCCTCGCAAATGTATAAAGGCGGTGCAAAAATGTGCGAATACGACCGCGGTCACAGCCTTTCCTCTTCCCCGGCTGCAGGCTTCCTTTTTGCCCTATTTGCTTTTTTGCCTACAATCATTCTGGCGATAATTTCCGTCGTTTCTCCTCCTTTTTCCGAAAGCGGTACGGCAAACACTGCAGGATATCTTTCTTACCTGGGCAATCACACCTTCCTTCAAGGAATGTATGTGGGAATTACCCAAACCATTTACCCAACTGCCGCAGGCGGTGCAAACGAAGCACTGGCTGCCGCCAATGCCTCCGCCATCAATTCCCGCTGCGTATTGCATCTGTTCGGTGCCATCCCCGGCATTCTGGCATGCGGCATTGGATATCTCTTGGGATATCAGAATTTTAAGATGTCCAAATAAAATATCGCATAACACCTTGCTTGAGTGAATACACTCTTGTGAGGTGATTTTTTTGAAACGAAATGCTCTCATTTTTTCCGATTCCGCTCGATTCGGAATCGTACTGACGGTGTGCCTGTTGAGTCTGGCTGCAATCTTCACAAACCTAATCGAAAATATAAATCAAAGCAAGACAAAACCCGTCTTCGCCGACGAACCAGATCCTCCCACTGTAATTCTGGATGCAGGACACGGTGGAATTGACTCGGGAGCTGTCAGCGTTTACGGAGATGAAGAAAAAAATCTAAATCTTGCCCTTACCCAAAAATTGGGAGCGTTTCTGGAAAGCGCAGGAATTCACGTCATCTATACCCGCACCGATGACTCGATGTTGGAAAGCGCAGGGAAAGCAGGTTCGCGAAAAACTCGTGACCTGCTGGGCAGAGTAGAATGTGCACGAAAAGAACCGAATGCGCTTTTTGTCAGTATTCATATGAACACCTTGCCGATTGAAAGATACAAAGGTACGCAAATCTTTTACACGGATCGCAACGATGCAAATCGCGCCTTGGCACAGGTGATGCAAAACACCGTTTCCTCTGCTCTTCAGCCGGAAAACACCCGAAAAGCGAAAGATGCCGAAGGAAAAATCTATATTTTGGATCGCTTAGATCAGCCTGCCGTTTTGGTGGAATGCGGTTTCTTAACCAACAAAGAGGAAGCGGCTCTTCTAAAAGAGGACATCTATCAGTCAAAACTTGCCTACGTATTATCCCGCCCCATTCTGGATTTTTTAGCAGAAAGATAAAAAATGGAATATTTTTTAAAAAAATGAATTTTTCTCTTGATTTTTGTTTTTGTTTGTGCTAAGATATAGTGCAATGCAGTTGAATGATGATTTCATCGCAACGTAAATAAAAACAGAAAAAGGTGATAAGAATGAAAGAAGGACTTCATCCCTCCTACAAGGATACCGTGATCATTTGCGCTTGCGGTGCAGAATACCCCACCAAATCCACCAAGGAAAATATCCACGTGGACATTTGCGCAAAGTGCCATCCCTTCTACACCGGTAAACAGAAATTTGTTGATGCCGGTGGACGCGTTGACAAGTTCAACAAGAAGTTTGGCAGATAAGTTGTCGATTCATTCGGCATAAAACGGTTTGAAGCGGTTGCACTGTTCCGGTGTTGCCGCTTTTTTCATTATTAAAAGGAGAATGCCATGAGCGGCATATTTGAAAAATTCAACGAAAATACCGGATTCGAAACACAAAACACAAAGCCGGAAAAGGCCATTCTTGTCAGCGTCGTTCTGGACGACTCGGATCTAATGGATACCGATTCCTCTTTGGATGAGCTGGAGGAGCTTTTAAAGACCGCGGGTGGCATATCGCTGGGCAGGCTGATTCAAGTCAGAGAAAAGCCGGAACACGCCACCTATATCGGTTCGGGAAAACTGAAAGAGCTCTCCGTTCTTTGTCGAAATATGTTTGCAGACCTTGTAGTGTTTGACTGTGAACTGACCCCCTCTCAAATTCGAAACGTGGAAGCAGCGCTAGACAATGTTCGCGTGATTGACCGAACTATGCTCATTCTGGACATTTTTGCACTGAATGCCACCACGGGTGAGGGGATGCTGCAAGTTGCCATTGCAAACCTGAAATACACCCTTCCCCGGCTTTCCGGACAAGGCACAGAGCTTTCCCGTCTGGGTGGCGGAATCGGCACACGCGGACCGGGCGAAACAAAGCTTGAGATTGACCGCAGACATGTAAAACGCAAGATTCAAAAACTGGAAGAGGAACTGGAAGAGCTTTCCAAAAAGAGAAAAACCCAGCGGAGAAGCCGTGAAAAGAACGGGATTTTTCAAATTTCACTGGCAGGGTACACAAACGCCGGAAAGTCTTCGCTACTGAATCTTCTTTGCAATGATCAAATTTTGGCAGAGAATAAACTGTTTGCTACACTGGATCCCACTACGAGAAGACTTTGCCTCCCCAATTTCGGCGAGGTTTTGCTAACCGATACCGTTGGCTTTATCAACCGTCTCCCTCATCATTTGGTAGATGCTTTTCGCTCTACTCTGGACGAGGTGGTTTACAGCGACCTTGTTTTGGTGGTAATGGATGCCACCGATCCGAAATTTATGCAAAAATTGCAAATCACGGAAAATATTCTTTCAGACCTATATAAGAAACGAGAAATCATTCCTCCCCCCACCTTATATCTTTTAAACAAGACCGATCTGCCCGAGAGCAGATTCAACGCAGGAAGTTTTCCGAAGAAATATGAGCACATCTGTATTTCCGCAAAAACCGGTACAGGCAAAGATGTGCTCCTTGCAAGAATCGAAGAAATTCTTTCGCAATTTAAAAAGCCCGTGTCATTTCGATTTCCCCACGAAGAAGGAGGAAAACTGGCTTTTCTCTATAAGAATGCAAACGTAAGCGAAGTGCGTTACGAAGCAGACGGCATTTATGTGGATGCCATTTGTGACGAAAAGACCCGCGGAGTACTTGCAAAATTTGTCAAAAAGGATTAAAATAATAGAAAACACCACTTGAAGGAAAAACTATGGCAGAAAGAAAAAAGAGAAACAGTAAAAATGCCGCTACCGTTGCACCTGCGGTAATCCGAGAGCAGCCCATTACCGAAACGCTTCGGGAAAACTATATGCCCTACGCAATGAGCTCCATTATTTCCCGCGCCATTCCCGAAATCGACGGACTCAAGCCTTCTCACAGAAAGCTCCTTTTCACAATGTATAAAATGGGGCTTTTAACGGGAAATCGCACCAAGAGCGCCAACGTGGTCGGGCAAACGATGAAGCTGAATCCTCACGGTGACGCTGCCATTTACGAAACCATGGTACGTTTGACCCGAGGCAATGAAGCGCTTCTTCACCCCTTCGTAGATTCCAAGGGTACCTTTGGTAAGCAATATTCCAAAATGGCATATGCCGCCAGCCGATACACGGAGGTCAAACTTGCTCCCATCAGCGCAGAACTGTTTGCGGGGATTGATAAGGACGCGGTGGATATGGTGGACAATTACGATGCCACTTTAAAAGAGCCCGTGCTTCTCCCCTCCTCTTTCCCCAACGTATTGGTTTGCCCCAATACAGGTATTGCGGTAGGTCTGGCAAGTTCCATTTGCTCTTTTAACTTGAACGAAGCCTGTGATGCTGCCATCGCTTTGATGCGAGATCCCAATGCAGATTTGTACGAGATTCTGAAAGCACCCGACTTTTCTACAGGCGGTGAGCTTCTTTACGACAAAGAAGAAATCCGTCAGGTTTACGAAACAGGCAAAGGCTCCTTTACGGTTCGTGCCGTTTGGGAGGTTCAGCCTAAGGAAAACCGTATCGTTATCACGCAAATTCCCTACAATACCACGGTAGATCAGATCATTGAAAAGATCGTTGCCATGATCAAAGAAGGAAAACTTCGAGAGATCAACGATGTGCGCGATGAAATTGACCTGGATGGATTAAAGCTGACCATTGACTTGAAGCGCGGAAGCGATCCCGACAAGCTTATGGCAAAGCTTCTCAAGGCTACCGATTTGGAATGCCGTTTCCCCTGCAACTTTAATGTTCTCATTGCAGGCTCTCCCCATCAGCTTGGAGTCCGAGAAATCCTGAATGAATGGCACGCATTCCGCTGCGAATGCCTGAAACGGGAATTCTACCACGAGCTGGGTCAAAAAGAAACCAAGCTACACCTTTTACTTGGCCTGGAAAAAATTTTGGTGGATATTGACAAGGCCATTGCCATCATCCGCAAGACCGAGCAGGAAAAAGACGTTATTCCCAATCTGTGTCAGGGATTTGACATTGACGAGCCTCAGGCAGAATACATTGCGGAGATTAAATTGCGCCATTTGAACCGCCAATACATTCTGGATCGAATCGGTGAGCGTGAAAAACTGGAAAAGGAAATTGCAGAGCTTGAAGGTCTGCTTTCCAGCACCAGAAAATTAGACAACTACATTATCAAGCAATTGGAAGGCATCAAGAAAAAATACGGTCAGGAGCGAAAAACGCGCATCGCCTATGAATTCAGCCGACCCAATGAAAAACTAAAAATGGATGAGGAAGAAGAATACACTGCCTATGCGGTCATTACCCGTGGTGGATATCTAAAGAATATCCCCTTAAAATCCATCATGATGAACGATCAGCAAAGGCTGAAAGAAGACGATGCCGTTGTATTCTCGGGAGAAATGTCCTCCAAGCAGGCCATCTACTTCTTTACCGACAAAGGGCAAGTGTATCCCGCAAAATTCGGTGATTTCACCACCACAAAGGCTTCGGAACTGGGCGATTACATTCCCGCAAAACTGGAAATGGACGCCGACGAAAAGGTGCTCTTCTCTGCACCTATTCAGGATTTAACGGGGAAACTTGCCATTGTATTTGAAAACGGAAAGGGCGTGAGTTTTCCTATGTCCGTTTACGAAACCAAGGGAAATCGCAAAAAGCTCACCGGCGCTTTCAGCACCCTCTCTCCCGTTGCGGGAATGTTCCTTTTAAAAGGCAATGAAACCAAAGAGATTTTGCTGAAAACAAAAACGGGAAGAGCTTGTATCCTCAAGACTACCCTCTTTGCGGAAAAGAGCACCCGTACCAGCGCCGGAAACCAAATGATGGCACTGAAGAAAAACGATTTCATTGTGGAGGCTATGGAAGTTTCCACTGCAGACAATCCCAGCCTTGCCATATACAAAAAGCCTCGAATTCCAACTCCCGGTATTATTTTCAATGAAATTGATATGAAACTGTAAAAAAGATAGGACTCAAAATTGAGTCCTATCTTTTTAGGTACGGAAAGTAATGGAGCCGTTTTCCGCATTCATCGCATCTACAATGGCAATGCTTTGGAGATCATAGCCTTTCTCTCTCAGAGAAGCTCCGCCTACCTGAAATCCTTTTTCAATGGCGATTCCCAAACCCACCACGGTTGCTCCCGCTTCTTTTACAATGGCAATAAGCCCTTCAAGAGCGCATCCGTTGGCGAGGAAGTCATCAATGATAAGAACGTGATCCTCAGAAGTGATGAATTTTTTGGAAACGATAATCTGATTGCGATTTTTATGGGTATAGGAAACAACCTCTGCAACGTACATATCACCATCCAAATTAATGGATTTCGACTTTTTTGCAAAGACCATGGGAACGCCGAATTCCTTGGCAACGGAGTATGCAATGGCAATACCGGAAGCCTCAATGGTAAGGATTTTTGTCACTTTCTTGTGAGAAAAGCGGCGGTGAAACTCTTTTCCCAACTCATCCAAAAGAGCAATATCCATCTGATGATTCAAAAAACTGTCTACCTTCAGAACATTCCCCTCTTTGACAACGCCGTCTTTGATAATTCTTTCTTCCAGAAAATTCATTGTGCATCCCTCCGTCAATTTTTGTCAGTATACCATATCTTTCGCCAAATGTCACTCTTTTTAGAGAGAAAAAGCAAAATATTTTTTCAAATTTTATCACAAAACCTTCAAAAACATATGCAAAAATAGTTTCATACCAAAAATTGAAAGGTTAACAATATGAAAAAAACAAACATTTTTCTAATTATCCTGATTTGTTTGGGAATTTTTTGCGCTTGCGATAAAGAGACTCCTGCGCAAACAGATGATACTATCAACATTCTTCTAAGTGATGAAAAAATCACGGCAGACGGAAAAGAAGTTGGAAACAATTCAAGTCAGGCAGTTTATACTTCAAATCATATTGTATATTACCAAGCCGGCAAAGACTTTACCTACGGCGAGGGCAGTGAAAAAGATGCCCACGAAAAAAAAGAAGCAGATGCACATACCGTACTGCACATAGCAAAGGCAGGCACCTATCGTCTCAAGGGAACACTTTCCTACGGTCAGATTGCCGTAGATCTGGGGGAAGAAGCAAAAGAAGACCCCGAAGCAGTAGTTACTTTGATTCTGGATGGAACGGATATCACTTGCACCGTAGCCCCTGCAGTAATCTTCTACAACGTTTACGAATGCGGAAATACCGATGAAGAAAAAGCCTCCAAAGATGTGGACACCACAAATGCAGGGGCCAATGTAATCCTTGCCGACGGTAGCACCAATACTGTCAACGGCTCTTACGTGGCACGCATTTACAAGCCTGACTCGGTAATTCTAAATGAGGATGGAACCGAAGTTGAGGATGCTAAGAAGCTTCATAAATACGACGGTGCTTTTTACTCCAAGATGTCTATCAATATCTGTGGCGAAAAAGAAGACTCGGGAATACTCAACATTAATGCAGAAAACGAGGGTCTGGATAGCGAAATGCATCTGACCGTAAATGGTGGCCAAATCAACATTCTTTCCGGCAATGACGGCATTAACACCAATGAAGACAATGTTTCCGTTACAACCATCAATAAAGGCAAACTAAGCATCAAAGTTACGGGTGAAACAGGTGAAGGAGACGGCATTGACTCCAACGGATGGCTTGTAATCAACGGCGGTACCGTCACCGCCCAAGCTTGCTCCACCAGCGGAGATGCGGGAATTGATTCCGATAAAGGCATTCACCTCAACGGCGGAAAAGTTATTGCAAGCGGAAATATGCTGGATCCCATTGAGGGTGGCACACAAACCTACGCCGTATTCAATTTTGCACAAAGGCAAAAGGGCGGAGAAACTGTCAAACTTAAAAATCAAAAAGGAAATATCGTATTTGAAGCAAAGCCTGAAAACAGTTATTCCATTTTAATCATCGCAAGTCCCCAACTTAGCGCAGATACGTACACGCTTTACAGCGATAATACCCAACTTGCGGGACAAACGGGCGGTTTCGAAATGCGTCCAGGCGTTATGGCTCCCGATGGACAAATTCCTCCCGAAATGCCCAATCCGCAATTTCCTCCAAATGGTGGCGAACCGCCCAAAAAACCGGAGGGAAATTTTCCGGAGAAGGATTTTGAGAACGGCTTGGATAAAGAGCAAATGCCTTCCGAAAATTCCCCCGAATTTGTAATCCGTGAAGGTGGCAATATGTTTCATCATATTGCAAAAATAGAAAACGAAGGTTGACTTTTTGCCCCATCTGTGCTAAAATAATCGTCACAGGACGATTGCGGAGGTATAGCCCAGCTGGTAGAGCATTCGCTTGACGTGCGAAGGGTCAGGGGTTCGAGTCCCTTTGCCTCCACCACGAAAAAGACTAAGTCAATGACTTAGTCTTTTTCAATATATTCATTCGAATCAGCCGTTTTCATCTATTTTTGGGACAGTTGGAAAAATACATTTACTTTTGTTGTAAAACGTGTTATAATGAACTAGATTGTGAAAAACCGTTCTCGGAGGATAAAATATGAACTATGATGTTATTATTATCGGCGCAGGACCCGGCGGTATTTTCGCTGCATATGAATTAATGCTGCAAAAACCGAATTTAAAGGTTGCTGTATTTGAAGCGGGACACGCCTTGAGTAAGCGGCATTGTCCCATTGACGGAGAGAAAATCAAAAACTGTATCGGATGCAAGAACTGCTCTATTATGAGCGGTTTTGGCGGCGCAGGTGCCTTTTCCGACGGAAAGTACAACATTACCAATGATTTCGGCGGTACACTTTACGAATATATTGGCAAAAAACATGCAATGGATCTGATGCGCTACATCGACAAAATCAATTTGAAATACGGCGGTGAAGGAACCAAGCTCTACACCACCGCAGGCACCAGATTCAAGACGGTTTGTATTCAGAACGATCTACATCTTTTGGATGCTTCCGTGCGTCATCTTGGCACGGATATCAACTACGTGGTTTTGGAAAATCTTTACAACTATCTAAAGGACAAAGTGGAATTCTTCTTTGATACTCCCGCCCAAACCATTCGCGTAATTCAGGGCGGATATTTGGTCAAGTGCAAGAATGCGGAATACACCTGCCAAACTTGTATCGTTTCCGTTGGCAGAAGCGGAAGCAAGTGGATGGAAAAGGTTTGCAAGGAGCTTGACATCCCCACCAAATCCAATCGCGTAGATATCGGTGTTCGCGTGGAGCTTCCCGCCGCAGTATTTGCTCACCTGACCGATGAACTGTACGAAAGCAAAATCGTATATCGCACCAAACAGTACGGAGATAAGGTTCGCACCTTCTGTATGAATCCCAAGGGTGTCGTGGTAAATGAAAATACCAACGGCATTATTACCGTAAACGGACATAGCTATGAGGACCCCGCCTTACAGACGGAGAATACCAACTTTGCTCTGCTGGTAGCAAAGCACTTTTCCGAGCCTTTTAAAGATTCCAACGGGTACGGTGAATCCATCGCAAGGCTGAGCAATATGCTGGGCGGCGGTGTCATCGTTCAGCGTTTTGGCGATTTGATCCGAGGTCGTCGGTCCACCCCCAACCGTATAGAAGAAGCCTTTATTACGCCTACATTGAATGCCACCCCCGGTGATTTGAGTCTGGTCCTACCCAAACGCATTTTAGACGGCATTATCGAGATGATCTATGCGCTGGATAAGGTCGCTCCCGGTACTGCCAACGACGATACTCTGCTGTACGGTGTAGAAGTAAAATTCTACAATATGGAAGTGGAAGTGAACGACAAACTGGAGTCCCGCTACAAAGGTCTGTATATCATTGGTGACGGAAGCGGTATCACCCACTCCCTGTCCCACGCATCCGCAAGCGGTGTCCACGTAGCCAGAAACATTACAAAGTAACAATATTTTAAAAAAAGGAGAGAAAAATGGCCGAAACTATTCAGAAAATTATGAAACTGATCCGCGAAAAAGAAATCCAGATGGTAGATTTCAAAATGGTTGATATTCACGGGCAATATCGCCACGTAACCATTCCTGCGAAAAACTTTTCTGAGGAAACCATCAAAAACGGCATTGGATTCGATGCTTCCAACTACGGATATGCCGTTGTGGAAAAAAGCGATATGGTCTTTATTCCCGATCCCGATACTGCTGTGATTGATCCCTTCTGCGAAACCCCCACTCTTTCTATGACGGGTAATGCGATGATCATTGATAGTCCCGAGAACAAGCCTTTAGCTCAATATCCCAGAAACATCGTTCTGGCGGCCGAGAAGTATATGCAGGAAAGCGGCATTGCCGACACGATGCTGATCCTGCCCGAATTTGAATTTTATCTCTTTGACGACGTTCGCTGGAATCTACATGCTTCCGATATCTCTATGAGCCTTGACGTAAATCAAGCGCATTGGAACAGTGCAAACGAAGGAATGGGTGTTGTGGTTCCCAAGCAGAAAAACTACCACATTGCAAAGCCCTTTGATCCTACATTTGAATGCAGAAGCGAAATGTGTATGCTGATGGAAGAAGCAGGCATCAAAATCAAGTATCATCATCCCGAGGTTGGCGCGGCAGGTCAGTTTGAAATTGAGCCTCAGCTGGGCAAGATGAGCCAGATGGCAGACGCTTCTATGATGATCAAATATATCATTCGTAACACGGCTCTCAAACACGGAAAAACTGCTACCCTTATGCCAAAACCCGTTTATGGTGAGGCGGGGAACGGTATGCACGTACACATTCTTTTAATGAAAAACGGTCAACCTGTATTCTCCGATGACAACGGATATTCCAATCTCAGCCGCGAAGCCCACTACTTTATGGGCGGTCTTCTCAAGCACATTGCTTCTCTGTGCGCCATTACCAATCCCAGTACCAATTCCTTCAAGCGTTTGGTTCCCGGCTTTGAGGCACCCGTTACCGTAGGATACGCCACCAGCAACCGCAGTGCGGTTATTCGTATTCCCGCTTATGCAAAAAGCCCCAATCTCCGCCGTTTTGAATTAAGAAATCCCGATGCTACCTGCAACCCCTATTTCTGCTATGCTGCCATTTTAATGGCAGGTCTTGACGGTATTAAGAATAAAATTGATCCCCACGAAAACGGTTGGGGTCCCTACGACGTAAACCTTTACAACCTCCCCGAGGAGGAGAAGGCAAAACTAAAGGGTCTTCCCACCTCTCTGGATGCCGCTCTGGATGCTCTGGAAGCCGATCACGATTATCTGACCGCAGGCGGCGTATTCCCGGAAGAACTACTGAAAAACTTTATCAAAACCAAGCGTGCCGAGTGCCGCGAACTTTCTCAGATTCCCCATCCGGCAGAATTTGAGAAATACTACAATCTGTAATTGAAAAAGACCTTTGCTTTCGCAAAGGTCTTTTTTCATTGAAAGTCTGTTTTAGAAATCCCCAAAATCGGATCGTTTTTCAAAAACGGGGCAAGGCGAAGCGCCTTTTCTTTTTCTCCATTTGCACAAAGAGCAAGGCAAACCAAATAAAGATAATAATTCTTTTTTTGAAGATGCCTTGCTTTTTTTTGTTTTTGCTCCAAGAATAAAACGTGTTCAGCTAAAGAAGCAGACTCGAAGCGTTTCTTTTCACAAAACACAAAAAGAATCAAATCCAGAAAATAAAGAAGAAAAACAAAAAAAACAAAGGCAAGGCAAGCAAAAATCAAAGACGTTGTCATACATTTTATCCTTTCAAAAAATTTTCCTGCATCCGATACCAATCCAAAACGCCTTGCACCATTGCATTAGCACAAATTTGTGCATAGTCTCCGCGCAAAGCCGCTTCATATTCCGCCGGCGCACAAATAAAAGAAGTTTCCACCAAGGTCTGAGGAAAGCGGTGATTGCGGCAAAGTGCAAGTTTTTGAGTGCGCACACCAATATCACGGATGGCAAGAGCACGGGGAATCCCTCGCTGAACGCATTCTGCCAGTGAGCGGCCTGCCGCCGACCAATAAAGTCCCAAGGTACCGCGAGCGGTATTCGCATCGGTAGCTTCGTTCACGGAATTGTGGTGCACGGAAATAGACAAATCAGGACTTTCCCGCTGCAAAAGATTCATGCGCTCCGTTAAGGAAACGGTGCTATCATCGCTTCTTGACATCACAACCTCTGCCCCCATCTCTTCCAGCTTTTCCCGAAGAAGTAAAGAAATTGCCAAATTCAGATCCTTTTCATTGTAATCGGAAAGGAAGCCATAAGCACCAAGTTCTGTCCCTCCATGACCAGGATCTACAACGATACGCTTACCTGCCAAGGGTTTCTCCCCCTTTGCCAAAGCAGACGGCGCTCGAAAAGAAATAGTAACCATACCATCCGCATAAGTGTGATCAAAACCGTAAAAATTTTGAGCGTTTTTCAGCTTTAGCTCTATGCAAGTACTGCCCGATTCTTCGTCGTAATCAACACGGGCGGATGCAAATAAAGGATTCGATTCAAGTCGAATCGCTTTCTCCAAAGCACATTCTGTAGAAAAGAAGGTGATTTTCACCCGATCTTCTTCCACCTTGACATCCAAAGGCGGGGCGGCACCAAGAGTCAATTTTAAATCGCAAGTTTTAATACCGGAAACAAACTCACTTTTGGTCAAAACAGACTCTTGAACAAATGTACCCATTTGAAAAGAAGCGAATTTTTTAGAAACAAAGCCTCCAAACGCAAGCTGATAAAAACCGTCGTAAGAAGCAATCACCTCATCCGTCATTCCCACAGAAGCAGGGGTATAGTCATCGTAAAAGGAACTATCCGGTGCAATCTTTAAATAGGAATAATTCTCCGTCACCGTGGCACAAGCTGAAAGGGACGCAGGAATCACCATCACCTCTGCTCCCTCTTGTGACAACTGTTTCTCTCCGCAAACGGTATAAATCAGTTTTCCTGTCGAAACGGGAGCATCACCAACAGACACAAAAGGAACAGCAATGCTTCCCTCATAAACCTCTTTCACATACTCGCCCGCACCTTTTTGATTTAAAGTAGGCTTCAAGGAAACGCTTTCATTCCCCAAACTGACGAAAACACTGCAATCGCGAGGGGCAGTAACGCGAACGGGAATTTCCGCGCCCGAGGATGCAAGGACCCCATCTTCTACGGATGGGGTCACGCTTTGGATTTGAAATTTTTCCAAGGTGGTAGGCGATATGGAATCGGTTCTTGTGACAGATAAAGAATAATCTTTTCCGTTTTGCTTTAAAGTCAACGTATTGTTCCCCACGGAAAGCGGCATCAAAACTGTTGCAAAACCGCTCTTGGTTCTCGCCACCTTCCCCGTTTCACCATAGACGGGATAATTCGGATCGGTACGGATTGTAACAAAGCGTGCAGAATCCGCAGTTTTCACTTCCTTACCGGGATAGATAAACGAAACGCCCTCGACGGTGCTTTGCACCTCTTCATTAAAAGATTCCTTATAAAGACGGGTCAAAGCATCGCACACACCCGCAGTATTTTTGGTAATATCTTCATAGCCGTATTGAATATTGCCGCAAGATCCCATATAGCTACGAGCATACTGAATCTGTTGGGCAAGTTCTTCACCGCCCAGCTTAAAATCGCCTGCCCGATAAGCCGCGTGAGAGATCACAAGCTTTACGCCCGTACCGTCCACCTGTGCACTCCACCAACGAGTCAGCGTGGCAAAATCAGCTGCGGAATAACCCCTCTCCCAATAAATCTGAGGTGAAATATAATCAATATATCCGCCCTCAATCCAAGCTAAAGCATCGCAATAAAGCTGAGAATATGCCTCAAGGCCGCGGGTATCACTGCCACGGGGATCGGAAGAAGCATTTTTCCAGATTCCAAAGGGGCTGATGCCAAAGGTCAAATCTCGGGAAACAGCCTTTACGGTATCATAGATAAGATGCACCATTTGATTGACATTATCTCTGCGCCAATTTTCCAAGGACAAATTTGTATCGGAAGAAGCAAAAGACGCACTATCATCAAACTTCTCCCCATCTGCAGGATAAGGATAAAAATAGTCGTCAAAGAGGATTCCCGCAACATCATATCCTTGGCAAATTTCCTTCACACCGTCGGCAATCAATTTGCGCACCTCTTTAGAGGCGGGATTAAAATAAAGCTTACCACCGTAAAAAACCGTATGCTCGGGATGTTTTTTTGCAAAATTTTCCTCGGAAAGAGCTTCCAGCGCCTCCTCCTTGGAAGCGGATTTAAAAGCGGTAACCCGATAAGGATTGACCCATGCGACCACCTTCATATCGTACTCGGTCGCTTTTTCAATGATATATGCCAAGGGATCAAGGTCAATTTTCGCACCTTCTTTTCCCGAAAGATAGCGGGAGGCGGGAAACAAAGCGGAATCATACAAAGCATCTGCAGAGGGTCGTGCCTGAAAATAAATTGTATCAAAGCCAATACGGCGGGAATTTTCCACGATTGCATCCAATTCCCCACGTAGCGCATCCTCGGAAAGTCCCGATTTGGAGGGAAAATTAATGTTCGCAACGCTGGCGATATAAACTCCGCGAATCTCATCATCTGCCACCACGTTTTGCGGCGCCTCTTCCGTTTGTTTTTCCTGTGTAAGATTTGGTGCTTTCGGGAACGGAATCAAAAACTTCCAAAAAAAGAAACACCCTACCGCCAAAAAACACACCAAAAGAATCACCGCACTTGCGACGATGATTTTTTTCTTAACAAAGTTTTGAACCGATTCAATTTTTTCCTGATTGTTCATACCGTCTTGCATCAGGCACCTCCTACACTACTTAATTATATTATAGCAAAAATTTCATAAAATACAAGAAAAAATGCTTCCCCTCCATTGTATGCCAATGAAGGGAAGCATTATATTCATAAAATGAATTTTTTTCGGAATCCGGGAATACAAACGAAGCAAAGCAAAGCTGCTGCTGCGGCACAAAGACACCAAATCAATAAGGTAACGCTCCAACCAAATTTTTCGGAGATGAGAGCCACTCCATAACCGGAAACAGCGCTTCCCACATAGGTACAGGAATTGATAATGCCTGTAGCCGCCGACACGTTGCCAAAGCGTTTGAAAAAGGGCGGAATCATACAAACCAGCATTAAATTCACTCCATGCATACTGCCAATCAAAATCGCCGTAAAGAAAACGGAAATCACAGGGCTCATTCCCGTACATAAATACAATCCCAAAGCAGAAAATACACCGCCAAGAGCAAATACACCACTGCAGCTTAACGGATTATGAAGTTTTTTTACGTAAAGCCCCGTTGCAATTTGGTAGCAGAATATGCAGAATACGGGCATAACCACACCGGTTAAAATAGAGATGGAATTGCTCAGATTATAGGTTTGAGCAAGGTATGTTGGCATCCATGTAGTCACGCCATCACGGAGAATTCCTTGAAAAACAATTACCGCCAAAACACCGAGCATCAAGGGAGAAAAGAGAACTTGATAAGCGCCTTTTCCCACCGTCGCTTTTAGTTTGCTTTCCTTTTTTATATCGGCATCGGGCGAAAAAAGAACCCAAAATAAAAACATCGCCGCACCGCCAAAAGCAGAGGTAAAGAACACCCATTTCCAATTAAAAAGCGAAATAAGAAACGGAGTCAGAAGATACACCAGAATAGAACCGCTGGCACTCCCCCAAGAAATCTTACTCACCGATGTTTTATATTCCTCCTCGGTTAAATGCGCCGTCATAATTTTTACCATAGGAGGCCACATCAACGATTGAGCAAAGCCGTTTAGGCACCAAACGCCAAGCATATAATAAGGATTCGGGCAAAAAGGAATTAAAATGTTCATCAAGGTCGTAATAATAAAACCGATGGAAACCAGCTTTTTAGGAGAAATCAAATCCCCCAAAACACCGCTGATAATTTGTCCAACGCCGTAGGTAATAAAGCTTCCCGTCAAAGACAGGGATAGCAGAGTTTGCGAAAAGCCCGTGGAATGGACCATTTCCAAAATCACCGCACCGAAATTAATACGGGTCAGATAGCTTACCATATATGCCGCAGAAAAAAGCAACGTTATGCCTTTCTTTGTAGAACAAGTGCGCAAATTCATCAAAATTCCCCCTCGATTTTTAGCAAGGAAAGCATACCACAGTATCGGTATGATGTCAAGCCGTACGGCTTGACTTTATCTTGTGAAAGAGTATAATTAGAAAGTAATTGTTTTAAGACAAAATTCAGACTCTTTTGAGGTACTATGTTTATTCAAAAAATGCTGCAAGATCGAAAGTTTTGGAAATGGATCCTTACTCTTGCCATTCCCATTGCTCTGCAAAATCTACTTTCCAGTTCCCTTGCTATCATTGATAATCTAATGATTGGAAGGCTTGGAGATATTGCAGTAGGTGCCGTGGGTATTTGCGCGCAAATTGCACAGCTTGTCAACATTTCCCTATTTGGCATTACATCGGGCGGAACCATTTTCGCCGCTCAGTATTGGGGTAAAAAAGATCTGGAGGGCATTCGCAGAACCTATGGACTTATGACCATCAGCTGCTTTATTGTATCTATGCTCGCCGCCATTCTAATCTCCGCTTTTCCTGAGGTAGTTCTCGGTTTTTATACCAATTCAAAACCCATTATTAATGAAGGAGCAAAGTATTTACGCATCGCGGCTTTTTCCTACGTGGGAATTGCCATCAATCTGGGCTTTTGCACCATTCTCCGCTCCACCGAGGAGGTAAAACTCCCTGTTATTTCCAATTTAATTTCAGTATTTGTAAACATCTTCTTCAATGCAGTGCTGATTTTTGGCTTATTGGGATTTAAAAAGTTTGGAATTCAGGGTGCCGCAATTGCAACGGTAATTGCTTCCCTGGTCAATCCCCTCTTTATTTTCCTGGTTGCTTTTTTCAGAAAATATATTCTGCGTTGCTCATTAAAGGAAATGTTCACCTTTCCCAAGGGCTTTGTAAAGAAATTCTTTTCCATTTCCATCCCCGTATTCTGTAACGAGGCAATGTGGGCACTGGGAGTGGCGGGAGTCAATATGGTTTACGGAAGAATGGGAGAAAGCAATATCGCCGCCCTGACCATTACCAAGACCGTTGAAAACCTTGCCTTCGTTTTGATGGTCGGTCTTTGCAGTGCTTGCAGCGTTATGATCGGAAAAAGCATCGGCAAAGAAGATTTTGATACCGCCCATACCTATGCAAAGCGTTTTACCCTATTGATACCCGCATTTTGTCTTGTAATCGGGGGTTCAATCATACTGCTGCGCTCTCCTCTCCTTTCCCTCTTTTCTCTGTCAGAGGAAGCAAAATATGCAGCTATGTTCTTGCTTATGTTTTTCGGTATGGAAATGCCTCTGAGAAATATTCCCTACATTTCCATCGTAGGCATATTTCGCGCAGGCGGTGATACCCGAAAAGGAATGCTTTTTGATGTTTCGTGTCTATGGTGTCTTTCCCTCCCCACGGCAATCATTCTCGGCCTTGTATGGAAATGGGAATTTCTCCTGGTCTATCCCATCGTCCTTCTGATTGAAGATATTCCAAAAGCGTTTTTTTGCATTCGTCACACCCTGTCGGGCAAATGGATGCACTCAGTAACATAAAAAAGGATGTGTAGAATTTCTACACATCCTTTTAATTTTGTCTCATACCGTTTTATCTCTTGGTTAATTTTTTGCACCAAGTCCATTTTCCACATTTAGTACACTTCAACAATCTTCTGGTTGGCGTTTGCATCAACAAGGCAATCTCTTTGTAGTTAGGAACAAACATATGTTGACAGTTCTTACATTCATAATACCCTGTCTCTGCCTTAAATTTAAGAGCAATCATGCAAGGAATGATAAACAGTATAACAGACACGATTATTAAAAAGTCTTGGAATCCACATTCAGGGATAAGAAGTGATATTAAGCTCATCAGGCAAATAAGTGCTGTCAGGCTGGTTGCGATAATCACATAAGCAGAATGCAGTAGTCGTTTATGATACCTTTCCTCATTTTTTGCCATCTGAAAAATCAGTTCATTTAATTGTTCATCCTTGTGTTCTATCTCAATCATCTCCCCACACAATAATTCATTTACCTTGATTCCAAGAATATCACAAAGGTCGAGCATAATATCGGAATCGGGCATTGCTTTGCCTGTCTCCCATTTGGATATAGCTCTGTCGGTTATATCCAATTTTTCTGCCAACTGTGCTTGTGTAAGATTTTGCTTTTTTCTGCACTCGGCAATAAACTTTCCTATTTTGATTTGGTCCATAGGCTACCTCCTTTTGCTTTGATTGTAGCGCCTTTTAAGGAAAATAACACGAACCAATGGTTGAAAGGGGAGACATCAACCATTAGTAGAGTGAAAATCAACCGTCAAATTCAAGTTTATCGTTCAGTTTACTTTATCATATTCTTCGGTCTGCATCAATGCTTAGTGAAATTGCCGGAGTTGGAATCCATCAGTCCAAAAGTAAAAAGGGACCCAGTACTTGCCCTCTTGCTTTTAGTCGAAAAAAGGAGTAGAATAAGCGCTGACTATCCTGCGAGGTGATACCAATGAACCGCAAAACCTTTGCAGCGGCCTTTCCCCTCACCGTCCCGGTGCTGATGGGATACATCGCCATCGGTATGGCCTTCGGCCTGATGCTGCAATCCATCGGCTACAACCCCTTGTGGGCCTTTTTTATGAGCCTGCTTATCTACGCCGGCTCCGGCCAGTATCTGGGTGTGTCTCTGCTGGCCATGGGCGCGGGTCTGGGGCAGGTGGCTCTGCTGACCTTTATCATCAATTTCCGCCACCTGGTCTACGGCCTGTCTCTGCTGGAGAAATTCCACGGCATGGGCCCGCGCAAGCTGTATATGATGTTCTCCCTGACCGACGAGACCTACGCCCTGCTCAGCAGCGCCCAGCCCCCCAAAGAGGTCGACCCCCATGACTTTTATTTCACCATCGCCCTGCTGGATCACAGCTACTGGGTGATCGGCTCGGTGCTGGGCGCACTGGCGGGCCAGCTGTTGGGCTTTGACACTACCGGCGTGGACTTCGCCATGACCGCTCTGTTCATCGTCATCGCCGTCAGCCAGTGGCGTGCCTACCCCAAACATCTGCCCGCCCTGCTGGGCGCAGCGGCCACCGTCGTATGTCTTCTGCTGGTAGGTGCAGACAATATGCTGCTGCCCGCTTTGGGCATCATCGTGCTGATCTTGGTTCTGGCCCGTCCCAGGCTGGACGTTCATTCCGCTGTGAAAGGAGCTGACGCAGCATGACCACACCCGCCCTCACCCCCGGCCAGGCCGCGCTGTCCATTCTGGTCATGGCCGCAGTCACCTTCCTGACCCGTGCGCTGCCTTTCCTGCTTTTTGACCACGGTGACCACCCGCCCCGCATCATCCTCTATCTGGGCAGCGTACTGCCCCCGGCCATTATCTCCATGCTCATCGTCTACTGCCTGAAGGGCGTCAGCTTCGCCACCCCCGCCGGCTGGGTCCCCGCCCTTGTCTCCGGCCTTGTGGCCGCGGGCCTGCACATCTGGAAACACAACGACCTGCTGTCCATTTTCGGTGCGACCGTCCTTTACATGGTCCTGGTTCAAGGCGTTTTTGCTTAAAAGAGCGGTGTTCTCTGTACAGAGAGCACCGCTTTTTCTTCTCTGGGCCGATTATTCGCCGGCATATCTGTCCATAATAAGCATATACTGACACCGAACACCAAGGAAGGGAGGCCCCCCCTATGCCCGAACCTCAGCGTATATTCTCTTTTGGCCGCCGACCTGAACCCGAGCCTTCCGAGCGGCAGGACCTGCTGGAATCCCTTGCCGCCACCCGGGTACAGATCAACCAGGCTTACAGCTGCTTTGACACCGCTCAGGATCCGGAACTGGTAGAATCCTTCGTCTACGAGATCAATGCCCTGCAGTCCCGTTACAGCTATCTGCTGCGCCGGATTAAGGAACTGGAGGCGGCTCCATGACCGCCCCGCAGGCACTTTGGCTGGGCGGCGGTTTCTTTGCCCTCATGCTGCTGATTTTACTGCGGCGGCCCCTGGGCCGCCTGCTTCGGCTGGGCGGGCGCAGCGCCCTGGCACTGGCCGCTTTGGCCGCCCTCGGTCAAATTCCCTCGCTCGCCGTCATTCTGCCCGGCGCCAATCTTGTCAATGCGCTTATCATGGGCATTCTCGGTCTGCCGGGATTCGGCCTGCTGCTGATGATGCAATGGGTGCTTGTATAACAAAAAATCCGGACCACCTTTTGGTGGTCCGGATTTTTGTTGTTTGGTTGCGCGCAGGATGCAGGGGCATTACACCTCGTACATCTTCTCCATGCGCAGCAGCTTCTCGTAACGGGCCTTGGCAGCCTCTTCGGACTGGGCAAACAGCTCGGTGGCGCGCTCGGGGAAGGAGCGGGTCAGAGCGGAGTAGCGGGCCTCGTTCATCAGGAACTCCTGATAGCCGCCGGCGGGAGCCTTGCTGTCCAGGATGAAGGGGTTCTTGCCCTCGGCCTTCAGAGCGGGGTTGAAGCGGAACATGTTCCAGTAACCGCACTCCACAGCCTTCTTCATCTCGGACTGGCAGTTGACCATGCCGCCCTTGATGGAGTGCATCTCACAGGGAGCGTAGGCGATGATGATGGAGGGGCCGGGATAAGCCTCGGCCTCAGCGATAGCCTTCAGAGTCTGGGCCATGTTGGCGCCCATAGCGATCTGGGCGACGTAGACATAGCCGTAGCTCATGGCGATCTCGGACAGGGACTTCTTGGCGATCTCCTTACCGGCAGCGGCGAACTGAGCCACCTGACCGATGTTGGAAGCCTTGGAAGCCTGACCGCCGGTGTTGGAGTAAACCTCGGTATCGAAGACGAAGACGTTCACGTCCTCGCCGGAAGCCAGCACGTGGTCCAGACCACCGAAGCCGATGTCGTAGGCCCAGCCGTCGCCGCCCAGGATCCACACGGACTTCTTGGCCAGGAACTCCTTCTCAGCCAGCACAGCGGGAGCGGTGGGGCAGCCGGCAGCGGCGGCCTTCTCCAGCTCGACAACCAGAGCGTCGGCAGCGGGTCCGTTGGCCTGGCCGTCGTTCAGGGTGTTCAGGTAAGCGTCGGCAGCGGCCTTGAACTCGGCGGAAGCCTTGTCGCTGGCGGCCATCTCCTTAACCTGAGCGATCAGGCGCTCGCGGATGGCCTTCTGACCCAGATGCATACCCAGACCGTGCTCGGCGTTATCCTCGAACAGGGAGTTGGCCCAGGCAGGACCGTGACCGGCCTTGTCCACGGTGTAGGGAGAGGTGGCAGCGGGGCCGCCCCAGATGGAGGAACAGCCGGTGGCGTTGGAGATGTACATACGGTCGCCGAACATCTGGGTCAGCAGGCGGGCGTAAGCGGTCTCGGCACAGCCGGCGCAGGAGCCGGAGAACTCCAGCAGAGGAGTCTTGAACTGGCTGCCCTTGACGGTGTTGTCGGCCACATCGTCCTTGACGGTGACGTTGGCAACGGTGTAGTCGAAGGCCTCCTGCTGGGGCTTCTGCTCCTCCAGAGGCTTCATGACCAGGGACTTGGTGGGACACACGCCGACACAGACGCCGCAGCCCATACAATCCAGGGGGGACACGGACAGGGTGTAGGTGTAAACGCCCTTGCCCTTGCCGGCCTTGACGGGGGCGCTCTTCAGCACGGCGGGGGCGCCGGCCAGCTCGGCCTCGTTCATGGTGTAGGGACGGATGGTGGCGTGGGGGCAGACGAAGGAGCACTGGTTACACTGGATACAGGTCTGCTCGTTCCACTCGGGCACGGCCACGGCCACGCCGCGCTTCTCGTAGGCGGAAGCGCCCTGCTCGAAGGTACCGTCGGCGTGATCCACGAAAGCGGAGACAGGCAGCACGTCGCCGTCCATCTTGCCCACGGGCATCAGGATGTTGTCGACCATCTTCACCAGCTCGGCCTTGCCCTCCAGCTTGGCAGCCTCGGCGGTGTCAACAGCGTTGGCCCACTCGGCGGGAACGTTGATCTTCTTGAAAGCGGTGGCGCCGGCCTCGATGGCCTTGTGGTTCATCTCCACCACGTCCATACCCTTCTTGGAGTAGGACTTGGTGGCGGCGTCCTTCATGTACTGGATGGCCTCAGCCTCGGGCATGACCTTGGCCAGAGCGAAGAAGGCAGACTGCAGAATGGTATTGGTGCGCTTGCCCATGCCGATCTCCAGAGCCAGGTCGATGGCGTTGATGGTGTACAGCTGGATGTTGTTCTGGGCGATGTAACGCTTGGCAGAAGCGGACAGATGGTGAGCCAGCTCCTCCTCGGTCCACTGGCAGTTGATCTTAAACACGCCGCCGGGCTTCACGTCACGGACGATGGGGAAGTCCTTGGTGATGTAGGAGGGGTT
>JAZODR010000022.1:0-1691 GCA_045597125.1 Eubacteriales bacterium | reverse complement strand
GGCAAAGGATACCTATTGGGACACCTGCCTGTGGCTCCTTGCATTCTTAGTATTCGGCTACGCTCTCGCAAACCTCCTCAAGGCTGTTGTTCTGAAGTTCGCCTACGATATAGAGGGCGAAAAGAAGACAAAAATGTACGAGGAATTAGCCGTAATGCGTGAACAGCGCCGCGAAGAAAACGCAAGTTTTCAGTAAGAGAATTAAATCGTAGGGGAGAGTCTCCCCTACCCTGAAAGGGGAAATTAAATCGTAGGGGAGGGGTCCCCCCTACCCTGAAAGGGGAAATTAAATCGTAGGGGAGGGGTCTCCCCTCCCGTTCAATTGGGTTCTTGCTTTTTACAAAAAAATTACAGAAGATGCGAAGCGGGCGGGGCAACCCCGCCCCTACCCTGAGCGGGAAATTAAACCGTAGGGGAGGGGTCTCCCCTCCCGTTTAAATGAATTCAATCTGTTTGTAAATGAAAGTTACAAAAACTGTGAGGCGGGTGGGAAAATCCGCCCGTTTCTTTGATTTGAAGAATAAAAAGAAAATTATAAGTCCTTGGGAGATTTGATCATACCGGAATTTTTTCGGGAGGGGAAACCCCTCCCCTACGATGATTTTGAACCCACAGGGCAAGCGTGGATACCACGTCCCCTACGATTACAGGAGGTCTTTTTTTGAATAATCTGCCACAAAGAAAGCCAACCAGGTTAAAGAATTTTGATTATGCACGAGGCGGTGCCGTTTTTGTAACAATCTGTGTTCAGGATAATATTCTGCTTTTTTCGGATATATCAAAAAACGAAAAGGGTGAGTGTATTTTAACATTAACCGAATACGGAGAAATCGCCAAAAAGCACATTGAAGGCATAAACCTGAAATATCCTTTATTTACTGTTGACAATTACGTAATAATGCCAAACCATTTTCATATTATTCTGACCAAAGACAGAACAGAAGCCCCGGAGCAGACAACCTCACGCGTTATCGGATGGCTGAAATATGCAATAACATCAGAAATCAACAAGAATGAAAACGTTCCGGGCAGAAAAATTTTTCAGCGTTCATTCTACGACCATATCATTGAAGGTATAAAGGATTATATGAACCATTGGAATTATATTTACGAAAATCCGTTTGCATGGAAGGATGATTTTTATTTCATTTATGCGGATAATGATGAGTAAACACAAAAAAATGTATATGAAGCTGTATTTTGTTGCAAAATACAGTTAATGAAAATATAAAGCGGGCGGGGCAACCCCGCCCCTACCTTTAATGGCAAAAACCAATCGTAGGGGAGGGGTCTCCCCTCCCGCCACATAACTTCTGTAACTTTATTCTGAAAAATTACAGCCCCTTTGAAACGGGCGGGGCAACCCCCCCCCTACGATAAATTTGAACTTCTTGACGGCAGGGAAACCCCTCCCCTACGATAGATTTGAACTTCTTGGCGGGAGGGGAAACCCCTCCCCTACAATAAAAAATCACCCGCCGGATTACTTCGGCAGGTGTATTTTTATGTGCTTTATGCAGTTTTATTTTTTCTTGATTTTGTTGAGCTTTTTGTTGATGTCGAGGAGCTCCTCCTTGGTGAAGATGCCCTTTGCCATCATACATACACGCTTGATGGAAAAGCCCATAAGCATACCGATGGTGGTTTTGTTAATCATTCCCTTGGAGACCTTCATACCCTCGGTATCAAAG
>JAZODR010000021.1:0-99642 GCA_045597125.1 Eubacteriales bacterium | reverse complement strand
GTGAAAAAGGAGGATGGAAAATGAAGCTTTTTTTAGACGATACCCGCTCCTTCCCCACCGGATTTGACTTTTACTGCAGAGACACCGCTACCGCAAAAACCTTTCTGAGCACCCTTACGATCACGTACGCAAGCTTCGACTACAACCTGAGCGCCACTTGCAAGGAATCGGGTCTGGATCTGCTAAGGTGGATGGCAAGCAATTCCGAGCAGATTCACATCCCGGAGCATATCAACGTCCATTCCGATAATATCTTCGGCAAGGACGATATGGTTGCATTTGTAAAAGCAAGCTTCCCAAACACCAAAATAACCTCCGTCACGTTGAAAAAATGAAAAAAGCCAAGCCCGTTTGGCTCGGCACAATCGGGTGTCGGCTGTCGAATTGACTGCGAAAAAGCCACAACGTGGCTTTTTCTTGCGATCCGCCCGTGGACACGCTCCGCGTGCCTGCGGGTTCAAACCATATACTCATAGCAAAACAAAAAAGACACCATTCGGTGTCTTTTTTGTTTTGGCAGGGGCACAAGGACTTGAACCCTGGGCACGCGGTTTTGGAGGCGAAAAGTTGAGGGGCGAAAAGTCCTTTGTTTACTGTGTTTCTTGGGCTTTCGATGGCTCGTGCCACAAACTTTGCCACAATACTGTAGATAAAATAAGAACGGATAGGAAAACGGGGAATGATTTTCGTCATTCCCCGTTTTGAGCTTTTGTGTTATTGAGCACACTTGGAACACGGCTCTTTATAGTTCTTCACCTTGTTCAAGGTAGATTCATATGCCGATTGTCCTGCACAGCTCTTGCTGAAGTGGTACTTATCGCCGCTGTAATTGATATACACCTTGCGACTGTTGTCAACCTCTTCTTCCTTTTTGAAAACCGTTATTTGTATGCTTTCGCTTTGAGAGGTGCTGTTTTTGTCTTTCAAGTACATTGTGGTGGTCCCTTCTGCAACACCTTTTATGTTGATGACAGCAAGTTTTTCACCTGCCACTGCATGAACACTATTGAAAGAACAAACCGCTATCTCGTTATTGGAATTGACGATTTCCAAATTCTCCTCGGTTGTGTCAAAGGGTAGCAAATAGAAAGTTACAGTTTCGTATGTATTAAGCTCCACTTTCGTTTCCGTATGACTGTATTGACTTAACGAAAACTCAACGGGGGTAGCAGGTTTGGGGTCTTTCCCATTGTTAGCGATAGAAACAATAATACCAACAACGGCAACGATGATGAACACCGCCAACAAGAATTTTGCACATCCCGTCTGTTTGCTTCGAGCGGTCTTTTCTTTCGGAATTTTCAAATTGCTCGTTTCCTCTCTCACTCTGACACAAAGGGCCTGTTGTTCAGGGGTCATTTCTGCACGGGCCTGTTGTATGCCGTCAAATACATCCTGACCGTCTTTGTGTGCCTGTGTTACATAGTTTATCATTCCATAGGCATACTCGGTCAAATTAATGTCAACACTAATGTTTTTTGATGTTCTGCCATATTGCAGAACAAAACTGTTCTTGCTCAACAGCTTGGCCGCCGTGATTTTCTCAACGGGACATTCAAAGCTTTCGTCTTTGCCGACAAAGATAACCCTTTTATTTGAGATAATCAAATCTCCGTCATAGTATTTTCTGACATCCGCACGGACAGCACGACTGTTGTACTGCCCGTTTCTCCAATATAACCCTTTTACCACACGGACACTCGTTCCCGTTGATTTTCCCCTATACCCTAAAACTTGCTCTTTGTCCTTGAAAACATTTGCAGGGCATACGTACACAATGGTTTCATTATCCGAGGCGAAAAAGCCGTTATAATCAATAAACGGGAAACCGAATCCCAATACCATTGGGGTAATATCAACATATGGGTTTGCTCTGTTGGCCTTGGCAATTTTTAGGATTTTCTGTGCATTTTCAATGTCTGCTTGACCATCTGTGCTTGGGATATATGTACCGCCTGCTTTGTTGGCCTTTGAGTGCCAAACGATAAATATAATGCCAAACACAATATTGACGAGCCATAGAAGCATAAGGGGAATATTTGTTTTACCTTCAATCGCAATCGGAATCGCTACAAAGACAATCGCATTGACACAATGTATAAGTGTCTTTATTCCGTTGCTTAAATTCATAAACCATCTTTTCATAGACATCTATCCTTATTATTTAATTTCAGCAACTGCCTTTACAATCTGCATTGTTGCAGGACCAGTCAAGGCATAACAAGAGGCAGATGTAAAATACTTGCCTTTCTTGTTCTTGGTAAAGTCTTTCTGCTTGGTAACACAATAACCAAAGGGCTCCAAAATGGTTTTTACCATTCTACCCACAACCGTGCGAGTAAACCCGTCACTAAAATCAATAGTGGGGTCTTGCATTTGGTCAAAATAATCTTCCAACTCGAAAATGCACCCTGCAAGTGCAGGTTTGCCTTGCTCTGCGAACTCAACCATTTTTATAATATTCTCGTCTTGATTAAGGAAATCAAAAATCTTTCGGGCATCGGCATTGGTGTCATAGTTAGAACAGTTGAGGTTGGCAGCGATAAAATCTTCGTAAACGGCTTTCATATCTTTTCTCCTTTTTCACGGGCGTGTTTTCACGCCTCTGAAAATCATTATACACTAATTTTTGAGTTTGTCAACACTTTTTGCAAAAAATATTTTCCGCCGTGCTGACAATCTTACTATGATTATTGTGATTGTAATAATCTTAATATTAATAATCATGATTATATAATCTTAATAATCATGTTGTGATTTCTTATAATGCTAATCATGATTGGTCTTAAACAAAGAACATTTAGGACATTTAAGATTGTTCAAATCATGCCTATCTTATTGTTGATTGCTTTAAATCACATTAGAGTAAGATTGCAAAGAAAAAAGTTTTAATAGGCAATAGATTCTTTTTCTTGACATTAATTGAAAAAGAAAATATATTTTGTCATGTCATTGGACATCAAATATAAGAAGGAGGAATTTTATAAGGAAAGTACACACAAATCTATGAAGGTGGAATTTAAGAGAGTGACCTTAACAGGTCAAAAACACCTATCACCTTTTCGCACCGCACGACTGGAAATGCCTCAAAGCGAAAAGGTGATATTGTCAACCGTAGGTCTCTTTGTTGCTTTTGTGAGACTGGTTGGCTTCTGCTCGATGTGAGCAGGTTTAGACGGTGAGGAAATGTCCCCCGTCTGTTTGGTAGAGTATTCGCTCTGCTTTTTCTGAACTTTGCAACATAAAGTCGTAAGCATTAACGAGCGGCGACAGCCGATCGACAATGCTTACGACATAATCCTATCGAGGACGGTCCGACGCGAAGCGTTGGACCGGACCATAAACAATGAAAGGGGTGGTGAATGTGAGCAAAAACAAGTCACTATTTTTTCAATTTCAATCAGCGATTGACGAGAGTTGTTTCTCGAAACATTTTGACAAGCATGCCTACAAGGGCAGAAAAGACCAATACGAACAAGGGTGGCGAGTGTTCAGTTTCAGCAGCAGGTCAAACCTACTGGATATGGCTCACAATTTGAGCAAGTATATCAAAGAACACCATCCCGATGTCAAGCAAGTGAAACACATCAAAACGGAATGGGTCCAAGATTTTTTGGATGCGAAAGCACGGGCGGAATCTTCGGTCAGCACCTTAAATTGCTATCGCTCAAATCTTGCGAAACTTTCCAAAATCGTAAATCACCATTTCGGGCTTCACACATCGTTTGAGGTGAAAGTGAAACCCGAACTCGTTACCGATAAAACAACCCCACGGGAATTTGCTTTGACAGCAGACGAGATTGACCGTATCAAGCAGTCAATCACAAAGTCCTCTAATTCAAGCAATTTCTTCGTGTTCAGCACCTTTACGGCAACGAGGGTCAACCAAGTGGAAACACTACGGGTATGCGACTTGTCACTACACTACGACACGGGGCAAGACAAGTATTTTGTAAAAACCCGTTTCCTTGGCGATAAGGGCGGCAGGGACCGAGAGATAACCACCGAGGGCAAAGAGTTCTACGATTTTTGCCGTACCTTGATTGGCGAAAAATCGGGAACAGACCTTTTATTCGGCGGAATCAAAAAGGGCTCGGCAAATGCATGGTTAAATCGGAGAATGAAAAAATTACAAATATATGCACAGTCAACAAAGTGTTTAGGCGGAAAGAAAATCTTAAAAAGTGGGAATCACAGTATACGTAAGTCAAGTATTAAGGCCTATTATGAAAAGCAGTTCAAGCATTATCTTGAGCAAGGTTTCTCAAAATCACGGGCAATCGAGCTCAGTCGCGGCGACGTGTGTTGCCGATTGGGGCACTCTCGTGACCGAGAGGATGTCGCCAATCTATACCTTGGGGCAGCATCCTAAAATTTCTTAAAATATTTTTCATTTAGGGCCCATTTTTTCTTGACAACGAAAAATATATCATTATATTTTATCTTGTAAGGCTTAACTTACACTCTCAATTTTTTAATTTTTTGGTGGAATTTTAATATTTATGAAGGCGGAATATACCCCGATTTAGATCGGGGGTATTCCGCCTTTTTTTCATCTCAAAATCTAAAGAAAGGAGAGCAAGGTCTATGATAAATCCAACCCCTATTTTTATTGATGGGTCAAAAGACAGATTTGTAAAATTCAGCGGATATGTCAAATCGGTAACACCAGAGCCCACATTCAGTTATGTTGGCCTCAAAAGCAACACCGAGACCGAAAGCCCTTTGGTGTTCGTTAAATGCTTTGATAATGCCTATGGTGTCAATCACAAAAAGTTGGTAGCGAACAGCAAAGGCAGATTCATTGTTATTTTGGCCGAACGGGTTATGTATAACGGCAAGAACTACTACAATGCCAAAGACATCACCCTTGGTCCGAAAGAATTTACCGAGAAAACCCATCCTGTGATAGATAATACCCCACTTGATACAGACAATGCCGAGGTCAATACAGACGAAAGTGAAGCAGAATATAAACAGCTTAGTTTGTTTGACTATATGGATGCAGATACAGACGAGATTCCATTTTAATTGATTTCCCCTGCCGTTCGCGGTGTCGGCCTGATGGTCGGCATCGCGAGACGGCCTCCACAAAATATTACGAAAGGAGAACACTTGCATGGACACCTTAACTTTGACTGTGGCAGATGTGAAAAAGCACTTGCACATCGGAAATGACAAGGCCTATGCCCTTTTCAAGCTAAAGTCTTTCCCGTCTTTTCAGTTTGACGGCAAATATCTTGTAAAGAGAGACGATTTTGAAAAGTGGCTTGATAATATACAGAAACTACCCGACAAGAACTATAAACTATATTCAGCATAAAGGAGAATACAGATGATTATAAAAATTGACTTCACGGAAGATATGAAATATAAGGATTTCAAAGTGACGAAAAAGAAAGACGGCAGATTGTTCTGCCGTGTCCCTATCGCCTATGAGATAGACGAGAAAGGCGAGAAAAGCAAGCGGTATATCTACAAGGAAATATACGGAGTTGACAAAAACGACATAGCCGTAAAACGAGCAGACTTTATAACCGAGCAGGTGACGGCAACCCGTGAGAAAAAAGCAACCGACGAGTTATTTATCACCCAAGCGGAAAATTGGCTCTACAACGAAAAATACGGCACCGTAAAGGGCACCTCTTTTGATAGGTTGGAGGGTATCTTCATTCATCAAATAATGCCTGCTGTTGAGAAACTACGGCATTATAAATTGAAAGATATTGACAATACGGACATCAAGGCCATATTGAAATACAACCTCGACAAAGGGTACAGTTATTCAACCCTGTTAAAGATATATCGTTTTTTGAATGAGTTTCTACAACATCAATTTCTCGGCGGAATCATACCCCGAAACCCTGTGCAACAAGTCAAAATGTATAAGAAAGAGTTTGTTGCCGAGCAACAAGCAATATTCCGTGAAAAACGGAATATTCTGCGAGTACGGGCAGAAAACAACGAAACCTTAACGGAAGAGGAACAAAAAATTGCCGACTCCACCCTCAAATGTGAGGACAAAGACGACATTCATTTCTTTACCGATGAGGAAATCGCCCGTTTGCACGTTGCCGCTGTGGCGACTTTCCAGAACGGCAAACCGTGCCTAAAACAAGCAGAATTCTTTATTTTTATGCTCAACACGGGTTTACGGGCAGGAGAGGCATTAGCACTCAAATACAGCGATTTTGACTATAATAAACGGACAGTCCTTATTCGCGATAACATCACCTCTTCAAAGGAACGGGGCAGCGATGGAAAAGCAACGGGAAAACGCTCTGTTAAAGAGGGCGGCACCAAAACAAAATCCAGTACGGCGATATTAGACATCAATCAAAAGGCGATTGACATTATACGGCGATTACAGGAACAAGAGCCCAAAGGGTATAACGGGTACATAATTCGCAATGGCGATAAACCCATTGAGCCACGGGCATTGGAAAAGCGGTTTTACAATCTATTGAGATTGGCAAGGATTGAGCAGACGGGTCTGCACACTCTCCGCCACACCTGTGCATCCAAATTGTATGAGTTGACAAACGGCGATACCAAGTTTGTGTCCGAAATGTTGCGACACAAATCGGTGAGTTTTACCGCCCAAACCTATATACATTTGGAGCAGAAATACAAGCAACACCGTGTAAATAATTTCGCCATATAACCCAGTCGGCACCCATTGGGGTGCCTTTTTTAGTGCCACAAACTGCCACAAATTCCGCCACAAATTAACCCTAAAAACAAGCAAAAACAGGAACGAATAGGAAAAACCACAAAAACAGCAGAAAAAAAGAAAAATCCGAAAACCCTTGAAAATAAAGGATTTTCGGACTTTCTGTGGCAGGGGCAGAAGGGCTCGAACCCTCGGCACGCGGTTTTGGAGACCGCTGCTCTACCAACTGAGCTATACCCCTATATATGTTTTGGTGGGCCTTCAGGGACTTGAACCCCGGACCGACCGGTTATGAGCCGGCTGCTCTGACCAGCTGAGCTAAAGGCCCATACACTCAAAATTTGCAACAAAAATTCTAACAAAAAAAAGCCCTTTTGTCAAGGGCTTTTTGGAAAAATGATTTTATTTTTTACCGCTTCCGTTTCTGCGATTGTCTGCAGAAAGAAGATGTTTCCGGGTGGAACGAGACTGTGCTTGTACAGACTTGCGATTGACAGAGCGATACTTTTGGGGAACCTTTGCAACTGCCTTAGACGGAGGAACTTTTCTCTTTCCTTTTTTCGGCTGATCCATTACCTCAGAATCACCCTTGAGCACCTGAAAACCTGCGCGAAATGCACTTCGCATTTTTCGCATTCTCTTTTGCGAATCTTTCCACTCCTGCTTACGAACCAACTTCATTCGTTGATTCTCAATTTGGAGTGCTTCCTTAATGGCGCGATCTCGCTCCTTATTCTTATTTTTATACTGTCTGATTACCACGGCAATCAAACCTGCGATATAAAGAATAATACCGCAAACCACTAAAATCAAAACCACTTTAGCAGGACCATGAGAAAAAAATCTTACCACGGCATCCCAAGCAACCAACCAACGGGAAAGACCGATATTAGACCTTGCCACCAAGGGAACGGTTCCGATTACCTCACCCCGATACAAAACGTCCATCTCACCGTAAGTAGTTCCCTCGATAATAGGAGCAGTATAAGTATCTCGCTGGGTTCGTATTTCAGTAGTAATATCCGTAGAAAGATTCACGTCCAAAGGCAAGAGTTTTTCCAAACTTTCACCCGCCACCAGAATCATATGATCTACACCACTTGCCAAACGAACCTTACGCTCACAAACAACTACTCCCCGTTCCAAAACACGGCGCATACCGAATTTACCTTCTGCCCATTCCAGCAAGGACTTAGCTTCACGATAAGAAGAAATATCCGTTCCATTACCCCGTTCACTGCGATCCACACCGCCGGATAGGATTACCATAGTCTTACTTCCTCGGATTTCCCGCACCGTTGCCACGCAATATCCTGCGCGGGGTGTATATCCGGCAATCATACCGCGAACATTTTCCATATAATAATCGGTAACGTAAGAAAAGGGAATCAAAGCATTTTTATTCGTATAGACTCGCTGTGCCGTTACATTGGTAGCGGGAATGGTAGCCTTGGGATTTTCCGCAAGAAGCATAAAATCATTGATTCGATACAAAGCCTTGCAAAGGGTCAAAACATCTTGCATCGTAGTGTACATAGCGGCAGAATCTACACCGGTAGGATTGGAAAAATAAGTATTTTCCATACCCATCTGCTTTGCCCGTTCATTCATTTGATCCACAAAAGCGGTAATATTTCCGCCTACCGTGGAAGCAATGCAAAGCGCGGCATCATTTGCATTTTGCACTACAAGTCCGGTTAAAAGACTGTCAAAATCAATTATTTCCCCTTCCTTCAGACGCATCGATGTGCCGCCTGCGGAAGAGAGCATTTCCTTAGTTACTTTCACCTGCACATTTCCATTTTGCTCACGGTATTCAAAAGCAAGAAGCGAGGTCATCAGTTTCGTAAAGGCAGCGGGGTCCAATCTTCCGTCCATATTTTTGGAGTAAAGAATCTCTTCCGCTTCCAAATTATATACAACGGCGGCATTCGAAGTAACCTCCGGCGCCCCCTCGAAGCTGAGTGCAGATACAGAAAAAAGCGACAGGACAAAAACTGCGGCTAAAAGGCCGCAAAGCATTCCCGCAAACCTCTTTTTCATTACTGCTCCTTCCAGAAAAGCAGGGCTTTTTCCCGATCTTTTCCAATCTGTATTTTCAATTCCTCCAAAGTGGAGAATTTAATTTCCTCCCGCAAAAAACGATGAAATTCTACCCGCACCTCTTTTCCATACAAATCACCGCTGAAATCAAACAGATGAGTCTCAGCAATAATGCGGTCATCGCTTTCTACCGTAGGACGGCTGCCAACATTGCAAACCCCGAAATATTCTTTTTTGTCAAAGGTAACTCGAACCGCATAAACTCCTTTTTTCGGAGTAACGTATTCCTCGGGGAACACTTGATTGAGCGTAGGAAAGCCGATTCTGGAACCCAGATGCTTTCCGTGCAAAACGGGAAAACGAATCGAATAGGGTCTGCCCAAAAGACGCTGAACCTGCTCCGTTTCACCCTCGGCAAGAAGACCGCGGATTCGAGTAGAAGAAACCGCAAAGCCATCCATACAAACAGGCTCCTCCGCAATCACACAAATCCCGCGAGGCTCCAAGAACGACTTAAGAAAAGCGGCATCTCCCGCCCCATTTTTGCCAAAGCAAAAATTAAAGCCACAAAAAACAAAGCGAGCGGAAAGCTGGCGAATCAAAACCTTTTCGCAAAACTGTTCAGGTGAAAAATTTCTGACCCGTTCAAAATCCTCAAGAAACAAATGATCGATCCCCGCCTCCTTCAAAATGGCTTCCTTATCGCGGGAAGAAATAATATTGCCGGAGGAAAAATTCCCTTTTAAAATATGCTCGGGATGGCGACGAAAGCTCCAAACGAGAGATACAAGTCCCTCCTCCCGAGCCTTCCGAACACAATTATCCACAATTTTGCGGTGACCCAGATGGATTCCGTCAAAATTGCCCAGAGCAACACAGGTGCCTGTTTTTCCCGCACCGACAGAATTATACATTGATTACGCTTCCTTTACGAAGTACACTTCTTTCATTTTCTGATCCTCTACGGGACGATCGGCAAAATCCGTCATTACCTGGCAGATTTCATCCACAACATCAATTCCCTCAACAAGTTTTCCGAAAGCGGCATAGTTACCATCCAAATGAGGGGCATCGCCGTGCATAATAAAAAACTGGCTTCCTGCAGAATCGGGTGCCATAGAACGTGCCATAGAAAGCACACCACGGGTATGGCGCAGATCATTCTTCACACCATTGGCAGAAAATTCACCCCGGATAGTCCAGCCAGGGCCGCCCGTGCCTCTGCCCTGAGGGCAACCGCCCTGAATCATAAAGCGCGGAATTACACGATGGAAAATCAACCCGTTATAAAAACCGCCGTCCACCAGCTTCTGAAAATTCTTCACGGAAATAGGGGCGATTTCGGGATACAGCTCCGCAATCATTTCTTTTCCGTTTTCCATTACGATCTTTACAAAATTTGTTTTTTCTTCACTTTTTATAAATGCCATTTTATTTCTCCTATCATTTACTTGCGTTTGCAACTTCAGGCTTTACAAAATACACCCGTTCCATCACCTGCGGTTCGATGGGAGTCTCCCCCGCGCAGGCAGTGGCAGCAATTTCATCCACAACATCCATTCCTGAAATAACTCTGCCAAAGGTGGCATAGTTTCCGTCCAAATGGCTACATCCTACAGTAGAATGACAAATAAAAAACTGACTTCCCGCAGAATCGGGATCATTACCGCGCGCCATCGACAAAACACCTCTTTCGTGAGGAAGGTTATTCTGCACACCGTTGGCAGAAAATTCGCCCTTGATGGACCAGCCGGGATCCCCAAAACCGTTTCCTTCGGGGCAACCGCCCTGAATCATAAAGCTTGGAATCACGCGGTGAAAGGTAAGCCCATCATAAAAACTCATATTTACAAGTTTCTTAAAATTTTCCACGGTAATGGGAGCGGTTTCGGGATACAGCTCCACCAAAATCTTCTTGCCCGTATTCATACGGATACAGACAAAATTGGTAACCTCCTCAGCAGGAACATAGGTCAAGCCGTCCTCAAGGACCAAGTCCTCATTGTCCTGTTCAGAGCAAGCGGCAAAGCTTATCATCGCGAGAATGGCGAGAATCAGCGCAAGAATACGAAATCCTTTTTTCATCGGTAATATTTGAAGTAACAAACGATACTTCTCTCCTTTCCTTGAATTTCATCGTAGCCCGTGAAAATGACACCATCATGACTCATCAATTCCCCGGACTGAACCTGATCATCGGCGCACTTAAAAATGGAAGCGGTTTCGCTATTGACGAAAACCCAACCCGCCTTAACGCAAATATACGCATCCTTACAAAGCACCACGTCCCCCGTTTCCAGGCGCTCGGTTACATATTTTAGAATCTTGCTGTCGAAACGTGCCGCCGCTTCTCTGCGGTAAGCCGCAGAGGCATAATAACGGTCGGGAAACAGCTTTTTATATAGCTTTTTAAACATATCCTTATTATAATTTTTTTCCTCTTCTCTGTCAAGGAAAAGGCGAAAAAAACAGCGGAGAAAAAAAGCTGAAAAAGATCCGATTTTTTCGCGAAAAAATCCCTTGATTTTATTGACATTTTTGCCAAAAGAATGTATGATTATTTTGATATTCTATAAAGTGGATTTTTTTGTTTTTTTGGAAATTAATAAGAAGCAAGGAGGTAGATAAATGAAAAACCGCGTCTCCGGATCGGACGTACTCATTCGTCTGGAAGACCTTTGCAAATCGTTTGATAACGAGCAGATTCTGAAAAGTGTCAATCTCTATATTCGGGATAAAGAATTTGTGACCCTGTTGGGCCCCTCGGGCTGTGGTAAAACCACGATTTTGCGTTGTATCGCCGGATTTGAAACGCCGGACGAGGGCAAAATCACGTTTGAGGGGAAGGATCTTTTATCCACTCCTGCCCACAAGCGTCCCATTAACACCGTTTTTCAGAAATATGCTCTCTTTCCGCATCTGAATGTATTTGACAACGTAGCATTCGGCTTGCGCATAAAAAAGACACCCGAAAAGCAGATTCGTCCGCTGGTCAGAAAAATGCTGGCGATGGTGGATCTGAAGGGCTATGAAAAAAGACCTATCTCAAAGCTTTCCGGCGGTCAGCAGCAGAGAGTTGCCATTGCCCGAGCACTGGTAAATATGCCCCGTCTGCTTCTTCTCGATGAGCCTTTGGGCGCTCTGGATTTAAAGCTTCGCAAGGATATGCAGCTGGAGCTGAAAAATCTTCACCGCCAATCGGGCATCACCTTTCTGTACGTAACTCACGATCAAGAAGAAGCTCTGACGATGAGCGATACCATCGTGGTTATGAAATCCGGTACGATTCAGCAAATCGGAACCCCTCAAGATATTTATAACGAGCCTGCAAATGCATTTGTGGCAGACTTTATCGGAGAAAGCAATATTTTCGACGCGCGTATGAACCAAGACCGCAAGGTTTTACTTTGCGGCGCCGAATTTGAATGTGTTGATCCAAAACCTGCAGAGCTTGTTGATGTGGTAATCCGTCCGGAGGATGTAGAGATTGTTCCTCCTGAAAAAGGCATTGTAACCGGTCACGTGGAAGCTAGCCTTTTCAAAGGTGTTCATTACGAAATGACCGTTTCCTGCCAGAATGAAACCTGGATTATTCACTCCACCCGTTCCGCAGAAGTGGGCGAGACCATCGGCATGTATGTTTCTCCTGAGAACATACATATTATGAAGAGAATGTTCCCCGACGAAGAAAACCGCATTGAGGCCGTGGTAACCGAAGAAGCAGGGGAAGACGGTCTGTACGAGGTAAGCTTTGACGGACAAAGTTTTCTTCTCCCCTCTCCCGCGCCTCTTGCCAAGGACCAAAAGGTTTTGCTTTCCGTGGCAGGCGGTGATATAGAGCTTTGTGAACCCGAGGATGAAGTCTTTTCGGGCGTTTTGGACAGTGTGGTTTGGAAGGGCAGTCATTACGAAATGATTCTGACCGCCGAGCATCGTCGTTGGCTCATTAAGAGTCAGATGGACGAACAAGCGGGCAGCGAGGTTTCCTTCCGATTCCGTCCCAATTCCCTGAAAATCGCGGAGGAAGCGGAAAAATGAAGTCGAAAAAGCCTTTAATTCCTTATTTGTTCTGGATGGTGGCTTTTACCGTGATCCCTATGGCTCTTGTGATCTACTATGCCTTCACGGGGGAAGACGGCTCTTTTTCCATCGAAAATTTCAGACACATTATCGACAATAAGGGTGTATATTTAGAATCCTTTGGCATTGCCTTTCTCTCTACACTCATTTGTCTTCTCATCGCATACCCCCTGGCTTTGGTAATGAGCCGTATGACTCCCCGCGGGCAAAGAATGATGAACATCCTGATTATGCTTCCCATGTGGATGAACTTCATTTTGCGTATCTGTGCACTGGAGGTACTTCTGATGCCGGAAGGGGTCATCAACCACCTTTTGGGACTTGAGTCCAATCCGATTTACTATACGTGGATAGCGGTAATCATCGGAATCGTTTACAACTACCTCCCCTTTATGGTGCTTCCCATTTACACCGTGCTTTCCAAAATTTCCAAGCCCTTGCTGGAGGCGGGAAAAGATTTAGGCTGCAACGGATGGACTCTTTTATGGAAAATTATTTTTCCCTTGTCTATCCCCGGTGTCATTTCGGGAATTACAATGGTTTTCGTTCCCGCCGCGTCCAGCTTTGTGATTGCAAGACGCCTGGGCGGCTTTAATCTCATCGGAGACACCATCGACTCCTATTACAACACCAACTTTGATATGAATGCAGGCAGTATGCTCTCCTTTGTTCTCATGATTGTGATCGTCATTTCTATGGCGGTGATGAATCACTTTGACAAGGACGACGATATTGTTCTGGTATAGGAGGAGAATCATGAAAAAAACAGTTTCTTCTCTATATCTGGCGCTGGTGTTTCTATTTCTCTATGCGCCCATTTTCGTGATGATTGCCCTTTCCTTTAACGATACCCACATCGGTATCTCCAACTGGAAGGGATTTACGCTGAACAACTACCTGACCCTCTTTGACAATGCAGAATTGGTAGAGGCTCTGCTAAACTCGCTGATCATCGCCGTTTTGTCCGCAATCTTTGCTTCCGTTTTGGGAACCCTTGCGGCACTGGGACTGAACAACGTAAAAAAGGGAAAAGGCTTTTTGATGAACCTTTCCAATCTTCCCATCATCAATCCCGAGATTGTAACGGGAGTTTCCCTGATGTTGGTATTCATTGCCATTTTTTCCATTGAGCTTGGCTTTTTCACGGTGCTTCTTTCCCACATCGTATTCAATACTCCCTATGTAATTTTAAACGTTCTGCCAAGACTGCGCAGAATGGACAAAAATCTCTACGAGGCTGCCCTTGATTTGGGTTGTCCTCCGTCAAAGGCATTCCTCAAGGTGGTAATTCCCGAGATCCTACCCGGAGTGTTCGCAGGATTTCTCATCTCTCTGACCTATTCCTTTGACGACTTTATCATCAGCTATTTCACCGGCGGCAATTTTCAAACCCTCTCCGTCTTCATCAACAACAGCCTGAAAAAAGGTGTACGTCCTTGGATGGCGGCCATGACCGGTGTAATCTTCGTGGCAGTACTGATCATCCTTGTAATTATGAACGTACACGATGCCAAAGAAGAAGCAAAACAAAAAAACTAATATTTATAAGGAGATTACAACATTGAAAAAAATTCTTGCCCTCATTCTTTCTGTCCTGATGCTTACTGCGCCACTTCTCACCCTCTCTTCTTGCTCCGATGCCAATACCCTAGTGGTATGCAACTGGGGCGAATATATGTCCACAGGCGCCGACTGCGATTACGATGTCATCAAGGAATTTGAAAAAACTACAGGAATTCGCGTGAAATACGTAACTGCGGAATCCAATGAGGCGCTTTATTCCAAAATGAAGACCGGTTCCGGAAAATACGACGTGATTTTCCCCTCCGATTATATGGCAGAACGCATGATACAAGAAGGAATGCTTACCGAAATCAATCTCGACAACATCCCCAATTTTGCCAACATTATGGATAACTGGAAGGGATTGGAATACGATTCCGAGCAGAAATATACGGTTCCCTATTTCTGGGGTACCGTGGGTATGATCTACAATGAAAAAATGCTCACCAAAGAGGATCTGGCACTGGTAGAGAATTGTCAGGATTGGAGCCTTCTCTGGAGCAAGAATTACCCCAAGCAGGTGATGATGTTTGATAATCCCCGCGATGCTTTCGGCATTGCTCTCAAGCAGCTTGGCTATTCTCAGAATACCACAAGCGAAGCCGAGCTTCGCGAAGCGGCAGAGCTTCTCAAAGAGCAGCAATTCTACTATGCAATGGATCAATTCTTTGAAATGATGCCCTCCGGTTCCCTTGCGGTTGGTGCTTACTATGCGGGTGACTGTATGTCCGTTATGGAGGAGAATCCCGATTTGAAATTCGTGATTCCCGAATGTGGAACCAATATGTTCAGCGATGCTATGTGCATTCCCAAAACCAGCACCAAGAAGGAAATGGCAGAAAAATTCATCAACTTTATGCTCTCTCCCGATGCAGGAAAAGCAAATACCGAGTATGTAAACTACTCCACTCCCAACAGCGCCGTATGGAGCATTCTGGACAAAGAACTGAGCACCAGCGAAATCGCCTATCCTCAGATTCATGAGAACTGGGAATCTTTCCGCAATCTTCCCAAAGAGACCAATTCGCTGATTACCGATCTTTGGAACGAGGTCAAAACCAATAACAAGTAAAAAAATCGAGGAATATCAATGAAATATACAGGCTTGAACGAACTGAGAGAAAAATATCTCTCCTACTTTGAATCCAAGGGGCATCTACGTCTCCCCTCTTTCTCTCTGGTGCCTCAGGGCGACAAATCTCTGCTTCTCATCAACAGCGGTATGGCACCGATGAAGAAATACTTTACCGGCGAAGAAGAGCCCCCCAGAAGAAGAGTGTGCACCTGTCAGAAGTGCATCCGCACTCCCGATCTGGAGCGCGTAGGTAAGACTGCCCGCCACGGCACTTATTTTGAAATGCTGGGCAACTTCTCTTTCGGCGATTACTTCAAGAATGAGGCCATTCCCTTTGCTTGGGAATTTCTCACTCAGGTTCTGGAGATTCCCGGAGAGCTTCTCTGGCCCTCTATTTACGAAAAGGATGAGGAAGCCTTCCATATCTGGAGAGACGTGATTGGCGTTCCCGAGGAGCGCATCGTCCGTCTGGGCAAGGCTGATAATTTCTGGGAGCACGGAACAGGCCCCTGCGGCCCCTGCTCCGAGATTTACTTCGACCGCGGTGAAAAATACGGTTGCGGTTCCCCCGACTGCAAACCCGGTTGTGAATGTGACCGCTATATGGAAATTTGGAACAATGTATTCACCCAGTTTGACAACGATGGAAAAGGCAACTATACCGAGCTTTCTCAGAAAAACATTGATACGGGTATGGGTCTGGAGCGTCTTGCCTGCGTGATGCAGGGCGTGGATAATATGTTTGAGGTGGACACCGTCCGCAAGATTTTAGATGCAGTTTGCACCGCCGCCGACAAACAATACGGACAAGACACCGATACCGACGTATCTATCCGTATCATCACCGACCATATTCGCTCCTCCACCTTTATGATTTCCGACGGTGTTTCCCCCTCCAATGAGGGCAGAGGCTACGTGCTCCGCAGAATTCTGCGCCGCGCCGCTCGCCACGGAAAACTTCTTGGCATTGAAAACGCTTTTCTGTCCGGTCTGTGTGACGTGGTTATCAGCGAAAACGAAGCAGGTTACCCCGAGCTTCGCGAAAAGGAAGCGTACATCAAAAAGATTATTTCTATTGAAGAAGAAAAATTCAACGCTACGATTGACTCCGGCCTTACGATTCTCTCAGAGCTAACCAAAAAGGCAAAAGCAAACGGCGAAAAGACCTTGTCGGGTGAAGATGTATTCAAGCTTTACGATACCTTCGGCTTCCCCATTGACCTGACCCGCGAGATTGCAGAAGAAGCAGGACTTACCATTGACGAGGAGCGCTTTGCCGCTCTCATGCAAGAGCAAAAAAAGCGAGCAAGAGATGCCCGTGCCAACATTTCCGGCTGGTCCGATGCAGCGAAAAATCTGGCAGATGGGATTCCCGCAACCCAATTTTGCGGCTATGAAAAAACAAGCTGCAAAGCAAAAGTCCTTGCCATCTTTGCCGAAGATGAAGCGCTTACCACGCTAACCGAGGGTGAAGCAACTCTCGTTCTGAATACCACCCCCTTCTATGGTGAATCCGGCGGTCAGGTAGGCGATATGGGTATCATCACCGGAGAAAACGGCGGTGTGGCAGTTCTAGATACCAAAAAGAACGACGGCATTTTCCTCCATATGATTCGCGTGGAAAACGGCTCTATCTCCGTAGGTGATGAGGTTCTGTGTCTGGTGGATACCCAGCGCAGAGCTGCCATTGCCAGAAACCACTCCACTGTCCATCTTTTGCAGGCTGCACTTCGCCAGATTCTCGGCAGCCACGTGGAGCAGGCAGGAAGCTACGTGGATGCAGACCGCCTACGCTTTGACTTCAAACACTTTCAGTCAATGACAGGCGAAGAGCTGACCCGCGTTGAAGCAATGGTAAACGAAATGATTCTACGCGCTCTGCCCGTAGAAACCATTGTAACAGGCATTAATCAGGCAAAAGAGCTGGGCGCCATGGCCTTGTTTGGCGAAAAGTACGGCAGCACGGTTCGACTTGTTACCATGGGTGATTTCTCCCGTGAGCTTTGCGGAGGCACCCACCTGAAAAACAGCTCCGAGGCAGGTCTTTTCCGTATCCTCTCCGAAAGCGGTGTTGCCGCAGGCGTACGCCGTATTGAAGGTGTAACCGGAAAGAACCTTTTAAAGTACTTATATGAGAAAGAAGCACTTCTCTCAGAGGGCGCAGAAGTTCTTAAAACTACCTCCTCCCTCCTCCCCGAGAAAATTCGCTCTCTGAAAACCGAATTGAAAGAAGCAAAAGACAAAATTGACGCGCTTGGTGCAAAGCTTACCGCCGCTTCTATAGGCTCTCTCTTTGACGATGCAGTTGTAACAAATGGAATGAAGCTGATTTTCAAAGAACTTTCCGCAGATAGCGATGCCAGAAAAACCGGTGATATGATCCGCGATAGCCACCCCGATACCGTTGCCGTATTCTATCAGCTTCGCGGTGACAAGGTACAGCTTCTTACCGTCTGCGGCAAGGATGCCGTTGCCAAGGGCGCTCACGCAGGCAACATCGTAAAAGCCATTGCTCCCATTTTGGGCGGTGGCGGCGGCGGCAGACCCGATTCTGCTCAGTCCGGCGGTAAATGTCCCGAGAAGATCGGCGAAGCCAAAGAAGCATTTTTCAAACTGTTTTAAGGAGAACCTTATGGACTGTTTATTTTGTTCTATTATCAAGGGGGATATCCCCTCTACCAAGGTTTACGAAGATGATGCGGTATATGCCTTCCGCGACATTAATCCTCAGGCTCCCACCCACGTACTGGTGGTCCCCAAGACCCATATCCCCTCTGCAGATGCAATAAATGAGGAAAATAGCCGGACGGTTGCCAAAATCTTTCAGGCTATCCCCAAAATTGCAAAGGCGGAAGGTCTTGAAAAAGGCTATCGCGTCATTACCAATATCGGTGAACACGGATGCCAGTCCGTTAAGCACTTGCACTTTCACGTGCTGGGCGGCAAACAGCTCTCCGAAACAATGGACTAATGGCACAGAATTTCCTTGGAATCTCCGTGTCCCAATTGAAAGCGCGCCTACGGGAAAACCCCTTAGGCGCTTTCGCCTTTTACGGACCGGAGGAATTGCTGAAGCAGTTTTATCTGCAGAAATTTGTCACACTCATTGAAAAAGAAGGCTCGGCAGAATTTAATATCGCGCGCCTGGATTTCTCCCGCGACCATACGATGAACGACCTTTTGGGCGAAGCGGAGATTCTCCCCTTTTGCGGCGAAAAACGCCTTATAATCTGTCGGGGCCTTTCCCCCACAAAGCTGAGTGATTCAGACCAAAAGCGTTTTTTGGACCTGATGAAAAACTTTCCGCCTTATCTGATTTTAATCGTCTTTACCAATCATGAGGAATTCGGCTCGGATAAAAAAGATCTGAAAAAGAAAAGTGTTCTTACCTTAAGCCAGCAACTAACCTTTGTCAATTTCTGTCTGCAAGAGGAAAGAGTGTTGCTGCCTTGGGCAAAGAAGATTCTTGCCTCAGATGGCCTTACCGCATCGGATAAAGCTCTGCGCACCCTGTTTCGTCTGTGCAGTTCACGGATGCAGATCATTCGCGGAGAACTGGAAAAATTGTCCGCCTATGCCAACGCCAATCAGAAAAGCGAGGTCACCGAGGAAGACGTACTCCTTTTTGCAGAGGATACCACCGAATTTGCCACCTATAATCTATGCGATGCCGTACTGGAAGGCGCTCTGAGTGCAGTAGAAAAAATACTGTCCAATTTAAAGAAGCAGGACGTGCACCCTATAATGATTGCGGGGGTTCTTGCTTCCTTCCTGACAGGTGCGATGCTGGTAGCGGAAGGAGCTTCTGCCGCAGACTGTGCGAAAGCGGCAAAGGTACTCCCCTGGCAATACGATAAATACCGCAAAGCCCTTTACGGAAAGAAAAAAGAAAATGTAGAAAAGGCATTGATGCTTTGTCTGGAACTTGATGGGAAATTAAAAGGCGCAAGAAGTGACATTTGGATTGTGACGGAAATCTACATTTTGCAAATGACTCGAATTCTGGGCGGTGCAGTATGAAGCCTCATTGCAGAAAGGTCATTGTGGTAGAGGGAAAATACGATAAAATCCGCATCGAATCCATGCTGGATGCCACGATTCTGACCACAGAAGGCTTTGGTATCTTTAAGGATGCAGAAAAACGAGCTCTTATCAAAAGACTTGCCGAACAACCCGGTCTGGTTATTCTGATGGATCCCGACGGAGCGGGCAAGGTCATTCGCGGCCATTTACATACTCTCACGGGCGGACGAGGCATTACCGACCTATACGTGCCTCCCACGGCAGGCAAGGAGCGACGCAAAACACAAGGCTCAAAGGAAGGGCTTTTGGGCGTTGAAGGCATTGATAATCAGACTCTTTTGTCCCTCTTTGAAAAAAGCGGTCTGCTCCAAGACAGCAAAACCGACGTTACTTCTTATACCAAAACCGATCTGTACCGACTGGGATATTTTGGAAAAAATGATTCCAAAAGCCGTAGGGAAGCGGTATTGGAAGCAAATGCACTGCCAAAAAATCTTTCCTCCTCCGCCTTTTTGGATATTATTAATTTACTGGAGATATCTCTATGAAAAATTATTTTTGCAAACCAAAAAGGTCAAGTAAGAAGACCGAAGCGATGGTATATTTCCTTGCCGCACTTGCAATGATTCTCTTCTTACTTTCCATTCGCTTTCCACAAATTAAAGCGCTTTTACAACTATTTTCTGCAGCAATTCTGCTTATTGTCATCCAGATCAGCAATCGCTTTCTTCTCACGCAGTACCGCTACGGTTTGGAAGACGGCTATCTCCTTCTATCCACCCGACAAGGTCCTCGCGAAAAGAATTTAGGCGGCATTCCCATTACTTCGCAAACAGTCATTCTGGACCGCAAAACTTGGGAGAAAGAAAAGCATAATTACCTTACTTCTTCCCGATTTTCTTACTGTCAAAACCTGTTTCCCGAAAAGCCTTATTACCTTCTCTCCCCCGAGGAAAAGGGCTATGTTCTCCTCATTTTTGAACCCGACGAAACCTTACTTGCTCTTTTAAAAGAAAAAATCAAGTCGCTGTAAGGAAGGTAACTTTCATGAATGAAAACAAATTGATGCCCATTGGTGTAATGGACTCCGGTGTGGGTGGTATCAGTGTCCTGCGGGAGCTGATTAAACTTCTGCCCGGTGAAAATTTTCTCTATTACGGAGATTCCGCCCACGCGCCTTACGGAACAAAAGAGGTTGATGAAGTGGTAAATCTTTCCCTCTCCGCAGCGGAATTTCTCCTTGAGAAAGGAGCGAAGGCCTTGGTGGTAGCGTGCAATACGGCTACCAGCGTTGCCATTCCCGTTTTACGAGAAAAATATGCAAAAATTCCCGTCATTGGAATTGAGCCGGCACTAAAGCCCGCAGTTCTTTCCGCAGAACATCCCAGAATTTTGGTTATGGCAACCCCGATGACGTTGGAGCAGGAAAAATTTTCTAATTTATTACACTTTTACGAAAACGATGCCAATATCATAAAGGTCCCATGCCCCGGTCTTGTAGAATTGATCGAAGCGGGAATTTTGGAAGGCACCGAACTCGAAAAATATCTAACCGAGCGCTTCGCGCCCTTTGATCCACAAAGCGCCGACGGAATCGTTTTGGGCTGCACCCACTATCCCCTTATCCGCGGCACAATTACAAAGCTATTTCCCAATGCTACTATTTTTGACGGTGGCTACGGCACGGCAAAGCAAACCCGCCGCCGTTTAGAGGAATACTCCCTTCTCTCCCCCAAAGAAGACGGCGGTAAGGTAACCTTTTTCAACAGCAAAACCGATCCCGCCATTCTGGCTCTTTCTCAAAAGCTTTTGGAGTTATAAAAAAACACCGCTTGCCACTGCAAGCGGTGTTTTTAACAAATTTATTTTTTCAAAAAGACTTCCAAAGGCTTTTGGAGAAGACCGCGGAAAAATTTCACACAAAGACCTACCAGAAGTGCAGTAATAACCGTGCCCTCTCGGATTCCCTCAATTTTTCCGAAGAAAATCAGAGAGAAGGTAATGGCCAGAACCACCATCGTTACGTCCAGCGCAACCTTCAAGAAGCCAAACTCTTTTTTCGTGGTATCAGAAACTGCCTTTACAAATGCCTCAGGAGAATTGAGCATCACATTGGCAATCACGCCCAGCGCAATACCAAAACCCAATACCGCAATACCCACAAGCTGAATCAAGAGTTGAATGAGATAAAAGGAATTGGGAAGTCCCCTTACAATAAACAAGCCAAGATCGGTAAAATAACCGAAAATGAAAGAAAGCGGAAGCTGCAAAAGCTGATACAACTTGAAATTTTTGCGCAGGATCAAAATCTGCAATAAAATAAATACACAATTCATCGCCGTCAGCCAGTTTCCCAGAGTCAGAAAATTCCACTTCATGCTCAGCACATTTGCCACCGAGGAAATAGGCGAAATACCCAGATTGCTATGCTTTGCCAAAGCAATTCCCAAACCAATAAAAAATAAACATAAAATAAAAAGCAGATAACGCTTCAAAACTTCCTTTTTCTTCATAGAAATCACCTTTCTTTCAATCTGTGAAATCCATTTTATCAAAAAATACTGCATATTTCAACCCAATTCACCAAAAATTCCAGTTCAACCGCCAAAAGGATATCACCCTTTTTTCCCTTGACAAAAGACGAAAAAATGATATAATAATTAGGCTAACTTTTTTCCATCGAGATGTAGCTCAGTTTGGTAGAGCGCTGCGTTCGGGACGGAAGTGGCAAGAAAAAGACACGGGTGTCTTTTTCGCAGACTCTTTACGGCAGACACCCGATTGTGACGAGCCGAATGGCGATGGCAGAATCACGGTGTCAACGAGAAGCAGTCGCAGGTTCCTGCGATTTCTGCGTGCAAACTACTTACAATTCAATATTTTTCGAGATGTGGCTCAGTTTGGTAGAGCGCTGCGTTCGGGACGCAGAAGTCGCAGGTTCGAATCCTGTCATCTCGACCAAAAAAACTCCCATTCAGTTGAATGGGAGTTTTTTTATACATCAAACTGTGTTAGATCCTCATAGGTCTCACGGCGGACAGCCACGTAGTCACCAGCAGCGGAAAGCATTACCACGGGTGGCTTTGGAATCCGATTGTAATGGGACGCCATAGAGTAATTATACGCACCGGTGGTCAATACGGCAAGAAGATCGCCGCGGCACACGGAAGACGGAAGACCGGCACCCTGACAAAGAATATCGCCGCTTTCGCAGCAACGTCCCACCACGGAGCAAGTCATATCCGCTTTTTCATCCATTTTCTCGGGCAGTACGGGAATATGTACTGCGCCGTAAAGGGCAAAACGGGGATTATCGGTCATACCGCCATCTACGGAAACATAGGTTTTGTAGCCGGGAATGCGCTTAACCGTGCCAACGGTATAAAGCGTCAATCCTGCATCAGCAACAATGCTTCGGCCCGGCTCAAGGATCATTTTGGGACAGGGATAGGAGTAATGCTCACAAAGAGATGCAACCTCTTTTCCCACAGAGAGAATATTGGCGCGCAGATCCAGTTCGGGATCAGACTCGGTATAACGAACACCATAGCCGCCGCCAAGGGAAAGTTCCTTTGCCACAAAGCCCGTTTCCTTGCGGACGTCATTCATAAAGGCAAACATAATCGCCGCAGAACGAAGGAAGGTGTCAGAATCGAATACCAGACTTCCCACATGGCAATGGAATCCAACCAGCTCCACGCCGTCTGTCCCAAGACTTTTTTTGGTAATTGCCATTGCCTGACCCGTTTCGATGGCGGAGCCGAATTTAGAATCCACCTGGCCCGTCTGAATGGCCTCATAGGTATGCGTATCTATGCCGGGAGTAATGCGCAGCAGCACTTTCTGCTTTTTATCGCGCCGGGTAGCAATGCGCCCGATAGCATCAATTTCCTCTTCGTTATCTACCACAAAATAGCCAACGCCGCAATCCATGGCATAAGCAATATCCGAATCGGTTTTATTATTGCCATTAAAATAAGCATCACAAAGATCCGCTCCGGCGCTTTTTGCCGTATAGATCTCGCCGGGAGAAACTACCTCGATACCCATTTTTTCTTCCTGCATAATCGCATACATTCTACGGAAAGAAAGGGCCTTACTTGCGTAAACGGGCATCGCATTTTCTCCGAATGCCTCCATCATTGCCTGACGGTAAATGCGACACTTTTCACGAATGCGCTCCTCATCCATCAGATACAAGGGAGTTCCGTATTTATCCGCAAGCTGACGCAAATCCCTGCCTGCAAACAAAAGTCTACCGGAAACGACAGTCAAATTTTCACAAATCATAAAAATCCTTATTATTCATTCTCCTGGGAAAAGCCATTATAAATGGCGCGAATCGCCTTTTCATAATCCTTCTCCTCTAAAGCCACAATAATATTTAACTCACTGGAGCCCTGATCGATCATACGAATATTGATATTCTCCTTGGCAAGGGCGGTAAAGAGTCTTGCCGCCGTACCGGGAGAGCCCATCATACCGCGACCCACCACGGCAATCAGACAAAGGTCCTCTACCAAATGAATGTGATCGGGGTTCACCGCTTTTTGCATCGCGTGAATCAATTCATTTTCGTGCCCAAACAGAGAAGCGCGATCCACAACCACGGTCATGGTATCAATACCGCTGGGGAAATGCTCGAAGCTAATTCCCTTTTCCTCCAGCACGGAAAGAACCCTTCTGCCGAAGCCCAGTTCGTTATTCATCATACCTTTCTCAATATAGATGGCGCCGAAGCCCTTCTTACCGGCAATACCGGTAACGATGCCCACATTCTTATCAGCACGCTCTACAATCATAGTACCCACGTGATCGGGGTCCTCGGTATTACGGATATTAATCGGGATTCCTTCGCGGCGAACAGGGAAAATAGCATCCTCATGGAGCACACTGGCACCCATATAGGAAAGCTCACGAAGTTCGCGGTAAGTCACAACCTCAATAGAACGGGGGTTCTTTACAATACGGGGATCTGCCATCAAAAGGCCCGAAACATCGGTCCAATTTTCGTACAAATCCGCCTTCAAGCCACGGGCAACCAAAGAACCTGTAACATCGGAACCGCCACGAGAAAAAATACGGATATCTCCGAATTCGGTAGCACCGTAAAAGCCGGGAAGCACCGCACAGGAATACTGGCTCAGCTTAGCGGCAATTCTCTCATTGGTCTCCTCTTCCAAAAGACGACCCTTCTGATCAAAAATGATCACCTCTGCGCTTTCCACAAAGGGAAAACCCAGATAAGCCGCAAGAATCTTGGAATTAAAATGCTCTCCTCGGGAAGCAATATACGCTTCACTTGCTCCCTTACGCACTCTTTCGCGAAAAGCGGCAAAGTCATCCTCCAGAGAAAAATCAATTCCCAAATTTTGGATAATCTCTCGAAAACGATCGCAAATCTGATTAAAAGGCTCATCAAAGCTTTCATCCTCACGTGCCAAACGGTAGCAGGAAAGGAGCAAATCCGTGACCTTAATATCGGCACTGAAACGCTTGCCGGGAGCGCTTGCCACCACGTAGCGACGATTTTTATCTGCGAGAACAATGTCACGCACCTTACGGAACTGCTCTGCAGAAGCAAGGCTGGTTCCGCCGAATTTAACAACTTTCAACATTCCACTTCACCTCAAAGCAAAATATTCTGCTTTCTCATTTCCTCGAGTAAACACGTGCGGTTCTTCTCCTCCATAGCAGTCAAAGGCAACCGAAGAACATTCTCACCAAAGCCCATGGCACTCATTGCGGCTTTTGCAGGAATGGGATTTACCTCGCAGAACAAAAGATGAACCAAAGGCAAATAGCGAAGCTGAAGGTCCTTTGCGCCCTCGGTATCCCCTTCAAAGAATTTTTGGCAAATTGCCTCGGTTTCTGCAGGCAAGGGATTGGACAAAACGGAAATAACACCTGCGCCGCCCAGAGAAAGCACGGGCAGAATTTGGTCATCGTTTCCGGAATAAATATCAATCTTATCACCGCACAAAGCGGCAAGGGTAGCAACCTGAGAAAGGTCACCGCTTGCCTCCTTCACACCTACGATCATTGGGTGATCGGCAAGACGGGCAACGGTTTCAGGCTTCAAATTGCAACCGGTTCTGGAAGGCACATTGTACAAAATGATGGGCTTTTCAGCAACATCCGCAATACGCTTAAAATGCTCGTAAAGCCCGTTCTGTGTGGCCTTGTTATAGTAAGGAGTCACCATCAGAAGTGCATCCGCACCGGCCTGACAAGCCAGATGATTCAGCTCAATTCCGTAAGCGGTATCGTTGGAACCGGTACCTGCGATTACAGGTACTCTGCCTGCTACGGTCTTAACACAAAATTCAATGACGGAAATATGCTCCTCGGTGGAAAGCGTAGCCGCCTCACCGGTGGTGCCGCAAACAACGATTGCACGGATGCCACCCTCAATTTGAAATTCGATAAGTCTGGCAAAGTTCTCAAAATCCACCGAGCCGTCCTGCTTCATAGGCGTAATAATTGCCGTGGCTGCACCGCGGAAAATGGTATTTTTCATAGCATATCCTTTCTCTAAAAAAATCGGTAGCTGCAGAACAGCCACCGTCTCCGAATACAAACAAGTTACCTTCAGGAAATCAGATAGCACTCCGCATAACTGCGACAACAGAAGAGATCTTATTCTCAGCTGCCAGCAAACTCCCCGTCCGATCGGAAGCCGCTTCGGCACCCATCCCTTTCATTTCCCAAGCTTCGGCAACTCACATAATAAGGAAATTACTTTTGATTAAGTGCACCTCTATCACACATTAAGAGTAGCACAAAATCTCCTTATTGTCAAGGATTTCCCCAAAAAATGACCTGATTCGGGAACGGAAAAACGCAAAAACGGCTTTCCGCTGTCAATATATGCTCTTTTTGCTTTTTCTGCTCCAAAGAAAAAAGCCGCAATTCCCCAAAACAGTAAAAATTTGAAAGAATTACGGATACCCAACACAGAAAAAATAAAAACTTCTCGAAAACCATTGCATTTTTTTCTTTCCTGTGCTATAATTTCCATTGTAATTATTCGGGGCATTAGCGCAGTTGGGAGCGCACAACACTGGCAGTGTTGGGGTCAGGGGTTCAAGTCCCCTATGCTCCACCAAACATATATCGGCCTTTAAAGCATCCGGGGTTCACGGAAACCGTGAACCCCGGATGCTTTATTTCGGCAAAGACCGCAAATATTCCCTTGGAGACAAACCCGTACAAATCTTAAAAGTGCGAGAAAAAGAGGGCAATGAGGAAAAACCGCAAGAAAAAGCCACGTCTTGCACCTTTTGAGAAAGGAAAAACAATTCCTTGGAACGGCTGACTCTGGTGGAGCGGATATAATCGGAAAGCGAGGAGTGAATCTGTCGATTGAAAAGCTTGGATAGATATTCCGTATTTAGCCCCACGTAATCCGATACACTCTTGGCACACAGAGAAGGATCACCATAATTTTTTTCAATGAAACGAATAGCCTTTGCTACGTGACCAAAAGCAAAATCGTTTGTATGTTCCATACCCTCTTCCTTGGCGCGAAAAAACAAAAGAATCAGTTCCAGCATCAACCTTTTTCTCTCCAAAAAGCCCCATTCATCCTCCTGGTCAAAACTTTTCTGCAGGTCAAGAATTACCCCCATCACCCGATCAAAGGCTTCCCCGGCATTTTTATAGGAAGGCTTATCCGCAAAGTAAAGCTCACCTCGCGTAACATCATTAACCGACGGCTTGCGTGGAACTTGACGGAAATTGACTCGATCAAACAAATCAAAATAGAGATAATAAATCTCTGTATCCTCCCCCGCAGCGATAATCGACTGACGGCAAAAGGGTGGCACAATCTCCAGTGTTCCTTTTTGTAGAATTCGCTTTCTTCCATCCACTTCATGAATGGCATTGCCTTGGGTAACAAAGATAAAAACATTACAACACTCCATAGAAAAAGTATGGGGGTTTTTCATTTTATTCCGAACCGTTTTGCCCATAGAATAAACAAAAGGGGAAAGATTGCGCAGCGGATCCATTTCATCACTCCTTTTCTTTATTATAACACCTTATCCGGACGTAAGCAATAAAAAAAATCGTTTTTTGTTAAAAAAACACTGAATTTGATAACAAAACAAGATGTAGTTTATGATAAAATGAAAGAGAAAGGAGTGGTAAAAAATTATGATTCTATATAAAAAGCAAAATTTAATTGAATCTCCCCTACCAAGTGAAATCAAGATAGAGGGAAAAACCAAAGACAGAATGAATCAATTCTTTGAAGAAAGAATCTTTTCGCCGTTTGCAAAAGAGGTTATCTACAAAGAAGCGCTGAGCGCCTTTGAAACAAAGGCTGACGATGACGAGCCCGTGTGCATCTGGCAAGGTGAATTCTGGGGCAAATGGGTCATCAGCGGATGCGAAGTATACAAATACTGCGGTAATCCCGAGCTGAAAAAATTCTTGATTCAGAGCGCTTATGACGTTATGTCTTTTGCACGTGATGACGGATATATCGGCTCCTATAAGGATTCGCTGCATGTATTTGCCACCCCCGAGTACATTAACTGGAACGTTTGGTGCAGAAAATATACTCTTTGGGGTCTGCTTTCTTGCTATGAACTTTCAAATGATCCCGAAATTTTAAAAGCAGCCGTAAGACACACAACCCATCTTTTCGAAGAACTGGCGAAGAATAATATCCCCTTGGGTGACACCGGCACGTTTTTGGGAATGCCCAGTTGCTCCATTCTAAAACCTCTTTTGCTCCTGTATCAATATACGGAAGATGAGCGCTTCTTCTCCTACGCAAAACAGATTGTAGCGGAATTTGAAGATCCCGCAAGCCGTACCCCTATGCTCATCGAAAATGCCATCGCAGAAAAACCCTTCCACCTTTGGCTGGAAAATCCCTTCACTTGGGCAAAAATTTACGAAATGACTTCCTGTTACGAGGGTCTGGCAGAATACTACCGTCTGACCGGTGAAGAAATTTATCTCCGCGCTTGCGAGGGATATGCCAAAATTTTGGAAACATACGAGAGAAATCTTGTTGGCAGTGCCGGTTTTAACGATATGTTTGCAGGTGCCGCAGGAGAGATCAATTCCATTTCTGAGCCTTGCGATTCTATTCATATGATGCGTCTTTACAAGGATCTGTTTATGCTGACAGGTAAAGCAGAATATATGGACTACTTTGAGCGCATTTTTTACAATGCTTTCCTAGCCGGTGTATATCGTGACGGAAAGTGGGGCGCAAGAGGTGTAAGAGGTGCAGGACGGCACTTCCACGTAGAAGTACAGGCAAAATTTGTTCACAATCATTGCTGCGTCAATAATATGCCCCGCGCCTTTATCACAATGGTAGAAACGGCAATTATGCAGAAAAAAGATCAGCTTTTCATCAATTTGTATGAGAAGCTTCGGTTTGAAAATAAAACCTTCAAGGTTCAAATCAGCGACGGATATTTTACCGAGGGCAAGGTTGCCATTTCAGTCAATTGTGCCAAAGAGGACCAAAATCTTTCTTTGAGAAATCCTGCCTGGAGCGAAAAAACAATACTTCGTTGCGGTGATCAAACCATCACACTGGAAGATGCTTACCACAGCATTCCCTTGAAAAAAGGAGAAAATCATTTCGTTCTGCAATTTGATTTAAAGCCCAAAATCCATCCCTTCAACAAAAAAATTACCCATCACAAAGAAGCGCAGACCATGATGTATCGTCGATTCTTGACCAGAAATCACGCTTACTCCTGCGTGGGCGAAGATGTTTGGCTGGAAGAAAAGCGTTGCACCATCACGCTGGGGCCACTCCTGCTTTGCAAAACGAAATTTGTCGGATGCACCGAAGAAGAAATTTTCGGAAAGGATTATCTGATCGACGAAACTTTTACCCTCTCTGCAAAAGAGACCTCTCGTGAAGACTGCTTCTATAGTGGAACGCTTTCCTTTACAAAAGGCGATAAGAGCTTTACGATTCCTGTATGCGATTACGCATCTGCAGGAAGCGAAATAATCCCCGACCAAAAATACTTCAGCATTTATTTCTAATTTAGGCAGTACAAAAAACCTCTATGGTAGAAAAACTACCATAGAGGTTTTATAAAAAAGGAGAAACATTATGGCAACTTACTCCCTTACAGTCGTTTACCTGGCAAAGGACGGCTACGGAAGAAAATTCGTGGAAGAGCTGGAGAAAAGCGGCGTAGCAAATAAAGTTCGTCGTGAAGACGGATGCCTCCGCTACGATTACTATTTCAAATCCTGGGATGAAGACACCGTTCTTCTTTTCGAGGAATGGAAAAGCAAAGCGCATCAACAGGTACATCTCTCCCAGCCTCATATCAAGGACCTAAAAGCCATCAAGGAAAAATATATCCTTCATACAGAAATGTACGACAATCTGTAAAATGAGGAAAAAAGATGAAATTTGATTCCAATACCCCTTGCCCCTTCTGCGGAAAGATTCACAAAAGCCGGGTAGAAAAAGTTTTAAGCGGAAAGGGTGTTTTATCCTCTTTGCCTGATATTCTTCGGGAAAAGGATGTAAAAAAGCCCTTCCTTCTCTCCGATCAGAACACCTACAAAGCGGCAGGCGAGAAGGTCAATTTTCTCCTTAAAAATGAAAACATTTCCTTTTCGGAATGTATTCTCTCGGGAGAACATATTGAGCCTGACGAGTTCGCAATGGGCTCCGTTCTTCTTCATTACGACACCACTTGCGACTCAATTATTGCTATTGGAAGCGGTGTCATCGGAGATCTGGCAAAAATTTTGGCAAGCAGTACCGGCAATCCCCTGTTTACCGTAGCAACCGCACCCTCTATGGATGGCTTTGCTTCCGAAAGTTCCTCCATGGTTCGTGACGGGCTGAAGGTTTCCATCCCCTCCTGCTGTCCCTGCGTAATCATCGGTGATACAGAAATCCTGAAAAACGCTCCTATGAAAATGCTTCGCGCAGGCCTGGGAGATATGTTAGCAAAATATATCAGCATCTGCGAATGGCGCATCGGCAATCTGATCACAGGTGAATATTACTGTGAAGAAATTGCACGTCTTGTTCGCGAAGCGGTGCAAAAATGCGTAAACAATGCCGATGGCTTACTTAACCGCGAAGAAAAAGCAGTAGAAGCCGTATTTGACGGGCTTATACTGGGTGGTCTTGCCATGGCTTATGCAGAAGTATCCCGTCCCGCTTCGGGTGTGGAGCATTATATTTCCCACGTTTGGGAAATGCACTCCTTAGCTCACGGTAAAAAGGCGGATCTGCACGGTCTACAGTGCGCCGTAGGCACGAGAATTGCCGCAAAACTTTATGCGAAGCTGCTCTCTGTCACTCCCGATAAAAATCTTGCCCTTCGTCATGCAGAGCGCTTCGACTATACAGAAAAAGCAAAAAAACTACGCGCCTTTCTCGGTAAAGGCGCCGAAGCAATGATCGCATTAGAGCAAAAAGAAGGAAAATACCATCCCGAAGGCCACGCCAAACGTCTGGAGACCATTGTGTCTCATTGGGATGAAATCCTTTCCATTATCAAAGAAGAAGTCCCCTCTCCCCAAACCCTTGACGCTTTGTTTGATAAGATTCAAATGCCAAAGCTCCCTTCTCATATAGGTGCAGAAGATGACGACACCCCCGATGTTTTCCTTTTCACCGCTGATATCCGTGACAAATACGTACTGTCCCGTCTGCTTTGGGATCTTGGCTTAGAAGCAAAAAAATCGGAGTGAAATGTTCACTCCGATTTTTTTATTTAACAAAACGTTTGCCCACCACACTGCCGCCATCACATAGAATATCAACACCTGCAAGATATCCGTTGCGCTCATCGGCAACCGTTGCAATAGCGTAACCCAATTCCTCCGGGCGACCCATACGCTTTTCCGCACAAGTTTTGAGAAGAGCTGCTCCTTCCTGTGCCTCCAATTTACCCATATCGGTATCAATCAGTCCGGGGCTGAAGGAAACCACGCGAATTCCCTTTTCTCCATATTCAAAAGCGCACTTTGCAGCATACCAAATGACAAACTTTTTAGAAATTCCGTAGGCAAGACCGGAAGATTTGTATTCATCCTTAATCATTTTACTCATCTTCAGAGCCTTTTTCAAGAAAAGCTCCTCATCGGTATCTGCCAACAAAAAGGTCTTTTTGCTGACAAGAAAATCAGGGAGAATATATGCAGAATTAGAAGAAATATCTACGATAACACCGCCATCCTTCATTCTCTTGGAAAATTCCTGATTCACATAGACTGTTCCAAGGGCATTAACACGCATCAGCTGCTCAGGCTTTGCCATTGCAGGAGAAAGCCCGGCTGAATGAATCACATTCTTGATTACACCAAGACTTGCGGCATAATCTGCAAGGGCGATGACCTCTTCTCTCTTGGAGGTATCGCAGGTCTTTGCATAAGCTTCATAACCAAGCTCGGTCAGTTCATTAACTGCTTTTTCAAGCTTAGATAAGGTACGACCGGTTACAACGATAATTTTTTCCTTGGGCATAAATTTTGCCGCGGCAAGACCCATTCCACTGCCGCCACCCGTGATTACACAAACATTTTTCATAAAAATCTCTCTTTCATTGTTTTTATAGGGCTTATATGTTATATTTTACCTGTTTGTACAAAAAAAATCAACATATACGGAGTAAAAAATTTACTCCGTATATGTTTTCTTCAAATTTTTACGAATCAGTTCTCTGCCCCGCCAAGAAAAAGCGCGGGAAAGAAATTCCCCTTTCGGTAATTCTGCCGTATCAAGAGTAAGATGGGTTATATGATCATTTTGAAAAAAAGGAATTGGGGTTAAAGCCGCGTTTTGATTCATCGGGCAAACATTCTGGCAAAGATCACAGCCCCATTTACAATCCGCCTTTGCAAGCAATGCATCCTCCTCAGCAGTTCGATTTTTCTTCTGAGAAATCAGTGACAGACACATTTCCCTCTTAGAATCCAAAATCGCACCCGTGGGACAAGCCTTTTTACAAGCACCGCAGGAAAGACACTTTTCCGCCTCTTCCTTCGTTCCATTCGGCAGCAGACATTCCGTAAAAAAGAAAGCACCGATAAAAAAGAAGGAGCCGTACTTAGGATGAATCAGAAGTCCATTTTCCCCCATCACGCCAAGCCCTGCCGCAAGGGCAGTTTCCCGTTCAGCCAAGGGAGAAGAATCCGCAAAGCCTCGAAAAGCAACTTGAATCCCTTTCTCTTTCAAAAAAACATCCAACCGCGCGGAAAGTTCTCGCAGATACAGATGATAATCCTTCACCTGGGCGTAAACGGACAAATTGGTGGTTTTTTGCCCCGCATTGTAGGGAATAAGAAAGACCACCACACTTTTAATTTTCCCCATCTGTGCTTCCAAACGGTCAAATTTTTCACGGTCCCAAAGAATAATGTCTTTGGGAGAAAGAGCAGCAAAATATTCAATTTTTTCCTGATTGAAAAACGGTTTTAACATAATACCCTCCGAAAAAAGTGTACCAAAGAAGTGCCGCTTCGTCAATTACTTTTTCAAAAAATCAAAGTAAGGGTCACTGCCTTTTTTTCCAAAAAATTCTGTACGCAAATCTCGAATCCGCTCCTTGGTTTCCTGTTTTTCTCCGGGCAAAAAAGACAAAGAGGCAAGTCCGTAGCGCAAGGCATCAGGCGCATGAGTAATTTCGTGAGGCGTCAAAGCGGTATCCTCGGTATGCACGGGGTCAAAGGTCAGCCGCGGCAAGGTGCGAAGAAGATTACGGCAAGGAGAAAAAATGCCGAAATAGGCTCCCTTCTCCCCATTCGCCCGTAAAAATTCCCGTACCCGACGCCAACCGGGAATACGGCTGTTCTCCGCGGGAATAAGACCTTTCAATCCACCGGCAGCCATAATATCAAAACCTGTTTTCCCCACGTCCTGCCGTCTTCCGGCAAGGTCAGGAGAAGCTGCAATATAGCGCAAAGTCTCTCCTCCCGTCATTTCTGCAATTTTTCCGGCCGCTTCGGACAGCACCAAATCGGGCTCATGAAGTTCCCGATAAACCACAAGGCGGCTTCTGTCGGGCGGATAGGCAAACCACAGACAACAGGTCATATCCAGACCATAGTCCATTGCCGCAAAACGATGCCAAGTTTTTGGAATCTCAAAGGGCTCGATTTCGTGACGGCTTCGGTCAAATTCGGTAAAATATTGCCCCTCAAAGGCATCCCAATCCCCCTCCAGCATCGCCTTTCTCCGCAAAGGAGGAAGACTCTCCAAATTGCGCACATACTCGGGATTCTCCTGAAGCAAATAACGGTTATCATAAACGGTAGAGGGGATAAACACGTAATCCTCGGCACACTCGCCCTCGCGATAATCCCGATCGATAAAAAGCCTTTTCACCCAAGCGTGTCCCACCCCACCCGGATTCATTGTAAAATACATACGCGGGACGAATTTCTCCCGCATCGCTCCCGAAAGTCGGCAACACTCAGTCATGGCATAATACTGACTCTCGGTAAATTGAGTCGCCTCCTCCATTCCGATAACTTCGTAAGCTTGTCCCTGATACTGCAAAGCGTCGGCTTCTTCAGCCAAATACCCCAATTTGATGCGAGAGCCTGAGGGGAAAATAAACTCCTTGGTAGATTCGCGAAAATGGGCAATACCGTGGAGCCATCGGCGTAAGGGATTGATATGATTTTCCCGAAGCTCGGGAAAGCTTCTGCGCAAAAGCAAAATTTGGATTCCCGAATAGCGCAGGGCAAGTAAAACCAGCTTTGCACGCATAGCAAAGCTTTTCCCGCCTCCTCTTGCTCCGCCGTAAGCAATCCTCCGCGCCTTGGCACGGAAAAACTCCTCTTGGGGCGGAAAAGGGTGAAGGGAAGATAATAATTTTTCTGTTGCATTCATTTTTCTCTTGACAAACCGTGAAAAAAAGACTAGAATAATGCCACGCACATGAGCGGAAAAACAGGGGTGCTGTATCAACGGCTGAGATGCGGATAACCGCAAACCCTTTAACCTGAGATGGATAATACCGGCGTAGGGAGTTTTTATGAGAACCAAATTCGCGTTCGCACGGGACTTCCGTCCTGTGCGAATTTTTATTTAAGGAGTTTGTTATGAACAAAACCCAAAAACTGGTTACCTCGGCAATGCTCATTGCCTTGGGTACCGCAATTTCCTTCGTATCCGAATGGATTCCCTTTCTCAATCTCCCCTTTGGAGGAACCATTACCCTGGCAAGTCTTTTGCCTTTGGTACTCATCTCCTGGATGTACGGCATCAGCTGGGGTCTGGGAAGCGCCTTCGTGTATGCTCTGATGCAAATGGCAGTAGGCTTTAAGACTGTTTCCGCCCTGTTTATACCCACATCCGATTCCTATATGGGCGCAGGCTTCGCCATTCTCATTTTGCTTCTGGACTATGTACTTGCCTTCACCTCCGTAGGCCTTGCAGGTGTTTTTCGCAACCGTCTCTCCAAAAAATGGGCAATTCTATGGGGTAGCATTCTCGGTCTTTCCCTTTGCTACCTGTTCCACGTAATTTCCGGCGCCATCTTTTACGGCGCTTGGGCAGAATGGTTCTTTACGGAAAGCGCGGCAAAAGACCTTGCCATCTCCGCTTGGGTTATGAAGACCTTCAGCGGCGCAGGTCTTGCCATTTGCTATTCCGTCATTTATAACGGGCTTTATATGCTGCCCGAAATTCTTATTACCGCATTTTCAGGATTCTGCCTTGCAAAAATCCCCACTATCAAGAAAGGATAGACTATGCCAAAGATTTGCCACGTTGTAGGCGCGGGAGATTTCTCCGAGAGTCTTTTGCACCTTGCCCCAAGTGATTTTCTCATTGCTGCTGACGCAGGCTATGAGCATCTTGCGAAAGCAAACATCCGCCCCCATCTTTACATCGGCGACGGCGATTCTCTGGGCTACAACCCCGAGGGAATCCAAGCCGTGGTTCTCCCCCCTGTCAAAGACGATACGGATATTCATGCAGCACTTCGCGAAGGACTTATCCGCGGATATCGACATTTTCGCATTTACGGCGCTTTGGGCGGAAAGCGCTTCTCCCACTCCTTGGCAAATCTACAAGTCCTTGCCTTTCTGGCAGAAAACAATGCCGAGGGAATACTAATAGACGAGCATTACCTGGTATATTACCTGACGCGCGGTATTCATACCTTTAATTTTACAGATGGTTATTTTTCTCTTTTCGACTTTAGCGGAACGGGGATCATTTCGGTAACAGGTGCAAAATACCCCTTGGAACAAGCGACTCTTCCCCCGTCTTTGACCTTAGGCATCAGCAACGAGGGAACCAAACGCACCGTCATCCAAATCCACGAAGGCGCCTTTTATCTGATTCGCGAGCCTTGATTACTCCGCCCACTGAGAGCAAACTCCAAGACCTGCAACCTCTTCGGTTTCTTCTCCTTGCCAGCGTTTATAGTTGGCCTCCAGAAAAAGCTTTGCTCCGTGGAAGGTATCCTTACAAAATAACTTTTCCTCTGCATATTCTTCAATTTTCAAAAGTGCTCGGTCAACGAGCACTTTTACTTTTTTATTTTTTACTTCAAAAAGCTCTTCCCTTTGGGAAAACCCCAGAGCAAGGGAAAGGCCCGTAACGGTACAAGGCTTTTCATCGTAAAGCACCTCCCCGCATTTATTCACAAGCACATTACCATCCGAATCCCGCTTTTCCACCCTGCGAGAGGCAAAATAGGCGCAGATTCGCTGTCTTGCCATATCTTCGGTCAATCTTTTCACGGTGTTTTCTCCTTTTTTATTTTGCCATATTATATATTACACCAGCCGTGACGCACAATGACATTTCGCTTTTGTTTCAAATCATCTTGCTAAAACGCCTGGTTTGTGTTATGATACTTGAAAAACCATAAGGAGACTTCTATGAGCTCACTCCGCCGAATCCTCCTTTCCCTTTCCGCAGTCTTCTCTGCAGGGATGCTTTTTTTCACCTTTTTCACGCTGGCCTGGCACTCCGATGCCAAGGGCTTCGAATATGGTTGGGAAATTCCCATCGGAGTAAACAGCGGTCTTTTGAGTACCGTGGCAGACTGCATTTGGATGGCTTCTCCCTTTTTTCTGCTTTGCGCTTCCGTTTTCTTCTGTCAAAATAAAGAGCGAATCGGAATACTTCTTTCTTGTCTGCCTATGACCCTGTACGCCATACTCCGCATCCCCTCTTTTCTGGACGAAAAAACCCACGGCACCTTAATTGTAACGATGCTGGGAATTCTTTTCATCGGTGTGTTTTCCGCCTTTGCCGCTTTTTTACCCGACGCAAAAAAAATCGCTCCCCTTATGATTTTTTCTTATTTGGGAATTGAAATTTTGCTTCTGATTTTGTCAGCGCTGTTCCAAGAAAAATACTCCTTTTTCTACTTTTCCCAACTACTTCCTATGGGTCATACCTCTTATTTTCGTTATTCATTTTTCGCCATTTCCCCTTTCCTTTATTATTTCTTCTACACACTCTCCTTAGGACTTCGTATGATTCCCATTAAGGAAGCAAAAAATGAACCCACTCCCCCACAAACAGAAGAGGAAGAGGACTATTCCTCTTTGACTTTAGAAGACCTTGGAATTGAAAGATAAAATCAAAAGTCCCCTTTATGCTAAAGCATAAAGGGGACTTTTAACGTATTCCTAATCTATTTTTATTTCTCCAAGCAACGAAACCAATTCATTTGCCAACATCTCGCCCGTTCCCTTAACATATTTACATGTATCTACCTCATAACCGCCGTTAGGCCAAGCAATTTCAGAAGGAATATATCCATACGCACCATTAGAATAAGCGCAAACAAAGGTCATCTTGTAAGGAGAATTTGTCTTAATCTGCTGTCCGTTGGTATCAAACATTTCATAAGGAGCAACGGCAAACCCTACATCACCGATAGAAACAGCAGAAAGCGGCATCGTCGATGCTGTTTCCGTACTCTCACTCTTGGTTACAACCGCATTTGCGTGATAAGGAGAATTGAATCCATAATCCAGACAAAGAGACTTTGCCTTTTCATAATCACCTGCTCGATAAGGTTCTGCAATCAACTTCGCCTTCTCCAAATCATACATAGAAATATCCAAATCCTTTTCGCAAGAGACAATCTTGCTCGTAGCGCTCACTTTGCCGGAAAAAACCTTTTCCATCTTAGGAATTGCCGCCAAAGCAACATCAGCAATCTTCTTTCCATAAATGTTGTAATCATCATTTCTGGGAGCGGATGTAATATAACTATTGGAAACAATATTGCCCGCAGCTCCCTGATAATAAGCAAAGTGTATATTACCTTCCTTCTCTATTTTCTCGCGAAGTACGCCTACCCAGTCAGAAGAAAGAATGGTGTTATTGCGACCGCCTGCAGTGGTTACATGGCACTGCCAATTCATCATCAGAATATCTTTGCCATTCACACGATCAAACATCAAAAGCTGCATTTCATTATCTATCTCGGTTTCATAGCGAACAACGGGAGAGGTGCTAGTAGAAACATAGTTAGTTCCGTAAAAAGTTCCATCCTCGCGGAAAACGCGACGCACATAGCTAAGATCGGTAGTAGTAGTACATCCAACCTTGATTTCGCAACGGTCAAGGTCTGCCACGGCATCCTTTGCCGCCTTGATAACCGCAGGATAAAACAGTCTCAAATAATTTGCAACAGACTCATTCGCACTATTGGCAATGGCAGGCGCAGAATGAGCATGAGTTGCGGAAACGATAACGAATTCCGGCTTAATACCCAAGTTTTTCTCAACCTGCTTTTGAATATTCTCAAGATTTTTATAACCAATGGAAAGCACATCAATAGTGAAAAACAAAGCGGTATTCTCCCCATCAGAAACAGCGATGCAGGATACAGTCAAGTCGTTTCCGACGGCTGTAGATAGACGAGTTTTATCATTGCCATAGCCAGCCATGCCAACAGGATTTTTAGGGTTAATAACAGCACGACCGAAACCTGCGGAAAAACCGGTAGGATCGCGTTTTTCATTGGCCGTTTCCTTGTCAGAGCTAACATTCTGCTCTTCAGCGGCGGTCTCCGGAGCCAACAAGGAAGATGCGCAAGATGCAAGGTTTGTCAGCATCATCACAAGCGCTAAACACAAAAATAAAATTCGTTTCATAAAATTCTCCTTATAATTTTACTCTTTCCGAATTCATTATACCAAATATAACTATAAAACAAAAGATACATTTTCACCAAAAAACCGTAGCAAAGATATATACTTTGCATAAAATAAAGTGTGGATTCAGAAGGAGGAACTGTAATGAAATTCATTCTGCCAAAAACAAACGACCTTCGCTTCACACACCTTTCCGCCATAGCCGAGGAGGCGGGTTTTCAAGTTTTACAATACAATGAAAACACCCCATCGGAGCCGGGTGTTTTCCTCTTCCCTTTCAACCTCGACGAAAAAGCGTGCCTCGATGCCCTTGGCAAAATTCCATCAGGAAGCTTTGTCTTTTTTGGGAAAAGCACAAACGATGTGAAAGAGGATGCAGGGCAAAAGAACATCCATTTGACTTACCTTTTAGAAAAGAAACGATACCTTTTAAAAAATGCAGAACATACCGCCGAAGGCACTTTGGCGGAAATCATTACAAATACCCACCGAAAGCTGGACGAACTTTGCTTTCTCATTTACGGCTACGGAAATTGCGGACGCGCCATTGCACGTCTTTTGTGGCTTTGCGGGTGTGAAGTATGGGTTTGGTCAAGAGAACGAGGACAGGCCCTTGCACAATCAGATGGCTTTAATGTGTACCCTGCGCCCGTCAAGGGACTGGGAATGTTCGACGGAATCATCAATACCGTGCCCGATTCCATCTTTTCAACTCAATTTCTTTCCACCATGCGACATGACAGTTCGTTTTTCCAAATAGCAAGTGGATTTTCAGGCATTGATACAAATGCTTTGGAACAGCGTGGTATCCGTTTTTTCCCCCTCCACGGTCTTCCCGGAAAATACTGCCCCGCATCGGAAGCCGATGCCATCTGGTATGAGATAACGCGCACCCTATCTATCAAAAGGAGTATATTATGAAAAAAACCGTAGGCTTTGCCCTGACAGGCTCCTTCTGCTCACTGGAAAAAACCTTTCGGATTATGGAAGCCTTAAAGGAGCAATATCATCTGATTCCCATCATTTCGGAACGGGTTGCAAATACCAACACCCGCTTTTTTAAAACACAAGAGGTTCTTTCCCGATTGGAGAACATCTGCGGACAAATACCCCTGCAAACGCTGACCGAGGTGGAACCCCTAGGTCCGAAGCATATGCTGGACCTTTTGGTCATTTGTCCCTGCACGGGCAATACGCTCTCCAAAATGGCCCTGGGGATTACGGATACATGCGTCACAATGGCGGCAAAATCCCATCGTCGCGGTGGCGGAAAAATTCTCATTGCCCTCTCCACCAACGATGCCCTATCCGGTTCTGCCAAAAGTCTGGGCGTGCTTGCCGATAAAAAAAGCATTTTCTTTGTTCCCATGAGGCAAGATGCGCCTTCCGAAAAACCCGCCTCCCTGGTATGCAATTTTGATCTTATCCCCGATGCCATCGAAGCGGCGCTAAACGGAAAATCGCTTCAACCCATCTTTCAATAAAAAAAGAGCCTTTCGGCTCTTTTTTTATTGAATATATCCCAAACTTTTTCCGTACAAATACATTTCATAACGGTACTGATAAGACAGACGCTTGTCCTTCACCACGGAAGAAATCGCCAGCAAAATTGCCTTGCGATCCACCACCGTGTACCCTTTCTTCTTGTTGTACTGACTGTTTTGTTTTACAATTTGCTCCACATATTCGTAGGGATTTTTTTCGGGAACGATTCCTTTCTCTTCATTTTTCTTCTCCTGAGCCAAAGAACGCTGTTTCAATTCATTCTCAACGGCTCTCTGGCGCTGGGTTGCCTCAAATTCCCGATCTGCGTTCTGCTGGGCAAGAATCATTTCCGTAGCACGGTTTTCATATTCCGCCGCCTCCTTTTCTCCCTCCAGAACAATGCCCTCTCGGGCTCGGGCCATTTCGCTTTCATAGCTCTTCTTATCCTGAGCCCTCTGCGATGACAAAGCAGACAGCATCTTTGCCCGATCGGAACCTGCTGCAATAGTTGCCTGCACCGTTTCGCCGGAGCGTGTATAGCCCGCATCCGCCATTTTCTCCAGATTGTTTTTCAAATTAATCTGAGATTGAGCAGAAGCTTCATTTACCGCTGCAGCATAATCCATATCCAGCTTTTCAATTTTTGCCCGATACTGCGCATCGCTTGCGGCAGCAAGACTTGCATACCGTGAGCGAATCGCCGCAGACTCGTCTTCCAGACGTCGCAAATACTGCTTCATAGTATCTGTCTGTGACATTCCTTTCTCCTTTCCTATTTTGCATCTGTAATTCTCCCCTTTAGAAGTAGCGCCAAAATATGTACGCTTTCCTCACTATCGGTTTCAAGGCTAATCTCCAATGCCCCAAATCGCCTTTTGGGCGTATCCAGGTGAATCCTTTCTCCTTCGGGATTTCCGGAAAAATGTACCCGCTTTGTAATTTTTTCCGTTTCATTTTCCTCTCGAAAGGAAAGCAGAAGTTCACTTCCAAGTCCACCCTTGGCAATGAGCGTAGTTCCAAATAATTTCTTTATCCTTTGCTTATCAGAAAAATCCAAAAGCTTAGACTTCCATACCGCCTTGATTTTTTGCCCGTCATCCGTATTGCCGCCAAGAGAAAAAATTCCGTCCTCTGTATAAAAATACAGTTGTTCTCCCCGACAGAATCCGAGAATACGAGGTACTCTGTACCGATAAAACAGCTTCAACCGATAATTGTACACATAACAATTTTCTCCTACGCATAAGTACAATTCCGATTGCTCCTTGCGATTGAACAAAATCGCGCTTGATAGCACTTCTTTTTGCAAGGCGTGATTGATGGGTTCGGACATACATTCTGCGTTTCGCTCATCGCGGATATTGGTTGAAATCCATTGAAATAAACCGTCCTCGGCAAGAGTATAAGGAGTGTTTTTCACCAAAATTGCCTGACCGGGAGCAACACAGCCTCTCTCTTCGTTCAAAGGAAGGATAGGAAAGCCTGCAATCAGCCTTCCCTCCGACCCTGTCATATATTCCAAATAAGAATAATAGGCACTGCCCGCAGTAAAAATCAACTGTCGGTCATAATGGCGACAAATGGCAGTGATGGGATCGCCCGTTCCCACCAGGGAAAAGGCTGTTTCGGGGAAATAGGTAAAGGAAGGTTTTCCATCTACGATACCGCTATGATAGCGCACCGCAGGACTATCGGGATTACCGTACAAAAAAGCTCGTGTATCATTCGCCCCACCAAATGCCGTAGCAAAACAGCATTTTTTAATACGGTCCGATACATCCTCCTTAGCGATTACGTACTGAATCTCCACGGTATCTGTTCCCATTCTTGGAGCACCCACAAATTCAAAGGAACTATTATCATAATCGAAATAATAGCTATCTTCTCGCTGTATGAATCCATTGATCTTGACCCAGTCAATGGCATCCACGTTTTCTACCGCAGCGGGGAAAATGGTTTTGTATCCGTCAGGAGAAAATCTTTGGCGCACCCTGCGAGTCAAAAGATTGACATCCTCATATACGATTCCGCTTCCTTGGGGCGGGGTACAAATCATAATCAGTGGAATGTACGGCTCAATAATAGATAAGGTAGCACCGTCATAGTGGTAAATATTCTCCCCTGTAAGCAGATAAAGCTTAGAGTGAAAAGGAAAAAAGAACACGCGATCCTCTCCGCCCAATTCTGTTTCCAAAGGCTCAAGACGGTCAAACCCCTCGGTGGAAGTGTAAAGTCGATTTCCACAGGCAGCCAGATAGTGCGTCACACCTCCTACACTACCGCAAAAAATTCCTCTCAAATTAGAAGGAGCATTAAATACCCGAGAATAACCTTCTCGACGTTTTAGTTTTTTTGCCTGGGTAATACGGAAATTGACCATATCCGCACCGTTGCCCACAGAAAGCTCATCGGTATTGTCCGCGGACAATCTCATCCCCGCAAACTCCTCCACACGCAACGTAAAATCCTTTGCCATACCTTACACGCTCCTTGTAATTTTATGACGGACACCGCGTAAACTTCTGGCTTGCAAAAGCTCCACCTCAGTATGATACAACTGGAGGAAAAATCTTCCTCGCTCCATTTCTTCTTCCATCAGGAGAAAACCCGCAAGTCCCAAAGGAATTACCGTGTAAAGAATCGGATCACATAAGGAAAGAACATCCTTCAGAGAAGTAATTTGCGGAATGACCGTTTCTACGGAATACTTCTCTCCCCTAAGCGCAATTTCCAGTTCAAAAAGCTGTGACAGGAGTACATTGATAATAGGCACTGCCCGTTCCTTGAAAATCTGATTTTCTTCCCCCGGTGTTTCTCCCATGAGAGCAAGACTTCTATGATAGATATCTTCAGCACATTTCATATCCTTCCTCCCTTTCCTGATGCAAAAATAATCAGATCATTTCTTCTTCCCCAGGAGTCAGGTTCAAAAATACCATTTCCTTGGGGTAAATAATCTTAGCACCGTACAGATGCAGACCCTTTACTGCGTCACCGTGACGAAGCTCAGGCTCGTAGGCTTTTACCGCAGATACCTGCTCGGCAAAGGCAATCGCTCTTCCGGTTCTGGCAATACAACGATAAGAACCGTCATCATTAGGGGTAATATTGTTAGTTACATAAATATCAAAGCCCATAAAGGAGCCAATGTATCCTCTGCCCAGTGCCTCTACGTTGTCGGTAGAACGAAGAACCTTGGCAAGCACCAGCTTCTGCTCGATGGCAGGGGAAACCTCCAAAGATACCTTGGCAGAATTGGGCACATTGTTTTCCATCAGCATTTTTCTTGCCTCTGCAATCGTGCTGATAATGTTGGTGCTGGTAGCTGCGCTATTCTCAAGCTCTGCTACGTTCTCATCGGTCAAAGAGTAAATGTAGCGATCCGCCACGTCGGAAAGAGCACCGGATGCCTCCTTCATTGCCGCCTGCATCAAGCCCTTTTTAGACTGAGCAAGATCAATAGAATCCAGAAAGAAGTTAAAGCCTTTTGCCTGATCGATAACCAAGGTTCTCTCCGTATCGGAAAGCACCTCTGCGGCAGGCATATCCTGGTTTTTGTGGTAGTCGAATACGGTTACGGGTCCTACGCCGCAAATTTTAACGCGGTCACCCTCTCCACGGATTTCTCCTTCAAAGTCACGGGAGCAAAGTCGGACACCCACATAGTCCTTTTCCAGCTCCGTATAAAGAGTTTCACTCCAAAGTGTGGGAATAAAATTTTGAATTGCCATAATGTTTCATCCTTTCTTTTTTAGTTCCATTTTTCCATGGAAGATAAAATTTTGTTGTAGTTTTTGCGAATTTCGCTACGGCTCATACTCTTCACCGCTTCCGGAGAAAAGTAGTCGCCTTCGGCAGAGCTTCCTTCGATGGGAGGCGGTGCCTTTTTGCCGTTTTCCTCATTGATACGGCTGACTCTTTCCTCTTCTCGGTACTGCTGTACAGCATAGAGCGCATAGCTTGCCGCAAGACTTTCGCCGTGCTCTACGCGGTCCCATACCTCCTGAGGGATGTCCTCTCCCTTTACCTCGGGAAATAAACTGCGAAAGAGTTCAATATCCTCCTCCATCCAGTCCTCAGCAGAAACTCCTGCTTCCTCGGATTCAGGAGTTTGGGCGGGAAGCATCTGTTCTACAGGTACTTCTTTTTCCTTTTTCTTCTTCATAATGTCCTCCTTTTTTTATTCATTTATTTTCAGGCGTTTGCCGGAAAATCAGATTGGGTAGCAAGCACGTCTTCTTCTTGTTTTACTTCTTCCAAAAGTTCCTCACGCTTCGAAATATAACCGTCGGGAATACGCTCCAAATACTGTGAGAATCGAATATTACCCGAGGTAAGAAGACGGTCCAAGGTAGAAATCTGAGCAATTTCACTCCAATGACTGGAAGCGCCTGCCTGTGTGGTACAAGAGAAGAGAATATTCTTCATCTCCCGCGATGAAATGGTTCCGCCCAGAAGTTCTCCCTTCTCTCGGAAAAGCATAATACGAGATTCGTCGTAAAAGCCCAGAATAAAATCCAGCCAAATCATACCCAGACGCTCTACCGCCGTATAGAGCGCCCTTTTCTGCAGTTCCAGCGGTACGGCGGAGCTTTGCTGCAGAGCAATAATTGCACTGGTATTGTCGGGCGTAACATTTCCCAGCGCCGCATCGGTGGCTCCCATCAGTTCCTTGGTAACGGTCATAGTCATTCGAATAATGTCCAGAAAACCTGCCTGTAAACTGCCGGGATCCAGACGATCAGCGGCATGTTCCACAGGCCCGTTTACCGCTATCGCCTCACCAATCTCACCCGTCCATTCATCGATAATATTTGCGTTATAAATTACCTTTGAAAAAGAAACATCCATCATATGCTTCATCACCATAGCAAAGGCTTTGTTAATGTAAAGCTGGTTATCCACCAAATTGGTTGCAGCCGCCTGACCATGGTAGGAATTTTTTACACGCTCCCAATTTAATAAAACCACAGGATAAAGGCTTAAACCCGTATCGCGTTCCGGCACGATCACAAGCTCTTTGCAGCTTTTGCGGAATCGAACAGTGCCATCCTTTTTATACATACAAATTACATAGCTTGCCTTTGTATCCGCCAGCTCCATTTTTCCGTAATCTCCGCTTTGGCTTTCGGTATCACGATCAGAAACAATCTTTGCCACTTCTTCCTCAGTGGCTCCATTTTCCAATGCCTCTTGACGCAGTTTGGAAACCAGTTCCCTACCCGTCAAAAGAATATAAGGCTGTGCCTCCACCTCAGGAGTGTTTACATCCCCGAAAAAGACTTGAGTACTATCCACAAGGGTCGTTACAAAATCTCCCTTAAAGCCCTGCGCTGTCTTTTTCTCATGGTCCCAATACACATAAAGAAACATATCTCCCGTCACCGCAGCATCCAAAAGACCTCGCGTTAAGAGATCATCCAACTTATCACGATCAAAGCGATAATTGGCATAACGGGTCAGAAGTCTGCAAGCCTCCTCAATACGGATTCGCTTTTCTTTATCGTGAAAGATTTCCATTCCCTCCGCCGCAAAATGAACCGACATTTTCTGGCTCATAATCGTGGAAACGAAATAGTTGATAACACGCTTAAACAGGTTGAATACCGGTGTAGGCAGATCCCCCTTTTCTACGCCGTGCCATTGGTCGCCGCGATAAAAGCGTTCATTGCGGTTGACTGTATCGTACAGGGCAATGGTTCGGTTATATTCCCTGCCCTTTTCCAAAAGTTTGAAATCCTCTGTGAGAAATTTCGTTTCTGTTTGCTTCATAGTGCCTCCTTGTTTGTTTCGTTGAGCGGATGATACACGAAAAGAGTACTGACACGCAATGACAAAAAAAATAAAGGGCTGTTTTTCAGCCCTTTATTTAACAGTCTTAAAATTACCAAATATTTCATTTGCCTGAGTTACATTAGCAAAGGAACCGGGGTAAGAATCAATAATGGTGCGAAGCTTTGCGATCTGATGCTTATTGATAATACAAACCACCATGCTAAGATCCGAGCCCGAATACATTCCCTTGGCAGGTATGACCGTTACGCCGTGATGAAGCTTTTCCATAATCTCGCGACTCATTTCCCCATGGCTCTTGGTAATAATCTCAAACTTCAGCTGCTCCTTACCGCCGCGCAAAATAGAGTCACTGACCTTGCTGGTCAAAAAGGAATAAAGAATACACAAAATGACAGGCTCAAGCTTATGATCATACACAAAGTAAGAAGCGCCCGCCACCGCGCAATTCATGCCAAAAATAATCCACACCAAATTCATTTCCGGCTTCTTTTCGTGAACACAAGCAGCTACAATATCCGTCCCGCCGGTAGAACCGTTGGAGCGAATTACATTCCCGTAAATAAAACCATTGATTACACCCGCCGTCAGAGGAGCCAAAATAGTGCTGCTGGAAGTTTTATACACAAAATTCTCCAAATCAATACCATATTGAAACAAAAGCAAAAACAAAGAAAAGGAAACAGAAAAAGCAAGACTTTTCATCGCATAATCCCGATCCACAAAGAAAAATGCAACCACGCAAAGAGGAACGTTAATCAAAAGACTCATATACCCTACGCTGAAATTCAGTTTATACTGAATCATAGTGGCTATGCCGTTCAGCCCTGCCGGAGCAAAGGCGTTTTCCAAGATCAAAATGCGATAATTCAGCGCCATCAAACACGCCATCGCCAAAATCACCCCATAGGAAACCATTATGTTTTTTCGCCTCATTTCGATGCCTCACTCCAAATTTAAAATTTATCTTGATTTTTTTTATTTTTTAGTATATACTGAATCTATAATGATTTTTAATATTTTTCATTTTTCCTATAACGAAAGGAAATAGGTAATTATCATGGATATTAAAACCCTGCGTAATTTTGTGGAAATCGTGGATTCAGGCTCCTTGACCTCTGCGTCCAAAAAGCTTTTTATTGCCCAGCCTGCCCTCTCCAATCAACTGAAAGCTTTAGAAAAAGGATTGAATACCACTCTCATCGAGCGTAATTCCCGCCACCAACGGCTGACCGATGCGGGAAAACTGTTTTATGAGCGAGCCAAAAAAATCATCCTTCTGGAAAATGCCATGCTCAGCGAGATTTCCGACACCTGCACAGGAGAGTTGGGCTGTCTGAAAATTGCTACCATTCAATCGGGAGAAATCAATTTACTGCAAGAGATTATTCCGCTCTTTACCAAGCAGTATCCCCTGATTACCTACGAGATTCTGGAAAAAGAGTCCGAGGACATTCTCCATCTTCTGGAGAATGGCTCTGCAGATATTGGCGTAGTCAGCACTCCCTGCCCCATCAGCCCCGAAATGGACGTATTTTACATCAGCGACGAACGACTGGTCTGCGCGTACGATCCCGAGGTATTCTCCTTTGAAAAAGAAGATCAGGTAATTTCTCTTCACGATCTGAAAGATAAACCCATTCTTATCATCCGTCGCTACGAGGATATGTTCAATACGTTGTGTGCGCAAGAATTATTCCGCCCCAATATCCGTGCAAGAAATAAGCAGCTCACCTTGAATCTGAACTGGGCAGAGGCGGGTCTGGGAATTGCCATCGTTCCCGAAAACAGCCTTTCCTTCTGCCGCAAAAAACTCGCCTATAAAATCATCGACAGTCGAGAGCTGACTACCCAGCGCGCCATAGTAACAATGAAAAACAGTTTTCAATCCAAAGCCACTAAAAACTTTTTGGCACTTTGTCAGGAAAAATTATAATCCCTTGCCCCACTTTCGTGGGGCTTTTTTATTGCTCCAAAGTAGAAACGGCACTATCTACCATCCCTTCAAAAGCAATATCCCAACGGATACAATCCTCCATAAAGGGTCTGGTATAATGAATCTCAAATTCTTCTGCAGAGGCAAATTTATCCGCCTCCTGCTCATAATATCCCTGCAAACGTTTTTTATATTCCTCTTGGCTAAATGTCACCTGCAGAATGCGGGAGGCCTGGATACAAGCCATATCATTTTTCACCCGGCGACGGGCATCCTCTAAGGCAATATCATTGATCTGGTCCTCAGTAGCCTGCATATACTCTTTTAAGTAATCGACATATTCCATTTGCATTTCGTCTGCCATTGTCTTTAAATCGGTAATATAATCCTCTACGTAATCCTTTACTTCCGCATCAGGATACTTCTTCACCTTAACCCCTGAAATAAAAGCATCCAGAACAAGCTGTTTTTTCGCTTCCTGTTTTTGTGACATAATATCAAGTTTCAGCTGATCGCGGAATTCCTGCACCGTTGTAAACTGCAATTTTTCAATTCTTTGCACAAATTCATCGGTACACTCAGGAACCGAAGCACGATAAATACCCAGCACCGTGCCTTGACATTCTACCGTCGCACCTGCCCAAGAACCGAGAGAAACGTCAGTGGGAAATGTGTACTCCACCTTGCAAGTATCCCCCACCTTTTTGCCCATAAGTTCTTTTATAAGAGCCGTATCAAGATCGCCGTTGGCATCATAACCCGCCACAATCCCGTACTCGGAATGACTGAACTCCTCTATCTCCTGACCGTTTTGGAAAATTTTGTAATCCACTACCGCTTTATCATACAATTGAATTACAGAGTCCTCTTCTTTAGCGGTAAATTCCGCGTAAGTGAGCATAATCTGATGAATGGCATAGTCAATCTCAGAGTCTGTACAAACATTTGGATCTGCATAAGGAGCCTTAATGTTGTGAACATCTCCAATCTCCACATATTCTGCCAAATCGTAGTTATAACGAATCCCGTCTTCCTTACCGCAAGCACCCAAAAACAGAAGCAATGCCAATACAAGAGAAACGAATCCAATCCATTTTTTCATAAAAAACCTTCCTTATCCAATTCGCACCGCGCGATCCACTACTGCCTTGAGGGCCTTGTCCCACAAAATCTCGCGACGCAAATTTTCCTCGGTGTAATATTCCAAAAACTCCTCAAAGGAGCCAAAATCGCTCTCTTCTTTTTCAAAATACGCTTTCGCTCCCGCAAGGTACTCCTCATCGGTCAAGGTCATATTCTGCAATCGAACCAATTGAGTCATTATCATATCGTTCTTTACCTTTTCTTCGGCATACTCTCTTGCATCCGCCTCAAAGGTTTCCATATCCGATTCCATATAGACCGTCACCAGCTGCTCCAAACTCAATTCAAAACGCGCAGCAAGCTGGATATAACTCTGCTTGAACATTTCTATCGTTTCCTGCAGTTCCCGCTCGGGGAAACGGCGCACGATAGCATCCCGCTTAATAACAAGCCATACCGCCTGTGCCTTTGCCATCTCTTTTTCCCGCAAAAGATCCTGCCGTACAGCCTCGCGAAATTCCTGTACCGTTGCAAAGGTATCACCCGAAATCTCAGCCACCGTTGTATCAATCAGTTCAGGAATAATCTGCTTTTCGATTTTCTTCACCGTAGCGGAAAGCACCACGCTTTGTCCTTTCAGACCGCCTTCCCCAATTTCATCGGGATAGGTATAATCCGCTGTGCACACTTCCCCTACGGCAGAGCCCATGAGTGCTTCACCCAAAACTGTATTTCGTCCATCGTCAGTGCTCAAGCCGATAACAATCTCGTAATTTATCTGACTATAATCAGAAAGCGCCTGACCATTTTGCAAAACCGCAAGATCTACCGTTACCCGATTGTAACGTTCCGCTCTCTGCTTCGGATTTTTTTCTTCAAATTTCGCATTCTTTAAAAGAATTTGAAACACCGCCGCATCCACTTCCTTATCCGTGCATACCGTAGGATCATCAAACTCTGCTTGAACTGCAGTGATATCCCCCATTGTCAAATATTCGGAAAAGTCATATTGATATGCCTGCGTCTCGTCCGGCTCTGCGGAATCAGAGGGGATAGGGGCCTTGCTTACCAATTGATCGGCACCCAGCATCACACAAGCAAAAACAACAAGCAAAGCGAGAGTCATTTTAAAATATCTCATACAGCCTCTTTCACTGCGTATTCAATAATTTTTTCCGATGCCATAGCACCGATTACCTGCTGCTCAAAAAAGTCCGCACCGTAAAACTCGGCGCAATCCTTGATCATATCCTCCAGCTTTGAATAATAACCATCGGTATTCTGCGATGTATAAAAGCCTTCAATAAAAGCGCCAAGCTGAGCAGTGGTACAAGACAGTCCTTCTTCCTTTTCAATATAGTACATCATTAAAAGAGGCTTTATCTGCTCTTTGGCATACGTTTGCGCCTCTTCCTGAAGCTGTTCATAAGAAATTCCCAGATTTTCCGAGCAATATGTCTCCCAATCGGCATCTGCTTTTGCCATTTCATGCCGAAGCAGATACAAAGAAGAAAAATGCTCCAATTCATCATCAGGATACTGTATCACCTCAAGACCAGCAAGAATCTTTTCCTGCAAATAAGCAGATAAAGAAGAATACGAATTTTGTTTCGCCTGTACTTGAAGTTCCTCCTTAAACCAAGCCTTTGTCTCCTCGAGCGTCTTAAACTCGGTATCGTGATACTGATTGATTACATCCAGCGAAAACTCGGGAATGGCAGCCCTTTGAATACTCTTCACCGTCACAAAAAAGGTAACATCTTTCCCCGCCATCTCTTTTGCTCCGTAATAAGGAGAAAATTTCAGATCAAGCCGAACCTCTTCTCCGATTTTTGCTCCCACAAGACCGCTTTCAAAACCATCAATAAAAGAACCGCTTCCAATCATAAGCTCCTGATCGGTTCCGCTGGCATTTTCCGATTCTTTACCATCTACCACACCGCGAAAATCAATGACGGTCAAATCGTATTTCTGTACCACGCCTTCGGAAAGAGTCTCATACTGCTCATCGGAAACCTGTGTCGCCAGGAAAAACAGCGTCAGATACTCGTCCACTTCCTCATCGGTAACCTCTACCCGAATCATCGAATCTTCGGGATAAGTAAGACCTTTGTATGTAAAAGGCTTTATAAATTTGGTAAAATCCTCATAATCAAAAAGAATTTTTCCTTCTATTTTACCTGCCTCATAGTCTAAAAGATAGTTTTTCAAATATTCTCGATCCTGATCGGTCAGCCCTTGAAAGGATGCCGTTTCCTGACCGGCTTCGGTAGTAGGCTCTGCAGCTTCCTGTGCGCAAGAAGACAGAAGCATCACGAAAGCCAAAATCAGTGCTGTTAAAGCTATGTTTTTTTTCATCAGCTCTCCTTATTTGGACCTTGCCTCTTTACGAGCGCTGGTCAAAGTGTTTTGCAGCAACATAGTAATGGTCATAGGACCCACACCGCCGGGAACAGGGGTAATATAAGATGCCTTAGGCTCTACCTGGGCAAATGCCACGTCACCGCAAAGTCCTTTTTCATCGCGGTTCATTCCCACGTCAATCACCACCGCACCGGGCTTTACCATATCCGCCGTCACAAAATTCGCCTTCCCTACAGCGGCAACCAGAATATCCGCTTCTCGGCAGATCTCAGCAAGATTCTCCGTTCTGGAATGACAAACAGTCACCGTTGCATTTTTATGGAGCAGAAGCATTGCCATAGGCTTACCCACGATATTACTTCGTCCGATGACCACTGCGCGCTTACCCGCAGGATCAATGCCATATTCCTCCAGAAGTACCATAATTCCCGCAGGGGTACAAGGAACAAAGTCAAAATCACCGGTCATAATTCTGCCCACATTCTCAAAGCCAAAAGCATCTACATCCTTTTCAGGGGCAATGCGGGCAATTACCTTTTTATCGTCAATGTGCTTGGGTACAGGAAGCTGTACCAAAATACCGTGAATCTGGGAATCTCCATTGAGCGTATCAATCAAAGAGAGCAATTCCTCCTCGGATGTTTCTGCAGGAAGACGATATTCACGTGACAAGAAACCAAGTTCCTCGCAACCCTTCTTCTTATTCTTCACGTAAATAGCGGAGGCGGGATCATCTCCAACCAATATCACCGCCAGACCGGGACGAACACCCATTTCTCGAATGAGCTCTTCCGTTTCAGCAAGCATCTTTTCTCTGCGCTTTACAGAAGTAAGTTTTCCATCAATTCTGATCGCCATGGTTCTCCTCCTCTTCTTTTACCTCGCTCTGTTCTGCAAGAACCTCTTTGGGCTTTCCATACAGACCTAAAATCACAAACAAAGCAATACCCGCCAAAACAGAAGCAAGGCCGATACACTGTGCAAGACGCAAAGGGCCGATCATCAAGGAATCTACGCGCAGTCCCTCAATCAAAGTTCTTGCCGTACCGTACCAAATCAAATAAAAGGCAAATACCTGACCGTGGGATTTCTTCAAACGGTAAATTAAAAACTGAGCAAGACAAAAACCGATAAAGGTCATAATAGATTCATACAGGAAAGTAGGATGTACAGGGCCAACACCGTTGACCACCATTCCCCAAGGCATAGCGTGGGTCACAGTCTCGCCATAAGCTTCGCCGTTGATAAAATTGCCCCAGCGTCCCAAAGACTGAGCGATTAAAAGACCGGGCACAATGGCATCAAATACAGCAAGGGGATTTTGTTTTTTAATTCTAGCAATTACAAGAACCGTTACGATTCCCGCTAAAACGCCGCCGTAAATGGCAAGTCCGCCATTCCAGATTGCAATCATTTCCCCAAAGGAATCATACTCCTCAAATTTAGCCAGAACATACATGGTTCTGGCACCAATCACACCAATCGGAATCGCAAAAATAAAGTAATCCAAAAAGGAATCCATATTAAACTTTTCCTTTTTCACCGCATTGCGCAAAACAATGGTACAGGCAAGAATCATTGCCAGGCAAATAATCACGCCGTACCAAGCAATATTGATTTTTCCAAACAAATCCTCCACCAAAAAACGGTTTATGGTCCAAGGCCCCCATCCCAATTCGGGAAAGGATACAATCGTGGTATTTGCAATCATCTTTTTTCCTCCTTTGGTTTTTTCACAACCGACAGAACCAGTCTGGCGGGATGATAAGAATCGACAATCCGCTTCTTGATATCCTCAAAGGTAACACTTGCCACTGTATCAGGATAAAGAAGCATATCCGTATCGGAAAAAGCAAAATCCATAAAATTCTCCGCAATTTCCGTAGTAGAATTCCAGTCCTGCACTGCACGGGCATACACCGCCTTACGGCTACGCTGAAAATCCTCAGGTGTTACAAGCTCTGCGGCACGCTTTACCGTTTCACGGATCCTCTTATAAACCGTTTCGGGACGACTGCTCTCTCCGAAAATCAAAAGATATCCGTAACTTTGAGATAAATTGTACTCCAGCGAGAAACGATCGCCAATGAATCCTTGATCATACAATTCATTGTACAAAATACTGGATTTTCCAAAAAGCATATCCGAGAGAATCTCGTGCTGTGCCTGCTGCTTCAAAGTCTGCTCGGCACTACGACGCTTTTTCAGATCGTCTTCTTTCATTCCTACGGCAAACAAAGGCGTTCCCACGGGAAATTCCTTCACTACTTTTTTCTTGTTGATTCGCTTGGGCTCCGAAGGAAAACGAGTCTGAATACGACAAGCTTCACTCTTTTTCAGTTCTGCATCCAGCACCGCTTTCACCTTTGTCTTATCCCAAGGACCGCAAAGAACCAGAAGCATATTATTTAAATTATAAAAAGTGTTGTAGCAGCGGTAAAGAATATCACTTGTAATATGGGAAATGGTTTCTTCCGTCCCCGCAATATCCACCTTTACGTTATGATTCACGAAAAGCGCGTCCAGAAGTCCGTAATAAAGCTGATGAAAAGGCTCATCATAGCACATACGAATCTCCTGCCCGATGATACCCATTTCCTTTTCTACCGTTTCGGGAGTAAAATACGGCTGCGTGACAAATTTGAGCAAAACCGAAAGATTTTCATAGTACCAATCCGTTGCAGAGAAAAGATATGCCGTCATTTCCGTAGAAGTAAAAGCATTACAGCTGGCTCCCAAAGCGGCAAACTGAGCAAAGGTATCGCTACCGTCTTCGTTTTCAAACAGTTTATGCTCCAGAAAATGAGCAATACCATCAGGAACGGTAACAAAATCCGAATCACGGTCCGTCTTAAAGGTACGATGCACCGAACCGTAACGGGTGCCAAATAAGGCAAACGCCTTTTTATGAGCCTTGGGAACAATAACTACCTCAAGCCCCGAAGCATGCTTTCCGCGATAATATTTTTCCTTAAGACGCTCATTTTCCGTAGTATAAAAACGCATCACCGCTCCTCCTTTCCCGTCAGGGTATAAACCGTATCCAACGTAATATTCTCCGACACCTTCACCACGTCCTGAACAGTCAATGCCAAAAGTTCTGCAACAATCTGATCGGGTGTCTGGAAATTACCCGTCAAAATGCGAGGCAAATACCAATCTGCAAGCACCGCAGGATTATCCTGCAAACCCCGTAAAGAATGAACCAGCGCACCGCGGGCATTCTCCAACTCCTCGGAAGTAATATTGCCCTTGCGAATCTCTTCCATCTGATTGAGTACTTCGCGAATGGCAACCTCTCGATTCTCAGGAGCAATCCCCGCGTAAACAGACAGAATCCCCTTCAGCGCATCGGGAGTAGAGGAAATAGAATAGCATAAACTCATTTTCTCGCGCAAAACGCAGAAAAGTTTAGAAGTCAAAGAGCCTCCCAAAACCGCATTATACAGACTCATTGCTCGCCAAGTTTTATCGTAAATGGTACAGGCAGTGCGGAATCCCATCAAAAGATTTGCTTGGGTAATATCCATCGTCTCGGTAATTTCCTTAACCGTGCGTGCCTTGGTGCGAATGGAGAGAGGCGGTAGTGGCGCAAAAGCGCGGTCACAACCAATAAATAGCTTTTCAACCTGCTTTTTCACTTTCTCCTGATCAAAGCGACCCACGAAAAAGAGCTCAATCTGAGAGGTCTTCAAAAATTGTTTATAATAAGCGGTAAGACTTTCCGCCGTAATCTTTCCGATTTCAGAACGGGTACCGATGGCACAAGTAGAATAAGGCTCCAGCTTGCACATATGCTCGATCATTCGCCCTTTTGCATATCTTGCCTTATTGTTTACCAGCGAAGCTATCTCAAGAAGTGCCTGTTTTTTTTCTCCCTTCACATATTCCTCACAGAAAATACCCTGGGGAAGATAAGGATGAAAAATCACCTCTTTCAAAAGTGCAAGTCCCGCCTCGGAAAGATCCCTTGAATCAAAAGTGAAAGCATTGTCCAAAAGAGACAGCGTCACAGAAAGCGTATGCCACTCGCCCACCTTAATTGAATCCGAGGAAAGGGTTGCATCATAAAGCTCGTCCAATGCGCGGTTCAGCGTCATCTGATCGGGATATTTTTCACATCCTCTGGTCAAAACACGGGAAAGCACCGTGTTGTACGAAGCAGTCACGCGGTCCAAAGGTGTAAGAAAATCAAACGTAATAAAATTGGTTTTATAACGATCATTCTCCACAAAATTCAAATGAACACCGGGAAGAACGGAAATCCGCTGTAATTTTTCTCGATCCATATTTCGTCCTTTCTGCCATTTATAATCCACTATATTATACTATATATTCTGTACCATTTCAAACCTTTTTTTGATTTTTTTGCAAAAAGGAGCTTTCCTTTTCTTTGCCAAATCAAAACAACCTTTCAACTATTAAATTTATTTTGAAAACCAAGTTTATTTCAAAAAAGAAATAAATTAAAAGTGCGCTTTTGTTATTTTTCGTAAGTTTTGAGAAAAAAAGTATTTTTTTTCGTTTTTCTGCCCTTCACCTCTTGCGCAACTTTGTATATTTTAGTATAATATCGGTAACTTTGAATCAATGAGAGAAAGGAACTCAAATCATGACCACCAACGCAACCGTTCTTAAGTGGCTCGAAGAGATGAAATCTCTTCTAAACCCCGATCAAATGGTGTGGATCACCGGCGAAGAAGCTCAGCTGGAGGCACTCCGTGCCGAGGCTTGTGCAAGTGGTGAACTGCAGAAGCTCAATGAAGAAAAACTTCCCGGCTGCTACCTCCATAGAACTCGTCAAAACGACGTAGCTCGTGTTGAGGACAGAACCTTTATCTGCACCTCCGTAAAGGAAGATGCAGGTCCCACCAACAACTGGTGTGCACCCGCAGAAATGTATGAAAAGCTCTACAACATTGCACGCGGTACCTACAAGGGAAGAACCATGTACATCATCCCCTTCTCTATGGGTCCCATCGGTTCTCCTCTTGCAAAAATCGGAATCGAAATTACCGACTCCATCTACGTTGTTCTCAATATGGCAATTATGACCCGTGTTGGCACCAAGGTATTGGAAGTTCTGGGCGACTCCAACGACTGGGTTCGCGGTCTGCACGCAAAATGCGATGTTGATCCCGAGAACAGATACATCTGCCAGTTCCCCGAAGACAACACCATCATTTCCGTAAACTCCGCTTACGGCGGAAACGTGCTTCTCGGCAAGAAGTGCTTCGCTCTCCGTATCGCTTCCTACCAGGGCTGGAAGGAAGGCTGGATGGCAGAGCATATGCTCATTCTGGGTCTTGAAAATCCCAAGGGCGAAGTAAAATACATCGCCGCTGCATTCCCCTCCGCTTGCGGTAAGACCAACCTTGCAATGCTCATTCCTCCCAAGTATCTCCGCGAAAAGGGATACAAGGTATGGACCGTTGGCGACGATATTGCCTGGATGAGAATCGGTGCCGATGGCAGACTCTACGCCATCAACCCCGAGAACGGCTTCTTCGGCGTTGCTCCCGGTACCAACGAAAAGTCCAACTTCAATGCTCTTGAATCTACCAAGAAGAACACCATCTTCACCAATGTAGCGTTGGATTTGAATGACAACACCGTATGGTGGGAAGGTCTCAACAAAAACCTGCCCGAGAACGCCATCGACTGGAAAGGCAATCCTTGGGATCCCTCCAAGTTTGACAAGGCTGACAAGTCCACCTGCGCTGCTCATCCCAACTCCCGTTTCACCGCTCCCGCTGTAAACTGCCCCTGCATTTCCGAGGAATTTGATAAAGGCGCGGGCGTTCCCATCTCCGCAATCGTATTTGGCGGAAGACGTGCAAAACTGGCTCCCCTGGTTTACCAGTCCAAGGATTGGAAGAACGGTGTATTCGTAGGTGCTACCATGGCTTCCGAGACCACCGCAGCCGCTGCCGGTGCAGTCGGTGTGGTTCGTCACGATCCCATGGCTATGCTTCCCTTCTGTGGATACAATATGGGCGACTACTTCCAGCATTGGCTCGATATGGGCGAAAAGCTGGGTGACAAGGCTCCCAAGATCTTTAACGTTAACTGGTTCCGTACCGACGACGAGGGCAATTTCGTATGGCCCGGATTCGGTGATAATATGAGAGTTCTTAACTGGATTATCGACCGTTGCGAAGGCAAGGCGGATGCCGCTGAAACCGCTATCGGTTACATTCCCAGACCCGAAGACATTGATCTTACCGATCTGGATATGGACTTCGAGGTTCTCAAATCCATTCTTACCGTTGATAAGGATGCTTGGAATGCGTATGCCGCCGACGTTGAAGAGTACTTCAAGAAATTCGATCGTCTGCCCGCAGAGCTCAAGACTCAGCTGGAGACCCTGAAAGCAAACCTGAAGTAATTTACAAAAAAAAGAACGCTTGCAATGCAAGCGGTCTTTTTTTACTTTTCGTCTTCGTTGGTACCGGTATCGCTTTTCTTAAAGAATACAAAGTAAAGCACCGTGCCTACCGCAAGAATTCCATAGGCAGAAAGAGAAATTCCCAAACCGTCGAAAGAAAAAGCTCTTCCCACTTCTCCCTTGGGAAAGATCAGCTCAAAGACACCGAGAACCTCAATTGCCAAAATCAAAATCGGGGTTACATATTTTACCATAAACATAAAGATAGGGCGGAAAAAGCCAAGTTTTTGACCATCTTCCTCCATTTCAGAGACCGCTTTCTTCGGCCCGATGAACCAGCCAATTGCAATACAACTAAAAAAAGCACAAACAGGCATCAATACCGTATTAGTTACCGTATCAAAAAAGCTGAGCAGATCCATTCCAAATACCTTAATAGCATCGGGAGAAGATATATCCTGCCCTGCAGAAATTCCCACGGGAATAGAAATCAAAAAACAAATCAAAGCAAGAATAGAAACTGCCTTTTTGCGGGAAACACGGAATTTCTGAATCACAAACTGACATACCACCTCAAGAAGAGAAATAACAGAGGTCAAAGCAGCAATCACAACCATAGCGAAAAACAGAAAACTGACAACTTTTCCAACAAAGCCAAGAGATTCAAATACCATGGGCAAAGTCTTAAACATCAATTTTGAACCTGCAATATTCTCCGGCATAACACCTGCAGTCGCCTTGTAGTGATACAACGCCGGGAAAATGGCAAAACCTGCCAAAAGAGCTACCATCGTATCAAATAAACAAATCATGCCCGTTGACTTGACAACGCTGATCTCTTTGCCCGTATAAGAGCCGTAAACAATCATTGCTCCCATTCCCAAAGAAAGAGAATAAAAAGCCTGACCCATCGCCGCAAGAATTTGCATACCGCCCAATTTTGAAAAATCGGGTTTCAAATAAAACTTCAAGCCTTCCGAAACACCTTCCCCCAGACAAAGAGAGAAGATTGCAGTGCCAAACAGCAAAATGAAAAGCGCCGGCATCAAAACCTTAGATGCCTTCTCAATACCGCCCTTCACACCCGCCATAACAACAAAAAGCGCCATTGCAATAAAAATCGCAGTAAAGATTGTTACCAATATGCCATTGGAGACAAAGGCATCCATCGTTCCGTCATTGCCCTTAAAGGAATTGACGGCAAAACGAACCGTATACCCTCCCAGCACCGAATAATAACAAGCAATAAAACCGGGAATCAGAATGGCAAGTACACCAAACCAGCCCACATTTTTATTGATTTTTTTATAAGCGGTAACGGGATTTGCCTGAGCGCGTCTGCCAATAAAAATCTCACAAACCATCGTAACCGCGCCAATCAAAAGAACGCAAGCAATATAAACCAATACGAATGCTGCGCCGCCGTATTCCTGTGTCTTATAAGGAAATCCCCAAAGATTGCCGAGCCCTACTGCCGAGCCCGCTGCTGCCAAAACAAATCCCAATCCACTGGCAAAGCCGTTTTTCTTTTTGTCCATAACAAAACCTTTCTTTATCCAAAATAACCCGTTTATTTTACCACAAACTGACAAAAAAATCAAGAAAAACGATTCTTTTTATAAAAAAACCACCCGATGTGTTCATCGGGTGGAATTTTGTATTAGTGGCAAATGCAGATTTCGGTGTCCTTATCAAACAGGTGCATTCTGTTAATATCGAAGGCAACCTTGATGGAATCGCCAACCTTAGCCTTGGAGCGGGGAGATACTCTTGCAATGAAGTTGGTCTCTTGGCTATTCAGGTACAAGAAGATTTCAGCACCCATCAACTCGGTCACGTCAACGCCTGCATCAATTACCCATTCAGAGAACTGAGACAAGTACATAGGCTCGTCGTGAATTGCCTCGGAACGAATACCTGCAATCACTTCCTTGCCAACGTACTTCTGAACCTCTTCGTCCTCAGCCTTCTCTTCGGGAAGCTTGAACTCATTGCTTTCACCAAAGGTGAAGTAAATGCCGTCCTCGCCTCTCTTCTTGATGAGCTTACCATTGATAAAGTTCATCTGAGGAGTACCGATAAAGCCTGCAACGAACAAGTTAACGGGCAAATCATACAGATTTTGAGGAGTATCAACCTGCTGAATGATACCGTCCTTCATAACGACGATTCTGGAAGCCATAGTCATAGCCTCGGTCTGGTCGTGGGTTACATAGATAAAGGTGGTCTGCAGTTTCTGATGAAGCTTGGTCAGCTCAGTTCTCATAGATGCACGCAGCTTTGCGTCCAAGTTGGACAGAGGCTCATCGAGCAGGAACACCTTAGGCTCACGGACAATCGCACGACCCAGAGCAACACGCTGTCTCTGACCACCGGACAAAGCCTTAGGCTTACGGTCGAGCAAGTGAGCAATATCCAGAATGCGAGCAGCTTCCTCAACTCTTCTCTTGATTTCTTCCTTGGGAACCTTACGGAGCTTCAAACCAAATGCCATATTATCAAATACGGACATATGGGGATACAAAGCGTAGTTCTGGAACACCATCGCAATATCTCTATCCTTAGGTGCAACGTCGTTAACCAGCTTATCACCGATGAAAAGTTCACCCTCGGTGATTTCCTCCAGACCTGCTACCATACGCAGGGTGGTGGACTTACCGCAACCGGAGGGACCTACCAGAATAATAAATTCCTTATCCTTAATCTCCAGACAAAAATCGGTTACCGCAGTAACACCGCCGGGGTACTTCTTAAAAATATGCTTCAAAGATACACTTGCCATTTTTTCCTCCTAAAAATATGCGCAGAAACCCTCTGCATAATCAAACGAATACATTTTAACAAATTTCCCCCCTGATGAAAAGATGTTTATTCCCCAAAAATACAAAAAACAATTTGTCTAAATTGTACAAATATTATAGAAAAGATTATTATTCATATTCGAAATCTTTGATTTATACTACATTTATCTAAACTCATTATATATTTTTTAATACAAAATTTCTCTTTAAAAAACTGTATAAACTGTTTCATTACACAATAAATTTTTATTTTATTCACAAAAGTTTGTGTTTTTTTCTTGCCAGAAGTGCTCTTTTACTGATATAATATCAATTGAATCAAAATATAAAGGCGGACGCGCAATGAAATTCAACAAACGCATCTTTTCTCTTTTGCTGGAACAGGCAAAGGGAGATCGCTCCTGGCGACAGTTTGCCATGGACAGCGACATCAGTTATATCCAGATGAGAAAACTCGCCTTGGGTCAGCAAGAAAATTCCCCCAGGCTCAAACTCATCAATAAAATTGCTCAGAACGCAGCAGGAGGCATCACGGCGGATGATCTGCTCTTCTGCTCGGGCGTTTATAAAGAAACGGAAGAAAAAAAACCCTCCGGCAATGCCTTTCGCTCCGGAGAATTATTCAATGAAAAATTTCAAAACCTCTCAATGGGTCAGAGAAAAATGGTTCTGGATTACATTGATTTCCTTTTGAGCCGATGAACAAGCTTCTTCTTTCTTATTTAAAGGAAAGCGGCGATACCATTCTTTCCTACTACCAAAAGAATCCTCCCTATGCCTTGACCCCGGCGGAGCTTCACGAGGGAGCCTTTGTCTATTTTGAGCGTGGCGGAAAGCGCTTACGCCCTGCCATTTGCCGTCTTGCGGCAGGAGCTTTAGGCGGAAAAGAAGCCGAAGAAGCCGCCACTCCGTGCGCCCTTGCCTTAGAGTTGTATCACAATTGGACCCTGATTCACGATGATATGATCGACCACGACGATACCCGTCGAGGTAAAAGCGCAGTCCATAAACTTATCACCGATTCCTTTGCCGAATTTGGAGCGGAAAAAGCAGCCGAATACGGTTTTGACGCCGCCCTTTTGGCAGGAGATGCCTTGCACAGTGCTGCCATATCCTACCTGTCACAGCTTTCCGATTCAGGCTTTGTTCCGCCCTCCGTTACATTAAAGATTATTTCCCTTTTAGAGGGAAATTACGGCCCCTTCCTTATCAGCGGAGAAACCATTGATACCAAAAACGGTGTTCTCTACGGCGAAGGCTCTTTCTATCGCCTAACCAAAGACGAGGTTACCACGATGATGGCAGGAAAAACCGGGGCGCTTTTCGCCATCAGCGCTTTATCCGGCGCTTTGATTGGTTCCCGTCAGCCCAATGTCGAAAATCCCCTCTGTGCGTCCCTTGCAAAATTTGCCGAGCTTTGCGGTCTGGCATTTCAATTGCAGGACGATATTTTGGGAATCACCTCTACCGAAAAAACCTTGGGCAAACCCATCGGAAGCGACATCCGCGAAGGAAAACCCACCATCCTCCTTCTGACCGCTTATGAGAATGCCTCCGAAGAAGAAAAGGCTTTTCTCCGCCGCGTGGTTGGCTCCTCCAAGAACGAAGACGATATTCTGAAGGCGAGAAATATTTTGATGGAACGAGGTCTGGAAGAAACCCGCTCCCTTGCCGCTTCTTACCTGGCAGAGGCAGAAAAAGCTCTCGCTTCCCTGCCCGATTCCCCCTCCAAACAGCTTTTGGAGGCTTGGAGAAGCTTTATGCTATACCGTGATATGTAAAAAAGGAAATTGAAGATTTTATGAAACGTATATTTTCACTTACCCTTGCGTTGATTCTCTTTCTTTTCAGCGCCCCGTTGTCGGTTTTTGCCGAAAAAGATCCAATTTATGATATTTCCTTGGATTCCCAAGGTGTCTATCTGATCAATCTGGAAACCGAAACGGTTCTGTATTCCAAAGCAGAAAACGCCCGTATGTTCCCCGCTTCCATGACGAAGATTATGACCGCGCTGGTAGTGCTGCAGGAATGCAAAAATTTAAAAGAAGAAACCATCACCGTAACCAGTATGTCTATGTTTGATTATATCATTAAGGACCGCGGTGTCCATATGGCTCTGAAAAGCGGCGAAACTTTCACGGTATTCGATCTTTTGGCAGGACTGATGATCGAATCCTTCTGCGATGTGGCAGACCTTTTAGCAGAGCATTTCGGCGACGGAGAAATTTCCCGTTTCATTCAAAAAATGAACGATACTGCTAAAAAAATGGGGCTAAAAAACACCCATTTCGAAAATGCACACGGTCTGCATCACCCCAACCACTACTCTTCCCCCCGCGATATGGCAATCATTTTGCGGGAAGCAATGAAATACGACGCCTTCCGCGAAATTATTTCTCTGCGGGATTACTCCATCCCCGCAACCCAAAAAACAGCCGAGCGCAAATTAAACTATACGGTGCGCAGTTACAATGAGGGTGCAAAATACTACCTCCCCTGCTATGTAGGCGGAAAATCCGGATTTACCAATGAAGCAGGCAGATGCCTTGCCACCTACAGCGAACAAGACGGTATGTCCTGCGTTTCTGTTTTGATTGGTGCAAATCTGGACGGAAATAAAAAATATCCCGGCAATATGGCAGAAATCGAGACTCATACCCTGCTTTCCTACGCTTACGAAAACTTCGCTTTGCAAACGGTCTTTGAAAAAGGGCAAGAGGTCACCCGCCTTTCCGTGACAGATTCCGAAGAAACCGTTTCCGTCACCGCAAACGAAAACGTAACGGCGCTTCTTCGCAAAAATACCGAACCCCATTACAAACTAAATCTCCCTAAGGAGCTTCACGTCAACGATATAAAAGACGGCAAAAAAATCGGCTCTCTGAATTTCACCTTTAATTCCGAGCCCATCGAAAAAGAAATCTCCTTATGTATATCGTGGAACGGAAAGCCCATCACGACAAAATCTGCCCTGGAGAAAGGCGCAGAGGGCGCGGCCAAAGCAATTTCGAATATCTTCAGAGAAGACATGGTCTTCGTCATCCTTTTCATCCTTCTGCTTCTGGTCATCTTCGTCACCCTCCCCTTACTTCGCTTAGCAGCATACCTACACCGAAAAAAATTACACAAACCCAAACACTGAAAAAGGAAGCACGAAATTCTCGTGCTTCCTTTTAATTTCGTCTCATACTGTATTTTCACAACTGATAGCTGCCTGTATTGCAGCACGCAAAAGAGAGAAATTATTTGTTGACAAATTTGACCGCTGTGCCATACGCTATCACTTCTGCGGCACCTTGCATAATTGCAGAAGAAGCATAACGAATATTAACAATTGCATCTGCGCCAAGTTCTTCGGCCTCTGCAACCATTCTTTTGGTGGCAAGCGCACGGGCTTCGTTCATCATTTCATTGTAGGATTTCAGTTCACCGCCAACTAATGTCTTGAAACTTTGCGCAAGATCCTTGCCTATGTGTTTTGACTGAATGGTACTTCCTTTTACAAGAGAGAGTGTTTCTAGCTCTTTGCCACTGATGTAATCAGTATTCACTAATATCATCTTCTTCACCTTTCTTTATTTCATTTATTCTTTCTATACAAATGCAAACCATAATCACCGAAAAAACAAGCGGGATAGCACCCAAAACATATTTCCAAAAACCGCCAAGTAGAGAGATCAAAAATCCAAAATACGCAATATAATACAGTATCATAATGACTGTGATAATTATCGGGGCAATCATTTTCCTTTTATGAGAATTCAACTTTTGTACCACCATAAATTGATTTTTGATTTATTATATCATATATTAGCCATAAACACAACACGTTTAACCAAAAATCCCTCCGCCGATTTCTCGAGAGAGGGATAATTTTTTCTTTATAACGGACAGTCAAGGACGCCTGTCCCTACAAAATCTAATTACTTAGATTTAATTACAGCCTGTCCTTCCATCCGCAAAAGAGGGGAATTATAAATCAATATCTACCTCGTATTTGTCATCAATAAGGATATAGTTAACCTTATGCTTTTGAGCAAGCTCTAAAACCTGTGCATTATCTGCCAACACACTTTCCAATGTACACCATTCATCATCTAACCGATTTTCGATAGTGTTTGCATATCTCTTTATATCTACAAAATGATTACTAATGTAGTTCTCGCTCATTATAAGGCAATAATATTGGATGTTATCGAGGTATTCTCTTGAAAAATCTTTTTCCCAATCAAAAGGAATATAACATCCCTCAACAATTAGGTTCTGTTTGTTTTCAACCGCAGTTTTTATCATTTCACGAACAATAGGCCAAAGATATACCGTTAGGTCGTCATCATCCATTGGAGTAAGCTCTGTGTTACCGCTTCGAATCAACCCCATTTTCAAATGGTCAATAGACAAATACGGGTATTTATATTTTTCAAGCAGTTTTTGAGCAAGTGCGGTTTTGCCGGTATGTGATGCTCCCGCGATTAAAATAATCATTGTTCTCATCCTTAAAAATTCTTGTTTATTTAATTGATTATAACACTTTTGACTTTAAAATTCAACAAGTAGAAAAATCCCCTCGGAGCAATCCGAGGGGATCAATTATTATACTGCTTGTTTACGATGGCTGCCTGTGGGGCAGTACACAACCCTATGGGTGTTTTTTGTTTTATTCATTTTTTTCGCAAGCCTCTACTTGATTACCCCAACATTTGTTATAGAGCCATTATTTATTAAATTCCAGCGAGTTTGCCCATTGCTCAATGTCATCTCCACAATCATCGGCGTATTTGTTCGGAGTTGCAAACTCCACAAGCCAAAAAGTGTTCGTGGTTTTAAAAACATACACAAAATGATGCGAGGCGTAGATTGTTCCGACGTCTTTTTCATAGTCGTACGTAACCCAACCGTTTGAGTTTTTTGTTATGTTAGCATTAACGCCGCTATATTCCGCCATCCATTCGGCATATTCCTCAGCTGAGAGGCTTCTTAAGTCCTTATCAAAAATATGCACCACTTTTTGAACATACACATTCACTTTCCTTGATTCAAACTTCGCCAAAACCTCCTCATCGTCTTCTCTCTCAAAGGCAGTAGTCAGGGTGATATTAAGATCCCCTGCAGTAAAGGTCTTTGGCTCCGTCTTGCAAGAGCGCAACACAAGTACGCAAAGCACCATAATAAGCACACGTACAAACCAACGCTTTATAACATGGCGTTTGTTGATTGCTTGTGTATTGATTTGACTGCTTTCCGCATCAAAATCAAAAACGAATTGGCCACCCTTTTCCAGTATAGTTTTTTCCGCTCAGCACCACGTCCTCAGTGCCTTGGTCAAGCATATAAAATCCCCTACGTGCATTTCTTCCCTCTCGTTCGGATACTACAATGATTTTCGCCGCATCTTCGGTAACCTGAAAGGTTTTGACTTCGTCGTTTTTTAAATCTCCGAGTTTTTTGTAATGACGGTCTAGTAAGATAAGCTCACTCGAGTTAGGATCTTCTATGAAAACGTTCATTTTTGCAAGTCCACCTGCCACGGCAAACTTTCTGTCAATTATTAAATTTCTCATTTAATCATCTCCAATATTGTACATTATATCAAGAAGATATAGACGCACATTGGCAACCCTCTTAAGACACTTGAACTACATTTATACAGCGATGCTTTTTTATTGCTCAAAAAAAGTAGCATCAAAAGAGAACGGAATCACAAATCTCAGCTCCGCACCATTGGGAAAAATAGGCAAAGAAGGCGAAAAAGCATCCCGCTCTCTCACAAATATTACGCTAATCCCTGCAATTTCTTCGCTTTGCCGAGGCGATTCATCTCCATCTGCAAGGATTCGAGCGCACAGCGGAGCACAAGCAAAATAAAGAATCTCTCCGTTTTCATCAGGCTCAGTCAAAGGCCTTGCAAGGGGAATCTTCATAGGATTAATTCCCAAGCCCTCCAAAAAATTTACCGTTTCCTTAGGCGCGCGTTTCATCAAATGGCGAAAAAAACGCACCGCCACATCATCCGTATCACCGCCGGAAAGAGCTTCATATTCTTTTTTTGTTTCCTCGGGAAATACTTCCAATTTATAACAGCCAATCTCAAGCATCATCCCGGTCCTCGGCAAAAGTATCACCTACAATTTCAAGTTTCATTTTACCGCCGGAAAGGTCGCCCAAAAGCGCTTCCAATCCCTCTCTCTCCTTTTGGGAAACCAAGAGAAACAAATTAACGCCCTCACCGAATTCCTTTCCCGTCAAGCGGTAATTTCTCGCATTCAATTCAAATTCCACTTTGGAATAAAGAGGATACGGCACCGTGATCTTCCCCTTTAAAAAACGTGAATAACGGCAAATTCCCGCCGCTGCCACCGCATCCCGCGCACCGCGCGCATAGGCGCGCGAAAGTCCTCCCGCACCAAGCAAAATACCGCCAAAATAACGGGTCACTACCACGCTTGCGCCGGTAATCTCTTCCTTTTTCAAAACCTCCAGCATCGGAATCCCTCCCGTGCCCTTGGGTTCGCCGTCATCATCAAAACGCTGAATATTGCCCTCTTTATTGATAAAGGCAGAAACGTAGTGCCTGGCATCGGGAAACGCCTTTCGCGCTTCCTCTACGAAGGCCTTCGCCTCCTCCCAACTGTCACAGGGCTTTACCCAGCCGATAAATTCACTTTTCTTTTCCGTAAAGCGGCTTTCCGCAAAGCCGCGTACCGTGCGATAAAACTCCATCAATACGCGTCCGCCATATCAATATAAAGATGCCCGTTTTCGGAAATATAGCGTTTTCTTCCCTCCAAATCGTCTCCCAGAAGAATCTCAAACATTTCACGGGTGACAAATTCATCCTCAGGCATAATTTGTACCAGTCGGCGGGTAGCAGGATCCATGGTTGTACGCCGCATCATATCAGGCTCATTCTCACCCAGACCCTTAGAGCGCTGAATGGTATATTTGCGATCTGACAATTCAGCCAAAATCTTCGCCTTTTCCTTTTCATCATAGGCAAAGAAAATCTCCTCTTCCCCATCCTTTTTCTTACCCTTGCAAGTAATTTCATACAAAGGGGACTCAGCAATATACACCTTTCCCTTTTGAATCAGAGTAGGAAGAAGCCTGTAGAACATAGTCAAAATCAACGTGCGAATCTGATAACCGTCCTCATCCGCATCGGTACAGATAATAATCTTACTCCACTTGAGATTGTCGTAATTAAATTCCGCAAGACCCTTCTGCCCCTTGCCGATCTCCACACCGCATCCGATGATACGCAGTAAATCTACGATGATTTCACTCTTAAAAATACGGTCATATCCGCATTTCAAGCAGTTCAGCGTCTTTCCGCGAACAGGAATAATCGCCTGAAATTCCGCATCCCTGCCCAGCTTACAGCTTCCCAATGCAGAATCACCCTCTACAATGTAAAGCTCGCGTTTTTCCTTATCCTTGGAACGGCAATTGGCAAACTTTTCAATGCGATTGGTCACATCCACCGCGCCCGCAAGTTTCTTTTTGATATTGACTCGGGCGCTTTCCGCATTTTCACGGCTTCGCTTGTTGATCAGCACCTGCTGGGCAATGCGATCCGCCTCTGCGGGATTTTCCGCAAAGTAGATTTCCAGCTTCTCATCGAAAAATTCCGTCATGGCATCTGCAATGAACTTATTGGTTACCTTCTTTTTGGTCTGATCAGAGAAGGATGCCTCGTTAGAGAAGCAGTTTGTTACCAAAATCAAACAATCTTCTACGTCTTGGAACGTAATTTTCGCCTCATTTTTATTGTATTTTCCCGAATTCTTCAGATACGCATCCACCGCCCGCAAAAAGCTGGATTTTACCGCTTTTTCGGGGCTTCCGCCATGCTCCAGCCAACTGGAATTATGATAATACTCCAAAAGTTGCCTCTGAGCAGAAAAAAGAAATGCGACGGTAATTTCCACATCATATTCCGTTTTATCCTCGCGATCGCGACCGCGCTTGGTGCCTTCCCAGAATACAAGATCGGTCAAAGTGCCAACCTTTCCCTCCTCGGCAACCACTTCATTGAATTCGTTGATACCTGCATTTTGGCGGACATAATCACAGATTCCCTCTTTATAGAAATAGTGATACTCGTTCCAGGTACCGTCATCCTTCTGAAATTTCAAATGAAGATTCAGGCCCCCGTTAACCACCGCCTGACGGTGCATTACATCCGTAAAATACTCCTCGGGTATGGCAATTTCCGTAAACACAGAAAGATCGGGGCGCCAAGTAATGGTTGTACCGGTACGGCGATGAGCTTCCTCTTCCTTAATCAGATCCCCCGATACTTCACCCTTCTTAAAATGAATTTCATAGCGGGCAGTCTTAGTGCGCACCTCAACATCCATAAATTCCGAGCTATACTGAGTAGCACAAGCACCCAAACCGTTCAAACCGAGAGAATACTGATATGCACCACCTGAGGCATTGTCATATTTACCGCCTGCGTACATTTCACAAAAAATCAATTCCCAGTTATATCTTCCCTCTTTTTCATTCCAGTCCAAGGGGATACCGCGGCCGAAATCCTCTACGGTGATCACGTGATCCTTGGTTACCGTCACATAGATAGCATCACCGTAGCCTGCTCGCGCTTCGTCAATAGAATTCGAGAGAATCTCAAAAAACGAGTGGGAGCAACCGTCCAATCCATCGGAGCCAAAAATAACGCCCGGTCTTTTACGGACGCGTTCCGCCCCTTTTAAACTGGATATACTTTGGTCATTGTATTCCACCTGTTTTTTTGCTTTACTTTGTTCAGCCATAAAATCTCCTATCAAGCCAATCTCGTATTATTATAAATAAATTTTCTCTTTTCGTCAACTCCCCCTCCACCCCGATTTACATCAAAGTTTTTTGCAAAAAAAGCAATTTTCCTTGCACTTTTCCCCCTTTCATTGTTGACAACTCCATAAGTTTTATGGTAAAATTGTACTTGAAAAGTGTTGGAATTTTTTCTCACAAAATCCAGTTTTTCCGAAGGAGAGAAACAAAATGAATTTACTGGGAATCGACATAGGCACCACCTCCCTCAAAGCCGTCTGCTTTGATGAAAAAGGAACCTGCCTTGCCGAAACCAATATTGATTATACTCTGGATACCCGCGGCGATCTGGTAGAATTCGATGCAATGGAATATATCCGCATCGCAAAGGAAGCCATTGCCGAAATTCAAAAAACGGTTCAGATTCACGCCATCTCCATTGATACCCAAGGCGAAACCATGATTCTGACCGATGCCGAGGGCAATCCTACCATGCCCGCCATCGTTTGGCTGGACAACCGTGCCGTGAAAGAAGCCGAGGAGATCGAGGCTCATTTCGGAGGCGAAACCATTTACAATGTAACCGGTCAGGCAGAATGCACCGGCGGTTGGCCCGCTTGTAAGCTTCTCTGGGTGAAGAGAAATCTACCCGAAGCGTGGGCAAAAACCAAGAAAATATTTATGCTGGAGGATTGGCTCCTTTGGGCGCTTTCGGGTGAATTTGTTACCGAGCCTACCATTCAGTCCTCCACCATTTACCTTGACATTGTAAAAAAAGATTGGTGGCAGGAAATGCTGGACTTCATCGGCGTTGATCGCGCGATGCTTCCCGCCATTGTTCCCTCCGCTACCAAAATCGGATCATTCGGCGATATCTCCGTGGTAACCGGCGCGCTGGATCAGATCGCAGGTGCTGTAGGCGTAGGAGTGATAGACGAAAATATCGTCAGCGAAATGACCGGTACCATTATGGCAATTTGCGTGGTAACCGATTCCATCCCTCCCTATGACCCAAATTCCAAAATTCCTTGTCACCTCCATGCCATTGGCAACAAATATGTTTCCCTTTTGTGGAGTTCTACCGCAGGGATGGCGCTAAAGTGGTTCCGCAACAACTTTGCTTCTGAAATGTCTTTCCGCCAATTGGATGAAGAAGCGGAAAAAGCAGGACCCGGCGCAGAAGGTCTGGCATTTTTGCCTCACCTGTGCGGCTCTACTATGCCCGTATATAACCCCGATGCCAGAGGTGCTTTCTGGGGTATGACTTTAGCACACGGCAAGGGTCACTTTGCCCGCGCCATTCTGGAAGCCGTTGCCTTCACTCTAAAGGATGATTTAGAGTGCATCGGAGCTGGGTGCAACGAAATCCGCATTACCGGCGGCGGAGCAACCAGTCCCCTTTGGGCGCAAATCAAAGCAGACGTTACCGGTCTAAACCTTTCCACTCTGCAGGAAAAGGAATCTGCTTGTCTTGGTACTGCCATTATGGCAGGTGTTGGCTGCGGCATTTATCCTTCCATCGAAGAAGCTTGTCGTAGCATTATCAAAACCAAAAAGACCTACAGTCCTCAAGGCATAGATTACAGCGCTGCCTATAACAAGTATAAAAAATTGGACAATCTATTAAATATTTCCACTATATCTGTTTAATTTTAAGAATCGAGGTATATAAGTTTTGAAGAACGAAGCATTGGTTGCCGCACAAAAAGCATTTGATATCGAGGCGGCAGAAATTAATCGCGCCAAAGAAGTTATGGATTGGGATGCCTTTGCGAAAGCTGTTGAGGCTTTGGCAAAAGCAGAGCGTATCGGTACCTCAGGCTGCGGCCACTCCGGTATCTGCTGCACCCACTTTGCTCACTCCTTATGTTGCATCGAGCGTCCCGCACGCTTTATTTCCCCTGCAGAAGCAGTACACGGTGCAACGGGCTTCCTCCAAAAAGGCGATGTTATGGTTCTGGCATCCCGCGGAGGTAAGACTGCAGAGCTGATTCCCATTATGAATATTGCCCGCACCAAGGGCGCTACCGTCATTTCCGTAACCGAAAAGATGGATTCTCCCCTTGCTCAAGGAGCTGACATTGTAATTCCTATGCAAGTAAATCTGGAAACCGACAAGTACAATTCCCAGTCCACCTCCAGCTTTGTTGCCCTTGCATCCGTATTCGATGCTCTGCAAACCGCTTTGATTGAAGAAACCGGCTTTGTTAATGAGCAGTTTGCCCTCACCCATCCCGGCGGAGCCGTTGGTGAGCGTTTGAATAAGAAATAAGTTGGAAGGAGAAAACCAATGATTAAGAATATCACCATTAAGGCACCCTTCTTCGAAATTGGTCCAAAGAATTACCTTTGGGGCGATGATGTCGTTGAACTTGCCAAGGTTGCAGATGCTGCCAGCAAAAAATATAATGTTGACATCATCTTCACCACCCCCATCGTTGAGATCCGCAGAGTAAAGGAAGCAACGGAGAAGATTCACGTTTTCGCACCTCATATGGATGCTCTCACCCCCGGAAGAGGTTTAGCTGACATTCTCCCCGAAAGCATTGTTGCTGCAGGCGCAGAAGGCGTTATGCTCAATCACTGTGAAAAGCCCGTTACCGTTGCCCAGCTGAAAGCCGCTATCAAGCGCGCAGATGAAGTTGGATTGGCTACCATCGTTTGTGCAGACTCTTGCGCAGAAGCTGCAGCCATTGCCCATCTCAATCCCAATATCATTGTTGCAGAGCCCACTGAGCTTATCGGTACCGGCAAAGCTTCTGACGAAGAATACGTTGAAGCTTCCATCCGCGCTGTCAAGGATGTCAATCCCGACATTCTGGTACTGCAAGGTGCAGGTATCAAGTGCTATGACGATGTATATCGCAATATTTTAGCAGGCGCAGAAGCAACCGGTTCTTCCTCCGGTATCGTGGGTCTCCCCACTCCCGAAGCAAGATACCAGATGGTTGACGATATGATCCGCGCAGTCCGTGAAGCCTGGGATGTAAGACAGGCTCAGAAATAAGTTATTATTTTTATTTTCAGGAGGAAAATATAATGGAATTTAAAATGGTACAAAGAGAGATTCAGCTGCAGTCCAGAGGATGGATTCCCACCTTCCATGACATCTCTATCGACGTTCACAAGATCGTTGAAGAGGCCGGTATTACCAACGGTACCGTTGCTGTTGTTTCTCACCACACCACCTGCTCCGTAATGATTCAGGAGTGCTCCCACGACTTCGATACCTTCGATTTGGAGTTCCTGCAGCACGACTTGCTGGACATTATGAGAAAGATGATCCCCGACTTTGCTGACGAGCATCAGTACCGTCACCCCGGTCCCGTACACGCTCAGTTCGGCAGATACGTAGATGAGCCCGGCAACTTCACCTCTATGAACACCGACGGTCACCTTCGCTCCGTATTCTTTGGCAGAAGCGAGACCATGACCATTAAGGATGGCGTTCTGGATCTTGGCGAATTTGCTCACATCTACTTTATCGACTGGGATCACGTTCGTGCCCGTCCCCGTCAGTGCAACATTACCATTATGGGTACCTGCGATGACATCGGTTCCCGCAAGTACAACAACGGCGAGGTTGTAAACACCCTCCGCAAGTTCCCTGCAGAAGAAAAGACCTATATGGAGCAGTACGACGAGTGGAAAAAGAGATAACCTCAAAGAAGATCGGCTTTCGCCGATCTTCTTTTTTTATGCAAAAAAATATCGCACCGAGTTTTTCTCGGTGCGATATTCATAAACTTAAACTGCCGCCTCGGTATTGATATATCTCATATAATCCTGAAGAGCCTTACGAGCAGCGGTAAATCTGGACTCATAAGTAGATACGAAAGTATCATAAGCAGCATCAGAACCAGGTGCGCCAACGTTCGGAGAACCTACTTCGTAGAAGAGTCTCAAAAGCTTACCAAAGTCATAACCTACAACAGGGTCATAAACCTTGTTCTCCATAGAGTACTCTATCATCTTAGCAGACTCAACGTCACGAATGGACTGCTTGAGAATAACCTGATCATAGAATGCGGGAGTCAAAATCAGCATAGAGTAGTAGCTGAATGCTTCAAGGAAATATGCTGCCTGTTCACGACCGGAGGTGAATCCGTTCAGTTCCCAGTCCTCGCAGTTATCAGTGGTAGTAGGAATGCTGAAACAACCAAGCTGATAGTAAGATACACCATTATAGTACTTATCCTGCTCCTTATTCAACTTAGGCATAGGAAGAACACCAAGAGAAATAGTAGAGCTTGCTGCGTTGGTAATAATACCGGTGTTTCCTGCATAGAAAGTAGCCTGTCCACTATGGAAGTATTTACTGGTATCAGAAACAAAACGAGTGGGAGAGGTCAGCAGAGGACGAAGCTTTTCCCAAATGTTGAGAAGCTCAGCCTTAGGCTGTGCGGGAATTTCATACTCTCCGGAAGAGGAGATTCTGGAAAGTGTACCACCGCAACCGTTTACGTGTACCCAGTTGTTAAAGCATTCGCCGGTGTAACCGAAACGGTCCGTTCCGGCAGTCAGAACACCATCACCATCCACGTCTTTTGCAGTGGCAGTCATCAATTCATACATTAAATCAATGGTCCACTCACCCTTTTCTACTACATCGTAGAGGTTCAAATCAGGATCGTATTCTTCAATCCAGTCCTTGTTAAAAAAGAGGATCCAAGCAGCTCTGTCATCCAAAGTGCATCCATCGCCGTTAACAAAGAAAACCTTGCCGCCTACGTTCATACCTGTTATACCGTTTTGGTCCCACCAACTCTTTTCCAAGTTGATATTATCCAGAACAGACAAATCAACAAGCAAGTTAGCAGCTGCAAGAGGTCTGCTACCGTTTGCATCATGAAGAATATAATCGGCAACATATTCACCTGCAATCAAAGGTTCACGAACTGCAGAAATAACACCGCTCTGACGATCTTCAACAATAGTACAGTTGTACTTTTCCTGAAGCTGAGCGTTACGAGCAAATACAGCATCGTTTACTTTATCGCCATTGGGAGCCTCTGCATAAACTTCGTTTACGGAAAGGTGAGGAGCAGTAGGCTTTTCTCTTACGACAAAACGAAATTCATGACCGTTGAGATTTTTGACCTCAGCATCATATACCTTGCTGGCATCTTCGGTCTCATTTTCAACAACGCTGCCTGCAGCGCCGCCTTCCTTGCCTTCTTCCTTATTGCAAGAAACCAAAAATACAGAGCAAAGCATAATGACCGCCAAAATCAAAGAAAGGATTCTTTTTGCGTTCATTTTTCTTTCTCCTTCAAAAGATTTTTGCCTAGTTTAGGCTGATTACATTGTAGCACACTTTTTTTAAAAATGGAACCTTTTTTTTAGAATTTACAATCTCATCATAACTTTTCATTTTTTTGCTATTTTAAACACTTTTTTCTTGTATATTTTTAACAAAAAAAGGTTCCTGTCCACAAGACAAGAACCCGTTTTCATTCATTATTTTCCCGTGCTGCCGAAACCGCCTGCACCGCGGTCTGTTTCAGCCAATTCTTCACTCTCCTCAAATTCTGCTTTCAGAAAAGGAGCAATCACCAGCTGAGCGACCCGTTCACCATTTTCCACCATCTGCGGTTCGGTGCCATGATTGTGCAGAGCAACGCGGATTTCCCCACGATAATCAGAATCAATTACCCCTACCTTATTGGCGGGCGCAAGTCCTTTTTTTACGCCAAGGCTGCTTCTTGCATAAATAAAACCGCCGTAACCCTCCGGGATTTCCATAGCAATTCCCGTATGCAAAAGCACCGTTCCACCGGGCGCAATGGTACAAGGTTCTTCCAAAAGCGCATACAAATCCGCTCCCGCGGAAAATTCACTTCCGTAAGTGGGAAGCTTTGCGCCGGGCAATACCTTTTTTACAGCAATTTTCATTCCGCTTCTCCTTTGTATTCTATCCCTTTCTGTTGGCAAAAGCACGAATCGCCAAAAGCGTTCCGATCATCAGCGCAATACCTGCAGGAAGAGCAATCCACGCATTGGGAACAAATCCGGCCAAAATATAGGTTACAAAGGAAACACCCGCAACCGTCATCGCATAAGGCAACTGAGTGGTAACGTGGTTCAAATGATTGGACTGGCTACCTGCGGAAGCCATAATGGTAGTATCGGAAATAGGACTACAGTGATCACCGCATACAGCGCCTGCCATACAAGCAGAAATAGCAACTACGGTCATATTATCATTAACACCGCCAAATACAGACAAAACGATAGGGATCAAAATCCCAAAAGTTCCCCAGCTGGTACCCGTTGCAAAGGAAAGACCTATTGCAATCAAGAAAATAATGGCGGGCAAGAAAGCCTGGAATCCCGCAGCGCTTCCCTCTACCAAAGAGGAAATAAAAATCTTGGCGCCAAGAGAATCGGTCATAGCCTTAAGCGTCCAAGCGCAAATCAAAATCATAATAGCAGGAACCATAGCCTTAAAACCTTCGGGAATGGATTCCATACACTGCTTAAAGGAAATAACTCTTCTGCACAAAAAGTAAATCACCGCTACAATCACAGCAACAAAAGACCCATATAAAAGACCAACAGAAGCATCGGAATTCGAGAAGGAGATAATAAAATTCTTATAGCCTTCGGACTCCGCATCAAAAAATCCGCCGGAATAAATCATTCCCACAACACAGGCAATAACCAAAAATACCACGGGGAATACCAGATCAATCACCTTGCCCTTCGGATTAGCACTCTTTCCTTCGGTAACAGAATCAAGAAATTCTTCCCCGCCGGAAGTGAACAGGTCACCTTTTCCCACGGCGTTTTTCTCGTGAAGCTTCATTGGGCCGTAGTCAAACTTACCAAATGCCAGAACCAGCATCATCACGATGGTAAGAAGCGCGTAGAAATTAAAAGGAATCGCCTTGATGAACAAGGAAATACCGCTCATAGGTCCTTCGCCCTGAGCAAAACCTGCAACGGCAGCCGCCCAAGAGGAAATAGGAGCAATGATACAAACGGGAGCCGCAGTAGCATCAATAAGATACGCCAGTTTCGCACGGCTGACCTTGTGCTGATCTGCTACGGGACGCATCACGGAGCCTACCGTCAAACAATTAAAATAGTCGTCGATAAAAATCAAACATCCAAGAATAATGGTGGCAATCTGCGCACCCACTCTTCCCTTAATGTGCTTGGATGCCCATCTGCCAAATGCAGCAGAGCCTCCTGCTTTGTTCATCATAGCAACCAATGCACCCAGCATCACCAAAAATACCAGAATACCCATGTTATAGGAATCTGCGGCACTTGCCACGAAGCCGTCGCTGAATACGTGAGTCACGGTCTTCTCAAAGTTAAATCCGGACCAAATCAAACCACCTGCCAAAATTCCCACGAACAAAGAGGAATACACCTCTTTGGTAATCAGAGCAAGGGCAATGGCGATTACTGCGGGAAGCAAGGACCAAACGGTAGCGTATGCGGGAACGCCTTCGCGAACCGTCTTTACCGCCTCCTTGGAATGCGTCTTGAAATCAGCATCTGCCTGCATATTATCCTCATAGCTATCCAAATATGCATATGCCGAATCCTCGCCGGAAAGTTCGCTTTCCTCAGATACCGTCACTCCATTTTCAAAATCATACTGTGTTCCGTCCACCTCAAAACCATTCTTCTCTGCCACTTTCAGGTCCATCGCATATACGCTGATACCCAAAACCACGGTCAACAGAAGAAAAATCATCAGAGATACCAGAAGTTTTCTTGTTTTAAACATAAATTTTCTCTCCAATAAATAATCATTTTTTGACAAAAATATACAATCAGTTTACTCTTGTACCCTCTGTTTGTCAAGATGTGCACCACAATTTAATTGGAAACTTTTTTCGTTTTTCCTTTACTTATCACCCGTTTTGGAGTATGATAAGAATATAGAACTTCAGCGAAAGGAATCTGTAATGAAAAAAACGCTTTGTCTTACTATAGCCCTTCTTTGTACACTTTTTTGTGGTTGCGTAAAAGAATCCCCCGAGCCTGTGTTCACCCCCCCTACAATTGCCCCCGAGAAACGGGAGAAGACCGGCGACTTGGAATATGCCGGCCTAATATTTTCCCTTTACAACGACTATACCTGTGAGCTTGTAGGCCCTTCGGAGACCGCAGACCACGCAAATACCCTCGTCATTCCGGACAAATACGAGGACTACACCCTGGTACGCATCTGCAAAAATGCCTTCGCGGGTACTTCCTTTTCCCATATTACCATTCCCGATTCCGTAAAACACATAGATGATTACGCATTCCAAAAATGCGAAATCCATCAAATCACCCTGCCCAAAAACCTTGAAACCCTAGGAGTCGAATGCTTTGACAACTGCTTGAATTTAGAAGAAGTCACCTTCCAAAACAGCATAAAGATTATTCCCACCGCCGCTTTTTATGGCTGTGAAAAGCTGAAAAAGGTGATTCTTCCCGAGGGCGTCAAAATCATTGGAGAAGAAGCCTTCGCTTCTTTAAAACAGCTTGAAACCATCACCCTTCCGGAAAGCCTGGAGGAAATCGGTCCCTTTGCCTTCTGGAGCAGTGGTACGGAACAATTAAAACTCACCGTTCCCAAAGGAGTCAAATCCATCGGCAAGGATGCCTTTGCAAACAGCAAGGCGCAAATTACCTATCTTAGCGAGGAGAATACACAATGACCCTGATCGTTTGTCTGGACGATAAAAACGGAATGATGTTCGGCAACAAGCGTCAGTCCCGTGACAGCATCCTGAATAAAAGAATCATCGCTGTAACAGGAGCAAAAAAGCTTGTGGTTTCGCCCTATTCCGCTTCCCTTTTCCCCGAAAAAAAAGAACTGGTCATCGCAGACGACCCCTCCTCAGTAACGACAAAAGAAGATTTTCTCTTTGCCGAAAATACCCCCCTTCCCACACAGAGCATCGACACGCTCTTGATTTATCGCTGGAACAGACGCTATCCCGCCACCCGATTTTTCACCCTCTCCACCGAGAACTTCCGGCACATAGAAACTGTAGAATTCGCAGGCTCCTCCCACGAGCGCATTACGGAAGAAAGGTGGATTTCAAAATGAAAATGCGCCACTGCATTCTTTCCCTCCTTCTTACCGCGCTTCTGCTACTTTCCGCCTGCACTCCGCCAAATACAGATTCTCTTGCCCCAATTCCCGCCTCGTCATCCCCTTTCATTATTATAAAGGACAATGTCCCCTCCTTCACGAAAGAAGAGATTACAACAAAATCCTTTGAATACTATTCTCCCCTGGATGCTCTGGGCAGATGCGGCGAAGCTTTTGCCTGTATCGGGCAAGATCTGATGCCCACCCGTGAGAGGGAAAGCATCGGGCAGATAAAGCCAAGCGGTTGGCAAACGGTCAAATACGACATCATCGATGGAAAATATCTCTACAACCGATGCCATCTCATCGGATTTCAATTAACGGGAGAAAATGCCAACGAAAGGAATCTGGTCACAGGTACCCGCTATATGAACGTAGAGGGAATGCTTCCCTTTGAAAATATGGTGGCAGACTATATCAAGGAAACAGGCAATCATGTAATGTACCGCGTTACCCCCGCCTACACAGAAGATAATCTTCTCTGCAACGGCATCTTTATGGAAGCCTACTCCGTAGAAGACCAAGGAGAAGGAATCTCCTTCCACGTATATTGCTACAATACCCAGCCAGGCATCCAAATCAATTACGCTAACGGCGATTCCTCACTCATACCCACAGAAACAGAAAACTACATTCTAAACACCAATTCCAAAAAGATTCACATGCCTCATTGCCCCTCAACAAACAGTATATCTCCCAAAAATCGCAAAAACTACGAAGGCTCCATAGAATCCCTCCTCTCCCAAGGCTACAAAACATGCAAATCCTGCTTTTAAAAAAAGCCGTACCAAGTACGGCTTTTTTATTTAACGAAGACCACAAAATCAAACACACGTGCAATTACTTCCTAACTGATTTCGAGCAAAAGGCAGTATCTACCGCACCGCCCCTCTCCGTCCCTAAAATGTGCAATACGTCCACCCATTCTGCGAGATTTTGCAAAACCCACGAATTTTTGCGAGAAATTTGCGAGATAGATGCGAGAAATCACCTAAAACCTTTGTGTGTTCTCGGGCAAAGAAAACACAAGGAGAATAAAAATGAATCAAGAAAAACAAAGAGAAGCTTATGAAAAGATGCTCAAAAAATGCCCCGATATATTAACGCCGATGAAAGCAACCCGATGGTCGCCCGTCGGCAAGAACACAATCTACGCCGCACTCAAAAACGGCGAGATTGAATCCTATACATACAAAGGCGGTTACATCTTCACTAAGGACGCCTTCATAGATTACCTCGTCAAGACCGCAAACGATAAAGGCAGAGGTTATACGATCCGAGGTGATAAGAAATGTTGAGCAACTTGCCTCGAGTACTGTCAGGAGAACAGGTGCGGTGTGTCCTGCATATCAGCAAACGCAAATGCGCTTGGATGCTCAACAACGGCTTCATCAAATGTCAAAATAGTGGCAAGAGAACAAGAAAATATACCGTACTGAAGGAAGATCTGCTCACCTACATAGAGGATTCTGCAAACCACCCCGAAAAATATGTTACACCCTACGCTGAGTTCTCAACCGCAAAGTATGGAATGAAACGAAAACCACAACCGCGCAAAACAGGATTTCCTTCCTCTCTGCCGTCAACCTTCCGCCCTTGGCTCGAGCAAGAATTCGAAACTATCCCCGATGCACTCACCGTACCGCAGGTCATCGCCACCACAGGCTACGTTGATAACACCGTCAATCGCTGGCTCCGTCAAGGCCACCTGAAGTCCGTCCAAACCCAAACCACAAAGATAATCCCAAAACTCTGGCTCATCGACTTCTACTGCTCCCACGCCTACACCATCTCCCAAATGTCCGACAAACACATCAAACTCCTACAAAAATTCTTCAAACAAACAGGCGGCAAGTAACCCTTGCCGCCATAGTTTTTGTAGTGATTGACTATTCACACTTTTTACGGTATAATATTATTGCAATTCATAAATCTGAACCTTTTCAATATTAACTATTGAAAATTGGCTAACTAATCTTCTGTAATGCTATTATGAGGATTGCCCTTTGAGGTTTATAGCAATAGGTCGCCCTATGGTTAGTCACGTGCTTTTATGGATTGACTAACATCTAGGGAGGCAATCGGCTTCTTTCCTATATACTATGGAAAAAAGCAAACAAAAATTCATGGACTTAAACAGAGAAACAGCAATGCGTCTTTGGAATAAGTCTTTCGGCAAAGAAACAAAGGTAAAAGACTTTGCCGGCAGAACAATAGCCAAAGGTGCATACAATGACCGCAACAGTGATTGCGGTTGGAATGTGGATCACATCCTACCTCAAAGCAGAGGCGGCACTACCGCCGATCATAATCTTATCTGCTGTCATATTCATACCAATGATGAGAAAGCAGATAAATTTCCGTGTTTTAATGCAAACGGAGTAACTTTCGAAATTATCAAGGTTCAAAATCATTATGAAATACGCCATAAATCCAATGAACCTAAAAAGCAAAAAGAGATACAGGAAACTGTAGATTTCTTTGATTCTGCTGCAGGTGTCAGATTCTTCAAAAAACTCAAAGGCACACAGAACAAAAAACGATTTGTCGGCACTGTGTCGGTATTTCTTCACAATGTTACGAACAATGCAGTTGTGGATTTTATCGAAGAATTGTTTGGTGATGAAAACGTATCTTTTAGCGCAAAAACCAATTATACTTCTTTTTACACCTTGGGAAGTTGCGCTCGAGGACAGAATGTTCAAGTTAAAATTAGCAACTATAATATGCCACTTCAAGATGATATGAGCGCTTTGTTAGACAAATGTATTCTTTTGAATACATACCTATCCTCATATTTTTTAGAATGTGAGTATATAAACGGGTTTGATATTTATTACCGCATTGATTGCTTTGATGATAAATCAAAAATGTATGGCAATAACTTTAAACCTGTAGATAGTCTTTACTCACAAGCAAAGAACTCAATGTTTGTAAACGAACTTGTGCTCATCAATACTGAAGCAGGCAAAAAAGTTGAGAAAAAGCCATATTCAGATTATACCGAGTATAATTACGTGTTTACAAATCTATCTAAAAACTTAAAAAAGGAGGCAAACGGAAAGTAAAAAAGCCTTTGCCTCATAGATGAATTGATTTAAGAGAATGACGGGCGACAGTCATTCTCTTGTTTTTTACCCAAAAGAGGTTGCGCATAAAAAGTATGCGCAACCTCTTTTCATATATTTTCCTCTCACAAAAGTGGTTTCGCATACATTTTAGCACAAACCACTTTTTTGTTTTTCTTTGCATAAAGTCCGTTTTATGGGACACTTGATGTATTAAAATTAAATCATAACAGAAAGAAAAGGAGAATAATTATGGGATTTAAAATTGGATTTACAGCAGAAACAGAACACGAAGATAAAAGAATAATTGAAAACACACCTGTAGAAAAGAACGTGCCTATTGTCAAAAAATCGGTTGTTGATGTATATTTCCCCGACAGACATCTCACCTGTTCCTACTACAATGATAAATTCGATTTAAAACGTGGAGACATCGTTTATGTAGAAGGAAAACTTGAAGGTAAACGTGGTCGCGTAGTTGATATCAACTACAACTTCAAGATAAAACTTTCTGATTATAAGCGCGTTATCGGCGTTGCGAATACTGATGTTATCGGTGAGTTTCATTTAGCAGGTTCACATTTTATCACAATTGATGAAGGTGCACTTACCTATGAGCAAGTAGCAACTTGGTTCAAAGCTCCTGACAACGAAGAGGAAGAATATGTATCTTCAAGCGGTGATGAAGTTTTCAATCTTAACGACCTTAGCGGTATGAACATCAAGAACGAAATTGCCGAGCGCGGTCGCGAATGTTATATAGAAAACTGTGTTGTCTACATAGAGTTAAATCACGGCAAAGGCAGAGCCCTTGTTACAGGTAGCAAAACCTACGACGTAGAGTTCTTTTATAAAGATGAAGATATCACAGGACTTGTTTGCAACTGCTATTGCACCGGATCTTGCAAGCACGAATTTGCTACTATGCTTCAACTCCGTGATATTCTTGCAATAATTAAAAACGAGTATCCATTTGTTGACCATAACGACTACCTTGCCGCAGTAAGCAAAACTAGTTTCTTTGAGTTTGTTATCGATGGCAACACCAAAGGCACATTCACAATGGGATAAATGAGCAAAATTATTAGTAAAATAGCCGGTGAATAACCATCACCGGCAATTGCTATATCTTGATATCACTTAACAATCAACTTTTTTCATCATAAATCGGCAAAAATCATTGAAGAAATTTTATAAGTATGTTATACTATAAAAGTATTAATATATTTACTCGAAAGAGAGGATTTTCAAATGGATTCTAATGTTGAACGTTGGTATTCGATGAAAGAAATTTGTGAGCATTTAGGAGTTAGCCGCGACACCGTTCTTATATGGATTGAAAAACGAGATATGCCCGCATCAAAAATGGGCCGCCTTTGGAAGTTTAAAGTCAGCGAAGTTGACGAATGGACTAAGTCTGGTAAAGCTGCAGATAAATAAAATACAACTTCTGATTAGGAGAATTGATATGTTAGTTGAAAAATATAATCCTAACTCTTTGAGTGTTAGTGCTATTTTGGGGCTTATTGCTTCTGGTGATATAGCTATACCTGAAATCCAGAGACCCTTTGTTTGGAAGAAAAAGCAGGTTCGTGATCTGCTTGATTCTCTATATAAAGGATATCCTACAGGATATCTTATCATTTGGAAGAATCCCAATGTCAAATTGAAGGACGGTAGTGTTTCTGCTGGTAAGAAAATTCTTATTGACGGTCAACAGAGAGTTACTGCATTAATGACTGCTATTGCAGGCATTCCTGTAATCAATGCCGACTATAAAAAAGAGAGAGTTAAGATTGCTTTCAATCCTTTTGAAGCACTCTCTGAAGATAAAGACGCTGAAATCTTTGCTGTACAGGACCAAAGTCATTTGAAAAGCAAAAAGTGGATTCCAGATGTTGCTGAAATATTTGAAAATGATTTTGATGTAATTGAGTTCGCTACAGAATATTGTGAAAACAATCCTGAAATGACGACCAAAACACTTGGGAAAATTATCGCAAATCTGAGAGCAATCGGCAATAGACTTATCGGTGTTATTGAACTTTCTGAGACTCTTGATATCGACATCGTTACCGATATCTTTATCCGCATTAACTCCAAAGGTACCGCATTAAGCCAAGGTGACTTTGTTATGTCCAAAATTGCAGCCGACGAAACTTATGGCGGCAATATGTTGCGCAAAGCAATTGACTATTTTGCTCATCTTTGTGTCGAACCATCATTCTACCAGTACATAAAAGAACACGATGAAGAGTTTTCTAATTCTGAATACATGCCTAAATTGGCTTGGCTAAAAGACGATAAGGAAAATGTATTTGACCCTGAATGCGATGACATCTTGCGTATTGCCTTCATGCATATGTACCCTAGAGCAAAACTTGCAGATCTTGTAAGTTTGCTTTCTGGCAGAGACTTTGAAACCCGTGAATTTAAGATTGAAATTACCGAAGACACCTATGACAAACTCAAACAAGGTGTTCTCAATGTAATCAACCACAATAATTTCAGTCAGTTTATGTTGGCGATTCGTGGTGCCGGATTTATATCCGAAAAACTGGTTAATTCTTATATGGCACTTGACTTTGCCTATGCTCTTTATCTTCGTCTTTCTATAACAAAGGAAGTGTCTGTAAGCGAAGTTAAGAGAATCGTTCAAAAATGGTATGTGCTTTCGGTTCTTACTGGTAGATATAGCGCTTCTCCTGAATCTGCATTCTATCGTGATATCCGTAAGATTAACGAAGTTGGTGTGGTTAAGACCCTTGAAGACATCGAATCTGCATTGCTCTCTGATAACTTCTGGGATGTTAAGGTGGTTCAGGACTTGGCATACACCTCTACCATCAATCCGACATATCTTGTTTATCTCGCAGCACAGGTTGCAAACAACGATATGTCCCTGCTTTCTAACAACATCACCGTTAAAGACTTGATTGAGATTTCGGGCGACGTACATCACATCTTCCCGAAAGAATATTTGAAGTCCAACGGTTACGAAAAGAACCTTTACAATCAGGACGCTAACTATGCTTATCTTGATACACAGGTTAATAAATCTATCGGCAAAAAGGCACCGTGCGAGTATTTTGCCGAAGCACTCAAACAATGCGAAACCAAGGTTGTTACTTGCGGTTCTATTACCGACATTGAAGTGCTCAAAGCAAATTTGGAAGCTAACTGTATTCCGTTTGATGTTTGCGAAATGACTCATACGGATTTTGAGACCTTCCTTGAAAAACGCCGTGAATTGATGGCAAAGAAAATCAAGGACTACTATTACGGATTGTAAGTTAATATGAACAATAATACATATACCGTCGGCAGTATGTTTGCCGGCATAGGTGGTATTTGTTTAGGGTTTAAGCAAGCAGGCTTTGAAATTGTTTGGGCAAACGAAAAAGATGCTGCCGCTTGCAGAACCTATCGCCATAACTTTGGCGACAAATATTTGTTAGAGGCAAATATCAAAAAAGTTAATAAGCAAACGATCCCTGTGTTCGATATATTGACCGCTGGTTTTCCGTGCCAGCCTTTCTCTGTTGCAGGACCTCACAAGGGTTTTGAAGATGTACGAGGAAATTTATTTTTCCAGATCATTGAAGTGGCAAAAATTGCACAGCCAAAGATTATCTTCTTGGAGAACGTGGCAAATCTTATTGATCATGATAACGGCAGAACCTTTATTACAATATTTAATGCGTTGTCAGAACTCGACTATGTATTAAGATATCAGAACTTGCCTTCCAACGAATATGGAAATTCCCCACAAACTCGTAACAGGACATATGTTGTTGCTTTTAAGGATGAAAATCTTGCAACAAAATTCAAATATCCTGAACCAATAGAATTAACTACGGGTATCTTCGACATCATTGATAAACATACCAAGCAAAAAGAAATCTATTATTACAATGAAGAAGATCCTTTTTATGAAAATATGATTAGCAAAGTGAAAAGAAACGACTCTATTTATCGTGTTCACGATTCAGGAATACACCTTGCTAAAAATCAAACTTGCCCTACGCTTACAGCATCTATGGGAACGAGAGATAATCGAGTGCCGATTATTATTGATGATTTCGGTTATAGAAAATTAACCGTTCGGGAGTGCCTTGATTTCCAAGGATTTCCTAAAGACTATTCTTTTCCTGTTGGGACAACTATTCAACAAGCCTATACTCAAATAGGCAATTCTGTTTGTGTTCCGGTAATCCGGAGAATCGCAGAACAAATCCAAAAAGTATTGGAGGATAATGATGACTTACAGTAATCTCAAATCAGAACAAATCAATGAAAACCTTGAGATCGTTATGGATTATGGCGAGATCTTAAATAAAGATGAATTGGTTAATATTCTGTTAGAGAATTTCCCGAATACCGAAGAAAAAGACGGCGCGCTTTACGGTGAAAAAGAAGGTAAAAAGTATTGCATCTATTTTAAAAATATCAGTTATCTTGGCACACCGCATCCCTTCTTTAAGAAAAGAATCCAAATTGGTGATAACTTTAAGACTGTATTTAAAGAGAATACCAAGCAAGGTATTCAAACATTGTTATTGGGTGTTTACAAATATAAGAGCACTCTTTTGTTTGTGGATTTTGACATCACCAAATACGCAACAAACAAGTCGCATAATTCTTCCGCCCATGTATATACAATTGACCTAAAGAACGGTCTGTTGTTCGGTGTTTTTCAAAAAGAAGATGTGCGCAAAAATCTTATTACTGTCTTTACACCAGAAAATATTGAACGATATTTAACCAGTAAGATTATTGGTGGTGTTGACCTTCGCCTTGAGTTTATTGCTATTCTTGATGATTTCTATTCTCATTTGGCGAAAAATTGGCACGGCATTTCTTGTTATCAAGAAATGATTGATGCAGGCTTCAATAACGCATATCAGCCAGAATGGCCTGGATTTTATCATGAATTCAAGTTACAAGAGTATCTAAAGAATCATCCAATGATTACGGCTCTTCAATATAAACAGAACAAAAAGAAGGGCGAAATTGATCTTGATCTGTTCTTCCCACAGGCAAACACCTACGGAGATCTTAAGGCGCATAGTAATGATTCTGCCGGAATCCAAGGCAACGACTGGGAAACCGTAATGAGCGTTATCGAAAACGAAAGCATTTATTATGTTGTTGTAAACCATGATACTGAACGAGATCGCGATCATGATAATGAGGTAACGATCTTTTGGAATCAGCAACTCGGTAAAGATAACTTGTTGAGTTATGCCAATAAAATGAAGAATTTGGTTAGATTGACGTCTTATTATGTTTTGGAAATTAATAAAGGCAATGCTGAGTTTTTAGACGAATTTAAGCAAGGACATAACAGTGACGGCAATCCAAGACAAAAGAAGATCCAAATTAAAAAGAAAAATCTGGACAAATTCTTGATTCATCAGATGGAATTTTAAGTATTTAGCTGGACTTATGAAAGGTGTTAGGGTATACTCCCTTTGAGGTGATAATAAATGAATAAATTCAAATTTATAGACTTATTTTCAGGTATAGGAGGTTTCCATCAAGCAATGGAAAATCTCGGCGGTGAATGCGTATTTGCATCTGAAATTGATCCGCATTGCATTGAAACCTACTACAACAATTACAAGATTGATGCTAATCACAACGTAAGAGAGGTTGCGGCGGAAGACATCCCTGCCCATGATGTGCTCTGTGCAGGATTTCCTTGCCAGGCATTTTCCAAGGCTGGTTTTCAAAAAGGAATGAGTGATACTCGCGGTACGCTCTTCTTTGAAATTGAAAGAATTCTTCAATATCATAAGACAAAGTACATTGTTCTTGAGAATGTGCGCAACCTTGTATCACACGACCAGGGCAACACCTGGAAAACGATTCATAGACATCTTAAGGCGCTCGGCTACAGATTGACTCCAGTTCCGATTATTATTAGTCCTCACCAGTTTGGAGTTCCCCAACTGAGAGAACGTGTAGTAATTCTCGGAATTTACGATCCCGAGAATGCCGATAAAGATTTGCATATCACCTTCAATAATCCAATGTCTAAAGATGATAGTAAAATCTATTCTATACTTGATGAAGGTGAAGTTGAAGATAAGTACTATATTAGCGAAAAAGAAGAGTATGTGCTCAATGCCTGGGATGAGTTCTATAAAGGAATTAAGGAAACAGTGATTGGATTTCCGATCTGGGCTGAATACTTCAAAGATAAAGATGCCGAAGAAGATTTCCCCGAGTGGAAAAAAGAGTTTATTCGCAAGAACAAAGCACTTTATCAACTAAACAAAAAATTTATCGATACATGGCTTATAAAGTACGATAATCTTCAAAACTTCACTCCCACTCAAAGAAAAATGGAGTGGCAAGCAGGTGAAAAAATTACAACCTTGTGGGATGGCGTAATCCAGTTCAGACCGTCTGGAATTAGAGTGAAAACACCTACATGCTTCCCGGCGTTGGTTGCAATCGTTCAGATCCCGATCATCGGCAAATATAAGCGCAGACTGACAGTAAGAGAAGCCGCTCGACTGCAGAGTTTCCCAAATACATTTATCCCCGATGCCGATGACCATCAGGCATATAAACAGTTCGGAAACGCTGTCAATGTAGATGTAATTGAACAGGCAGCAAGGAAATTGTTTGAAATAAAATAAGAAAAAGAGGATCACTAATGGCTAGAATACAAGTTAAGAAAAGTGAGCAAATCACAGTAGATAAAACGCTAGTAGAGGATTATGATCAGCCATTAAGAATTAAAAGCGAAATTTTGCAAGTCTTGCAAGAGTGGTTGGGCGAAGAGTGTAAAATTTATAAATACAAGCCTAGAAAGATTGTTTATGAATATGTGCATGATGATGTGCGAGAATATTTTCTTGTTGGTTCTGTGACATATTTAAGCAAGCCTCATCCGATATACAAAAAGAGATTTCAATTTAAATCTTGGTTTAAGGATTTTTATAGCGAGCATAAAAATGATGAAAACACTAAAATCAGACTGATTGGAATTTACCAATACAATGGGTTAGTTGTTTTTGTTGATTTTAATTTGAATGATTATATAGGAAACAACATAAATTCTAGTGCTGCGCATGTGTTTTCAAATGATATTTATCAAGCGGCAGAAAATGGATTGTTTAATAAAACCGACTCCCGCGGCAATCATATTACAACCATTCGTTCAGATTGCTTTATGAGGTATCTTTCTGGAGAGAGTGTTTCTTCAAACACGATCCTTTCTTTGTTTGAACAGTTTAATGCTACCTTTCCTTTTGAAAGTTGGATTTTTGCTGATGAAGCAATCTCTGAAATGAAAGATGGCAACTGGTACCAATGGAAAGGAAACCAATGGGCAGGATGGTGGCTTGAATACAAAATTGATGAATTCATTAGGAATAGCGCATGCGAAAACGCCATGATTTATATTGGGAATAAAAAAGGAACTGGCATGTTAGATCTTGACCTTTTCTTTCGTCAGTTAGACTTTTATGGCGATATAAAATCTAGTGATATTGATAAATATGATGCTCCCGGTAATGACAAAAAACATGTTTTAGATGCTCTGCGTGATCACGGAAAAATTTGGGTTGTTATGTACGAGCATAAAACTCGGAAGGATTCTGACTATGCGTATGAAATGTGCAAGAAAAGAATGACATTAACAGGCACCCCATATGTTGAAGGTGGTAAGATTTCCTCTGCTAGAGTCATGAAGCACTCCGTAAAATACACGCGAATGAAAATTTTTGAGATCAACCCTATCAATATGGGCGTTGTTCTGTCGAACTTTAATCAAGGAAGACAAGCAAGTGGCGCAAAGCGAAAATCAAAGTTTATGATTAAAAAGAGACAAATTGATAATTTTATTGTCTTTTCTTATGAGGCATAAATTATATTAATATGTCAACGAAAGAACATAAAATACCGATTGGATCACGCTAAGTGAGATTGAGAGTTGCGGCTTTTACCCAGCGGACGAACTAATCTTGGTAAGTTAAAGAGAAAATATTCAAATAAGGTTTAGAGGTTAAGTTTATGGCAAAAAAGAATGACGACTTTTTTAAAGAAAAGAAGCCTTGGTCAGAAGTTAAGGATGAGTTATTGGGGTGTTATTTGAAACCTTATCTTCAAAAAATCTTACATACTCGCCACTCAATTGTTTATGTTGACTGCTTTGCTGGAAAGGGAGCGTTTGAGGACGGAAAGCCAGGCTCCCCAATCATTGCGTTACAAACAATGCAAAATTGTCTTGATCAAACAACAATGACATCGTGGAATATCGAACCATATTTTATCGATTTAAATTATGCTCATGATTTGGAAAACAATTTAAAAGAGTATCCAAACGTTAAAATAATATCTGGAAAATACGAGGAACAAATAGAAGAGGTTCTTAAATCCAAAAAAGGTTGTAATGTTTTTTTGTATGTTGACCCTTATGGAATCAAGGCGCTCGATTGTGATATGTTCGATTCCTTTACAACTCAAGGGTTTAATAGTGTAGAACTTCTTATAAATATGAACTCTTTCGGATTCATAAGAGAAGGTTGCCGTGTTCTTGGGGTTAACTTTGCTGAGAGCGATCTTTTAGAGGATTTAGTGGAATATGACTCCACACAACTTTCCTCTGATGAAAAATCTAAAGCGGCGCTTAATAAGATTGCCGGTGGAGATTATTGGGTTGAGATAATTGAAAGAAAACGTAGTGGGAAAATCACCGCTTATGAGGCTGAGGCGGAATTTGCGGAAGCGTATTGTAAAAGATTGCGTCAAAGTTATGGCTATGTTTTAAATATGCCATTACGCATCAAAAGAGGACAAGTTCCTAAATATCGAATGATCCATGCTACCAATCACCCAGATGGTGCCTTGCTTATGGTTGATAATATCTTTGGTAGATGGGAATTAATGCAAGATATCCAGAGCGGTGGTCAGCAAATGCTGTGGGAAGAAAATGTGGATAATAGTATGGTTGATGAAACTGAAATCAAAGCAAAAGTTATTGAGCATTTGTCACAAATTAATAAGCCTGTAAGATTAAACGTAGTTATGGCAGATTTTTATAGTGTATATGGTATAGTCTGTAAAGTAAAAACCGTAAAGGATATTTATAAAAAATTAGAGAAAGATGGCAAACTTGATGTGGTTCGCACTCCGACGCTAAGTCCTACTGGGCGAGTTTCTACCTTTTTTGCTGATGATAAAGGGAAAACTACAGAATTGAGGTGGATAGGATGAAAAGCATAACCAGGAAAACGATGCTGTATAAAACGGGCGTCGAATATGGTGATTATACCATGAATCATGTTTTAGGTTGTGCGCATGGTTGTAAATATCCTTGTTATGCCTATATGATGAAAAAGCGTTTCGGGGAAGTTTTGTCGTATGAAGATTGGCTTGAACCGCGCATCGTTTCTAACACTTTGGAGTTGTTGGATGAAGAAATACCGCGTTTAAAAGATAAAATTCAATCAGTTCAGTTGTGTTTTACAACAGATCCTTTCATGTATAATTATCAAGAGATAGCTAAAATGAGCATTGCTGCCATAAGAAAACTTAATGCTTCAAATATAAAATGCACTGTATTAACCAAAGGTATTCTTCCCATAGAACTGGCAGAATGTTCATTGGATAATGAATATGGTATAACACTAATATCGTTGGATGAAGAATACCGTAAACGCATGGAACCGGGTTCTGCGCCTTATGCTGAGCGCATTCAAGCATTAAGAATGCTTAGTGAAAGAGGTTGTAAAACGTGGGTTAGTATAGAACCTTATCCTACCCCTAATCTTATCAAACAAGATCTTAGGATGATTCTTGAAACTGTAGCATTTGCAGATAAAATTATTTTTGGCAGAACCAATTACAGCAAGGAAGTTTCCGCATACAAAAAACACAAAGACTTTTATAATCGTTGTGCGCAGCAAGTAATTGAGTTTTGTAACAAGCAAGGAATTGCTTATCATATTAAAGATGGTACTATAACAACTGGAGAACCTAGTGAATGATTAAGGAATTGATGCACAATCCGATTTTTCTAGCGGGAAAGTCGGAGATTGCCATAAAAGAAGATTTGCAGGTGGCACAAGATTTGCTTGACACGCTGATAGCGCACAAGGAAAGTTGTGTCGGAATGGCAGCGAACATGATTGGTGTGCGCAAGCGCATTATTGTATTTGATAACGAAGGCACATATATGACGATGTTTAACCCCGAGATTATCAAAAAGTCTGAACCATATGACACTGAAGAAGGTTGTCTTTCATTACTCGGCGGTCCTCGTCCGTGCAAACGTTACAAGTACATCAAAGTTCAGTGGCAAACTGCGGAATTTCAAATCCGCATAAAAACCTTTACTGGTTGGCCCGCGCGGATAATTCAGCACGAAATTGATCACTGTAATGGAATATTGATATAAAAGCAAAAGGAGAAAAATATTGGCTAAAAGTTTTAATATGTCCAGTTTCAAATCTCAAATGCGGCAGGCACAAAGAAAAATCGAACGGGATATGAAGAGCGAGATTAATAAAGCAACAAGAAAATTTGAAAACGATATGAATCGTGAACTTCGAAAATACAATTCAAAAGTTCGCCACAATCAGCAAGTAATTACACGGGAACTCAACAAGTTACAATCAAGTTCAACTGTTAGAAGTACATACACTATCTCTCTTGGTGCAATGCACCAGCACTATACCACCATTGGTAGCATATACAGCGACAGTGTTGTATCTCCCAGACAGGAACATATACTTGATTTAGTCGAACGAGAACAAGCCAACAGTTTAATTACTGCTAATGCCATTCAAAATGATGATTTTTCGTCCGAAAATACCGAAGATATTGAAATTGCCAATAAACTTTTGTATGTATCCGAGGACTTAAATAACCGTTGGCGAGGAGCGGTTTTTGCTATGAACCCTCAAAATCCAGATGCTGCACGACACTTCTGTACAAGTGCCCGTGAGATTTTCACAGAGTTCATGGAACTGAAAGCACCAGACATACAGGTATTCGCATATAATCCAAATTGCGAAAAAACAGACCGTGGTAATGCTACAAGGCGAGAGAAAATCAAATATATGATGAGAAACACAGACATTCATAGCAGTGTTATTGATTTTGCTGAAGCCGACATTACAAACATCCTTGAGTTGTTCCATGTTTTAAGTGATGGTACTCACGGCGCTGCAGGACGATATGAATTTCAGAAATTAGTTCAAGTGAAAAAGCGAGTTGAACAAGGAATAAACTTCCTTTGTGAAATTTCCGCATAACATGTTTTCAACAGTTAGGGAGGGTAATTAAAATAAAAATCTATTCTGTATTAGCAACAATATTTTGGTTCGTTAGACAATTTGTGATTCCTAACCCCTTTGAAGCATTGGACGACGGTATAGCTATTATGATTGACGAAGCGCCGTTGCTTCTGACCCCAGAAATACTTAACTGGATAGCCGACCCGATTATTGCAGCAATTACATTTGGTGTTGTAGGACTGTATTACATAAAAGGGTCTGAACCCGCACTTGGCAGCGTTTTGTATATGTTCTTCTATGCCGTGCATATAGGGCTGCTGTACTTAATGTTATCTGTTTATCCAATTATTTGGATGAATGTACTTATAGTGGTTATATACATAGGGTTACATATCGGTGCTATTGTCCTAAACAGTAGTTGGATAAATTAATTTTTAGGTCATCACATTATTAACAATATCAAAATTGCTTTTAAGAATAAAATGTGATATAATTATAAAGAGGTGAATTCATTGTATAATGTTTTAGATGTTTCGAGATTTATAATAAATTACTGTAACGAAAAAGATTATATTTTATCTAACCTGAAGTTGCAAAAAATGCTTTATTTTATTCAGGCATATTATTTAAGCAAAACCGAGAAAAAAGAACCTTGTTTTAAAGAAAGAATTGAAGCATGGAGTTTTGGACCGGTTATTCCAGTGGCATATCATGAATATAAGCGATTTGGTAGCACAAATATTCCAAAAATCACTACATATATCGAAATAGACGAAGACGATTTCTGGGAATCAAAGGTTGTAACATATGCCGATAATATTTTAAACGATACCGATAAAGAGATTATTCGCAAATTAGTGGATAATTTTTCGAAATTCAGTACTACTCGCTTGGTTCAAATTACACATAATCAATTGCCATGGATTCAGGCATACGAGCAGGGTCAAAACAATGTTATTTCTATTGATGCGATAAGGAGTTATTTTAATGGACAATAATTTCGAATCGCTATTAAAAACCAATACAGAAACAAAAGTTGTTGCTCAACAAAGTGATGATGCGCTTAAATATTCAAAGCAAAAAATACGAAGAATTTGTAAAAACCTTTGTTTACCCTCTAACAATTACGATCCATCAAAAACCGTCTTTGCAATTAATAATTATTTGCACGAAAAAGCAACCAGAGAAAGAATCTTATATTCAGAAATTAGTAGTTTTGTTTATGGATTATCAGAAGATCAGCAAGGTAATTTTGGAACCAATATAGAAAGTTTGCTAACATATGTTTTGGATAATTCAAATAATGTAGCTGAAGACCCAAGTAAAATTGTTATAAAAATATATGATCATTTTCAACTTTCTATCAGCCAAAAGAACTTAAGTACAGAAAAAAATGAAATTGCTTCCGCATCACTTGTGGATAAGGTCGAGAAAGCAAATACTTTGATTGAAGAAACTTCTCAAAATGTGAAGAATTTAGAAAAAGAATATATAACTATATTAGGAATATTTGCATCGATTGTTCTGGCTTTTGTTGGAGGTTTAACTTTTTCTACATCAGTATTACAACATATTAATGCAATAAGTATATATAGATTATTGCTTATTGTTGATTTAATTGCTGTTGTTTTACTGAACGTAGTATTCGTTTTAATAAAATTTATTTGTCATATCAATAATAAGAAGTTAAGAATGATTAGTGTCTTATGGTTTAATATTATATTTGGAATAATTGGGGTGTTAGTTGTTATTGCATGGATGATAGATTTTCATTCGTTGGTTGATTTTATACGTTCTTATTTGCCTTGGCTATAAAAAACTACAATCAAAAAATGTTTTCATTCCGTTTTATCTAAAATTGGTAATTATCTGGACTTCACGAAATCTTTGTGGTATATGTTTGTACTGCAAAGGAGGTGCTGATATGGCACGAAAAGTAAATACAATCAAAAAGAGCGGCTTTGCACCGATTGGTGTAGAGTCGCTCTTCTCTTATGCGGAGGTGAGGTTAATATGACAACGCTTGAAGATTTATACTACGGAAACATCAGTCCGCACGAAAGGTACATCAAACGTGGAACGAGAGTAGATAAGCTCGTCAAGCTGATATGTAAAAACGAGGAAGAACTCAACGCAGGACTTACAGAAAAACAAAAAGAAACCTTCGAAAAGTTCAAGGACTGCACAAGCGAACTCTCCTGCATTACTGAGCGTGAAGCGTTTAGTTCGGGATTTATCCTTGCCACTCGCATAATGGTGGAGGTGATGCAAGGGTTGGAGGAAGTCGAGGATATATGAAGAAAATCATAATCCTTCTTCTCTGCTGTGGGCTGCTCGTAAGTATGGTGGGATGCGGTGGCAACACCGCACCGACGTCTACCGAGAGTTCGCTGACAACGGTATCGAAAAAGGCAATAACGGAAACACCGCCCGTGACAGTGGTAGAGCCAACAGAGAAAGAAAAAGAGCCTGTCTCGACCGAGAGCAATGCTCAGGCAATCGATCCAACCACGACCTCGCCTACGGCAACTGTGGAGCCAACAGAAGAAACAAAACCCACAGAAACAACAAAGACGACTGTTACAAATAAGGCAGAAGAAAAGGGTGCTTCTCAGGTTGAGGAAAAAGTGACAAGTGCAACATCTCCAAAGGAAGAACCAAAAATTGAATCAATACAAGAAACTGCACCGGAACCCGAAACTCCACAACCCGAGTTTGATATCCAATATTGGATAACGTTTGCCAAAGAGTATGCTGTAAGCGTTGGCTTGACACTGGAGATTGAGGCGGTGAGTTGTTGGGATAACCCGATTGGTGCAAATAGTCAATGTATATATCTTGAACGTGATATCAAAAGCCGACTGAACCGTTATGCAAAGGACAAGGACATCACTGACGTGTGGATCTGGACAGAAACTACAGGTAACAGTTGCTACCACATTTATATCGGCTACGCCTAACGATTGATATTGGCCCTTATAAAAAGATCGATACAAGTATAAAAGAAAAATGATTTTCAATGTAATGCGAAAATCAAGGCGATTTAAGGCGGGTGTTTGCTTAGGCGAGTAAACACTCGCCTTTTATTTTCAATCGCAACGTGGGGCGAAATAACGCCTGAAAACGCCAGATTTATAGTAATTAAAAAATTTTTTGAAAAATTTTTTCGTAGAATATATGACATTAAAAACACTAAAAAGAATAGAAAATACTGTATGGAAACAATGGACGAAAAGATTGCAAAAGCCTTGATTTTTAGGCGTTCTCGGGGTGTTGACAAGGTGATTTTTGGTTGTTATAATGAAGCTGCACCAAGAGAAATTAGTGCTTACAATTGAATAAAAAAGGATGCTGAGTACAAAACCGTCGTGACCTTAACAGGAAAGCTAAAATGGACAATGCCGCCAAGACCTCACATTTGTGAGCGAGCGATAAAGCGTATGTGCCGGACCGAAATAACAACGTCTTTCGGTTTGCGATGACTCACGATTGGTATGATGATACTTCTGCACTGCAGCTCATAGGCATATGAGATGTTAACGGCCAGTTGGAAAGGATACTGTTTGTTACATATGATTCTCGTTCTCAAGGAATCAACTTATTCCGAGAGATAGATGTTACGAGAAGCTCTGCATCCTTCGTTTAAAATCAGTACAGACCTTATTAACAGCACCCTCCTTATTTCCCTTATGCGCAACGAAAAAGAACAAAGAATTTTTATGTGACTTTTATGCAAAGCCAAGGGGATACTATATCTAAAATCAAATACTAACAATTAGACCACTTACAAGGAACGTATCGTTTCATTGTGAGTGGTCTTTGTTTTCGAAAGGAGAATTAATATGATCAAAACACAACCGTCAAGAAGAGATTTCTTTATAGTGGCAAACAGGATATTTGAATTAAAACTCAAGCCGAGAGATTTCACAGTGTACTGTTGCCTACTACGACACGCCGATATTGCAAACCATACTTGCTTCCCGTCAAGGCGAACCATTTCGAAAGAGTGTCAGATTGACAAAAAGACGGTAGACGTAGCTCTCAACAATTTAATTGATATCGGGTTGATTAAAAAGATTACGAGAACTCGTTTTGATGGAAGTAAAACTTCGAACCTCTATCATGTGGTTGATCTAACGAAAACCAATAGTGAATGAATCTCAGTTGGGTAGGTTCGAAACTTCTTATCGATAACAAAACCCATAGAATAAAACCCAGTAATTTTACAACAGAATAAAAAATATATAAGCAGCTAATATAGAACGCAATAAAATGGTGGAAATGCAATCTTTGTCCCACTTCTTTCTTTTTTCTGCCGTAGTGGTAGCACATTGGATGAAAAAAAGCAGGAGAAAGGAAAGGTGACCCTTTTGGCCACCTTTCCGATTTACATCGGACGGCAACGCCGACCGTTAGGGGCTTTGCGGGCTTTTCGATGGTCAAAAAACTGGTAGCACCCCTGTTTGCCAAATGTGCTACCTGGTGTGTTACCTTTGGGAATTATTCCACCACCCATTTAATACTCAAAATATCGAAAAAACGAAAGGAGAATCTTCATGAGTTACAGATATTATTTCAAAATGTTTAAGAACGAACCCGATGTGCTGACCGTGCCGGATGTGGTAAGGCTATTGCAATTCGGCAAGAATACTGTCTACGCTCTTATCAAAGAAGGTAGGATCAGTAGCATCAAGCAGGGCAAGAAAATCATCGTGCCGAAGGTTTGTTTGGTTGAGTTTCTAACCAACTCTGGAAACTATCAGACACCGTCCCCGACAGTCCCGAATAATCTCTGGACTTATGAAGATGGTTGTGATAGTGTTGGTGTTGCCCGAGAAGACAAAGGACAACTTCAAAAGAAAGGAGCGTGAGTAAATGAAACGAATCACAGGACGACTGACCGAGAAAAACAAAAAGTGGTATGCGGTCATCAATCTATATGACACCGAAGGCAAGCGCAAAGAAAAGTGGATGGGTCTGAACCTTGAAACGACAAGAGGAAACAAGCGCGAGGCGGAACACCGCCTCCGCCAACTCCTTGATCACTATAACACCGATGACTTATACAAGCGTGAGAATATGTCCCACGCTGACAAAGAGCGCAGTCGAGTGGCGCACATGCAGGTGGCGGATTACCTTCCCGAGTGGTTGGAGTCGCACAAGGTGAACGTATCGGAAACCACATACGAAGGCTACAAGCTGATGATACAATCGCGTATGGTTCCGTTCTTCCGTGAGTGCGGTGACCTCAAGGTTAAAGATATTACGGGTGATGAAATCAATGATTACTATATCCGCATCCGCAACGACGGACTCAAAGGCACGACTGCACAACGCCATCACGCGCTGTTGCATCTTGCTTTCAAGTCGGCGGTCAAGCGGAGAATCATACCGAGCAATCCTGTTGAGCAAGCCGACCGACCCAAGGCACAACAGTACATCGGCAAATATTATAACGCTGGTGAACTGAAAGAGTTGCTCGACAAAACGGCGAACGACCCGATACACATTGTAATCTTCCTTGCCGCTTACTATGGGCTGCGCCGAAGCGAAGTGCTTGGACTCAAATGGTCGGCGGTGGATTTTGAAAATAAGACGGTCAGTGTTAATCACAAAGTGGTACAGAACGATAAAGGCGTGGTCGGTATGGACGTTATGAAAACAAAATCTTCATACCGCACTCTACCTCTCATACCGCAGGTGGAAGAAGTTCTCCTTGCTGAAAAAGAAAAGCAAGAGGAAATGAAACGTGTGATGCGCCGAGGCTACTGCAAAAAATACACCGACTACATCTGTGTAGATGCAATCGGTGAACTGATAAAACCAAATTACGTGACCGACCATTTCAAAGTCGTATTGAAAGAAAAGGGATTAAAACCCGTTCGCTTTCACGACCTACGACACAGTTGCGCATCGCTACTTCTGGCAAACGGTGTACCGATGAAAATGATTCAGGACTGGCTCGGTCACTCTGATATGGGAACTACCGCCAACATTTACAGTCACATTGATAGTGAAAGCAAGAAAGCAAGTGCGATGGCAATAGGTTCAGCCTTGGGATAAAAGAGAAAACTCCTTGAAGGATAAAACCTTCAAGGAGTTGATTCAGACTATTTCTGTGATGTGATTTTAAGAATTGCTTCTGTTTCAGGAAAGTCCATTTTAATATCTTCAAACAGATCATACTTGCTCATTGTTAATATCAAGTTATGTTCAGACCCAAATATAAATAGGAAAACATCGTTGGCTGTAAATCTAACACCTTCAACAAATCCTTCTTCGGAATAACTAACCCTATCAAATTTAAAAACATTGTTTGAAAGATTAACCTCATAAGGGTAGGCATCCGTGTCAAAAGAAAATATATTTTCCCACTCAATATAACCATCGTCATCACGACTAAAATAATTTAAAAGAATGAACTTGTCACTACTTTTAATAACGATGCTGTCACAGTCGCAACTTTGAGAATTCATCATTTCACAAAAACTTTTTGAAAGATAGATGGCATCTATTGGCGAAAAATTTTCTATCAAATTATTATCCATATTGCGACACCTTTCATAGTTGTTAAAACCATTATATCACATAAAGAAAACAACCGCAATCCTAAGATTACGGTTGTCCTTGGCGGAGACGGCGAGATTCGAACTCGCGGGGGATTGCTCCCTAACTGATTTCGAGTGCGACCCACTGAACCTTAATTGTCCGCAATGAAACTTATTTAACTGCAAAATGGGAACTCTAATTTTCAGTATTTATGCGGCATTTTTCAAGTTTGTCTGATAAAACGGGAACTTTTGAAAAATCGTGTTAAGAGTTCCTTTTTTGCATCGTTGTTAGAAACAACTGTTAGAATTGTTAGAAAGTTCGAGTTGACCTATCGGGTGTTTTATTCGCACCACTCGAACTTGAATTTCAAGCTTCTACTTTAATTTATTATACTCCCGTGGTATAATGGTGTCAAGGATGGTGACTATGAAAGATTTAATGAAGCTCGTAAATGAAGTCATTGAGGACTTCAATTCAATGAAAA
>JAZODR010000020.1:0-1502 GCA_045597125.1 Eubacteriales bacterium | reverse complement strand
GACAAAGCCTATTTCAAGCACGAGATAGGCTTTGTTTTTTGCAAAGAAATAGTAAAAATGTGAGGACATTGGAGGAATCCCTCCAACATAGGTTGGCAATCTTCTTCAAGTTCTGCACGGCGGCAGTGAGCAGGCACTGCTCAGCAACCTTAGAAAGCGCCCGCATACGGCAATAACGGAGGCCGTGTAATTCTTTAGAGTCGGCAAAGCTTCGCTCCACCGTCTCTTTTCTTCTCTTGTAAATCTTCTTACCCTTTTCCGTATGAGTAAAGGTATATGCCATATCCTTGAAATCTTCCCATACGTGGCGGCGTAAGCTCTTTCTTTCCTGCTTCGCACTTAAACATTCCTCCCGTCTTGGACAATTTGCGCATCTGTCGCCCTTGCATTTGTATTCCTTGTAACCGTTTCTGTCTGTCGTTACATATTCTAAATACTTATGCTCGGGGCATATATATACGTCCCATTCGGAAATATATGTAAATTTGTACTTTCCGTATTTGCCTTTTTGTTGGTTACCGCGACGATGTCCCATAGCCGCCTCTATGCCCATTTCATAGAGATATTTGCAAATATTCGAAACGTTGTAGCCCGCGTCAAGTCCCACGTATTTTACCATAAATCCAAAGGTTTCAATCTGCCTTCTTAATCTTCCAAGACAGGGCTTTATGTCATTGGTGTTTCCGGGGGTTACGAATACGTCGGTGATGATGTTATGCTTACTGTCTACAGTTCTGTGGTCAAGATAGAAGAAGCCTTGCGGTTTTCCGTCTCTGTGCATAAATCCGCTGTCGGGGTCTGTTGTACTTGCCTTAATTCTCTTAACTTCTCCTTTTCCACCGCTTGCGCTCCCACTCTGACTGTCATCGTCAAAATAATTTTCCTTTTCTTCCTCTGTTTCTTCCTTTAATTCGTCACCGTTGAATTTCAATGGCTTCTTGCCGTGTGCGGCTCTGTCTTCATGAATGGCTTTATTCAGATCATCTATGTAGTCTTTTGCTTCAACTTTGGCTTGCTTTTCTACAAACTTGTTCTTGTTGGCATTGGCTTTCAAGTGTGTACTGTCAGAATAAAGTATCTTTCCTCCAACCAATCCTTTTGCCATTGCCTGACGGACGATCTCATCGAATATCTGCTGTGGGACGTCGGTTCCGTTGTATCTGCGGAGTCTGTTCTGCCATATTACGCTTACATCGGGAAGCTTTTCTGTCAGATCGTAGCCGATGAACCAACGGTACGCTACATTTACTTCAATTTCCTTAAGTAATCTTATTTCACTTCTTATTCCGTAGAGATATCCTATGAACAACATACGGAAAAGAACCTCCGGCTCTATCGCCGGGCGTCCGTTGTTCTCACAGTAATACGGCTTACAGATCTTGTTGATGAAGCTGAAATCTATTGCTTTTTCTATCTTTCTCAATAGGTGATCCTGCGGCACAAGCTCCTCCAAAATTACCATTTCAAGTCTGTTTTGCTTTCCGCTTCTCTCTGTAAACATA
>JAZODR010000019.1:0-5940 GCA_045597125.1 Eubacteriales bacterium | reverse complement strand
GGAGCGCTCCACCTCAACGGTGAAGTCAACGTGACCGGGGGTGTCAATAATGTTGATTCTGTTGTTTCTCCAGAAACAGGTGGTAGCTGCGGAAGTGATGGTAATACCTCTCTCCTGCTCCTGCTCCATCCAGTCCATGGTAGCGGCACCGTCGTGCGTCTCACCAAGCTTGTGCGTCTTACCTGTATAGTACAGGATACGCTCAGTCGTGGTAGTCTTACCGGCGTCGATATGGGCCATGATACCGATGTTTCTGGTTCTTTCAAGTGGATACTCTCTCGGCATTGTAAGCTCCGTTTCCTTCAATTAAATTCTTCCCGAAAAACTTTCGTCCATTCGGAAACTCGATTAATATCTGTAGTGAGCAAAAGCCTTGTTTGCTTCTGCCATCTTGTGAGTGTCTTCTCTCTTCTTAACGGCGCCGCCGATTCCGTTGGTAGCGTCGATAATTTCGTTTGCAAGTCTCTCACACATGCTCTTCTCGCTGCGTGCTCTGGAATAATTGATGAGCCAGCGAAGACCTAAGGTCTGCTTTCTGTCGGGCCGAACATCAATCGGAACCTGATAGGTTGCACCGCCAACTCTTCTTGCTTTAATCTCGAGCTGGGGCATAATGTTCTCAAGGGCCTTCTGGAATGTTTCGAGGGGATCGTTGCCGGTTTTCTCCTTTACGATTTCAAATGCATCGTAAACGATCTTCTGAGCAACACCCTTCTTACCGTCCTGCATAATGTTGTTTACCAATTTGGTAACAAGCTTAGATCCGTAGATAGGATCCGGCAGAACATCTCTTTTGGAAATCTGACCTCTGCGTGGCACTAGAACTTCCCTCCTTCATAATATAGTATGATATCTTTGGTACTCCGATAGGACAATCCTATCGGTGAAGTGCTTGGCATAGATCATATAATTAAAATGATACAACATGCTAAGCACAACCGAGAGCTTCTTACTTCGCAGCTTTTGCTCTCTTCGCTCCGTACTTGGAACGACCCTGGTTTCTTCCGTTAACGCCCTGGGTATCCAGAGTGCCGCGGATAATGTGGTAACGGACACCGGGAAGGTCCTTGACTCTTCCGCCACGAATCATAACTACAGAGTGCTCCTGCAGGTTATGACCAATACCGGGAATATAAGCAGTCACTTCGTTACCATTGGTCAGTCTGACTCTTGCAATTTTACGGAGAGCCGAGTTCGGCTTCTTCGGAGTCTTGGTGGAAACCTTCGTGCAAACGCCGCGCTTCTGAGGACAAGCGATGTCAACAGACTCTTTTTTCAAAGAGTTCATTGTTACCTGAAGAGCGGGGGACTTGGACTTGTAGGTTACTTTCTGACGACCAAATCTTACCAATTGGTTGAATGTTGGCATATTGCATCTCCTTTCTTCAAAAATTCATTTAATAGTATCACACTTTTTCAAAAAATGCAACACTCACCGAGCCGTGCAAAATGCTTTTCTGCATTTTGCACAAAACTCGGCATAAACCTTTGTTCAAAATATTCTAAATTCCACAGAAATTTTATCCGAAAATACTATCTTCGGGGTCTGCCTCCATATCGCGAACTTGAACGGAGCGATATTTTTGCATGCCGGTACCTGCAGGGATGAGTTTGCCAATAATAACGTTTTCCTTCAGACCCAAAAGCGGGTCAACCTTACCCTTAATGGCGGCTTCAGTGAGAACCTTGGTAGTCTCCTGGAAGGAAGCCGCAGACAGGAAGGACTCGGTGGAAAGAGCAGCCTTGGTGATACCAAGGAGCAAAGGAGTCGCAGTCGCTTCCATAACAGCCTCACCTGCGGCGATTCTGTCACGAATCTCGGCATTGGCATCCTCAAATTCGTAAACGTCCACCATAGCACCGGGCAGAAGCTTGGTAGAACCGGTAGTTTCCACCTTCACCTTACGAGTCATCTGACGGGCAATTACCTCAACGTGCTTATCATTGATTTCTACTGCCTGCAAACGGTAAACCTTCTGAATCTCCTTCACGATGTACTCATAAGCGGCCTGAGTACCGTCAATACGGATGATATCGGTGGGCTTTCTGAGACCCTCGGTCAAAGCCTGACCGCGAACCACAGCCTGTCCGTCCTCCACAATGATTCTCAATCCGTAAGGAATCAGGTAACTCTTCTCGTTGACGCCTTCGGGATCAGTAACAATCACGTGACGGTTCTTCTTGGTATCGTCAATCTTCACAATACCGTCAAAGTCTGCAAGAATAGAAGCCTTCTTGGGGCTACGAGCCTCGAAGAGTTCTTCAACGCGGGGAAGACCCTGCGTAATATCACCGCCTGCAATACCACCGGTATGGAAGGTTCTCATAGTCAACTGAGTACCGGGTTCACCGATGGACTGAGCCGCAATGATACCGACTGCTTCGCCGATATTGACCTTCTTGCCATTGGCAAGGTCAGCGCCGTAGCAATGTGCACAAACGCCGTGACGGCACTTACAGCCGAGAACGCTTCTGACGTAAACGCGCTGAATTCCCGCTTCAACGATAGCATCGGTAGCAGATTCGGTAATCATCTTACCGTTTTCAACCAAAACCTCGCCGGTTTCAGGATGGATTACATCTGCAGCGGCAAATCTGCCGAGGATTCGATCAGCAAGCTTTTCGATCATTTCCTTGCCTTCGGTGATATCCTCAACCCAAATGCCTTCGGTGGTACCGCAATCCTCTTCGCGGATAATGACTTCCTGTGCTACATCTACCAGACGACGGGTCAAGTAACCGGAGTCAGCAGTACGAAGTGCCATATCTGCCAGACCCTTACGGGAACCACGGGCTGCAATAAAGTATTCGAGAACATTCAAGCCTTCGCGGAAGTTCGCCTTAATCGGCAGTTCCACGGTACGACCGGTTGCGGTAGCCATAAGTCCTCGCATACCTGCCAGCTGACGCATCTGCTTCATAGAACCACGGGCACCGGATACTGCCATCATATTGATGGGGTTATCCTTGCGCAGGTTTCTCTGAAGTGCGTTGGTCACTTCCTTGGTACATTCTTCCCAAATGGAGATGACCCTGCGGTATCTTTCCTCGTCGGTCAGCTTACCGCGGCGGAAGTGCTTGGTAACCTCGGTCACCTTCTGATCCGCATCGGCAATGATCTCGCCCTTTTCGGGAGGAACGGTCATATCGGATACGGATACGGTCAGGGCAGCCTTGGTGGAATACTTGTAACCCAGCGCCTTGATCTTATCCAGCATTTCAACGGTCTCGGTAGAGCCGCAGTACTTAATGGCGCGGTCAATGATCTTGCCCAGTTCCTTAACGGTTACGACAAAGTCGATCTCGGGCTTGAACAGATTGGCGGGATCGTCACGGTCAACGAAGTGAAGCTTCTGGGGAATGACGCTGTTGAAGATCATTCTGCCGTAGGTGGTGTCTACCAGCTGGGTTACTTCCTTGCCGTCGATCACACGGGTCTGACGGACCTTGATGCGGGCGTGAATACCCAGATCCTTGTTCTCGTAAGCCATTACAGCCTCGTCGAAATCGCGGAAGATCTTTCCTTCGCCGACCTCGTCGGGGCGGAAAGTAGGCTCCTCGTCCTCAAACTCACGGACGTAAGTCAGCCAGTAGGAACCAAGCACCATATCCTGGGTAGGAACGGTGACCGCCTTACCGGAAACGGGCTTGAGCAGGTTGTTGGCGGAAAGCATCAGGAATCTTGCCTCAGCCTGAGCCTCGGGAGAAAGGGGTACGTGAACGGGCATCTGGTCGCCGTCAAAGTCTGCGTTGAACGCGGTACATACCAGAGGATGGAGCTTGATGGCTCTTCCTTCTACCAGTACGGGCTCGAAGGCCTGAATGGACAGTCTGTGCAGGGTAGGTGCACGGTTCAGCAGAACGGGGTGTTCCTTAATAACGTATTCCAGCGCGTCCCATACCTCAGGGAGCATACGCTCTACCTTCTTCTTGGCGTCCTTGATGTTGGTAGACTTACCGGTTTCCACCAAACGCTTCATAACAAAGGGCTTGAAGAGTTCAATGGCCATTTCCTTGGGCAGACCGCACTGATACAGCTTCAGTTCGGGTCCTACGACGATTACGGAACGGCCGGAGTAGTCAACACGCTTACCCAGAAGGTTCTGACGGAAACGGCCCTGCTTACCGCGAAGCATTTCGGACAAGGACTTGAGAGCGCGGTTGCTGGGACCGGTAACGGGACGTCCGCGGCGACCGTTGTCGATGAGAGCGTCTACCGCTTCCTGCAGCATTCTCTTCTCGTTGCGGATGATGATCTCGGGAGCGTGCAGCTCCATCAGTCTCTTCAGACGGTTGTTACGGTTGATAACTCTGCGGTACAGATCGTTGATGTCACTGGTGGCGAATCTGCCGCCGTCCAGCTGTACCAAGGGTCTGATTTCGGGAGGAAGCACGGGAAGAACGTCCATGATCATCCACTCGGGCTTGTTGCCGGAAAGGCGGAAATCCTCTACGATCTCAAGGCGCTTGGACAAACGGAGTTTCTTCTGTCCGCCGGAATTATCCATTTCCTCGCGCAGCTCTTTGGAAAGCTGCTCCAGATCCAGCTCCTGCAGAAGCTTCTTAACGGCCTCTGCACCCATTCCTGCTTCAAAGTCGCCTTCGTACTTCTCACGGGCGGCACGGTATTCCTGCTCGGTCAGGAGCTGCTGCTTTGCAAGGGGGGTGGAACCGGGATCGGTTACGATGTACTGAGCAAAGTAGAGAACCTTCTCCAGCAGACGGGGAGAAATATCCAGCAGGATACCCATCTTGGAGGGGATGGCACGGAAGTACCAGATGTGGGACACGGGAGCGGCCAGCTCGATATGACCCATTCTCTCGCGGCGAACCTTGCTGGTGGTGATTTCGACACCGCACTTTTCGCACACTTTGCCAACGTATCTTACTTTTTTATACTTACCGCAATGACATTCCCAGTCCTTGGTCGGACCAAAGATGCGCTCACAGAACATACCGTCGCGCTCGGGCTTCAGGGTGCGGTAGTTAATGGTTTCGGGCTTTTTTACCTCGCCGTAGGACCATTTTCTGATGTCTTCGGGAGAAGCCAGACCAATTCTAATTTTATCAAAATCAATGTGTTCCATTCTCTTCTCCTCCTGTCTTAGTCGTCTTTTCCGTCTTCGGGCTGATAGACGGAAGCGGAGCCCATATAATCGGAAAGATCTTCCTCGGGCTGTTCGGTCAACTCGGTAGAGCCTTCCTCGTCGTCAAACATGGGATCTTCGGCATCGTAGATCTGCTCGCCCAGTTCAGACTGGTCGATGGTCTGGATACCGGTGCTTTCTTCTTCGCTGATCTCCTTGAGGGTCACAACGTTGTTGTTTTGGTCGAGAACCTCGATGTTCAAGCCCAGAGCCTGCAGCTCGCGAACCAATACCTTGAAGGATTCGGGAACGCCGGGGGTAGGAATGTTCAGACCCTTTACGATCGCCTCGAAGGTCTTCACACGGCCCACCACGTCGTCGGACTTGACGGTCAAAATCTCCTGGAGGGTGTAGGCTGCGCCGTATGCCTCCAAGGCCCAAACTTCCATTTCACCGAATCTCTGTCCGCCGGACTGAGCTTTACCGCCCAGAGGCTGCTGAGTAACCAGGGAGTAAGGACCGGTGGAACGGGCGTGGATCTTATCGTCAACCAGGTGATGGAGCTTCAGGTAGTACATATAACCGACGGTTACGCGGTTGTCAAAGGGTTCACCGGTTCTACCGTCGTACAGAACGGTCTTACCGTCGGGAGCACATCCGGCCTCTTCCAGAAGATCCTGAATGTCCTTCTCGCTGGCACCGTCGAACACAGGGGTCATAAAGTGAACGCCCAGCTTCTTGGCAGCCAGACCCAAGTGAACCTCCAGCACCTGACCGATGTTCATACGGGAAGGAACGCCCAGGGGGTTCAGCACGATATCCAGGGGCGTACCGTCGGGCAGGAAGGGCATAT
>JAZODR010000018.1:0-1517 GCA_045597125.1 Eubacteriales bacterium | reverse complement strand
ATCCGTGATGCCAGCCAGGAAGAGAATCATCCGCTTCCCGACCTGACCAAGGAGGAAGAGGCCGACCGCTGGATCCGTCAGGCTCCCCCCTCATACTGCGACACCCGCGACAAGAAAATCCTGTCGCAAATCCTGAACCATTACGATCAGGAGACCAGCGACTTTTACCGTTGGCAAGTGCAGTACACCCAAGAGGAACTGGCAGAGCTTATCCGCACCAATACCAAAACCGATTACGGAGACATCCTCGACCTCGTCCCCATTCAGCGAGGTCCTTCCGGACGTATCTGGAAGCTGAAGATAGTAGGTAGTCTGAAGACCTTCACCATCGGCAAGGAAATGGAAATCCGCCGCGTCTTGTCGGATTCCCACCTGTTCAGTTCGGCTTTCGTAGTAGACAAACGGGAAATGAAAGACGGCATCCCCCAATACTTCCTCCTCTCCGGAGCCGGTTGGGGACATGGCGTAGGCCTTTGCCAAATAGGTGCCGCCGTGATGGGAGAGAAAGGATATAAATACGACGAAATCCTATTACATTATTATAAAGGGGCAGAAATCCGTAAATTCTATTAAATAATTTCCTGAAACGCACATCCGTTTCAGGAAATTATTGTATCTTTGCGCCCGATTTAGATATATACAATATAAAGTCTAACACAATTAACATTATTATTAACTTATTTTTTAATGGAAAACTTAAAGAACATTGCTCCTATTGAAGATTTCAACTGGGATGCGTATGAAAAAGGTGAAGCTGTAACCAGCATGAGCCAAGAAGAGCTTGAAAAGGCTTATGACGGTACTTTGAACAAGGTTAACGACCGCGAGGTTGTAGATGGTACTGTCATCTCAATGAACAAGCGCGAAGTTGTTGTCAACATCGGCTACAAATCAGACGGTATCATTCCTTTGAATGAATTCCGCTACAATCCTGAATTGAAGGTAGGTGATACAGTAGAAGTATACATCGAAAATCAGGAAGACAAGAAAGGTCAATTGATTCTTTCTCACAAGAAGGCACGTGCTACTCGCTCTTGGGATCGCGTAAACGCTGCTCTTGAAAACGAAGAAATCATTAAGGGTTACATCAAGTGCCGCACTAAGGGTGGTATGATCGTTGACGTATTCGGTATCGAAGCATTCTTGCCGGGTTCTCAGATCGATGTTAAGCCTATCCGTGACTACGATGTATTCGTAGGCAAGACTATGGAATTCAAGGTGGTTAAGATCAACCAAGAATTCAAGAACGTTGTTGTATCTCACAAGGCTCTTATCGAAGCTGAATTGGAACAACAGAAGAAAGAAATTATCGGTAAGCTCGAAAAAGGACAAGTACTCGAAGGTACTGTTAAGAATATCACTTCTTACGGTGTATTCATCGACTTGGGCGGCGTAGACGGTTTGATTCACATCACAGACTTGTCTTGGGGCCGTGTAAGCGATCCGAAGGAAGTAGTAGAATTGGATCAGAAGTTGAACGTTGTTATCCTCGACTTCGATGATGAAAAGAAGCGCAT
>JAZODR010000017.1:0-5869 GCA_045597125.1 Eubacteriales bacterium | reverse complement strand
CCACAAAGCTCTTAAAATAACGGTTGTAGCAAGTCGTGGCGAATAGACGCTTACGGTGCTACGACTTGCAAATTATACCAAAGCAAAGCTGTGTTGTCAAGTGTTTTGATCGTTATGATTTGTCGATTGTTTTTTCTTTTTTGCAGGGGACGATATAGTAGCCTTATCAGTAGCTTTTATTTTTGTTTGTTTTTTGGTTTTCTTTTTGTCGAGCCCTGTTCCGGTTCCCGTCATTTTGTCCGCCATACCTTTTGGCATTTTTTCGAATTTCTTGTCAAGAGCCTCGATTTCTTCCTTTGTCGGTTTTAACACTACCGATTGTATCTTTTTGCTTCTATTGCTATTTGCTTCCTTTGCTTTTTGCGCTCTTTTTTTATTTTCGCGGGGCGGAAGGCTTTTGAACTGCTTTTTTGACTGATTGTCAAACGTTTGTTTGCTACCGTCCACAGCTGGCGGGTTTTTGTCGGATGCGGGAGTAGCCTTTTTTTGCGCGCGGGATTGCTTTTGGGCTGCGCGGTTTTTTTCGGCAGCGCGCTCGCGGTTGAGTCTACGGCGACGGTTGCCCGCGCGCAAAATTGCTCCGTCGTCAAAAGTCAAGCTCGGCACGTCGCCAAGCTGCTTCAAAAACTCGCTTACATGCATAAACTTTATTTTATGTCCTGACTTGGTTGAATCCTTGGCGTAATTATATCGCGCGCTATCTTGGGTTTCGTACACGAAAACGTTGCTACTCTCCGTGCCTGATGAGTATCTTCCGCCCATTTCATACAGCTTGGCAATACGGCTACGGCAAAGGTCAATGTCGTCAAGCTCCAAGCTTTCGTCAAAGCAAATCACTTTGCGCGAAAAGGGTAGGTTATGCTTTTTGTTTCGTGGCAAAGTAAGCAAAAACTCGTTAAGCAAACGCTTCTTCGTCTTAACGCTAGTATAGTCTATACCCGAATAAACTACGTCGGTAAAGCAATTTTTAATGCCTGCCGCATTGATTCGTCCGGGCATAATGGAGTATTCGCCCACGAACTCGTCGAAGGTTTTGCCTTCGCGAGCAAGAATTCCTTGCAAAACCCTGAGCGTCGCAACGGCGTCATCCATAGAACGGTGCTCCAAAAATTCTATATCAAATTCTTCTGCCGCCGCAGCAAGACTATAGTTGCGTGATTCCTTTTTATAAATGCCGTACATAAGCTGAACGTCAAAAAACTCGTACTCGAGCTGCTTAAGCTTGTACGTTCTTATTGCGTCTGCAACGTAATTGACGTCATTGATTATCGAAAAGCCGATTATCGTCACTTGATTGTCAAACAGCGCCTTTATTCTATCGAACACAAGTGGAAATTTTGGCGCTGCTCTAAAAACGTCTTCGGTATACGCAAGCTTTATAACAGAGCCAAAAAGCCTTTTGTTAAACGGCTTGTTGGGATTAACCAAAATATCGTCCTGTTCTATAATATTAAAGTTTTCATCAGCAAGGCAGTAACCAAAGCTACACAAGCTTCCATTTTTGCCGCCGTCGCAACTTTCTATGTCAAAGCAAAGGTATTTCATACGTCCCACTCCGCTACGGAATTGATTATTTTGTTTACCGTCAGACCGCTTTTTTCGTATTCGGTCATATTTGCTTCTCCGCTAAGCGTAAGCACCGAAACAAGTCCGTTGTCTATTGCAAATTTCATATCCGTACTAAGTCTATCGCCTATCATGGCTGTACGGCCAAGCGGGATGCCCGTTTTTTTGGATATGCAATCTGCCATTATTTTGTACGGCTTGCCACAAATAACGTCGGGACGTCTATGAGTCGTGCCTTCGATAAGATTGATGAACGAGCCTATGTCGGGAATGCTTCCGTTTTCCATAGGACAAACCATGTCAGGGTGGGTGGCTATATATTCAGCTCCGCGAGCAATAAGGTCGCAGCATCTAACGAGCTTGGAGTAGTCAAGCGTTTTGTCAAACGTGAGAATTACCGTATCGGGATTTTCGTTACAAGAAGATATCCCATTTTCTACAAATTCCTTTTCCGTTTCGGGCGTAGCGACGATATAAGGCTTGCAGTCCTTGCGGTTTTCCTTGATCCAGTCGGCGGTTGCGTTAGCCGAAGTATATATGTCGTCCATTGTTACGGGTATACCCAAAGAACTGATTTTTTTCACGTAATGCGCTTTTGTTGTCGAAGAATTGTTGGTCAAAAAAATCACGCGCTTATTTTTGTTGCGCATGCGCTCAATTCCTTCCTTTACGCCGTCTATAAGCTTAGAGCCAAGATAAACTGTGCCGTCAAGGTCAAGTAAAAAACAGTCGATTTGCTTATTAAGATCCATATCTGTTTTATTGTACCACCCGCGCGCCATAGATGTCAACTTTTTTTCAATTGTTATTGCGATAGCAAGGGGATATATTTGACAAACAATTTTTTTAAGCGTATAATAGGGGCATATTACTATTTGGAGGATTATTATGGAAATCGATTGGCAGGGTCTACTCGATAACGTGGTAAATTGGTTTACTACCACCGGCGCTAATGCTATCATTAAGATAATTATTGCGCTTTTGGTAATGCTTATTTCGTTCAGAATAGTGACCAAGGTTACCCGTAGAATCGAAAAGAGACTTATTGAAAAAGGCAAGCTCGACAAAACTATTGTCAAGACGTTGTTTTATATCGCCCGTATCGCGCTTAAGATAGTAATCGTTGCTTGTCTTATCGGATACTTGGGTATTGACACTAGTGGACTTACCGCGCTCATTGCTTCGCTCGGTGTTGCTACAGGTCTTGCTCTTAATGGCGCGCTTAGCAACTTGGCTGGTGGCGTTATTATTCTCGTTAATAGACCGTTTAGAGTGGACGACTATATAGAGGCGTGTGGCGTTTCGGGAACGGTAGAAGATATACACATCATTACTACCAAGATTAGAACGCCGGACAATAAGGTTATCTATCTTCCTAACGGCACTCTTTCGGCAGGAACGATAATTAACTATTCCGAAAAAGATTTGCGCCGTGTTGACCTAGTTTATTCTATTGCAAAAACGGAGGATTACAAGAAGGCGGAAGACGTTATTCTTGCAGCTGCTAATGCTCACGGAAAGGTTCTCAAGGATCCTACCGCTACTGCAAGAATAGACAAGCATACCGCTAACGATATGCAAATCGTTCTTAAGGCTTGGGTAAAGAGCGAAGATTACTGGGACGTTTACTTCGACTTGCAAGAAAACGTTAAGACCGCGCTTGACGCTAACGGTATCGTAATGCCGGCAAATCAATTAGAGGTTAAGGTTAAAAACGACTAATCTAATACCATCAAACAAAAAGAGGGACAAGCTACCTATAGCTTGTTCTTTTTTTGTTAGATGTAGTGGGTAAGGGATAAAAAAGCTATATAATATATATAGTAAGGAAAGGAAAAAAACAGCGAGAAAAAACAATAAAAAAAATAAAAAAAATTTAAAAAAGCGCGTAAAAACAGTTGACAGGGGATATAGAGGTGTGGTAATATAACAAAGCTGTCCCGTTAGGACGGCGCGTATAGAAACAGCCTACAGGCAGTACCAAGAAGGGTAAACGGTGTAGGCGGGCCAAGTATAGAAATACCTCTGGTTAAGCATAAGGAATGGAAACAGGTCTTATGTTTTTTTATACGAAAAATGGCACATTGACAACTGCATAACACAAACAAATATTGAATACGAGTAAAGCAAAAACGAGTAATATGGAAACATAAATACTAAGAAAGCTTAAAAGTAGTCTTGTAAGAAAGAAACATTAGAGCAAAGACACGGAGATACGAAAGTATCACGAGACAAAGCAAATAAGAGCGTATGGAGGATGCCTAGGCATCAGGCGCCGATGAAGGACGTGACAAGCTGCGAAAAGCTGCGGGGAGCTGCAAATAAGCCTAGATCCGCAGATATCCGAATGTGGGAACACACTCAGCAATGAGAATCGCAAGAGCGAGGGGAACCCGGGGAACTGAAACATCTTAGTACCCGGAGGAAGAGAAAATAAACTAATGATTACCTAAGTAGTGGCGAGCGAACGGGTAAGAGCCCAAACCTAACATAGAAATATCTTAGGGGTATGGAGTAACGCCAAAGCATAGTCTAAGATTTAGCTGAACGGTATTGGAAAAGCCGACAAAAAAAGGTGAAAGTCCTGTAAGCGAAAAAGAATAGATGTGTGAGTTACATCCGGAGTACCATCGAGCACGAGAAATTCGGTGGGAAGGAGGGAGGCCCATCTCCCAAGGCTAAATACGACCTGATGACCGATAGAGTATAGTACCGTGAGGGAAAGGTGAAAAGAACCCCGGGAGGGGAGTGAAAGAGAACCTGAAACCATATGCTTACAAGCAGAGGGAGCGCAAGTGACCTCGTACTTTTTGTAGAACGGGCCGGCGAGTTACGTTGTGTTGCAAGGTTAAGGTACTAAGTACCGGAGCCGCAGCGAAAGCGAGTTTAAAAAGGGCGTATAGTAGCATGACGTAGACCCGAAACCTAATGACCTAACCATGAGCAGGATGAAGCAGAAGTAAAATTTTGTGGAGGTCCGAACACACGCCTGTTGAAATAGTCGGTGATGACTTGTGGTTAGCGGAGAAATTCCAAACGAATTAGGATATAGCTGGTTCTCCTCGAAATAGCTTTAGGGCTAGCCTCAACGTTAAGAATATCGGGGGTAGAGCACTGAATGGGCTAGGGGCCTTCACGGGTTACCGAACCTTATCAAACTTCGAATACCGAAAATTTATAGTTGGGAGTCAGACAGTGTGAGATAAGTTTCATTGTCAAAAGGGAAACAGCCCAGATCCACAGCTAAGGTCCCAAAGTACAGATTAAGTGGTAAAGGATGTGTAACTGCACAGACAACCAGGATGTTGGCTTAGAAGCAGCCATACATTAAAAGAGTGCGTAATAGCTCACTGGTCGAGTGGTTGTGCGCCGAAGATTACCGGGGCTAAAATCTGTCACCGAAGCTTGGGGATAGTAGAAATACTATCGGTAGAGGAGCAATCCGTAATGAGCAGAAGCCAAGGCGGAAGCTGAGGTGGATTATACGGAAGAGAGAATGCCGGCATGAGTAGCGAGAGGAAAGTGAGAAACTTTTCCGTCGAAAGCCTAAGGTTTCCTGGGGAAGGTTCGTCCACCCAGGGTAAGTCGGGACCTAAGTGGAGGCCGAAAGGCGTACATGATGGACAACAGGTAGATATTCCTGTACCGCGACACGGACAAGAGCAGGGACACAGAAGGATAGTTGGACCACGGAGATGGAAAGCCGTGGACAAATCATGAGACTGGTTGCATAGGAAGAAAACGTGCGACTAAGGTTAGGTGATGATGTGGAGCGAAGATACACGCGAAGCCAATGAATTCACGCTGGCGAGAAAAACTGCGTACTTGGAAGAAGTGAAGCGCCCGTACCGCAAACCGACACAGGTAGGCGGCAAGAGAATTGCAAGACGAACGGGATAACCATTGTTAAGGAACTCGGCAAAATGACCCCGTAACTTAGGGATAAGGGGAGCCTACGAGAGTAGGCCACAGAAAATAGGCCCAAGCGACTGTTTATCTAAAACACAGGTCTCTGCAAAAGCGCAAGCTGAAGTATAGGGGCTGACGCCTGCCCGGTGCTGGAAGGTCAAGGGGAAATGTTAGGGAAACCGAAGCATAGAACTTAAGCCCCAGTGAACGGCGGCCGTAACTATAACGGTCCTAAGGTAGCGAAATTCCTTGTCAGGTAAGTTCTGACCCGCATGAATGGCGTAACGATTTGGGCGCTGTCTCAACAATGGACCCGGCGAAATTGTAGTATATGTGAAGATGCATATTACCCGCGACTGGACGGAAAGACCCCGTAGAGCTTTACTGTAGCTTG
>JAZODR010000016.1:0-2170 GCA_045597125.1 Eubacteriales bacterium | reverse complement strand
GATGCTCGTCTGCTTCTCCATGTTCAGCTTTTGGCAGATGGCGTTTATCTATTATTTCCTTGAGCCGTCCTCGGCAATGGATGGAAAAATCCCACTCCCCATTAACATCGATTACGGCACAACGCTGACGGCGGTTTGTTACATACTCGGTATCCTTACGATGATCTTTTTACCGAAGATTATCGTGTGGACACAGCGGATCGCCACGGGTGTTGCGCTCATTTCGGCAATCGCCTTTTTCCTCCCTCTGCCGGACGATATTCTGCGCCTTAACATTTACCTGCAGATCTTCTGCTGCTGTCTGATGATCAGCTTTGAGACCTTCCTTGTGGTCAACTGCTTTTCCGAGAAAAGCGGTGTCAAGTATCTGACCTTCGGCTACGGTATAGCGGTGTTCCTGATCGCTTTGGTTCAGAACGAGGTCATCTCGATCCCGTTCTCTACATTCCGCTACGGAATGGTAGCGGCGCTTGTGCTATTGCTTATCTTCTTCCTTCGTATGCCCACGGGCAAGGAGCATTTGCCGCGGTTCGTGAAAAAGAGCGACGGTCTTATCCCGCCGAAGAAGCTGATGTGGGGTACATATCTTCTTGTGTTCATTATCGCGCTGATGAGCGTTGCCGGCCCTGCGATTGTCGGTAAGGTAGAACACGGCGTTTCCATTATGTATTTGGTCGTGGCGCTTTCTTGTTTCACTATGTATTTTCTTCATGAGAAAGCGAACGTTCATCCCTTCCGACTGATGCCCGTGTTGGTGGGACTTGGCGGACTCGGTTTCCTTTTGATGCTCGTTACCGATTACGTTCCCGCTTTTGTCCCTGTTGCCTGCGGGCTGATCGGATTCGGTATGGCTGCCGCCATGTTCGGGCCGCTTTACGGTGTGCCGATCATGAAGTCCTATCCATCCAAGTTCATAGCACCCTCTATCATCGGTCTTGCTTTCTCGGCGGTTCTCGTTCACGCCGTGATTGCCGAGATATTCCTCGGCGCACCTACCGCGCTGTACATCTTCTATGCGGTGATCATGGGTGTGCTTGTGTTCGTATATATGCAGGTGGAGCCGTTCCTGATGTTCACACTTCGCCGCAGGATCACGGACGAGGAAGCCGTTCCCACAGCAGCGGAAGAAACGGCTGCCATTCCTGTTGCAGAGGCCAAAACGAAAACCGAGCCTGTGGTGATTGCCAAGGCAGACACCTTGGACGATCCGCTGCTAAAGCTCAGCCCGAAGAAGCGCGAAGTTGCAGAGCTGATCTGTATGGGCTACACCAACAAGGCTATTGCAATGACTCTCGTTATTTCCGAGCATACCGTGAAGGATTATGTGAAGGATATTTATTATACGCTTGATGTTCACAGCCGTATGGAGCTTGCCGCTTTGGTGAACCGCTACCGCCTGGCTAACAAGAAGTGATGAACCGGTAGGAGCTGAATGTCTGATCCTTGCTAATCTGATTGCGTAGGTGATTGATTGCGACTACGAATGGCTTTCTCACGGTAAGCTGGGGGCAGATTTCCCTGCGATTGGAGCGGTGGAAGATTTGAGAGCTTGGTGCGAAACAGAAATGCAAACGGGGCAGGCGAAAACCTGTTCCGAAAATTCAAATAATGCACCGAAACCGTGGAAAGATATAAAAATTGAGTTCTCGCAATGAACGGCGTACAAGGGCATCAAATTGGCCATGATTTCCCACATACAAGGTATCTAAATCGTGGTTGGTTATGAGATCGATCAATATCTCACGCAGCTTCGGCTGTACGGTATGTGGGTAGTCACGATGACCAAAAAAGTACATGTTTTCATATTTTTACCCCCCTTTGAGTTATTTTAACTCAAAGGGGGGTAATCTTTTCAAGAGGGAAAAGGTATCATTTTAATAAAAGAGGTGATACCTATGACTGTAGGAGAAGCGGTTCGGCAACGAACCCTTCAATTTTGATAGGAACGCAATATTTCCATCAACAAACTGAGTGCCATAAGCGGTGTGACACAATCCACGGTAAATAATATCGTAAGTGGCAGAAACAATAGTGCAACTGTATCTACGATTAAGAAGCTCTGCGACGGATTGGGTATTACCATTGATGAATTCTTCCACAATGGACTGTTTGCCGGACTGGAACAGGAAATAAAATAAGATCAAAACAAAGCTGCAAGACCGATGATGTT
>JAZODR010000015.1:0-2659 GCA_045597125.1 Eubacteriales bacterium | reverse complement strand
CTCCCTTCTTGAACTGTTCCTTGGCCTTGGCCATTACCGAATCAAGTTCTTCGTTAGTCATTGTCACAATCCTTTCCCTACATTATAGTAAGGTTTTGGGTTATTGGGGGTGGATTGTGACACAGTTTAGTTTACAGCCTCCAAATCACATTTCGGATGAAGAAAAACTATAGAGACAGCGATCTCTACAACAGCAACATAACAGATACAACGTTTATTAAAAATTAATATTTTGAGACGTATTTACTGATTAGAATCTTCGTATACATCTTCATAGGCTTTTCTTGCGGACTGATACGTTTCTACAGCCATATGCAATTTATCTTTTACAGCATCTGCCGTGACTAATCCCAACAAATCTAGAGACTTGGCTATTTCGCACAAATCTTTCATTGCCGTAAAATAGTTTTTCGCAAGTCCATCATCTTCTATTTCTTCAGTTGAATCATCACCTTCATCTTGTTCATCAAAAAACATAGAGGGGTCTTCTTTCATTAGCTCTACATCTTCCTTGGGGAAATTGACATAATCGCATAATTTCAGATAAGATTCAAAATCAATTTCATTTCCTTCAAGGTCAAAATAGACATCTTTATATGTTGGCTTGTAGATCTTTGTCCAGCAAACTCGACCATTGGTATAATACGTATCTTCTTTAGCAACACTCAATCCCTCTAAATACCTCTTGTATGAAGGAATATTGTTGTCAACAAGATAATGGACTTCGTATAAATCGTCCTTGTCCAAAAGAAAATTTCCGCTTGGATAATATGACTTTTCGTATTGAAAATATCTTTTCCCATTTATGTATTTCTTTTCCGATTTCAAACGGCCTGTGTCTGGAAAATACTCCAATATAGGACCATCTTTCTTCCCATTCGCGTACGTTGTTTCCGATATTTTTACTCCATTTTGATATTCTACAACAATGCCTTCTTTTTTTCCGTTGGCGAAGGGTGTATGCTTTGAAAGAAGCCCCTTGTAATATTCATCTTCAACAACCTTGTTCCCAGATACGTACTGAATTCTTTTCACGAAATTTCCATCGACATCATAAGTTGTTTCCCATCCATTTTTCTTACCTTCCAACCATTCGGTGGTTTTGACAACCTTACCATCTAAGTTTTTTTCTTCAATAAGACCATTTTTCTGCGCCATAAAGAACCCATATTTAAGAATTTGATATTTCCATACAGTTAATATACTTTATTTCTTAGAAATACGAAATTTCCAAATGAAAAACGATCTCCAACATCCATTTTAGCATTCATCCTTAACTATAAAGCCGCCCGCAAATCACGGACGGCTAAAATTTTGGAAGCAATAAGCCGCTAAGCAACAGTCTTCAGCAATTCCCTGCCGATACGGCGCAATTCCTCGTCAATGAGTTTCTTTCTTGCCGACGACGGCTTTTTCGTTCCGTTTACGTATGCGGCGAACAGGGGCTGAGGGATCCCCAATCGGCGGGCAAACGCCGAGGCGTTCAGTTCGGGAAACAACCAAAATATGCGGCCAATGGGATTTGTCTTTTTCGGCGAAAAGAATCCCGAAAGTTCGAGACCCTCGTCCAGATCGTCAAACCACACGCCATCGCAATCTACGCGGCAATTCTCCAGCTGTTTTCGCGCAGCCTTTCGCAGCGGTTCGTAATCGCGGATGAGTTCACGCCCAATCCGACCATCCTTCAGTTCGACACAGTCAGCGTCTTTCTCAACCCAAAGCCTTTTTACGTCTTTTTCCGTTATCTCGTTCATAAAGAGATTCCACCCCTTTCAAATATCTTCGGCATAATTAATATAGGTTATTATTTAATAACCGTCAATAGATTAAAAAAATTCCCTTATAAACAAAAAAGAGACCGCTTTTAAAAACGGTCTCATCTAATGAGCTTTCTTTTTTTATCTCAGGTGGTCGCTCTACCACCCTGTCATCAATTTGGGCCTTCTTTTTTTCTCAGGTGGGTACCCTGCCACCCTATCTGAAAAGAAATATATGAAATTTCTCAAGAAAAAGCAAGTCTTTTTCAAAAAAAGGCTATCCCCTCACCCACCTATCCAAAAATGCCATCTGCTCGGCGGTGTGGAACCAGTGTTCGCCGCCGTCCATTATGGTCAAGGGTGCGCCGATTTTCTGAGCGAATTCGCGCATCGTTTCTGGCGAGGTGAGATTGTCGTTCGAGCCGTACAGAATTTTTGTCGGAATGCGCCACTTGATCGGATTTTCACGCACGTAGCACAGGTATTCCCACGAAAGTGTTTCGCCGAAATTCGTCGGCACGTTTTTCTTTTCGCGAAGTTCCTCTTCGGAGACGCCCGCCCACATCATCATGTTGCAAATCAGCTTTTCCAAGTTGACCATCGGCGAAATAAAGTACGCCTGTTTGACGGGCTTATCGACCAGCGCATTCATCGAGAAGAACGCACCGATGCTATTTGCCACAAGGGTCACTTCGTCATAGCCCGCCGCGACGGAATCAAAATAAACCGGGAATTCCTTCTTGGCATCCCACGGGGTTTCCGCCTTGTAATCGAACCCGCGAACATCGGCATCAGGGAACAAACTCTTGTAATGCAGCGCCTCGTCGGCGTTCCCGCCCTTCCCGTGCACGTAAATGACAAGGGGTTTCATTCGCTAATTGTTCTTTACGCAACGAACTGAG
>JAZODR010000014.1:0-34329 GCA_045597125.1 Eubacteriales bacterium | reverse complement strand
GCCTTATCTTCGATCACAGCCTCAGCCTTGATCAGTTCTACTGCCTTGCGGGCGGAAACGTCCTTCTTGATGATTTCTTCGGGGATGAATTCCTTAGCCTTTTCTACTTCGATCTTGTAGGACTCGGCAACTCTGGCGTACTCAGCCTCGATTTCTTTTTCAGTCAGCTCGAACTTCTCAGCCTTTGCAATGGCTTCCAGAGCCAGGGTAGCTTTTACCTGACGCTCTGCCTGGGGACGGAATTCCTCCATCATCTTCTCGCGGGTCATACCGGAGTACTGGAGATACATCTCCATGGAAAGACCCTGTTGCATCAGACGGTTGCTGTAATCCTGGAACATATTGTCAGCTTCGTTGTCGAACATACAAGCGGGAATCTCGCCTTCGATGCCGTCAATGATCGCGGTAAGCAGCTGCTCCTCTACTGCGTGCTCGGCTTCGTCTGCGTTCTTCTTTTCTATTGTAGCCTTGATGTCCTTCTTATATTCAGCCAAAGTTTCAAAATCGGAAACGTCTTTTGCAAATTCGTCGTCCAGCTCGGGAAGCTCAACGTTCTCGATGCCGTTGAGAGCTACCTTGAAGATTGCTTCCTGACCCTTCAGCTCCTCTGCGTGATAGTCAGCGGGGAAGGTAACGGTAACGTCGAAATTCTCGCCGATCTTGTGGCCGACGATCTGCTCTTCGAAGCCGGGAATGAACTGGCCGCTGCCGAGCTTAAGCTTGTGTGCTTCGCCCTTGCCGCCTTCAAACGCCTTGTCGCCGATGAAGCCTTCGTAATCGATTACGGCAATGTCGTCCATTGCTGCAGCTCTGTCGGTGATCTCGATGGTTCTGGAGTTTCTCTGACGAACTCTCTCCAGTTCTGCGTCAACCTCAGCCTTTGCAACCTTCTTTACGGCCTTTTCTGTTTTGATGCCCTTGTAGTTCTTTACGGTGCTCTCGGGCTTGGTGTAATACTTTGCGGTCAAAGCAACGCCGTTATCGTCAATGTCGCCAAGTTCCAGCTCGGGCTGGCTGACAACGTCGATCTTTGCTTCCTTTACGGCTTCCTCCAATACGCCGGGGAGAAGCTCGTTCAAAGCATCTTCGTAGAAAATGCCCTTGCCGTACATTTTCTCAACAATGGCGCGGGGAGCCTTGCCCTTGCGGAAACCGGGTACGGAAATCTTGCTTGCCTGTTTTTTGAAGACCTTTCTCACTTGTGCTTCAAAATCAGCCTTGGGGATCTGGATCTCCAAAATGGATTGATTGGTCTCGCCTTGTTTTACGCTCTTCAAAATCATTTTTCTCAACTCCTGAAGTCTTTTGTTGTAGATAAAAATCTATCTGTATAATTATATACATCGCATAGATTTTTGTCAAGACACCTACCGCAAAATGGAATTATGATTTAAATTTTGTCGAAAAATCTCTTTTATTTGTGCAAAAAAACCAAAAGAAAACCTGTTTTTTCTTGCGTAAAAAGTGATGCGGTGGTATAATAAAAAGGTGAAAATAATCTTTCAGAGGTGTTCTATGACAAACGAAGAAATTCTTGTGTGTGTGGATCATACCCTTCTTTCTCCAACTGCCACGCGGGAGGAGATCCGCTGTTTGTGCGATGAAGCGATGCGTTTTGGCACTGCCTCCGTATGTATTCCTCCTTCTTACGTGCGCTTTGCCGCCGAGTATCTGGCTGGCAGAACCAAGGTTTGTACCGTGATTGGATTTCCCAATGGGTATAATACTTGTCAGGTGAAAGTATTTGAAGCCGCACAGGCTGTAGCGGACGGAGCTGATGAAATTGATATGGTCATTAACATCGGCTTTCTCAAGGACGGAAGACTAAGTGAGGTTGCAAAGGAGATCGCTGCTGTCCGCCAAGCTACGAAAGGTAAAATTCTCAAGGTAATCGTAGAGACCTGTCTCTTGACCGAAGAAGAGAAAATTGCCATGTGTGACATTGTAAGACAGCAAGGCGCTGATTACATTAAAACCAGCACCGGCTTTTCTATCGGCGGTGCCACCCGTGAGGATGTGGCTCTTTTTGCAAAACACGTGCAAAAAGGGCTTCTGATTAAGGCTGCCGGCGGAATCAAAACCCTTGCGGATGCAGAAGAATTTCTTAATTTGGGCGCAGACCGTCTGGGAACCAGCCGCGTAGTTAAAATTATTAAAAATGAACAGGAGAAAAACAATGAAGTATCCCACTGCGCATATTAACTGTACTCCTTCCGATTTTGCAAAAACCGTGCTGATGCCGGGAGATCCGTTGAGAGCAAAATTTATCGCAGAAACTTTTTTGGAAAACCCGAGACTTATTAACAACGTCCGAGGAATTCAGGGCTATACCGGCCGTTTTGAGGGCGAAAAGGTGTCTGTGATGGCAAGCGGAATGGGGATGCCCTCCATTGCCATTTATTCTTATGAGCTTTATTCCGCTTTTGGGGTGGAAAATATCGTGCGCATCGGTTCTGCAGGTGCGATGCAGAAGCATATTCAGGTGCGGGATATCGTTCTGGGCGCAGGAGCTTGTACCAATTCCCGTATGGCGGAAAATTTCCGCCTTCCCGGTACCTTTGCTCCCATTGCCTCCTACGATCTTTTGCGGATCGCAGCGGAGGAGGCACAGAAGATGGGTGTTCGCTATCACGTGGGAAATATTCTTTCTTCCGATACTTTTTACAATGACGAGGAGGGACTTCGTCCCGAGGAAACCTCTCTTTCCCGTTGGGGGGGAATGGGGGTAATGGCTGTGGAAATGGAGGCGGCGGCACTGTATATGAATGCGGCAAGGCTTGGCAAAAAAGCACTTGCTATCTGTACGATTTCCGATCATCTGATTACGGGAGAGGAGACCACCGCCGAGGAGCGACAGACTTCTTTTACGGATATGATGATGCTTGCTTTGCGCGCATCCCTTCGTTTTTAGTGTGATGAAACGCGTATTTTTGATTGTTCTGGATTCTTTGGGAATCGGAGAATTGCCCGATGCACATCGTTTCGGGGATGAAGGCTCCCATACTTTGAAAAGCATTTCAAGTTCTCCCGAATTTTCGATTCCGAATTTGCTCGCTTTGGGACTTGGCAATATTTGCGGAATGGATTTTCTTCCCAAAACAGAAAAACCTCTCGCTGCCTATGGAAGAATGGCAGAAAAATCCCTTGGAAAAGATACCACCATCGGTCATTGGGAGCTTTGCGGTGTGGTGTCCGAGAAACCGCTTCCTACCTATCCCGATGGATTCCCCGAAGATGTGATTGCCGAATTTGAAAGAAAAGTGGGCAGAAAGGTGCTTTGCAATAAGCCTTTTTCCGGAACTGAGGTTATCCGCTTGTATGGCGAGGAGCATATGAAAACGGGGGATTTAATCGTTTATACCTCGGGCGACAGTGTGTTTCAAATCGCCGCCCATGAAGAAGTGGTGCCACTTCCCGAGCTTTACCGTATTTGTGAAATTGCGCGGGAGCTTTTGCAAGGAGAGCACGGTGTCGGCAGAGTCATTGCCCGCCCTTTCATCACGGGAAAAGAAGGGTTTGAGCGCACGGCAAACCGTCACGACTATTCTTTAGCGCCGCCCAAGGAAACTCTTCTGGATCGGGCAAAGAAACAAGGCTTTGAAGTAATATCTATCGGAAAGATTGAGGATATTTTTGCTTCCCGCGGTATTACCGAGGGGCATCGAACTACCTCCAATCAAAACGGAATGGAAGTTTGTCTTCGCCTTGCAGAACGGGATTTTGAGGGCATTTGCTTTTTCAATCTGGTGGATTTTGATGCAAAGTACGGGCATCGCAACGATTGCGACGGTTATGCCCGCGCCCTTTCGGAATTCGATGGTTTTTTGCCTCGTTTTTTGGAAAAACTGCGGGAAGACGACCTTCTGATTATCACCGCCGACCACGGTTGTGATCCTGCAACGCCTTCTACGGACCATTCCCGCGAATACGTTCCCATTCTGCTTTACGGAAAGGGGCTTGAAGGAAAGGATTTGGGAACTACGGAAAGTTTTACCGCCGTGGCGCAGACGGTCGCGGATTATCTTGGACTTAAGGGGACGTTTTCTTTAGAACATTTGCTATCAAAATGATACAATAAGTATATTCGTTTTCGCCCACGTACATTACGATTGTAACGGGGCGAAAATTTTTATTTGGGTAAATTTGTTTTTATAGGAAGAATTTTTGAAAAAGCTATTGAAAAGAGGAACTTTTTATTGTAAAATATAAAGAAAAATGGGGTGGTGCGCGGTATGAGAGAAACTGTGGAAGCGTTTTTGCATAAAACCGGTGTCAGCTCCGTTTCTCTCTTGTCTTATCGAAGAGACCTGGAAAAACTGTTTTCCCATTTTTCCATGCATCCCGAACGAGCAGGCAGAGAGGAGCTCATCTCTTATTTTGCTTTGCAGGGTGAGGTGCTTTCCCCATCTTCTTTGTCACGGCTTGTTTCCGTAATTCGTTCTTTTTACGCTTATTTAGTAAAAGAAGAAATTATCTCAGAAAACCCTATGGAGGGAATTCGTGCCGGGGATTTTGAAAAAAAGCATAGCCAGAGCTTGAATCGGGAGGAATTTTCCCGCCTCATCTCTTATTCCGCCCCGGGCTTTCGGGGGTTGCGGGATCGGGCAATGCTCAGTCTTCTTTGTGAAACGGGAATGCGCGTTTCGGAGCTTTTGGAACTGGGTATGTCCGATGTGCGGGAAGAAGGCGTTTTTTGCGGGAAAGGGCGCAGACGAAGAGTTTTGACCATATCCGCTAAATGCCGAGACATTCTTGCCAAGTACCTTGCCCTTCGTACTCTTTACGAAAACGAGGAGCCTCTTTTTATTACCATACGGGGAAGTGGAATGACCCGCCAAGGCTTTTGGAAAAATCTGAAGGATCGAGCAATTTATTGTGGTATTGATAAACCCATTTCTCCCCACACCCTCAGGCGAAGTCTTGCGCTGCATCTGATGGAGGACGGCAAGGCGCGGGAGGAGATTTCGGGGCTTTTGGGAAATGCGGATCCCGCATCTCTGAGAAACTATCATACAGCAAAAAAAGGAGATTGAAATGGGCCTTTTTAACGGATATATCAAGCCCGGTAAGGGTGTACAAAAAAAGGACATTGCGGAAAATTTCGGTTTCAAGCGATTCTTTTCTACCTTTGGGGACAAATTTTGGCGCATCGTAACGCTGAATTTGATTTACTTTTTGGTAAACTGTCCCATCTTTGGCTTGTTTGCCTATCTTGCAGGAGTGGGCGGAATCCCTTATATGGCGCCTGCAAACGTTTTGTATCAGCCCCTTCACGGAGTGATGCTCCACGGGCCCAATCCTGCTCTTAATGCCCTTTGCGGTGTAGTTGGCGTGCAGGTGCCCAGTAATTATCCCTCCGGATGGACATATCTTTTGCTGGGATTAGGACTTTTGACTCTGCTGACCTTTGGTATTTCCAATGCGGCAATGACATATATTCATCGCAATTTTATTCGCCGCGAACCCGTAGATTTGGCGGAGGATTTTTGGCATTGTGTAAAGCGTAATTTCAAACAAGCAATTCCTATGGGATTGATTGACCTTGGCATTTGCTTTGTAATCTATTTTGATATTGTCAATTACTTGTATGCCAATCAAAGCTTTGGGATGTTGATTCTTTTGTATTTGACGGGATTTTTGGCCGCCATTTATCTTTTGATGCGTCCCTATATGTACCTGATGTGTGTGACCTTTGATTTGAAGCTGACCAAGATTCTTAAGAATTCTTGGATTCTTGCCATTTCGGGCATCGGACGGAATCTGTTCTGCTCCTTCTTTGCCCTTTTGGTGCTTGTTTTGAATGTATTGGTATTTGCTTTTATTCCGTCTCTTGGTGTGGGAATGTTGTTCATTTTTACTGTTTCCATCGCTTGGTTTTTCCAAATCTACGGCGCTTGGCCCGTGATTAAGCGGCATATGATTGATCCCTACTACGAAGAGGCGCCCGCTAAGGCAACTCAAGAGAACGAAGCGGTTTTCCAAGACCGCGGATAATAAATAAAGAGAGGTGCGAGAATGTATCATTTAGCCATTGACATCGGCGCTTCCAGCGGAAGGCATATTTTAGGCTGGCTGGAGGACGGCAAGATTCAAACCCGCGAAATCTACCGTTTTGAAAACGGAGTGCGAGAAAATGAAAAGTTTTTGACGTGGGATGTGGAAAGTCTTACAAATGAGGTCATTGCGGGCATTGCCGTGTGTAAAACCATAGGCATCGTCCCCCAAACGATAGCCATTGATACTTGGGGAGTGGACTATGTGCTTTTGGATGAAAACGAGAAAGAAATCCTTCCTGTTATCGCTTACCGCGATCGCAGAGTAGAGGGTGTACCCGCCAAGGTGGATGAGATTCTGCCGCGCAAGGAATTGTTTGCCCGTTGCGGTATCCAGCCTTTGGATTTCAATACCATCTATCAACTGATGTGCGATAAAAAAAGCGGAAGACTGGATGGCGCAAAGCACTTTTTGATGATTCCCGCATATTTGTCTTGGCGACTGACGGGCGTGATGAAAAACGAATATACCAATGCTACCACTACCTCCTTGGTGGATGCCCGTGAAAAGAAATGGGATTTTGACCTTTTGGAGAAACTGGGGATTAAAACCGAGCTGTTCGGTGATCTTTGTCTTCCCGGTGAAAAGGTGGGGAATCTGAAAAAGGAAATTGAGGAGAGGGTTGGTTTTTCCGCCGAAGTAGTTTTCTGCCCCTCTCACGATACTGCCTCTGCTGTTGCCGCTTGTCCCATGGAGGAGGGAAGCATTTTCGTTTCTTCCGGAACTTGGAGCTTGATCGGTACGGAACTTGCTCAGCCAATTTTGCAAGAGGAAGCAATGCTGGGCGGCTTTACCAATGAAGGCGGCATCAATTATCGTTACCGTTTCTTGGAAAACATTATGGGAATGTGGCTGTTCCAAAATATCCGCAAAAATTTGGATAAGAAATATACCTATGATGAGATGATGCAAATGGCAATGCAGAGCCGTTACACCAAAACCTTCGACCCCAATGACCCCTCTTTGGTTGCCCCCGAAAATATGATTTCTGCCATTCGCGCCCTTTTGGGAGATGAAAATCTGCCTCTGGGTGATTTGCTTTCTTCCGTGTATCACTCCCTTGCAGTGTCTTATGATAAGGCAGTGAAAACCGTGGAGCGACTGACGGGAGAAAAAATTTCCAGTATTCATATTATGGGCGGTGGCAGTAAGGATACATACCTGAACAAGTTGACTGCAATCACTACGGGAAAACCTGTTTTGGCAGGTCCCGTTGAGGCAACGGCTTTGGGAAATCTGCTTTCCCAGATGATGTATGCCAATCCGGAAAAGACACTTTTTGATATGAGAAAAATCGTTAAAGATTCCTTTGACATTATGGAGGTAAAGAAATGAGCTACAAAGAAGCAAAAGAAAAATATGCCGCAATCGGTGTGAACACTGACGATGCCATTCGCCGCTTGAAAGAGGTTTCCGTTTCTCTTCATTGTTGGCAGGGAGATGATGTGCGCGGTTTTGATACCGACCCCTCCAAGCCCTTGACCGGAGGGATTCAGACTACGGGCAATTATCCGGGCAGAGCAAGAACTCCCGAGGAATTGATGCAGGATCTGGATTTTGCCTTGTCTTTGCTCCCCGGTAAAAAGAAAATGAATCTTCATGCTTGCTATGCCATTTTTGAGGAGGGCAAGTGGGCAGATCGCGATAAACTTCGTCCCGAGCACTTTAAAAAATGGGTGGAGTTTTGCAAAGAGAGGGGAATGGGCTGTGACTTTAATCCTACCTTCTTTTCCCATCCCAAATGCGATCCCTTGACCCTTTCCAGCCCTTGCGAGAAAACACGCAATTTCTGGATTGAGCACGGTAAGGCTTGCATTCGCATTTCTCAGTATATGGCTGAGGAATTAGGCGAGGAATGTGTGATGAATATTTGGACCGGTGACGGCTTTAAGGATATCCCCGGCGACCGTTTGGGACCCAGAGAGCGTTACCGCGACTCCATTGACCAAATTTTATCCGAGCCTTATGATTTCAAAAAGGTAAAGCCTTGCGTGGAGTCTAAAGTATTTGGTATCGGTGTGGAGGCTTATACCGCGGGCAGTGCGGAATTTTCTCTGCTCTATGCCGCAAAGAATGCAGACCGATGCATCCCTTTGATGGACAACGGACATTATCATCCCACCGAAGTAGTTTCCGATAAGATTTCAGCGCTTCTCGCTTTCTTCCCCGAGATTGCTTTGCACGTGACTCGTCCCATTCGTTGGGATAGTGACCACGTGGTGCTTTTCGACGATGAAACACGTGAAATTGCGTCGGAAATCGTGCGTTGTACAGGCCTTGACGGCAGAGTGAAGATTGCGCTGGATTATTTCGATGCTTCTATCAACCGCGTTGCTGCTTGGGTTATGGGATATCGCAATTTGCAAAAGGCTCTGCTATATGCACTTGTTTCTCCCGATGCTGCTTTGAAAAAGGCCCAGGATGAGAGCAATTTCACTGATTTGATGGTGCTTCGTGAGGAAGCGAAGACTTTGCCCTTCGGCGAGATTTGGGATGCGTACTGCGCTTCTCAGAACGTGCCTTTGGACGGCGAGTGGTTGGAAAAAGTAAGACAATATGAGACAGAAGTTCTGTCCTTGAGAAAATAAAAGGAGATTTGAAGATGAAAACGAAAGCAATCCGCCTTCGCGGAAAAGGTGATTTAAGACTTGAGGAATTTGAGCTTCCCCAAATGGGTGAGGATGAAATCCTGGCTCACGTAATTTCCAACAGTATTTGTATGTCCTCTCACAAGGCAGCCCTTCAGGGCTCCGATCATAAGAGAGTGCATGACGATATCGACGTGCATCCCCCTATCATCGGCCATGAGATGTGTGGTGAGATTGTTGAGGTAGGCAGCAAGTGGGCGCACAAATTTAAAAAAGGCGACCGCTTTACCATGCAGACCGCGCTTAACTATAAGGGAACTCTTTGGGCTCCCGGCTATTCTTATGAATTTGTCGGCGGTAACGCTACTTACATTCTGATTCCTAATGAAGTAATGGAGTGCGATTGTCTGCTTCCTTATAACGGCGATGCCTTCTTCTTCGGCTCTCTTTCTGAGCCCGTATCCTGCATCGTTGGCGGCTATCATGCCAATTACCATACCAAAAACGGCAGTTACGTACACGAAATGGGTATCCGCGAGGGCGGTAATCTTGCCATTTTGGCCGGTGTAGGTCCTATGGGTCTGGGCGCTATCGACTATGCGATCGGTTGTGACAGAAAGCCTTCCATGGTGGTGGTTACCGATATTGACGCGGCAAGAATTGCCCGCGCTAAGGAAATTTTGACCGAAGAGTATGCCGCTTCCAAGGGCGTAAAACTGGTTTATATCAATACCTCTGAAGTGGAAGATCCGGTTAAGACTCTTATGGATCTGACCGACGGAAAAGGTTATGACGATGTATTTTGTATGGCGCCTGTCCGTGCCGTGGTAGAGCAGAGTGATGCTATTTTGGCAAGAGACGGTTGTCTTAACTTTTTTGCAGGTCCTACCAAGACGGACTTTTCCGCTATGTTTAACTTTTACAACGTTCATTACGCCTCCACCCATATTGTGGGTACCTCCGGCGGTAATACGGACGATATGAGAGAAAGCCTTTCTATGATGGAAAAGGGCGACATCAACCCCGCTTCTATGGTTACCCATGTAGGCGGTCTGAACGTTGCTGCCGATACCATTCTTAATTTGGATAAGATTCCCGGCGGTAAGAAACTGATTTATACCAACAAGGATCTGCCTTTGTTTGCTGTTTCCGATTTGCCTGAGCTTGCCAAAGAAAGCAAATTCTATGCAGACCTGGCTGAAATCTGTCAGCGCCACAAGCAGCTTTGGAATTTGGAAGCAGAACAGTATGTTCTGAAAAATGCAAAGGAGATCTGATGATGTTTGAAAAAGAACTTGCCGCACTTGCGGCTATGAGCAATTGCTACGGCGCCAACCCCGCTTTTGTTTTGGCGGGTGGCGGAAATACCTCCTTTAAATCTGAGGACCGTCTTTGGATTAAGGGCTCCGGTACGTCCCTTGCCACCATTCGTCCTGAGGATTTCGTGGTATTGGAAAGAGATGCCCTTGCCCAAATGTGGACCGCATCCTATCCCGAGGAAGAGGCTGCCCGCGAGGCTGCTGTTCTGTCCGATATGATGGATGCCAGAATCAAAGGTGAAAATCGCCGTCCCTCCGTGGAGACCCTTCTTCACGATTTGTTCCCCCATAAGTTTATCCTCCACGTGCATCCCGCTATGGTCAACGGTATTACGTGCTCCGTGGAAGGAGAGAAAGCCGCATTGCGACTCTTCCCTGAGGCTGTTTGGGTTCCTGCTTGTAAGCCCGGTTATATTCTGGCGTTGGAATGCAAGAAAAAGATGGAGGCCTACAAAGCGGCAACCGGTAAGGACTGCAATCTTCTCTTCTTGCAGAATCACGGTATCTTTTACGCAGGTAATACTACCGAAGAGGTGGATGCCCTTGCTAAAGGCGTAATGGACCGTCTGGCAAAGGAAATCAAGAAGACTCCTGATTTGACCGAGATTCCCGTGGAAGCGGAAAAGATTGCCGCTATCAGCCCTGTTATCCGTATGCTCTATGGAGAAAATGCTCCCGCAACGGTGAAATTCACCTCTTGCCCCGCCATTCTTTCCTATGATCCGGCTACGAAGAGCCTTTCTCCCGACCATATCGTTTATGCCAAGGCAAAACAGTTGGCTCTCCCCGCAGACGTGGATGGAGATGGTATTAAAGCTGCTTTTGATGCCTTTACCGCCGAAAACGGCTATAAGCCTAAGATTGTTTTCGTGGAAGGGATGGGTATGTTCTCTTGCGGTATGACCGTAAAGGAAGCTGTCACCGCGCAGACGGTGATGCTGGATGCCATTAAGGTTGTAACTTTTACCGAATCCTTCGGCGGCGTTTCTGCTATGCCCGATTTTCTCATTGATTTTATTGTAAATTGGGAAGTGGAAAGCTATCGCTCCAAGGTAAGCCTTTCCGGCGGCGCGGCTAAGCGTCTGGCAGGGAAGGTTGCCGTGGTTACCGGCGGTGCTCAGGGCTTCGGTAAGGGAATTGCCGATGCGATGTATGCAGAAGGCGCATATATCGCCATTGTTGATATGAATTTGGAAGGCGCAAAGAAGGCTGCCGAGGAATATGGCGATGCGGGCTTTGCCGCTTACGCGAATGTTTCGGATGAAGATTCCGTAAAGGCTATGGTGGATGCCATTGCCGCGCATTTCGGCGGAATTGATATTTTCGTCAGCAATGCGGGTATTGTTAAGTCCGGTTCTCTTAAGGATATGACCAAGCAGAACTTCGATTTGGTTACCGCCGTAAACTATACGGGCTATTTCCTTTGCGTTAAGTACGCTTCCGCTCTGATGCAGCTTCAGCATAAGTACGCGCCCTCCTATATGATGGATATTATCGAAATCAACTCCAAATCGGGTCTTGCCGGTTCCAATAAGAACTTTGCTTACGCGGGTTCCAAGTTCGGCGGTCTGGGTCTGACTCAGTCCTTTGCTATGGAGCTTGCTCCCGATAACATTAAGGTCAATGCCGTTTGCCCCGGTAACTTTTTGGATGGCCCTCTGTGGTCCGATCCCGAAAGAGGACTCTTTGTTCAGTATCTGAATGCGGGTAAGGTTCCCGGTGCCAAGACCGTAGAGGATGTTCGTCGCTTCTACGAGGCAAAGGTTCCGCTCAATCGCGGATGTCTGCCTATCGACGTTGCCCGTGCCATTTTCTACATTGTAGAGCAGGTCTATGAAACCGGTCAGGCTGTTCCTGTAACCGGCGGACAGGAAATGCTGAACTGAGGAGGATGCTATGACTCTGGAAGAACTTCGTAAGATTAAAGAAGGGGTGGATAAAGGAGAGATTCCTGCACCCGAGGACACCATTTACGTCAACAACCACATTCATACCACCTATTCCTTCTCCCCCTACGATCCTACCGAGGCTGTTTATATGGCATGGAAAAACGGATTGAAGACTGCAGGTATTATGGACCATGATTCCGCCGCAGGCGCCAAGGAATTTATCGCCGCTGCAGAGGTTCTCGGTATGCCCGTGACTTGCGGTGTAGAGTGTCGTGTGGATATGTCTATGACAAAGCTTAACGGGAAAAGAATCAATAACCCCGATCAGAAGAGCGTTGCTTATGTGACCATGCACGGAATCCCGCACCAGAACATTGACGCGGTAGATGCTTTCCTTGCCCCTTATCGGGAAAAGAGAAACGAGCGTAACCGCAAAATGTGTAAAAACATCACCCAGCTTGTTTCCCCTTATGGTCTGACATTGGATTTCGATGCGGATGTTTTGCCTCTTTCCAATTATGCCAAAGGCGGCTCTGTTACCGAGCGTCATATTCTTTACGCGTTGGCTCAGAAGATCATTGCCCGCTATGACAGTCCCGAAAAGGTGCTTTCTTTCCTGACCGAGGAAATGGGTCTTGATATTTCCGAAAAGGTTCGTGCGCAAATCGCCGCAGGAAACGAAACTCCCGATTTTTACGCCTATGACATTTTGGGAGCACTTAAGAGCAATATGGTAGAAAAATTCTATATTGATGCCACTGAGGAATGTCCCAAGGTAGCCGATTTTGTGGCTATGGTGCACAAGTACGGCGGCGTAGCCGCATACGCATATCTGGGCGACGTGGGAAATTCTGTTACGGGCGATAAGAAGGCGCAAAAGTTTGAGGACGATTATTTGGATGATTTGATTGAGGTCATTAAGGAATACGGCTTCGATGCTATTACTTATATGCCTACCCGTAATACTCCCGAGCAGTTGGAGCGTCTTACCGCTCTTTGTGAAGAGCACGGCTTCTTCCAGATCAGCGGTGAGGATATTAATTCCCCTCGTCAGTCCTTCCGCTGCAAGGCGTTGGACGATCCCAAGTTCCACCATCTCATTGATGCCACCTATACACTTATTGGCTATGAAAATGAAGCAAGTGTGGAGCCTGTATCCGCCAAAGAAAAATATAAGGAAATGTTCCGCTTATAATGATGAATCCTACCCCAAGCAATTCGGGGTAGGATTTTTTATATTCTAAAGAATTGAAACTATTTTTTCGGTGCAAAATAAGTTAAATTGTGAGGTATATATGAAAAAAAGAATTTTAGACTACGTTTTAATTGCAATGGGCTCTATGATTCTCGCGTTTTCCATTGATTTTTTTCTTGCACCGTTTAAAATTTCAACGGGGGGCATCAGCGGTGTTTCCGTGGTGCTTTTTTATTTGTTCAAAATACCCCTATCCGTAACCATTCTGGCATTGAATCTGCTTCTGTTTTTCTTTGGCTATCGCGCTTTACCGCGGGAAGCAATTCCTAAAAGTATTGCGGGGGTTGTGTTGCTCTCTTTGTTTTTGGAATTGTTTGAGGGCTTTTCCTTTGGAGAGGAGAATTTGCTATTGGCATCGGTGTTCGGCGGTATTTTGGTTGGAGTCGGCATAGGGCTTGTGGTGATGCGCGGTGGCTCTACAGGCGGCTCTGATTTTGCCGCGTTGATGCTGAATCGCATTTTCCCTCATTTAGGCATTGCTACCTTCATCCTTTTTATTGATACGGCGGTAATTTTGATTTCGGGGATTGTGTTCCGAAATTTTTCTATTATGTTATATTCCGTTATTTCTCTTTATATCAGCACCAAAGTAACGGATTTTCTTTTGATCCGCGGTGACTTTGCCAAATCCGTTACCGTTATTTCTCCCAAGATTGATCGGATCGCTATGGAAATTATGGAAAAAATGCAGCGCGGTGTCACCGGATTTTATACGCACGGCTTTTTCACAAAACAAGACGGAAAAAGCCTTGTATGTATCGTCCGTAGCAGGGAGGTGTTTACCATTCTCGAAATTGTAGAAAAATACGATGAAAATGCCTTTACCTATATTTCCGATGTGAGAAAAGTTAGGGGAGAGGGGTTTTGAAAGTCAAAGCAGAGATTGAAAAAGCAATCGGATTTGTGAAAAATTGAGAAAAATCATATCGAAATTTAAAATTTTTTGCAGGGAAAGGTGGATTTTTCTTGCAAAAAAGTGGATTTTTCAGTATAATTATTCTGTGATTGTATTTTGATTTTTCTGAGAGCAAAGGTGAATGGTATGGAAAAAGAAAAGATTCGTAATATAGCTATTATCGCTCACGTTGACCATGGCAAAACCACATTGGTGGATGCAATGCTCAAGCAGACGGGTACTTTCCGTAGCAACGAGCAGGTCGAGGAGCGTGTGATGGACTCCAACGACCTTGAAAAGGAAAGAGGTATTACTATCCTTGCCAAAAATACTTCTTTGTATTATGAGGGCATTAAGGTTAATATTGTAGATACGCCCGGCCACGCAGATTTTGGCGGAGAGGTAGAGAGAAGTCTTTCTATGGTAGATGGCGTTATTCTTTTGGTAGATGCATATGAGGGCTGTATGCCACAGACCAGAACTGTTTTGAAAAAGGCTCTCGCTCTTGGGCTGACTCCCGTCATCGTGGTCAATAAGATTGATCGCCCCATGGCGCGCCCTCAAGAGGTTACCGATGAAATGTACGATCTTCTTATTGATCTTGGTGCGAATGAAGAGCAGTTGGAGCTTCCTGTGATTTATGCTTCCGGCCGAGATGGCTGGGCAACCACGGATTACCACGTAAAAACCGATGATCTTAAGTGTTTGTTTGATGTGATCGTGAAAGAGATTCCTCATCCGGATGTAGATTCTGATGCGCCTTTCCAGATGATGGTTTCCAATATTGATTTCAATGAATATACCGGTCGTATGGCAGTGGGTAAAATTTTGCGCGGTTGTATTCATGAAAAAAGCCCTGTTTCCGTTGTCCGTCGTGACGGCAAGATTCAGAAGAGCAAGATTGTTGGCATATATACCTTTGATAAATTGAAGAAAACTGCCACCACCTTTGCCCAAGCAGGGGATATCGTTTGTCTTACGGGTATTGCGGATATTGAGATCGGTGATACCATTTGCGATGTGAATACGCCTGAGGGTCTTCCTTTTGTGGAAATCGAGGATCCCGTGCTTTCTATGTTTTTTTCTGTTTCCACTTCTCCTTTTGCAGGGCAGGATGGAACTTACGTGACCAGCCGCCACATTCGCGAAAGACTTTATCGTGAATTGGAATCCAATATTTCTCTGCGGGTAGAGGATACGGATACTACCGATACGCTAAAAATTTCGGGTAGAGGGGAATTGCATCTTTCCGTTCTGATTGAAAATATGCGCCGTCAAGGCTATGAATTTCAGGTTTCCCGCCCCACCGTTATTACCAAAGAGGTAGATGGGGTGCTTTGTGAGCCTTACGAAAATTTGTACATAGACTGTCCCGATGAGTTTTGCGGTACTATTATTGATTTGATTTCCCGCCGTAAAGGGGAACTGGTTCAGATGGCGCCTACCGCCGTAGGCTACACTCGCTTGGAATTTACCATTACCAGCCGCGGTATGATCGGTTGTCGTGCGGAACTTCTCACTGCTGCCAAGGGCAATGCTGTAGTCAATACCGAGTTTGACGGCTATTATCCTATGAAGGCGGGGCTTTCTGCTCGTTCCCGTGGTTCTTTGGTTGCTTGGGAGGACGGTGTTTCTACCTCTTACGGTATGTTCAATGCTCAGGATCGCGGCGCTATGTTTATCGGTGTTCAGACCCCCGTTTACGAAGGTATGATCGTGGGAGAGGCAAGCGATTCTCAGGATATTGTTGTCAATGTATGCAAAAAGAAACATTTGACTGCCATCCGTTCCACCGGTGCAGATGAAGCTTTGCGTATTACTCCTGCTCGTCAGATGAGCTTGGAAAAATGTATGGAATTTATTGCGGATGATGAGCTTTTGGAGGTAACGCCTAAGAATCTTCGTTTACGCAAAAAGATACTTAATACCGAGCTACGTGCCAAGGCAAAAGCAAAAGAAAAGAACGCGTAAGTCTTGAAAGGAGAATGAATTTGAATATACTCCATTTGAAATACGCCGTTGAGGTGGAGCGTACCCGCTCTATTACCGGCGCGGCTACCAATCTTTTTATGAGTCAGCCGAATCTATCCCGCGCCATAAAGGAGCTGGAGGAAAGCTTGGGAATTATTATTTTCAAACGCACCTCCAAGGGAATTGTTACCACGCCTCAGGGTGAGGAATTTCTCTTCCGCGCCAAGGATATTTTGTCAAAGCTTGAGGACCTGGAGGCTACTTATCAGAAACCAGAGCCGGAGCGACAGAACTTTAATATCTCAACTCCCCGTGCTTGCTACATTACCAGCGCCTTTACTCGTCTGGTCAATTCCTTGGATACCGCCAAGGAAATGGATTTGAATTATAAGGAAACCAATTCCTACCGCGCCATCAACAATATCCTCCAAAGTAATTATAATCTGGGTATCATCCGTTATCAGACGGCTTTTGAATCTTATTTTCTGAAAATGATGGAGGATAAGGATTTAAAGCACAGCGATATTTGGGAATTTGAATACGTTGCTTTGATGGATCGTTCCCACCCTCTCGCTGACAAAGAAAATCTTTCACGTGAGGATTTCAAGGATTGCATTGAGATCGTTCATGGCGACCCCTACGTACCCTCTCTCCAAATCGCCTACGTGAAAAAAGCAGAATTTTCCGATTTGACGGATAAGAAAATCTACATTTACGAGCGAGGTACGCAGTATGATCTTCTGGGACAGGTTCCCAATACCTTTATGTGGGTATCTCCTTTGTCGGAAGAAGTGCTGAAACGCCACAACGTGGTTCAGAAACGCGTTCACGGCCTCTCCCTTTCTTATAAAGACGTTTTGATTTATCGCAACGGCTACCGATTGACCCCTATTGATGAGCGTTTCATTGAGGAAATTGAAAAAGCCAAGGATGAAGCGATCTGTACTCTGGAAGGATAAAAAAAGTCCGATTGAATCGGACTTTTTTTATTTAGCAAATTACACCGTTTTTGGCGAGAAGCTCACGGGCGGATACCACGGAGTCAACACCCTCTTTGTTCTTGATGGGAGCAAATTCCCGTTCGCGCTCTACTTCAAAAGAGAGGCAGGAGAGCATATCGCGTACCGTGTCGGTGGCAAGGTACTCAAACTTGTAGCCGTTGGGGGTTTCTGGTTTTATAAGATTGCCCTGCTTGTCGATATAGGGGATCTTCTTTTCTACGATGTGCAGAGGCATCTTGCCGTCCACAATTTCGTACATTCTTTTCAGGCTAAACAGGTAGTTGAGGATTACGCCGAAACGGTATTTCAATTTTCCGTTTTCGTCTTTTTCGGCAGCTAATTGGTCGCCCATTTCGTAGTATTCTACGATGGTGGGCAGTCCGTCTTTCAAGCAAAGGGCGCCAACCTTTTCACCGGGCGCATTTTTGGCAACCACCTTTGCGCCGCAATTGCAACCGGAAAGGAGAGTAGCACCAATGAAGACGGGGTCGCAAATTCTCTGCAGTACGTTATCCATGCTGAATACGTTGATGAATTCCACCCCCATTTTCACCAGTTCTTTGTCAAGGCCGGATTTTACAAGGGATTTGAACCAACCGCCGTTTCCGTTGGGGGAGAGGGAAAGCTGTGCTTTGCCCTCCAGATAGATTTTTCCTTCATAGTCAACGCTGGGTGCCATATCCTGGCGGAAGAAACGAATTTTTTCTTCGGGATAGCCGAAGTAATTCTTTTCCTTGAGAAATCTTCTGGTTTCCGCATCGTTTTTATCCGAGGTCATAATAATCAAAGGGAAGTAACATCCCGCTTTTTTGCAAACGTCGAGCATATTGTTGATTTGCGCCTGAAAAATATAAAATTCGCGGGTCACACCTAAGTTGTAGCTACCCTTGGGGCCGTCAAATCCAAGGCGGGTACCCTGACCGCCGCCGAGGAGCAAAGCGGCAACTTTGCCTTGACGAAGTGCTTCCAGACCCTTTGCTTCAAATTTTTCTTTATTTTTTGTAATTTCGTCAATCTCCAAAGCGCCCAAGGGGGCAATTTTACCTCCTTTATCGTCAGAGGTTTTATTCTGATCTTTATCTTTTAAAGCATCCAACAGGGTAAAATCCGCTTCGTTGATTTGGTCAATCAAGCTTTTCTTTTCTTCTTCATTCAGTTCATCAAAAAAACGCAGGAGATGCTCCTGTCCGTATTCCTTTAAACAATCAATGTTTTTCATAAGGCATCCTTTCACAAATATTTTTCCTATTTTATCACGACTGCCGAGGAATGTCAATAAAAGGCATTGCCCTTTGGCAATGCCTTTTATAAAAACTATTTGATGGTTTGGACGGTAGTATTTTCAGGTCGAGTAGTGCGTTTTGGTGGATTCTCGGGAGGTAAAAGCTCAATGATTTCATCCGGCTCGTAATCGAAGGTGTTTTGCGGTCCGCGGGTAATGCTGCTTTTGGTGAAGGTGGGATCTTCCAACGAGGGGTCGTGATAATAGATTCCGTTTACCTTGGTCAAAAGATACCAACCTGTTGCCTTCGAGTAGCAAAGTGCATGTCCGTCTGAAAAATTCGTTATCAGATCAAAGGCGCAAGGGAGAACTGTTTTTCCTCGGGAGTCAATCATACCCACTTTTCCGTCCTTGTCCGTTACGACCGCAAGTCCTTCGTAGAAAGGGGAAGCGGTACTGTAAACGGGAGGAGAGATCCAAGCGCCGTTTGCGGATAGATAACCGAAAAATTCTCCGTCGGTGACAAGAAGAATCTCTTCGTGGAGGGCTACGACGCGATATCCCGTGGGAATGCTTACTTCTTGACCGCGCGTGTTAATCATTGTTTCTCTGCGGGAGGTTAGTTTTCCTTCCGCGTCGTAAGAAGCAACAATTACGCGCAGAATACCGCCGTCAAAATAATGAAAGCCAAGGGCATCTTCATTTTTTGAATCGCTTAGAATCAAATTGTAATCGGTAAATACCGCCTCGCCTCGCTGATTGCGGATGGTGACTTTTCCGTCGGCATCCGCCATAACGGCAAAGCCTTCGGAATAGTTGTACGCGGTGGTGTAAATGGGGTCCACAGTGAATTTTTTGGTTCTTTTTCCGTCCAAATAGGTTCCCTTGTAACCCCAAAGTCCGTTTTCATAAATCAATTCTTTTCCTTCGTCGCTTTGTCCGTAGGAGAAGGGCATGGCAAATTCAATGAATTTATGAGGATAGAGGACAGGATCGAAGGCCATGGGGGAGAAACTGCGGCTTTGTAAATTATAAACGTAATACCCATTCTCGCCGTCCTTGGTAAAAAGGGCGCTTCCGTCCGCGGCTCTGTAGTGGGTGAGGTGATACTGGTCCGAATCCAGCATTTCTTGCATGTCAGAAGCGGTGAACAAAAGTTCTTTTCCCTTTTCCGTTTTGACCACGTACCCCATTGCAGTTGAAAAATTCCCCTCGGGAAGGATCTGCTTGGTCAGGGTCATGGTGTTTGCATCGTAGGGAAGGTTTGTGATGGGTGTTTTTGCGGTGTTTACTCCCGCAAAAGCATAGAGAGAGCGAATGGTGTCAACGGCAAGAGCATCGAAATTGTTTTTTTCTTGCGTTTCATTTTTTTGTGTGGTGCTACTGGTGTCTTCCTTCGTTTCGGTTTGCGTGGAGGGCTCTCTACGTGCTCTGCGTACCAGAAAGGGCAGGTCTATTATGCCAAGATCCCACAACACCAAGATGCCACCTATGGCCACAGCGCAAAGACCAACGGCAAAACGGGAAACGATTTTCTTGGAGAAAAAGGTTTTTAGCTGATTTGGCACACGAATTTTTTTTGCAATGGCTATCCATTTTATTTTTTTAAAAAAATCTTTGATCATAGATTCCGCCTATTTTCATACTTTTCACAAGTATAACACGCAGACGAAAAAAAGAAAAGACTTTTTTTAAAAAAGCTCTCGCAGGGAATTTTTGGTTTTTCCCAACAGTTCCAAGAATTTAAAGCGGATGCGGTAGTTTTTGTCCGTCACCGTAAAAATGTTTTCCTCATTCATACCGGCTTGAGCAAGAGCATCTTCTGCTTCCACCGACGAGGAAAGACAAAGGGGAGGAAAGAGAACGCACCACCAATTTTTCCCCTCGGCCTTTCCAATCTTTACGCGAAGGGAAAGGTATTTCCCGGCAGGCAGGGAAAGGGCTTCGTATTCTCTGGTAGGGTAGTATTCCTCGCCGATGGTTACTTTTACGTCGTGTAGGGATCCCTCTTCCAAAAGCGTTTGCCGTGCCACTTCTTCCAGTTTTCCCAGATTTCTTTCCAGTTCTGTTTTGGCATCCGTTTGGGTTTTGCCTAAAGAAAGGTGTTCCCGTGAAAAGGCAAGAATACTGTCTCGAACGGCAAGTTTTTTTACTTGGTCTTCTTCGGAATCAGAATTTGCCAGTACGTGAATACGAATTACTGAATCGTATAAATTGTCTGCGTTTTGGAAAGGTAAAAGAAGGAGCAGAAAAAAGATGGCGCCTCCTCCGAGAATGATGGAGATCAGTTGTGAGCGTTTCATAACTATGTATCCTTTCAAAAAAATAGCTTCGCAGATTTTCTCTGCGAAGCTATTTTGCTCATGTTTTTTTGCTTTAATCATAAAAGGGTACAAAAGTATGCCTCAAGGCCTTTATTTTCCAAAGTTTGACAGCAAATTCTTGCACGGCCTTCATTTTGAAACAGGCCAAAGACTGCACTGCCGGAACCTGTCATCATTGCCGCATCTGCCCCCATGGAAAGAAGCATTTCTTTTCTCGCGGCAATTTCGGGAAGCTTTGAAATGGCAGGCAACTCCAGATCATTTTTTAAAAGAGCTAAGAGCGTTTTCATATCACCGCTTTCCAGTTTCTTTCGATCATCACTCGAAAGAATTGTCGAAAAGGGGATGCCGCTTTGGTCAAAAAGCTTATAAATTTCAGGGGTGGAAAGGCTTTGAGGTGGCTTTGTCACAACGACCCACAGTGAATTTTTTTGCGGTAAGGAAAGAGGCTCTAAAATTTCACCTACTCCCTTGCAAAGCTGCGTTCCTCCTTGCAGAAAGAAAGGTACGTCTGCACCGATGGAAGCGGCAATTTGAAATACATCCACCTTTGCCGGGTACAGAATCTGCATTGCCTTGAGCACCGTGGCTGCATCGGAAGAGCCGCCGCCCATTCCCGCACCGTCCGGGATGCATTTCATCAGGTGTATTTTTACACCGCCTGAAGTTTCCGCCGCATCCAAGTATTTCCGCGCCGCTTTATAACACAGATTTTTTTCGTCGGTGGGGATGTGACCCTTGTTGCAGGAAAGAATAATCCCGTTGGGCATCGGCTCAAAGGTCAAAGTATCGGAAAGGGAAATGGTTTGCATAATGCTTTCCAAAAGGTGGTAGCCGTCCTCGCGTAATCCCGTAATGCCAAGGGTAAGATTAATTTTTGCAGGAGCAGAAAAGGTAATTTTCATAGAAATTCCTCAGAGCATTTTCATAATGGGATTGCAGGAGGTTTGCACCGCTTTCTTGGGGCACATTTCCTGACAGCACCAACAGCGAATACAATTTTTGTGATGAATGACTGCCTTTTTGTGCTTGATCTCAATGGTCTTTTTGGGACAAAGACGGGCGCATTCTCCGCATCCGATGCAAAGTTTTTTTGCAATTTTCGGCTTGGGAGCCAAATAGCGGGAAAGTTTTCCGTTGTACATACTTAAAAATGATCGCAAAAAATTGGGCTTTTGGCTATCGGGGAGAATAAAGGGAGAGGGAAGATGATCTTCCATCGGGTCGCCCAAAAGGCTAACTTCTTTCACAAGACCATTTTTCTTGGCACATTCCAGAATGGGAGAAAGAGCGGGATCAATGCCCATAAAGCGGCACATCGCCTCATCTACAGCGTGAGGATTCACACCGCCCAAAAGTCCGTATGCCCATTTGGGATCGCCACCGGAGGGGCCGTCTTTTTCCATTCCCAAGATGCCGTCTATAATGGAAAGATCGCAGGGTACGGCTTTATTAATATCGCAGATCAAAGCGGCAAAATTTTCGATTTTTGGGTAGTTGGCATGTTGCTCTACCTTGCGCAGACCCGGAATAACGCCGTACAGATTTTTTGCCGCGCCTGTTACCGTGGTTAGAGAATGGGTTTTCATTTTTGCCAAATTGATCAGAACATCTGCCGAGGTGAAAGCGTCCAAAATTTCCAGTCTGTGGCAGATAATGGGATTGGGAGGTGTAACCTCTACTGCATTCATTTGGTAATGAATGGGGATCTTATACCGATCACAAACCTCCTTGATTCCGGTTTCCCGATAAATGGCTTTTATCAGAGTTTCCGTGTTGGGGCCGCCTGAGCATTCTGCTACGGTAATATCGTTTGTGTGGGGAAGCAGACACAATAAGACTGCTTCCAGTATCGCGGGATGGGTGGTAGCGCCGCCCTCGGGTTTCTTTTTTACCACCAGATTCGGCTTGATTACTACTTTTTTTCCTTTGGCAAAGAGACGCTCGTAGCCTCCGTGGTCAGCAATAATCTTTTCTACAATCTCCTTTAAGGTAATTGGATCGTATTGTTTTGCATAATAAAAAGAAACATTATCCATTTTATTTCTTGATGGTAAATTTTTTCTCCGTTTTATTCATAATTCTTCGGATGTTATCCTTGTGCATAGCAATTACGAAAAATGAAATCAAAAGGGAGAAGAAGATGTAGGAGAGCTTGGGGTGGTTGTAATTAAAGGCATAGACCACCAATGGAAAAAAGAATGCGGCGGTCAGACTGGAAGCGGAAATGATTTGCGTTGCCACAAACATAAGACCGAAAAGCAGGGCCAAAACCAAAAATACCAAGGGGTCAATGAGGAGAATGGTGATGGCACTGACGATTACGCCCTTGCCGCCTTTAAAATTAAAATAAAGGGGGAAAACATGACCGATCATGCAGAAAAAACCTGCCATATACTGACCGGGACCGCCCAGCAAAATATAACCGATGATAACGGCAATCAGCGCTTTGAGTATATCTCCCACCAGCGTCAGAAAGCCTGCGGTTTTGCCGAAGGAGCGAAACATATTGGTCATGCCTGCATTGCCCGAACCGTAGTTGCGCACGTCATAGCCGTAGATCTTTTTGGAGATAATGACGGCGGAATTGATGCTTCCCAGCAGATAAGAGGAAAGAGCAATGGCAAGGAAAAACAAAATGGAAAGGCTCAGTACCTGTATTCCTGTTTTTCCATCCATAAAAAAGCCGTATTCGGTAATGGCCGGATCAAAGAAATATCTCATGCGTCCTCCTTTGTTCTTTCACGGATTACAAATTGAATGGGAGTTCCGCGGAAGCCGAAAGTTTCCCGTAGGCAATTTTCAATATAGCGAAGATACGTAAAGTGAAATAGTTTTTCACTGTTGCAGAAAATAACAAACTTAGGCGGTTTTACGCTGACTTGCGTCATATAGTAGATTTTTAGTCGTCTTCCCTTGTCGCTGGGGGGCTGAACGCGGGTGGTGGCATCGTTGAGCATATCATTGAGCATCCCTGTTGAAATACGGGTGGCGGCTTGCATATGCACATAATTGATATGCTCGAAGATTTTGTCGATGCGAAGACCCGTTTTTGCAGAAATAAACAGAACGGGTGCATACTGCATAAAGGGGAGAATGTCAAATACTTTTTTGGTGGCGTTTTTTACCGAGTCGTTGTCCTTGTCGGGTAAATCCCACTTGTTCATACAGATAATACATGCTTTACCCGCTTCGTGGGCAAGACCTGCAATGGTGGCGTCTTGACTGGTAATTCCCTCGAAGGCATCTACCATAATGACGCATACATCGCTGCGCTCCACTGCCAATTTTGCACGGAGAACACTGTACTTTTCGATGCGGTCGTCGATCTTGGAAGCACGGCGGATTCCCGCGGTGTCAATAAAATTGTAAATACCGTGCTTGTTTTCTACGCGGGTATCAATGGCGTCGCGGGTGGTTCCCGCAATGGGGGAAACAATGACGCGGTTTTCGCCCAGAACGGCATTAATCAGACTGCTCTTACCGGAATTGGGTTTTCCAATCACGGCAACATTGATGATGTCCTCTTCCTCTTCTTCCGCATCGGCAGGGCCAAGCAGACGGAGTACCTCATCCAGAATATCACCGCTTCCCGTTCCGTGGATGGAGGAAAGGGCAAAGGGACCGTTTTCCACACCCAGTTCATAGAATTCGTAAAATTCTGCAGGGAGAGCACCAATGGAATCCACCTTATTTACCGCAAGGATGACGGGCTTTTTGCTGCGCTTGAGAATGGCGGCAATCTCTCTGTCTGCCGCGGTTACTCCGCTGCGGATGTCAGTCATAAAGATAATCACGTCTGCCGCATCCATGGCAAGGTGTGCCTGTTGTTCGATGTGGCTAAGGATTATATCCCCTGAGTTTGGCTCGATACCGCCGGTGTCAATGAGAACCATTTTTCTTCCGCACCATTCAGTTTCGTAGTAAATGCGGTCGCGGGTTACACCGGGAACGTCATCCACAATGGAGATTCGCTCACCCGAGAGCTTATTAAAAAACGTACTTTTACCAACGTTGGGTCTGCCAACGATGGCAATGACGGGTTTTGCCATGATTTACCTCCCGTTACAAATTTTTTCGATGGTATCCAGAAGAGGGATGCCGTTTTCAATGGCATACACGGGGCAGCCGACCTCTTTTTTCAGTTGATCCAATGAGTAATTGTCTAAGAACAAATCCCGTTCGTGCCGCAGGGACACTGCGGGAATAAAGAGAATTTCGGGCTTTTCTTCTTTGGCGGCTTCTGCCAAATCTGCACCGCAAAGCAGTCCCGCTACAGTAACCGTTTCGCCGAAAAAGCGGTTCTTTACGACTTTTACTTTCAGATTCAGAAAGGGAAGCGCCTTCATAATTTCTTCCGCAATCTCTTTTAGATGCTCCCCTGCCGCTACCCCCGTCAGCATAGTGACGGAAAGTGGATTTTGAGGCAGATTTGCCCACAGGCCTTTTTCTTTGCGATAGCGAATCTCGTCCATCAGTTCTTCTCTTGCATATCGCAGAAGTCCTACGCCGTTGTCCAGTTGAGGATAGCCGTCGTATTCCGCTTCTTCCGGAAGAGCTTTTTCGGCGGCAAGGTAGAATTCATCTGCTGCATACACAAGACGTAAATCATACTTGTCCATATACGTTTTTGCGTAGGATTCAACGATATTGATGATGTCCCGAGCACTTTCTTTGTCGTAGGCAGACAAGGGAGTCAGGCCTTCCCGATGACGTGTTAGTCCCGCGGGAACTACGGCAATGCTCTGCACGGCGGGGTACAGTTCTGCCAAGTCTTGAATGGTTCGCTCCAATTCCGCGCCGTCGTTGATGCCTCTGCAAGAAACAATCTGACAGTTGATATCAATGCCGCCGTCGGCAAGGATTTTCAGCTGTTCCATAATTTTTGCACTTCTCGGATTGCCAAGCATTTTTACACGTAGCTCGGGATTGGTGGTATGGACGGATACATTTACAGGAGAAAGGCGCATTTGAACGATCCGTTCAAGTTCTTTCTCGCTTACATTGGTCAGGGTTACGTAGTTTCCCATCAAAAAGGAGAGCCTGGTATCGTCGTCTTTGAAATACACCGTTTCCCGCATTCCACAGGGATTCTGATCAATAAAGCAAAAGATGCATTTGTTGGCGCAGCGGCGTTTTTTATCCATTAAAAAAGTTTCAAATTCTAAGCCAATGTCATCGTATCTGCCCTTTATAATTTGTACGGTGAATGTGGTTTCGCCGCGCTTCAATTCCAAAAGAATTTTCTCTTCCGTTAAAAAGAAGCGGTAATCTAAAATATCGCGTATGGGGTGGGCATCAATGCTGAGGAGCGTATCGCCTGCGCGAAGACCTGCTTTTTCCGCGAGAGAATCTTTTTCTACTTCGGTAATGGTTACCATTTTGGCCTCCTTTCTCAAAAAATGAAAAAAAGATACATCTTAGGCACCAAAGCCTTGCGGCTATGCCAAAGACATATCTTTATGTGCCTCATATATATAGATATAGTCTCCGCCGATGTTCGGCGGAGACTGATATACGAGCGTTCGGCGAATTAGTCCTTGATTTGGATAACTTCTTTGCCGTCCTTGTGTCCGCACTCGGAACAAACTCTCATATGGAGATTGTAAGCGCCGCAGTTGGGGCACTTTGCCAAAGTGGGCGGGGTCAACTTGCTGACGCTGGAACGTCTGGAATTCTTTCTTGCTTTGGATGTTTTACGCTTCGGTACTGCCATTTTATCGCACCTCCCAATTCTTTATTGCACCGTAAAAGGTTTCTTATTTGTCTTTGAAAAAGTCCGCAAGACCTGCAAGTCTGGGGTCAATTTCTTTGTGGTCGCATTTGCATTCGCCGAGATTCAGATCTTTTCCGCATTTAGGACAGAGTCCCTTGCAATCCTCGCGACAAAGCAGCCGCAAAGGCAGATTGAGAAGAACCGTTTCGGTTACAAATGAACCAAGATCGATTTTTTGTCCTTCGGCAAGGATTATATCTTCGTCGGATTCCGTCGGAGAAGTTACCACGGAGAGATCAATCTGGGTGGAAAACGTCCGCGCGACCGGAGCAAGGCAACGACCGCAGGGAGCGGAATACTCGCCCGTGATGGTGCCAATGAGTCGAATGAAGCCGGAGATATCTTTCGCCTCGCCGGAAAAGCGAAGGGATGACACCGCAATTTCCTTATCCCCGTTAGGGAAGGGAATATCCTTTAAATCAAAGGCTAAACTTTTCAGTTCACCGAAAAGAAGCTTTGAAATATCAAGAAAATTGTTATCGGTTTGGTTGATCATTTTACTTTTCCTCAAGGTTATCGACAGTAGTTTATTATAACGGGAAAGCATTTTTTTGTCAATGGCTTTCCTCAAATTTACCAATTATTTTTCTCCAGTTCATAAAGGAGTGCTTCTTTGCGATTTTCCCATTTACCCAAAATCACATTTTGCAGGGCAAGACGGAGAAGCTGACCGATTCTTTCGCCCATGACTCCGTGCTCTGAAAGGTCGTTCCCCGTAATGGCAAGACCCTTGAGAGAATAACATTCTCCCGAAGAGAGAATTCCTTCTCCGGATTCCTTCAATTTTTGAAGCTGAGCCAGACGTTTTTTTACCGCCCACTTGCTATGTGCCAGGGTGTCTGCTTCCATTACGCGCAGTAAACGGAAAAAATTTTCTTCGCCTACGTTTCCCAAAAGGCGTTTGATATCTGCGTCACAGTTGGGGTGTGAGTCGTGATAATACACCAAAAGATGAATTAGATTAATGGTTTTCGTGGGGAATTTCATTCTCTCCATTACGCTTTTTGCAAGAGAGGCGCTTTTTTTGGGGTGAGAAAAGAAATGTCCTCGTCCGTTTTCGTCTACGGTTAAGCAGCTTGGCTTAGACAAGTCGTGGAAGAAGAGAGTCAAACGGATTTCGGGAATGGGATCGGCATAGGCTACCGCGTGAACGGTGTGCTGCCAAACATCGTATTGATGGAAGGGACTACGCTGAGAAAATCCGACGGCAGGGAGAATTTCGGGAATCAGAACGCCAATTACATCGGAAAATTCCGTTAAAACGTAGCGGATATTTCGCCCGCAAAGCATACGGGAAAATTCGGGCAGAATGCGCTCGGGCGCAATGGTAAGAAGCAATTCTTTATTGCGGTGAATGGCGCTTTTGGTTTTTTCTTCAATGTCGAACCCGAGTGCGGCGGAAAAGCGCAGAGCGCGAAGAATGCGAACTGCATCTTGACGAAAGCGTGTATCTGCATCTCCAATGGCGCGGATTAAACGTTTCTTCAGATCTCTGCGTCCGCAAAAAAAGTCGCGAAATCCCTTTTCGGGGTGATAGACCACTGCATTGATTGTAAAATCACGGCGTTTCAAATCGTCAAAAAGATTTTTTGTAAAGGTGACTTCAGTGGGGTGACGGTGATCCTTGTACGCGCCCTCTTTTCGGAAGGTGGTAATGTCAAGGAACAGATTTTTGTAATGGACGGTGACCGTACCGAATTTTTCGCCTACAAGGTTTAAACTGCAATCGGAAAAAACCGTTTTGATTTCTTCGGGTGTGGCGCTGGTGGTCAGATCCCAATCGTGCACCTCGCGGCGCAGTAAAAGGTCCCTTACACCGCCCACCAGCCACGCTTCATGTCCTGCGTGGTTCAGCTTTTCCAGAGCTTCTTTTACCTCAATAGGCAAGGGTAATTGAAAGTTACTCATATTTTTCCTTTTGTTTTGTTTTTTTGCCATTTTGCTCTTGACAAAAAAATCCGAATGTGATAAGATAACCGATGTTCGAGAGAACCTGCGTTGTTAGCTCAGCTGGATAGAGTGACTGGCTACGAACCAGTAGGTCAGGGGTTCGAGTCCCTTACAACGCGCCAGAAGGCATCGTCAGATGCCTTCTTTTTTTCTCGCTCGGCATAAACTGGACACAGTATATCACAATTTTTTGATAATGTAAATAAGAAACAAAAAACATACGGAAATTTCCGTATGTTTTTTCTTTTTAGCCGACGGTTTCGAGGATGAATCCGGCACAGATCTTACCGAATACGCTTTCGCCCACTTCGTCCACGGCACCTAAGTATCCGCAGTGCTTTCCGTGCATTACCTGAGAGGTCACCTCCGGGGCGGTATGGCCGAATTTTTCCAAAGCGGAAAGCATCAGCATGGTTTCCTCGTAGCGATTCTTCATATCGTCGTCGGAAACGATGAATTTCATTCGGGGGTATTTTTCGTCCGTCCCCACGTGATAGAGGGGGGCAGCTTCGTCCACCAGAATTCGCTTCGGGTCAATACCGCGTTCCTTCAGCATTCTGAAATGGCAGGTGGGCTGACCTGCGTCGTGGAGAAATCCGTCGATCTCCAGCGGGGAGATGCCGTGAGCCGCCAACCACCGCTTGTCAAAGCAAAGGATCATGGACAGGTGTCCTCCTGCGGAGGAGCCTCCCACAAATAACTGTTCCATTTTTGCATATTCACCGAAACGGGCCTTTACCCAGGCAACCGCTTCTGCGCCGTCTTCGATGAATTCCGGGTATTTTGCCTCAGGGTACATACGGTAATTGCAGGTGACCACGGCGATGCCTTTTTCGGTCATATACCGATAAAAAGGCGTCAGCTTTTCTACCGCTTTGTCTCCGCGCTCAAAGCCTCCGCCGTGAAAATAGATAAAAACGGGAAAGGCGGCTCCTTCATCGGGAAGGTGAATGTCAAGCCTTTGCTGTGGGTGTCCGATGGCGGAATAGCAACGATCAAGATAACTTCTCATAGGGCGATATCCTTTTTCATATGTAGGTTTTTTTGTGTGTAGGTTATTTTTTTGCCTTCTGCTTTTCCAAAATGCCGAAGAGGGAACCGATCATCACGAAGAATACGGCAACGAATACGTTCCATTTCAAGGGCGTTCCGTTAACGACCAGCGCCACAAAGGGGGTTAAAACGGGCTTGATGAAAAAGGCAAGGCTGCCCATCATGGCGCCTCCCTTTTCAATGGCCTTGAAATACGCGTAATAGCCGACACCGGTAACCAGAAGTCCCAGATAGAAGAGGATGGAAATGCTCTTGACTCCGAAGGTGGGGATCAAGTCGGCCCCGGTACAAAGAAGAATCAAAAGCAAAACGCCGCTTCCCAAAAGAAATACGAAGCAGGTCTGCACAGCACCGCCCAATCGGGTCATATATTTCTGACTCAAAGCGGTGTAAAGACTGAAACTCAGGGACGCAAACAGGGAGAGAAGTACGGAAAACAGTTCTGCTCCTGCTTTTAGGGAGACGCAGAACAAAAGTCCGGTTACACAAAATACCAAGGCGAGAAGCTTGTTTTTCGTGATTTTTTCCTTACTGAAAAGCACTGCAAACAAGAGAGTGAAAACGGAATTAGAGGAAAAAATGATGGCGATCAGCGACGCATTGGCAGATTCCTTAACGGCTACCTGCAACGAGACCATACTGACACAAATAAAGAGGATTCCCAGAAGGGTGCAGGTGAGAAGATCCTTTTTCGTGAACCCAAGACCTCCTTTTTTGAGCCTTCCGACGGCAAAGGGGAGCAGGATCAGCGAACCGATGGCGAATCGCCAAAAGGTGATGGCAAAAGGGGAGATCTCCCCCGCGATCAGCTTGGATACGGGCTCAAGCGTTACGAAAAGAAGTGCGGTCAAGAGGGAATAGAGAAAACCTTTTTTCATAAAATGCCTCCTAAAGGTGTTTATCGATGATGAAATTTCTTCTTGAGTAGTGGGATCATTTGATCCGGCGCTTTGGATCGGATGCCGTCAATGAGAACAACGCCCATCTCCTCGGCACGCTTTTTTAAGCCTTCGGAGGCATTGCCGGAGCAGAACAAAGCAGGGGTGGCAAAGAAGCCGCCGTAGTGCTTGGCCATTACCATGATCTCGTACAAATAATCGTTTTGCGGCACGGTATTCTTGCAGCTGGCGACGACGGGGAGATTGCCATGCATCAGGAACAGATCGATCTCGTTGTAGGGGTCGGGAGTTCCGCTTTTCAAAACGGTTCCGTTCCAATCCAGTTTCACACCGACTCTGATATCGTGAAACAGTCCGCTTTCGTGGGCGCAAAGGGCGCAGTACATTTCCAAGAGGGTCCCTGCTTTATCGTAAAGAAAAAGCGCGTCGGGGGAAACGTCCAGTCGGAAAGTCATATAGTCTCGCCTCCCGTGGCGGATCTTTTTTTCATCCTTTAAGATCCCCGCGTTTTTCAGCCGCACGGAGATGGATTGATAGGCACCGGCATTCTCTCCGCGAGAGATTTCCTTTTGGGTCAGGAGAGAGGAATCGATCTTTTCGTCCCGATCCAGACAGCAAAAACGGTTCCATGCCTTGGGACGGCTGCGAACTGCGTTCCACAGACGAAGGATCTCGTTTTTCAGGTCTCCCGTCGTAAAACTGTAGGAGGGAGCAAGAATGGGAGACGATCCGTTCAGGCGCAGCAGCATTTCTGCGGAAATGAAATATGGGAATACCTCTTCCGGCTCGCTTGGCCGCGGATAGGAAAAACGCTTCGTTCCGTTGCGCACGTCGTATTGATGCAAAACAATCCTTTCATTTTGCTGATGTTGGAAGATTCCGGCGGCGGCAATGAACGCTTCGTCGCCGCCCGTAATGTCTACGTGATAGAAATTTCCGGACGTTTGGATCCGTTTCAGCTCCGCCAAGGCAGAGACAACGGTGAGAGGGCCGATATCGTGAAAAACGGGAGGAGTGCCGAGGAGTTTGGTTCCAAGCTCCTTCATGGCGGCTTTTGCCTCCTCTGAGGGAGTACATTTTTCTGCGGAATACAGAAAATAAACGGAGTCAAAGTGCTCGTTCAGCATCGATATCAGGTTTTCCGGGGTTTTCCCCGAATAAAATTCGATTAAAACTTTTGCCATATCAGACTCCTGCTTTTTTTTGGGCAATTTTTATGAAAATGCAGAATTTTGTGAACAAAAGGAAAAAATGGGGTGAAGGTATGGGAATGTGGTTGAAAAATGCAAAATTCAAAGAAAAAAATCGGAAAACGATGAAAAAGCGGGTTTATAAAAATTTTATAGCATCTGCTTTTTTGACGGAAACAAGATGAATCAAAAGAGAATGTGCTTTCTTGGTAACTTTTATCTGCAATTTTTCCAATTTTTCACAAAAATTGCTGAATATAGTCCCTTGCTTTCTCTGTGAAAACGGCTATACTGTCCCCATGCAATTGGAAAAGGAGCACGTATGAAGAGGTTTGAGCATTGCAGAAAAAAGTACGGGTTTCAAGAGGGCGCCCACTCCTGTACGTATCGGATCGAGGCGGGGGAACGGGAGATCCTTTTGCAGGGGGAAGAGCGGAACGGAGGCGTTCTTTTGTCCTTTGAGAAACTGTCGTTTTCTCTGTCGGAGGCTCGCATTGCGGAGCGTTTTGTCCGCGATCTTGCGGAAAGCAGAACGTGTCCGAGGATGATGAAAGAATTGGCGGAGGAGTATTTCTCCTCCGCTGATCTTGAATGAATTAAAGGGTGTACTCCTCAAGGAACAGCTCGCCCTCGTATTTTTTGGAATAAATGCGGTCCAGAACTGCTTGCACTTCGCCTGCAAGGACCTTTTTTTCTTTGTCACTCAGCTTTTCGCGCAGGTCAGTAACGGGATAGGTGCGATATTTTCCGTCTTCCCAAACGGCCTTGGTCATAGAGAAGGTGACCTTTTCGATGTCTTTGCCATTCAGATACAAGTGCATGATGATGCCGATCTCGGGATAATCGGTTTTCACGACGATATGGGAGGTGGAGTCCATATTGTAGTTGCCCATAGACCAGGCGCAGGGAACCTTGCCCTTCCACTCTGCTTTCTGAACGATGTGGGAGTGGGATGCAAAAATGGCGTCGACCTCTTCCTCCAGCGCGGTCTTGAAAACCAATTCGGAGAATTTCCCCGGCTGAACGTTGAACTGTCCGCCTACGTGGGGGTAGAAGAGGACGAAATCAGCATTTTCCTTCGCTTTGCGGATGTCGGCACGCAGATTGTTCAAAAATTTCTCGCATTCGGGAACGATCAGATCGTCTGCACGGGCAAAGGGCTTGCAGGAAACGTGAAGAAACTTCTTGAGTTTGTTACGCTTCTTTTTGTTCATTTTGGGGAAGAGCTTGTCTACCCAGGTCTTGAATTTTTCCTGTACGTCGGGGGTATAGGTAAGTGCGGTGGAAGGGCGGAGATAGTTGATCAGGGGCTCCAGTTCTTCCACCTGCTCGGGAGCAAGCTTGCAGTTGGTGGAATAGGTGTAAGCGATGACGGCGATCTTCGTGCCATCCAGCTCTACGTAATAGGCTTCCTTGCGATCCTCGGCGCACTTTGCCACACCGGTGTAAGGAAGACCGATCTTTTCCAGATAGTTCATGGTCTTTACGGCGCCTTCCCAGGTACGGTCCAGGGTGTGGTTGTTCACCACGGAAACCAGATCCAGTCCTGCGTCTTTTGCCGCCTGACCGAAGGGCTGAGGCGCGTTGAATACGTCAAAGGCACTGGTCAGCTGCATATCCTCCGCAAGAGGGAATTCCAGGTTGCCAACCACGTAGTCGGAATTTTCCCAAATCCGCTTTGCATTTTCAAACACAAAGTCGTAGGAATAGGTTCCGTCTTTCTTTTTACCCGCAGCCATAATGGAGGGTTCACACATGATATCGCCGATGATGGTCAGTTTCATTGTTTGCTTTCCTCTCTTTCGCGGATCGCGATCTCCTCGCGCTCCTTTGATATTTTTGCCCAAGAGGGCATTCCTTTCATAATTTCGTCCAGCTTTTGCAGTGTTTCGGGGATTTTAATTTTTTGGGGGCAAATGGCGCTGCAGGCTCCGCAGGCAATGCAGTTATGCGGTTTTTTCTCATCGGGGAGAAACTCGATACGCATAGAGGTATTGAAGGTCTTGACCACCTGCAGATCGTTGTAAATGGAAAGTAAAAAGGGGATATCCAGCCCCATGGGACATCCTTTGACACAGTAAGAGCAAGCGGTGCAGGGGACGGAATTCTTTAAAGTTTCCGCAATATCCAAAAGCAGCTTCGTTTCTTCTTCACTCAAGGGCACTTTTTTTTCGAAGGTGTCGATGTTTTCCTTCACCTGGTCGAAATTGCTCATTCCGGACAGGATCATCTTGACACCGGGAATATCCTGAAGGAAGCGAAAGGCCCAGGCGGCGGGGGAGTGGTCGGGACGAAGGGCGGTCAGTTTTTCTTTGGCACCTTCCGAAAGATTGGCCAATTTTCCGCCGCGGACGGGTTCCATCACCCAGATTCCAACGCCGCGCTCCCGCAGAAATTCCACTTTTTCTTTGGCTTTTTGCAGGGTCCAGTCCAGATAGTTCAACTGGATCTGACAGAACTCCAGATGCTCCCCGTGAAGGTCGAGGAACTTTTCCATCACCTCAATGCTTCCGTGGCTGGAAAATCCCAGATGACGGATGCGACCCAATTTTTTCTGCTCGATGAAATAATCCATAATGCCCCACTTGGGATCGGTATAAACGGGCAGGGAATTCTCAAATACGTTGTGCAACAGGTAAAAGTCGAAATACTCGGTCTTGCACTTTTTCAGCTGATGCTCGAAAACTTCCTTGGGATCGTAATTTTTCGAGATCTGGTGACCGGGGAATTTGTCTGCAAGATAGTAGGATTCTCTGGGAAAACGGGACAGAATGTCGCCAAGCACCGTTTCGCTTTGTCCGTTGTGATAAGGATAGGCGGTGTCAAAGTAATTCACTCCGTGATCCATAGCGTAGCGGATCATTTTTTCCGTCAGAGGAACGTCGATGTCGGCAGCGGTTCCCCCTGCCAGAGTGGGAAAGCGCATACAGCCGAAGCCCAGTA
>JAZODR010000013.1:0-133115 GCA_045597125.1 Eubacteriales bacterium | reverse complement strand
AGCATCCGCAAGTCTTGCAAAATCCTCAAGTGTAAGACGCTCGCCCCGTATCGACGCCGAAAGCCCTGCCGCCTCGATAGCGCTTACAATTCCCTCTCGTCCGAGTGCCGAAAACTCCGTCGTGAGCGAGTTTGCGAGCGTTTTACGCCTCTGTGCAAATGCACCGCGTATGGTCTTGAACAGCGTCGCCTCGTCCTCAACCAAAACGGGCGGCTCTTTGTAAAGCGTGATGCGTATTACCGCGGAGTCGACCTTCGGCGCGGGCAAAAAGCACCCCGCCGGCACGGTAAACAGTCGCTCCACCTTGCCGTAATACGAGAGCGCTGCGGTTATCGCGCCGTACTCGCTGTCGCCTGCGGGCGCGGTGAGGCGTACCGCTACCTCTTTTTGTATCATAACCGTTATCGTATCAAACGGCAGGCGCGATTCAACGAGCTTCATAAGTATCGGCGTTGTGATGTAATAAGGCAAATTCGCCGCGACGGATACACGAAGTCCCTTCGACAAAAACTCATCGTTTACAAGCGACTCAAGGTCGGTTTTCATCACGTCCTGATTTATAACGGTTGTGTTGTCAAAATCAGCGAGAGTTTCGTCGAGTATCGGTATGAGCGCGGTGTCAATTTCGAGTGCGACGACCTTTTCGGCACGGCAGGCAAGCTCACGCGTGAGCGTACCTATGCCGGGACCGATCTCGAGTATGCCCTCTCCGCCCTCGCCGCACGCCGCTTCGGCGATACGCTCGGGCACTGTTGGATTTATGAGAAAGTTCTGACCGAACTTTTTCTGAAAGGATACGCCGTGCCGCGACATTATCTCGCGGATAACGGACAGGTCTGTAAGTCGCATATACTTCTCCAATCGGGTGCGTCACAAAATTATTTCCGCTTTTTCGCGTCTGACACTTGACAAACGCGGATAAATCGGGTATAATATTACTGTTGCTTATATTGTATCACATTTTTCTCTGTATTGCAACTAAAATTTAAAATTTGCTGGAATGGCGCAGTGGTAGCGCAATTGATTCGTAATCAATAGGCCGTGGGTTCAAATCCCATTTCCAGCTCCACAAGACGGCATCGGACTTGTTCCGATGCCGTTTTTTTCCCGAAATATAACAAGAGCGGAGGAAAATCCTCCGCTCTCATCTATTCGATAAACTTAAATTTATTTCTTGCTTAGTTTTTTGCACCAAGTCCATTTTCCACATTTAGTACACTTGAGTAATCTTCTGGTTGGCGTTTGCATCAACAAGGCAATCTCTTTATAGTTAGGAACAAACATATGTTGACAGTTCTTACATTCATAATACCCTGTCTCTACCTTAAATTTAAGAGCAATAATGCAAGGAATTATAAATAGTATAACAGACACTATTATCAAGAAGTCTTGAAATCCACATTCAGGGATAAGCAGTGATATTAAAGTCATCAGACAAACAAGTGCTACCAGACTGGTTGCGATAATCACATAAGCGGAATGCCGTAGTCGTTTATAATATCTCTCCTCATTTTTTGCCATCTGACAAATCAGTTCATTTAATTGTTCATCCTTTTGTTCCATATCAATCATCTCCCCACATAATAATTCATTTACATTTATTCCAAGAATATAACAAAGGTCGAGCATAATATCGGAATCGGGCATTGCTTTGCCTGTCTCCCATTTTGATATGGCTCTATCGGTTACATTCAATTTTTCTGCCAACTGTGCTTGCGTAAGATTTTTCTTTTTTCTGCACTCGGCAATAAACTTTCCTATCTTGATTTGGTCCATAGGCTCCCTCCTTTCACTTTAATTGTAGCACCTTTTAAGAAAAATAACACGAACTAATGGTTGAAAGGGGAGAAATCAACCATTAGTAGAGTGAAAATTGAACGTCAAATTTACATTTATCGGTTAGGTTTATTATAACATAATTAAAATGATTATGAAAGAAAATATTAAAAAAATAACCGTGCTTTTGAAAAGCACGGTTATAATTCATTATTAAAAAACTGTCCTCAAAAGTACAACGCTTACGCTATCCTTTTTTGTTGTTTCTTAAGGTCTGAGACCCAATCCGCCCTCAAGGGTAAGAGTTTCACCGGTCATAAACTTAAAATCGGGATGAGCCAGCTGAACACAAACTCTGCCAATGTCCTCCTCAGGTCTTCCGAAATAGCCGCAGGGGGGCGTATGCACATTCTTATCAAAGGCTTCGGGGTAAGCATTTTTAAAATTCTCAAGCTGAGAAGTCCAAGCAAGAGGGCAAACCACATTCACATTAATACCGTCCTTTGCCCACTCATTGGCGGCGACGCGGCTCAGACCGCGAATACCTTCCTTTGCAGCGGCATAAGCACACTGACCGTAATTTCCGAATAGACCCGCTCCGCTGGCAAAATTGATTACGCTTCCTTTTGCCTTAGCAAGGTACGGATAAGCTGCTTGCATATAGTGGAAGGTAGCATAAAGGCCGGAATAAAGAGCCAAATCAAATTGCTCCAAAGTATGATCGGCAAGGGTAACGCCGGAAGCACTGGCTTGTGCATTGTTGATCAAAACGTCAATACCGCCAAATTCCTCAACCGCTTTGGCAACTACTTTTTCTGCAATCGCCTTATTATCACAGCCCGCAGAAATATCACCCTGAACGGGAAGAACGCGAACACCATAAAGCCGCTCCAATTCCTCTTTCGCATCTTCCAGCTTCTTCACGTTTCTTCCGGTGATAACAATATTAGCGCCTTCCTTGGCATAAGCGGTAGCAATGCCGTATCCGATAGAACCTGCGCTTCCATCCTGCAAGGTAGCCCGTCCACCGCCGGTAATCAACACGGTTTTCCCTGTAAAATATCCCATAAGCACCTCCGTAAAATGATTTAATCAATTCTTACCTTGGCAACGATCTTTTTGACCGCTACCGTTTCCCCATCGGGGGATACGCCCGGCATATGAATGTCATCCGGGAAAAAGATAGCATAATCCCCTGCCTGTAAAGTAAGACAGGTAGTCTTCCCCTTGGCGGAAAAAAGCTGATAATCATTTTCACCATCGTATTCCGTCTCGGCATTCACACAGGAAACATCGCAAACTTCCATTTCCTCGTGGCCTGAAACAATATACTGAATATCAATATACTTTTGATGGGATTCAAACTTCCGTTCCTCCCGAGGACGGGTCTCATATTCCTGAACAGAGATCCAAAGGGCTTCTTGATTGGTATCCCAAAGCTCATATTTTCCGGGAACAAAATTATTTTTAACGGCATCTTCGATAAAATCAAAAGCAAAAGAAAAATTTTTGTGACATGCTTCGTACAAAGCGCGGTTTTTCATTTTATCCAGTATCATCACAAGTCTCCTGTCATTCCATATTTTTTACATTATACCACGATTTATAGAATAAAACAAGAAATTGGCAAAAATTTTCACCTTTTTCCAGCACAAATCAATTGTACGATACGCTTAATTTCTTGCCCGGTAAGTTTTGCTTCTTGACGGAGTATGCAAGAGCAAAGATTGTCAGCGCCACAATTTCGCACAGAATAAACGGGCACGCCCAAGGGTTTGCCTTTCAAACGAAGCACCGTCTCAGGATGAGAAAAACAAACCATACCGTCCACCCAAACATTAACACCTTCTTTTCTCAGAAAATTTGCCAAGCGATATACATGGGTATTCACCTGCTTTATGGGATTATAGAAGGTCCTAGAATAGGAGTCATGCTTTTGAAGAAGCCAGTGGTCACTGGCATAACTTCCCACCACGACACCTTTCAAATATTTGGTTTCAATAACAAATACACCGGCAGGTCCAACCACAACCATATCCAGCTCGCTGCTCTTCCCCCCATACGCCACCTTCACGTTCTGCACTGCATAATACTCCCGCGGAAGCTTTCGGATAAATTCAACCGTGGCTCTCTCTCCAACAAGCCCACAACGGTAAATTTGGGCGTTACGGCGATTATAAAAACCGATTATAAATGTAACAATCATACCAAGGCAAAAAAGTAGCTTCTTTGAGGTAACGGCTCCTACCAGGCAAAAAAACGCACCGCAGAACGAAATGAATGTCAAGGTTTTGGCAAAGATATAAGATTTCTTCAAATCACTTCTTTTTTGTAAAATCTGTGCCATTTTCCGTTCAACCTTTTAAATCAATGTTGATTTCATAACGGTCATCAATAAGGATATAGTTTACTTGATGCTTTTGCGCCAGATTGAATATTTCAGCATTATCTTCAAGCATACTTTCCATCGTACACCACTCATCGTCCAAACGATTTTCGATAACGTTAGCATATTTCTTTATCTGGTCAAAATTATTTTTAATATAAGACTCGCTCATAACAAGGCAATAATATTTAATGTTATCAAGATATTCTTTCTCAAAAGCTTTCGCCCAATCAAAAGGTATGTAACTGCCTTCAACAATTAAATTCTGCTTATTTTCGATGGCAGTTTTAATGATTTCACGAACAATTGGCCACAAATATATCACCAATTCTTTATCGTCCATTGGTGTAAGTTCCGTATTTCCACTACGAATCAGTCCCATTTTCAAATGGTCTATGGACAAATACGGATATTTGTATTTTTCAAGCAACTTTTGAGCAAGCGCAGTCTTTCCCGTATGAGATGCGCCCATTATTAAAATAATCATTACTATCTTTTATCGAAAAGCCTCGCTGCATTATTATAAAAAAGATCCTCTACCTGAGTTTCCTTCATCTCAGCTAAAATACAAGCCTGGCGAACTGCCATAAGATTCTCAGTGCCGATCAACCAAGTCGAAATCGGAGTTATTGAAGAAATTTTATCAATTTCACTTTGATAAAGCCAACAAAAGCCATCAGCCAGAGAAATCGCCTTTCCTCTGCCACGGCAAACCATATAGTCACTTCCCCACATACATCTTTGAATCCCCGCCTTGCGCATAATTTGAAACATTGCAGAAGATTCGCAAACTGCGGAAAAATCAAACCATACATTTTCAATCTTAGCAACCTTATGAATACTCTCAATCCCCGTCCAACTTGCAAAGGAACGAGCTGCATGTGCCAGAATAAGCGTTGCATTGGGGTATTTTTTTGCCATTTCAATTATATATCTTTGATTTGACTCATCGGCAAATGACAATTCCTTAACCATATGAAGAGTTATAACCATATTTTTCCTATTGGCAACTTCCCAAGCGGCTTCAGGAAGATATTCTTCAATATCACAATTCCAAGTTGCTTCCTTAGGCGCAAAAACATGATAGCACTTAAATCCACGGATATTGGGATGACGTGCAATACGCTTTTCTATCGTTTCAACCGTATCACGAGGCGAAACTATAATTTCACCAACATAACCACTATCCTTATTTAATTCCTCTATCAAGAAATCATCAGATTTGGATATATATTCTTCGAAGTTCAGTTTCCCCGCTGCCTCAGGAAAGTCAATGAGATTAAGGCGCATCTTCTTAGGATTGCAAAGTAGTTCGGACATTTCTGCCAAATATTTTTCAGAATTTAATGACAGTTCATATCCCAATCTTTCACGAATTTGAGGAATACTCTTATTGGTGGAAAAAAGATGAGCATGCGCATCAAAAATTTTATCTGGCAAAAAATTCTTCAAAATTTTGATTGCCTCAAAATCATGATCGCTGTAATTCATGGTTTTTCCAAACATCGTCTTAATCCACCTTTATTTCATCTAAGAAAACTTCTCTGCCGCCTTCTTCTCTCGAACGAAGACCGCCGATAACCAGTTTCATCAGTTCAACCGTTTCCTCAAAAGGATAAGGTTCTACGCCCGTTCTCAGCCACTGAACAAACTCATCAAGCTGCTTTTTAAAAGCATAGTAGGAATCTGTAAGAGTAAGATATTTAGAGCCGTACTCGCCTATTATCATAAGACCGGCTCCACCCATACCAATACCTTGAATAACGTTTACATTACAGCCGCTTTCATGCTTAATATGAACAACAGTTCTTTCAAAAGTGCCCGTATTTCTGACAGAAACGAAGCCCTGCCCCAAAATTGGATACATAGCTTCAAGAGCATGTATTCCATAATTTTCATATTTTTTTGCCATAGGGGAGCAGATATAGAAAAGTTTGCCCAACTCATAATTATAGGTATGATAGGGCTCATATTCTTTCGCATATCTCATGCAAGATGATGAGATAAACTGTGCACCTTCTTTTCTCCATTTGACAAACTGACGGAGATCTTCTTCTGTGTTGACAAGAGGTTTATCAATAAACATCGGTATCCCTGCTTCAACAAAAATTTTGCAACGATCAACATGCTCATTTCCATCGTCTGTTGCAACAATGACTGCATCAACATTACCTATCATTTCTTCGGGAGAATCATAGACCGTGGGTATATTTGCAGCTCTTGCAATATGTTCCGCCTCTTCCCTGCTTGCAAAACCGGTGCAACAAATACATGTCACACGAACACCGGGCATTCCAAAGGTTTCAAGGGGTTGTTTTTCAAGATAACGAGGAATAACGGGAAATCCGCACGTTTCCATTTCTTCCTTATTATACCCATTAATCATTGCACTCCAAGAATAAGGGTGGCCGTTCCCCTCAGTCATGCCAATCATTCCAATACGAATGTCTTGCTCTTTTAACGGAAAGTTCATAATAAATATCCTTTCATTATTTAATTTTTATTCAGTTTTTCTTTGCCTTTTTATTAAGATAATTGTCTATAGTCCATATTCAATCCATCCTTATACAACATTCTAACCACACCAAGCAATGTAATCAAGTTTACGCTAAGCCGTTTTTTTAAAATTATGTCCGAAAATCAAAGATTTTCGCCTGTTTAGTTGACTTTTTGCTCTTTTCACATTAAAATTATATTAAAAGGAGAATAGATATGGAGAAAATTTTCAACCTGCATTTTCATATTGGAAACAATGACTGCACCCTTATAAGCATATTACCATACCAAAAAAAAATCCCGGAATACACAGCATATTACGAGCACAATCACCATTGTTTTGAAATTCAATGTGTAAAGCAGGGACAAGCTACATACCAATACGAAAAAAACACTGTTACGATTGATAATACCGCTCTGCTTTTATTGCCCCCAAAAACATATCACAAACTAACTTTTTCCACTCCGGATTGCATACAAATGAGTCTATCCTTTCAATTGAACAAGGCAATGAAAAGCTCAAACGAGGAAAATACATTTTTTTATGCGTTTCAGCGAATTCATCAGCCGATCCTTATAAAACAGAATAATCTGTTAAAAGAAACTCTTTCACAAATCAGCACCCTTGCGGATATGCACACATTGGATTTTTTATCAAGAGAAAAATTAAAGGTAATATCCAATGGTTTTCTTCTTCATCTGTTTGAAACGCTGCCTATGCAAACACAACATAAAACAAACAATAAGGGTACAACATCTCCATCCATAGAGTATGTAATTGATAATTATTTTGCTATGCACTTCTCTGCAAAAGAATCCAAGGAAGAACTTGCATCACTTTTACATTTAAGCCACCGACAGCTCCAGCGTCTTCTAATTCGCCATTACGGCAAAAACTATCGGGAACTGCAAAAAGATATCCGCATACGAGCAGCAAGAGGCTTTCTTACAGATTCAGACAAAAGTATTGCTGAAATATCTGAACTTATGGGCTACAGTTCTCCTGAAAATTTTGCAACCTTCATAAAAAAAGAAACCGGACTGACTCCTTACCAAATTCGCCGCCAACATTCATAATCAAACTCATTCTATCTTCACAGCTATTGTTTATGAAAACTCCCTGACTACATTTCTGTAAGCTGTTTGACATATTAGGATGTTCCTATTTTCGGGACATTGAAAATTTACACCAAGCGAACAGGGTTTCGGACATTGCATTAAAGTCGATTGCTTCCCCATTTTTCAGTTTTATAAAGGTGTCAACAATCGCTTTTTCGTGGGTAGATACCAGTGTGGATAATTCCTTTTGATGACGAATATATTTTCCCGTTTCCCTGAAATATATTGCCTGTATTACAAAAGAAGCGGATTTATACAGTCCCCGTAAGATATCTTCACTCTTTTCGTGGAGCATATTATGAACACAACCGTGAAAAATATTGCTTATACCTGTTTTGATTGCTCTGTCAATAGCCGAATTATCAATTAAGGGGAGCAACTCATCAAGACTTCCTTTTATCGACTTTGTGTCATAATAGAACTGGAAAAGGTCGGAAGGTTCCCAATTCAAAATCTCATCTTTGCCCGAAAGAAAACCGCAAATCAGTTCTCTGTGAGGCAGAGTATCCAACATTGTGTTATAGGTTTGAATGTCCATAGCAGATAATTCATCAAGAATTACAACAATATCAATGTCGCTTGTGTCACGCGCTTCACCGCGGGCAAAACTACCCTGCAAACCAACAAACCACACACGATTTTCAAAGGTTTGATTTAATACTTTCAGAAAATGGTCTATCCAAGTTTTAATATCTATCACAGTAGCCACCTCATAAATATAAACTATTTCTTTTTAAGTTCAATCGCAATAAAGTTCAAATATTTTCCGCCGCCAGCATTCATTGCTTTTCTATCCCCGACAGCATATTCGTTTTCCTGCCGGAGCCAATCGTTCCAACATTCTTCATTGCTTTCCATTTCTTTTACAGAAATGACTTCTGCATTTCGACAAGCACTAACAATTTTTGTCCAATAATCAATATCGTGTATATAATCGAGTTGCTCCGGGGTCCAAGACAACAACAGTTCTTTCGGTAAGTTATCGTGGCAATCCTTTTTCATGCCGGGAACAGTAATATAAATATAGCCACCACCTTTTATAAATGGCAAAAGTTTATCATCAAGATAACGAGTGTCCCGTCCAAAATAATTATAAGAGTCCGTACTCACAACAGCATCAAAAAAATCTTTTTCAAAAGGTAAATCTGTGGCATCTGCTTTGACAGGGATAATTTGTTCCTCGCAAAATCCCATCGTTTCAAAAAATTGAGCATTCTCATGAGGGTCGCTCCATAAATCTGCGGCGTATACCTATTAGAATTTTTCCTTTGCCATCGTGTTTGTATATATTATACCATTACCACAATATATTTGCAACAAGTAGAAAAATCCCCACCGATTACTCGGTGGGGATAATTTTTATTACTCATATTCTTTGATAGCAGCTTGTGGTGCAATACGCAAAAGTTGGAAATTGTTATTATCAGCATTACTGCTTCGGCAGGCTTTTTCGATATTCACTTAAATATTTAGATGATTCTATTCTTCGATTATTTTAACTAGCTCGGTTAAGTCCTTGCGTTTTTTTGTGCGAAGTTTATCATCTTCCGAAGCGTAACCCAAAGTGATAACAAGTCGCACCGCACCGTCTAAACCGCAAATTTCACGGATTTTCATATCATCTAACCAACCAAGTATACAAGTGCCTAGCCCCTGTGCGGTGGCTTCGGCAGTAATATACGCCGACACAATGCCGATATCAATCGAGCGGTAATCGTTGTTTTTAACCTTAGCTCCAAATGCCGCAGTTTTAACATAAGGCTTTTCCGACAACACAATTAAAACAGGTGCGTCCGTTGCGAATTTGTTCATTCCCATTCCTTGGGTTGCTTTCGCCACTTTTTTCGCAGTTTCACCCTTACAAACGGTTATTTGATACGGCTGACCGTTGCAAGCAGAAGGTGAAAGGTTTGCGGCCGCTAAAATGCGGTCTAATTTTTCTTTTTCAACCATTCGTGCCGAATCATAATGGCGGCAGGACTGTCTGTTTTCAGCAATTTCTGTAAAATTCATAATTTTCTCCTTTGTAATTGAAATAGGGTAAACCGAGGTCGAGTTTTTATAATTATAACAAAAACTTACAACAATTACAACCAATACAAAAATCCTCACTGATTTCTTGACGAGGATTAGGTTTGTTTTATAAAGTCATCAGTTATTTGCTTTCTTTAATAGATAATTTCAATCCGCTTTTCTAAAATTCAATCATTTCTTTTTTACCACACTTACAATAAAAAACAAAGAAAATTTCGCTCGTTTTTTATATAAAGCTAATTACTCTCAATTTCAGTCTTAGGTGTAGCACAGAAATGAAGAAAATATTGTTTTTTAAGTTGATTTATGGTATAATGTCAAAAATAAGATTTTTTTGAAACTTTTGCATTGCGTCCGCCAATGATTAGGTTGTTTAATTATATCGGTTTTAGCAAAGCTATAAAAGCACTCGAATAAATAAAAGAACACTTGCTACTATTAAAGAAATTTTCTTTAAAATTATTATAAAAAGGAAAGTGTTGAAATGAAAGATATTGCAGTTGTAATTTTAAACCATATTCAATATGTTAATATTTTCGCAGGCCTTAAAGAGTTAAAAAGGTGTGGTTATTCAATCGACGTTTATTGTTCTGATTGGGTCGGAGACCCTACCGGTATGAACAATATGTTTGATGATATTGCCGATTATTGTAAAAAAAATGGTTTTGACGTTTTGCGCAAGACGGATCCAAATATGGAATATAAGGTTTTGCTTGAACCGTACCCCTACCATGATATTACGGCAAAATACAAAATTAAATATAGATACAGCAATATCTCTGCCAAACCTAATATTGTTTATAAGCCCGAAAATTATATTATGTATGATGCTATTCTTTGTTCGGGAGATTACGATTCCAATTACTTATCTGTTTTTTCAAAAACGTATAAAACAGCTGCTTTTAAATATCAAAATTTTAAAAAATCCGAGCTTAGAAAGTCAAATAAAAAGCAGCTTCTTTATCTTCCTACCTATGGTAAAGAATCTTCGATTGAACAAATTGTTGATGTTTTAGATGAAATTAGAGAGCGTTACTATATTGTTGCAAAAATACATCACGGCACTAATTTTTTGGTAAATGAGCACAACAGGATTGATATCCTTAAAGAAAAGGTCGATGAGTTTTACGATTCGCATATGCCACTAATGACACTTCTCGAAACAACCGACATCATTTTAACTGATAATTCAGGCTCTATATTTGAAGGGATTTTTACACAAATTCCTGTTGCAGTTTTTTGCGATGATATAAATAAGAATAAAATTGGAGAATTCAACACAACGCAGTATGAGCTCTTCAAAGAGGGAGTACTTCCCTTTACAAGCGACCCAAACGAAATAATAAACATTTTAGAAAAAGCACAGTCAAAGGATATTATAGAAAAACAGCGTGCGTGGGATCAAGCTAATTTCTATCATCCTGAAAATCTTACGATAGATTTTGTAAATGTGGTGAAATCTTTTCTTGACGATAATATTGATAAAAGATATTATCAAATGCACAACGTCTTTAAAGAATCCTATTATGCCAATCATAAAAGCGCCTTGAAAAACAAAGAATTGCAAAATCAAAATGCTGAACTCAAAAATTATATTGACGTTTTGGAAAATACCAATAAAGACTTACAAAGCAGCGTTGCTGATTTAAGCTTACAAAGGGATAATTTAATTAGCCGTGTGGACAGTCTATCAAACTCGGTAGATGAATTATCTCGCCAACTGAACTATTATAATTCCGGTATACTTTATAAACTTGCAAAGAAAATATACAAATTGAAAAACGGAGGTTAAAATGAGAAGAAAACAAATTATAGGCTATACCGCCGGAGTTTATGACCTGTTTCACATAGGCCATTTAAATTTATTGAGAAACGCTAAAAGTATGTGTGACAAGCTGGTAGTTGGCGTTACAGTAGACGAACTTGTCTGTTATAAAAACAAGACCTGCGTTATACCCTTCGAGGAACGAATCGAAATTGTACGCAGTATTAAATATGTTGACGTTGCTTTGCCGCAAAAAGATATGGACAAGGTCAGTGTTTGTAAAAAATTAAAGGCCCGTTATCTTTTTGTAGGCGATGATTGGTATGAAACAGAAAAATGGAAGGAATATGAAAAAGAATTAGCTAAAATCGGAACTGAGATTGTTTACTTCCCATATACCAAAAACACTTCCTCCACTAAAATCAAAGATGTTCTTAACAAAAACAATTAATAGAGAAGCCGATGAGTGTCCCTCATCGGCTGAATTGATTGTATAGATGAATTTTCAAACTAAGTGCAACACTTTTTAATGCAATCGTCAAATAAATCCAAGCATTGCAAAAGTCAAGGAACTTCCTTTTGCTTTCACCCGATAGATTCTCGGTTAAAAAGTCCTCGTTTAGCATCAACACCTCCATTTGTTTTGCTTGGGGCTATGCGCTTGCGGGTCGAGATTGCCGTAATAAAATTCTTCTATAAAATTTGCCATAAAATTACCTCCTTTGCCTTTATTGTAGCAAAGGAGGTTTCCTTTTACGAATGTGCGGAATTGAAATCGGCACAATTAAAAAAGAAAAACTCCCCGACTACATTTCTGTAATCGGGGAGTCGTTTTAGATATAGAGTTTTACTTTAATATCTTTCCATTTATGCACACGTTGTTTGGTTGATTTAGAATATTTATATTCCTTAGCATCCTTTTCCGTGAGCGTAAATTCTGCGAAGTTAAAGTAAGTGTTACAGGACAAACCTTTTTAGCGTCAAAGGGACAAATTTTTTATCCTCGTCCATCCAATTATTCCTCCCAATTGACCCTCCTTTTTCCATCTCTTTTTCTCCAATTATCTCTCCGTTTTTCTCATCATCGGGTCAAGCTTTATGAGAATTTGCGGAGTGCAATTTGGAAATTAAGAGGCTCCTTTTTTCTCCCGTTTTTTCACCCTCCGTCCGAGACAAAGGGAATTAAAAGGAAAGAATGGGTTAACAAAGATAAAGAATGAAATAAATGGAATGACGCTGATGTTAGCGTAGCTTTCTCAGCGCAAAAGCCCCCATTTTATGCGGTTTTATTGAGATTTGCCAGTGCATTAGCAAAGGTTAACCCACATCAGGAAAAAGAAGAAAAAGAAGGAAAGAAAGAGATTTCTTATGGATTCCCAGTGCATTTAGAGTTGCCAGTGCACCCACAGTTTTGTCGATCAGTGTTTTGACGTGCTGCTAGTGCAATGAGTCCTGTCAGTGCATAAAAAAAGACCCTGCGTACCTAAAAGGTACACAAGGTCGTTTTTCACGTTATTATCTTGTTTTTTCTTTTTTCTCTCACGCTAAAAAAGTTTGTCCTTTTTTGGCGGGTTGAGATTAAAAAGGGTTATACAAGAACAGTAAGCCGGAATTACTTGCCAGACTTTATAGCAGCCTGTGTTGAGAAGAAGTAAAGGGGGTATTTGGGGCAAACGAAATGTTTGCCTTTCCTTTTCTACCCTCAACATTACAATTAACTGCGGTTTCGGGTGCATATCGTAAATACCAATCAAAACTATCTTTTGAAACGACAACCTTTTCAACAAAGGCATCGACAATTCTATCGGGAACATCATTTTCCGTGTCAAATACTGCATAAGTGTTTAAAGCATTCTTCAACACCGTTAATCGCTCTGCAATGCTTTCAGAGGACTTTTCAACTATTGGGGTATCATTAGATACAAGTTTTTCTAACTTGTCTTCTAATGCCTTTATTTCGCTTTCAGTCTGTTCCTTTTGGTTTAGATACATTTCTTTTGATATTTCGCCATCTGCGCGCATTAAAATTAGGCCTTCAACTCTCTTTTGCAACTTGCTGATTTTTGCTTGTATATCTTCAATAACCTTACTATTATTCTTAACATCGTCGGGTTTATCGTTGATATGCTTTTCTATCATAGAAGAAGCAAGAGCAATAATATCGTCAATTTCAAGTGGTGCATTATCAAATATCGCTTTCGCCATCATTTGCAATTTCCACTCCTGAATCATTGGGGTGTCGCAAACATCGTCGGTTGAGAGTCCTTTGTTCTGTCGTGTTTGCACGGTTCCTGTGTGGATGCTATCGTAACATTGGTAACCATATTGTGTACCAACGGCAGAACGATTCCATTTGCGTCGGTTAAACTTATGACCGCAAACACATCTCAACAAAGTACACCAAACACTTGTAGGTGGTCTAATGCCCTTTGGCAATCTGCCTGTTTTGACATACGGCATTTCTTGTCTGCGAGAGTTCAATTTCTCTTGTACACGGTCAAAATCTTCCTTGCTGATAATAGGTTCGTGCTTACCCTCTACAACTATGTTTTCAACATCGCCGTAGTTTATCACCTTTTTTTGCTCCAAGTATTCAGGCACATATTGTTTGCGATAAACAATCTTTCCGCAATAAAAGGGGTTTTAAGAGTTTTGGAAATCACAGAAACAAACCATTTGCTTTTGCCCGTAGCGGTTAATCGGCCCGCCACTTCCAACTCGTACTTGATTTTTTCAAGACCCCAGCCACCGAGGTACCAATCAAAAATCATTTTAACCGTCTCGGCTTGTTCGGGGTTAATAACCATTTCAACGATTTTGTTCTTTTCGTCAATGGGGGTTACTTTACGGTCATAACCTAAAATGTTTCCGTTTCCGTAAATAACACCTTTTTCCATTGAGATTTGCTGACCGCATTTTGCTCTAATGGATGTTTTGCGAGATTCTTCTTGTGCGATAGAAGAAATATAGGCCAATTTGGTTTCGTAATCATCCTCACGGGTGTCAATAAAATCTGTTACAAAAAGGATGTATTTTTTTATCTTTCTCAAATCACGTGCATAACCAATGGCATCAAGTATATTTCTCGCAAATCTTGATACTTCTCTTGTAACGATTAAATCGAACTTGTCTGCATAAGCATCTGCAATCATTCTGTTAAACTCTGCTCTTCTTTTGGTAGATGTAGCAGTTATGCCTTCATCGGTATACATTTCGTATAACTCCCAATCGGGATATCTTTCAAAAAGTCTTTTATACCATTCAACCTGATTTTCCAAAGCCAACATCTGAGCTTCGTGTTTGGTAGAAACTCTTGCATAAATTGCAACTCTAATTTTTTTACTCATAATTTTACTCCTTAATTAGTTTTTTCGTTTGTATTAAACTTGGTAGTATCGACTATGTTTTCGTAGTCTTTTAAAATATTCTTAAAGATGTACCTTGGTAGTAAATCATCATCCGTTAATTGTTCAATCATTCTCAAAGCAGCGTACACCTTGTATTCGCTGCTACTGCCTATTTTAATTACCTCCTTTACAAGTTTTTTAAAGTATAGCGCGTATATTTTCAAATGTCAGCCACCGATTTCCCGACCATTGCCGACCAAAACGGAGGCTGATTGTTTTTAATTAAAATGGTAACGAATTATCGTCAATGTTATCAAATAAAGATAATTGCTCGCATTCCGTTTCGGGTTCAGCAACCTGTTCGGGAATATCGGCATCGGGAGTCTCGTCAATAATTGGGTTGGTTGACTCGGTAAATTCTCTTGGGGCAAGAACTATATGTCTTGCAATATAATCTGTTTTACCATTGTAAAAATTTTTGATAGCAAGAACAACGAGGAATCTGCCTTTTGCATTTTCAACCAATTTTTTATGATTGACCCCTATTGTCTGTGCAAAGCATCTTACAGAAACAAGTGGAGCATCTATTCCACTATCTTCTGAATTGGCCTTGAACGAAACAGAATTATATGTTCCTTGGTCTGTAACACTTTTTACATAACCTGAAAAGACATAATATTCTTCTTTGACATTATCTTTTTGAAAAATCTTAATAGGGTTAATATTTGCCATTGCTTTGTTCTCCTTTCGTCAGAATTAGATAAAAAAAGAGGAATCGCACCAAGATAGACCAATGCCTTTCTTGGTGTACAATTCCTCCAAAAAGTATTTAATTCCTCCAAAAATATAGAAACACAGCAACAAATTGGTGTGTTTTTATCACTCCTACTATAAAATATAATGATATTTTTTAATTTGTCAATAGTTTGGCAAAAAAAGTTTTACGACCCTGCCGACAGGTAAATTTTGATGATATCGCTGCGACCTTCAGACCCATGGCCCAATCTAATACAGGCATCCTTTTCAGCCTGTGATTTGGCGGCATCGGGCGAGAGTCCCTGTTCAAGATATAAATTATATTGCTTTTGGCAATACTCCTGAATCGCAAATTTTCTAACCGAGTGATTACCTTTTTTGAAAATCGCTTTGCCACCAATCGTCTGCGACTTGACAGTTATTCCCAAACGATGCAAGCGCCTATTTAACCATCTGTTCACGCTATCCTTTTTTATGCCCCCGAAAACCAAAGAATTCGGGTCCTTGTTTGAAACGAGAGAACGGCATAGTTTGTAAAACTCTTTGTCTTGAATAGTAAACGAACGGTCCCTGTTTCCCTTATCGCCGAGGATTCTGACCGTGACGGCATAATCTTTGCCGAATGTCAAATCACGGCACATAAGTTTTTCAACCGTGTTGACCCTTGTTGCACAGAATGACGAGAAAAGGAAATAGTTGCTCGAATTACAAGGTTTAACGATTGATGCTTTTATCATTTCAATTTCTTCTTTCGAAAGGGCAAACTCGCGTGGGCTCGTTTTATCTATAACCAATTCGTGTTTGACCGTTGTAGAAAAATCGGTGTGCAACCCGAAATGCCGATTAATAACGTGCGATAACTTTTTAAGATTGGACCTATAACATTCAAGACTTGAAAGACTTAAACCCGATTTCGCACAATGGTCCAGCCACGATTGGCACATATCAGAAGATATTTCCTTAACCTTTGATATGCCGTATTGCTCTTTTAAATAACCACTTAAATTGTGTGCCGTATCAAGCAAGTTACTTTTTGCCGAGAAGCTGTAGATTCTCCAAAGTTGAGATTCTTGTTCTGTCTGGGACTTTTGAGAATGTTTGTCTACAAACTTCTTATGCCCACTTTCAGAATCGTTTATAGACGACTGAAACTGATAGAATAACGATTTTTTCTTACCCATAATGGTTTACTCCTTTCTGTAAAAGTGATTTTTGGGGTTATCGTCATTAACAAGCGACTGTCGCCGCTCGTTAATGACGACAACGATAACGATTTTTTGAAGCGAAAACTGATGTTTTCGCCCGTGATTGCTATTTGTTCAGAATAAGCAGGCCTTATGCCTACCAAACAGGCAACGGACATTTCCTGTTGCCCAAACCCACCCTCATCGGTGAAGTGTCAACCAATTCATATAGCAATAACGAATTAAGATTGACAATATTACTGTTGCTCTTATTGTGTCTTATTCAAATGGTGCGAAGAACAACAGTAATAGGTTTTGACCTTTTGGTCGGTTTAAAAATTCCACCTTCGTTTAAAATTGATGTGTGTGTAATAAAGTTAAAAATTCCTCCTTCACTAAATGTAAGTCATTAAGACATTTAAAGAATATGGAACTTTTGAAGCTAAAGCAAGAAAATCTTTTAAAAAGAATTTGCAACCAACAATCATTATTATTTATCTAACTTTTTCAAAATCACTATAACTTTTAAGGATAACTCTTTTCAATTCAAATCATTTTTATCACTCTGTTTAAGACTCAAGATTTATATGATTCTCTAGTAATCTTATTAATTATATAATTAATAAAAATCTTATAACTTATAACGATTACATATAAACATTATAAAATTTATGATGTTTGCAAAAAAACGCTATTCTATTGAAGTTCAACAGAATTTTTGTTATAATATGTTTAATAATAAATCAAACGAGATTTGAGGAAACATAATGACTGTGGCATTAAAGCAATTTTTACATTACATACTTGTGCTACTTGTAAAAATTGAGCGTATATTTCGGCAACAAAAAATTAAAATCGTAAATAAGGATGCTCTCAATATAATTAGCGAAATCAACGGTCCTATCATTTTTGCTCCTACTCATTGTGGTAAATTTGATATTCAAGTTCTGACTGAAGTTTTGTGGAAATATCGTTGGTCGCTTCTTTCGGGCGATTATAATTGGTTGCCTGGTACTGTTGAGGGTTGTTGGCTTAAGTTTAATGGTGTTATATATGTCAATCGTGATGACAAGGTATGGCGTAATAAAGCAAAACAAGATATGATTGCCCACCTAAAAAACGGCGGTAATATGATGATGTACCCCGAAGGCACTTGGAATCTTTCTCCCAATTTGCCCGTGCTGCCCCTGTTTCGCGGTATAGCCGATGTTGCAATAGAAACCAATGCAACGATTATTCCATTTGCTCAAGAAATTGACGATAGCACCAAAACCTACTATGTAAAAGTCGGGGAACCGATTTTTCCAAGAGTAGAGGCGATAGCCCTTATTGATAAAATCAAAAATCAAATGGCAGAACTCAAGTGGTCATTAGCAGAAACTTTACCTTTTTGCAAAACAGACTATGACAAAGAAAATCTATATACAGAATGGGACAAGTATATTGAAACTCGCGTTTCAGAATGTTCGTATTACAGTTTTGAATTAAGTTGGAAATATGCCCGTAAAGAGAAGTGGCAAATTGAACGGGAACAAATTAATGCGGATTTATCCAACATCCATCCCACAATGCAAAATGCATTTTTATTTAACAAGAGATTGAACTAATCGGAAAATACTTGACAAGAAAAAATTATCCTCGTATTATTTCTGCAAGGTGAAATTATAAAATATTAAGGTGGAATTGAACTCGGTTCAGTTCCACCTTTTTTCTTTTGCCAAAAATAAAATAAAAAGGAGTGATATTTTTATGAAGAAATATCCAGGAGAAAGTTATGAAAGCCGTGCAAGGCGACTTGTAGGTGCAATAATGCGACGTGCCGAATGCGAGGAAACAATAGAGATGTTGTCAAAAGCATTGTACTACGATTATGAGTGCTTACGAAAAGATATACAGGCCTTGGAACATATTACAATCAAAGAAAGGTAGTTTTAATTATGGTTGATACACAATACAAAAGCACCGACGAAGTAATGACCGAATCCCAATGGTTAAAAAAGGGGTATATCGTGAAAGATACGGCAACAGGCATTAAAGGGTGGAACAACAGACATTGTACATATAGAGTAACCCGTTATTCCAAAGACGATGTTTATGAGGACATTGAAACGGCAAAGGCACGAATAAAGAAAATACGACACAAGGAATATGAAGATGCAAAAGCAAGAAAAGCAAGTTGTGCCGAGTTTGAATCATTTAGGGCAGATATGAACACCAAAATACAATGGATATGTTTTTTAATCGTATGCCAAAGGAAAATGCAAAATGGCACTTGGGAAGAAGATTAAACAAACAATATGATACGTATAGTTTCGGTAACGAATATTGGTATTGCCATTATGACGATACCGAAGAAATTATTGAAGAAAATGTAAAACCCATTGATAATTAAAAGGTTTTGTGTTATACTGTAGGGGCTACACATCTGAATAGGCACAAGTTAGGGAATACTATTTGGTAAAAATGTATTCTCTCTTCCTGACTTTGTGCAGATGTGTAGCAACATTGAGGGAAGCATTTTTCGGTGCGCCCTTCGGGGCGCACTTTTTTATTAAATAGGGGGTAACCTAAATGGAAGAAAAGAAAATGACGGGATATCCGTCAATAGACAAACCTTGGGAACATTTTTATGAGGGTGTAGAAAAGCGTAGTATTTTCTTAAACACCACCCCGTATCAAGGGTTAATTAAAAACAATACTAATTATCCTAGTGAAATTGCCCTTGAATATTTTGGGACAAAAATCACTTTCGGTGAACTAATAAAGAATACCGATATTGTTGCAAAGTCTATGGTAGCATATGGTGTAAAGAAGGGCGATTATGTAACCATTTGCTCAACTACCACACCCGAAGTTATTTATGCCTTTTATGCAATAAGCAAAATCGGTGCGGTTGCCAATGTAATTTCGCCTTTCTACACTCCCGAAGAACTTATGGCTCGTATTGACGAATGCAAAAGCAAGCTTATCATTATAGTGGATAAGTTTTTGCCAAAGTTCAAGGAATCTCTTAATAAAGACACCGAGAAAAAAGTTATTGTTTTGCCAATGATGAACTCCTCGGTTTTGCGATTTGTAACACCGAAGTACAAAATCAACAACAGCACCAACGAAGTCGCATGGAAAACCTTTATCAAGAATGGAGCTTGCCAAAACGATGTAACTGCTGATTCTTACGAGCCTCAAAAAGCACAGGCAATGGTTTATTCAAGTGGTACAACAGGCGCATCCAAGGGAATTGTGTTATCTGTTGATAGTTTTCAAAAATTAATCAATGCTTATGGCAATTCAGGCTTTGACACCTCAAGAAAACAAAAGGTTTATCAAAACATCCCACCTTGGCACTCTACAGGACTTAGCTTAGGCATTAACTTTCCTCTTTCGTTTGGTGTTCAAGTGTGTATTGACCCAAGATTTGACCATACCGTATTCGTGAAGAATGTCTTAAAGTTCAAACCCGAATACATATTAACCAACACATCAATGTACCAAGGTTTTACCTTTGAGAAGAGTTTGAAATTGCTTAATGGTAAGTCTTTGTCATTCTTAAAATACCCTGTTGAGGGTGGCGAACCGTTGACAGAGAAGGATATAGCAAACATTGAGAATGTGTTTAAGACCCACGGTTCAAATGCTAGATTGCTCAATGGTTATGGTGAATGTGAGTGTGGTGCAACCGTAACAACGGATATTACATCGCACAAGTTTTCCAACACTGCATCGGGTATTCCTCTTCCTGACATTACAACTGTTGCTATTTTTGACGATAACTTTAACGAGTTGAAATACGGCGAGCGTGGCAACATTTTGGTTAAAACCGAAATTGGTATGATTGAGTATTTCAACAACCCCGATGCCACTAATGAGTTTTTCTATATTGACGAAAATGGTGAACGTTGGAGCAAAACAGGTGACATTGGTTATATGAACGAAGATGGCAGCCTTGTTGTGTTAGGAAGAAAGAGCGATTTTTCCGTAATTGAAGGCAAGCAGATTTATAATTTTGATATTGAACGAGCAATACTCTCTTCTGACAAGGTAAAACTGTGTGAAATCCAAACTCACCCCGAAAACAGCAATCAGTTAGTAGCACATATTGTTTGGGAGAATGAAGTTAATACTCTGTTAAAGCAACAACCTGAAAAGCAAAAAGAGTTTTTCGTAGAGCTTCAAAAAGCAGTTGCAAAAATTATGGGTCAACCCGAAGCCGTACCCCATAGTTTTTGTATACGCGATAGTTTCCCAAGTGCTCATTCGGGCAAAAGAGATATTAAGTTCATTAAAGGCGATATTGATGGACTAATTGAATTATAAAAATGTTTATTAAACCCGAATCTTACTTGATTTTTAAATTTTAATTGAATACAATATAATTACTCTTGCTTAAATATATGTAGGCGAAATTATAAAAAACGGTGGAATTTTAATTTAACGGCGGGCCCCGATTGATTCGGGGCTCGCTTATTTTAAAGCATAAAAACACCCTATGACTTTGCGGTCATAGGGTGTTCTCTTATACATAGATATTGACTTTTAAGTCTTGCCACCTGTGTATGCGGTGCTTGGTGCTATCTTTATACAAATATGCTTTCGCATCGTCTAAATTAAGCACAAACTCCGTTACTTTGGTGAATGGGTTATTATTTCCCACTTTCCTTAATAGCAGCCTGTGCTGCAGCGAGGCGGGCAATCGGTACGCGGTAGGGGGAGCAGGACACATAGTCCAGACCAATCTTGTGGCAGAATTCAACGGAAACAGGGTCGCCGCCGTGCTCACCGCAGATACCGCAGTGGAGAGAAGCGCGCGCCTTCTTACCGTTTGCAACAGCCATTTCCATCAATTTACCTACGCCATTCTGATCCAGCTTTGCAAAGGGATCATTCTCGTAGATTTTGCTCTCATAGTAAGCAGTCAGGAACTTGCCCGCATCGTCACGGGAGAAACCGAATGTCATCTGAGTCAAGTCATTAGTGCCGAAGCAGAAGAATTCAGCCTCTTCAGCGATCTCGTCAGCAGTCAGACAAGCTCTGGGAATCTCCATCATAGTACCTACTTCGTACTTCAGATCAGCGCCTGCGGCAGCGATCTCAGCATCAGCGGTAGCAACAACGATATCCTTCACGAACTTCATTTCCTTCTTCTCACCAGTCAAGGGAATCATAATTTCGGGAACGATGGTCCAATCGGGGTGCTTCTTCTGAACGTTGAGAGCCGCTCTGATGATTGCCTTGGTCTGCATTACGGAAATTTCGGGATAGGTTACGGAAAGTCTGCATCCGCGGTGACCCATCATGGGGTTGAACTCGTGAAGAGAAGCGATAATCACCTTAATCTCATCAACGGTCTTGCCCTGAGCCTTTGCAAGAGCTGCAATATCAGCCTCTTCGGTAGGAACGAACTCGTGAAGAGGAGGATCCAAGAAACGGATACATACGGGGTTACCCTCAAGAGCCTCATACAACTTCTCAAAGTCACCCTGCTGATAAGGAAGGATCTTAGCAAGAGCTGCTTCTCTTTCCTCAGCAGTATCGGAGCAGATCATTTCGCGGAATGCGGCGATTCTCTCTGCCTCGAAGAACATATGCTCGGTACGGCAAAGACCGATGCCTTCTGCACCCAGCTCACGTGCCTTCTTAGCGTCTGCAGGAGTATCGGCATTGGTACGAACCTTCAGAGTTCTAAACTGATCTGCCCACTCCATAATGGTCTTAAATTCGCCTACGATTTCAGCATCAACGGTGGGGATGATGCCATCGTAAATATTACCGGTAGAACCGTCGATGGAGATATAGTCGCCCTCAACATAGGTCTTACCTGCGAGGGTGAACTTCTTGTTCTCCTCGTCCATATTGATTTCACCACAACCGGATACACAGCAAGTACCCATACCACGTGCAACAACTGCTGCGTGGGAGGTCATACCGCCGCGAACGGTCAGAATACCCTGAGAAGCCTTCATACCGGTGATATCTTCGGGGCTGGTCTCGAGACGAACAAGAACGACCTTCTCACCTCTTGCATTCCAAGCCTCAGCATCCTCGGCGGTAAATACAACCTTACCGCAAGCAGCTCCGGGAGAAGCACCCAGACCCTTGCCGGCGGGGGTAGCAGTCTTAAGAATTTTAGCATCAAACTGAGGATGAAGCAGAGTATCCAGGTTTCTGGGATCAATCATAGCAACTGCCTGCTTCTTATCAATCATCCCCTCTTCCACCAGATCGCAAGCGATCTTCAGAGCAGCCTTTGCAGTTCTCTTACCGTTTCTGGTCTGGAGCATATAGAGCTTGCCTGCCTGAACGGTGAACTCCATATCCTGCATATCTCTGTAATGGTTTTCAAGAATCGCGCAGATCTTGGTAAACTGCTCGAAAGCTGCGGGGAACTTCTCTGCCATCTGTGCAATAGGCATAGGAGTACGAACACCTGCAACTACGTCTTCGCCCTGTGCATTTACAAGGAATTCGCCCATCAGACCCTTGTCGCCGGTAGCGGGGTCACGGGTGAAGGCAACACCGGTGCCGCAATCGTCACCCATGTTACCGAATGCCATCATCTGTACGTTAACAGCGGTACCCCAGGAATAAGGAATATCGTTGTCGCGGCGATAAACGTTGGCACGGGGGTTATCCCAAGAACGGAATACAGCCTCAACGGCGCCCATCAACTGTTCCTTAGGATCGGAGGGGAAATCCTTGCCGATCTTGGACTTATACTCAGCCTTAAACTGGTTAGCCAATTCCTTAAGGTCTTCGGCAGTCAATTCAACGTCCTGCTTTACGCCCTTTTCTTCCTTCATCTTGTCGATGAGTTCCTCGAAGTACTTCTTGCCAACTTCCATAACAACGTCGGAGTACATCTGGATAAAGCGGCGATAGCAGTCGTAAGCCCAACGGGGATTGCCGGACTTTGCAGCCATAGCCTCAACAACTTCTTCATTCAGACCCAGATTCAGAATAGTATCCATCATACCGGGCATAGATGCACGAGCACCGGAACGAACGGATACAAGCAGAGGATTCTCCTTATCGCCGAACTTCATCCCGGTAATCTTTTCCATCTTGTCAATGTACTCAAGAATCTCGGCCTTAATATCATCATTGATTTTCTTACCGTCCTCATAGTACTGAGTACAAGCTTCGGTGCTTACGGTAAAGCCCTGAGGAACAGGGTTTCTGTCCGGAAACTCCTCCTTGAAAATTTTAGTCATTTCCGCAAGGTTTGCACCCTTACCTCCCAAAAGGTTACGCATTGAAGCATCGCCTTCGGTGAAAAGATAACAAAACTTTTTCATATGATTCCTCCATATTTTTTAATTTCTATAATCGCACCCGTTATTTTATCATAATAAAATAAATATTGCAAGATAAAAGCGAAAGATTTTCTTTATTTTGTCAAATCTGTGTATTTTTTACTATTTGTTAAGAAAAAAACAGAAGTTGGAACAATTCTTCGTTTCTCGCGCGGTTTCCCTTTAATTCATTATACCCGAAAACCGCCTCCAAACCCGTTGCCAAACGATAGGAATAGGGGTCAATATTGCGGGGACCGGAATTGCTTTTGGCATTCTTCCCTCTTATGAAAACCGCTTTTTCTTCCTCGGTCAGAAGGTCGGTTTTTCCCTTAATGGCTTCACTCTGGCTTTTTGCGGTAACAAATTCCAAAGCCAAAGCATTGCAAGAAGCAGAATCGGATTTCTGTCCGACCGCATAGCGACGAACCAGAACCTCCATTACTGCATCACCCAGATAAGCCAGTAGCAAAGGGGAGTCTATCATTTCCTGCATCGTAGTGATTCCTTTCAAAAAAAGCAGGGGTGTCCCCCTGCTTTTTGGTTTTAATTATCTTCTTCTACGTCCTGGTCACCGGAGGTGATGGTGCAACCATCCTTTTTCAGCGCATCCAGAACGGTAAGATCTGAAATCTTATTCTTGCTGATATCCAAAGTGCCAAGCTCTTCCAATTTTGCAAGAGCTGCCACATCGGTAATCTGATTTTCAGCAAGCTCCAAGGTGGTCAAACTCTTAACCGATTCCAAAGAAGCAACATCGGCGATTTTATTTCCGCTCAGATACAGATCCTTCAGCATTTCAAGACCTGCAATCGCAGACAAATCGGAAATTTCATTTTTCTCTGCATAAAAGGTAACCAGTTCCGTCATCCCCTCCGCGCCCTTCAGAGAGGTGAGCTTGTTGTTATCAAGGTGAAGTGACGTCAAGGAAGTCAGCGTATTCAGAGCTTCAATAGAAGTAATTTGATTGTTATCGGCGTACAGCGCCTCAAGGGAGGTAACGTTAGCAAGAGCATCCAGAGAAGCAAGCTTGTTATCATCCAAATTAACGTTGGTCAATGCGCTCAGCTTACCAATCTCTTCTACGCTTTCAATCTCATTTCCCACCAAAGACAAAGAGGTCAGTTTAGATGCATTCTCCAGGCCCTTCAAAGAGGTAATGCCATTTTCATCAGCAACCAGATTATCCAAAGAATCAAGCTGGGAAAGAATGGTAAGATCTTTAATTTGGGTGCCACTGATATCCAATTTGGTAAGAGACTTCATCGCGGAAATAAAGGAAGCATCTTCAGCCTTTACATCGCGCATACTAAAGGTCTTAAGCCCCGTCAAAGCAGAAAGGTCTTTCAAATCGGTAATTTCAGTGCCGTCGATCACCAAATGCTCCAAATTCTTTGCGGCAGCGATCTGAGAGGCTGAGGTGATAATCATACTGTCGCCGCTGATATCCAGATATTTCAGGTTAGGAAACAAAGCAAGGCAAGTCTGAAAATCAAATTTGGACGAGAATCCAACACCTGCATCATCCCCAAGATATTCTTCAGAAGATTCTCCGATTTGGTCCTTCAGCTTTTTTTCATCGCCAAAAGAAATCATATCAGCGCCGGTAAAGGCCATATACTCAACGGACTCCAAATCTTCCTTGGTAATCTGTCTGGGAGCCTTATCAAAATATGCACTCAGCGTATTCAGAAGAACCTTGTCCTCAATCAAAGCAGAGCCTTGATTCCAAACCCCTACTGCCAACACTGCCAAAAAGACTACCAAAACAAAACAGAGGAAAGAATAGCCTACAATAGCTTTTGCCTTTTTATTCGTTTTCTTTGCCATTTTATATTTCCTTTCTTGGAAAAAATAATACTAATACAATGTACATCTTTTTCGAAAAAATGTCAACCATTTCTCACCATTTTGCCCGAAACAATCATCGTTTCTACAGAAAAACTACGCTGATCGCACAAAACCACGTCATAACATTTTCCAACACGGACATCGCCCAAAACGGGAGTTTTGGTATAGATGAAATTTTCCGTATAGCCAAACATAGCCCCGTCGCACACGCGTTCACAAAAAACCCGATAGCCCTTCCCTACTCTTTTCTCGGAAAACTTTATGCTAGAGGTTTTTGCAACCTCTAGAAGCTGGGCGCATCTTTTTTTCTTGACCTCGGCAGGAACATGCATTTTCATCAAAGCAGCGCGGGTTCCTTCGCGGGGAGAAAAAGGGAAAATATGGGTATGCAAAAGGTTTGCCTTTTCCACCAAAGATACGGAATCGGCAAAATCCTCCTCCGTTTCACCGGGAAAACCGCAAATGATGTCTGCAGAAATTCCCGCATCGGGAAAATAACGGTAAATATTGGAAATGGCTTCTTTCTCATCAGAGCGATCGTATTTTCGTCCCATCAAGGAAAGAACACGACTGCTTCCGCTTTGCAAGGACAAATGAAAATGTGGCATAACGGAAGGGATTGCAGACAGCCGACGGCAAAATTCATGGGTAAAAAGCGAGGGTTTAAGAGAGCCAAAGCGGATTCGCTCAATACCACAACGATCAGCTAGCCCCTCCACAAGGTCGCACAAATCAGCAGGTGCGGAAAAATCTGTTCCCCATGCACCTGTTTCAATACCTGTCAAAACGACCTCACCATAGCCGTTTTCACAGAGACGATGAACCTCGCTAAAAATATCTTCCGCGCTTCGGGAACGAACTCTGCCGCGAACCAAAGGCACGTAGCAATAAGTACAGAAGCTGTTGCAACCGTCTTGAATTTTTACAAAAGCACGGGCATTATGACTACGGCAAAGTTGCAGTGGCTCGTAAAAGCGAAGATGGGAAATATCCTCCCGCAGATCCATAGACTTTCTCTCTGCCAGAGGTATATCACAATACGTGGCAAGAAGGTTTGCCAATTCGCTTTTTCGCGTATTACCCGCTAAAATATCCACGTTACAAAAAAGGTCAAGCGCTTCCCGTTCTCCTTGAGAAAAACATCCGCACAGACAAACCACGGCATTGGGATTTTGTTCTTTTTTTCGCAAAATACGACGAAGCTGCTGTTTTCCCTTCCGAACACTTTCACCTGTAACGGCGCAAGAATTCAAAAAATACAAATCGGCATCTTCATCTACAGATACCTCCCGAAAGCCGTGAGCGAAAAGTCCTTCGCGCACACACTGCGTTTCGTATTGATTGACTCGACAGCCAAGAGTTAAAAAAACGACTTTTTTCATATCAGTAAACGTAATCAAATTCCAGACCGTAAATATCTACGGCATCGCCGTCCTTGACACCTGCCTTCTGCATGGCATCCTCTACGCCGGAATCTTTCATTACCTTCTGGAAGTAGCGAACTTGATCACGGTCTGCAAAATTGATCTGCTGAATGAATTTCATCAACCATTCACCCTCAACCACCCATACATCGCCCTCACGAGTAACCGTAGTTCTTTCGGATTTATAATCGGGTTCGACTTTTTCTTCTTCCAGATAATCCGCTTCGTACTCCTTCAATGGGGGGAGCGAAGAAAGAAGCTGTGCCGCTTCTTCAATGACCTGACGGATTCCCTTACCGGTCTCTGCAGAAATATAGAAAAGTTTCCAGCCATTGCGGTCACATTCTTCTTGCAGAGCATTGCGAGTCTCAACGGAGATACCCAAATCCTCCTTATTTGCCACAATAATCTGCGGATGGGAAAGCAGGGCGGGGTCATAGGTTTCCAATTCTTTATTGATAATGCGGATATCCTCCAGCGGATCTCTGCCCTCACTGCCCGCGCCATCTACTATATGAATAAACAAGCGGCAACGCTCCACGTGACGCAAAAACTGATGACCCAAACCTGCTCCCTCACCGGCGCCTTCAATCAAACCGGGAAGATCCGCCATCACAAAGTGCCGCTCAGAATCAATTTCCACAACCCCCAGAACCGGACTAAGCGTGGTAAAATGATACGCAGCTACTTTAGGACGGGCGGCACTGGCGCGGGAAATAAAGGTCGATTTTCCAACGCTGGGAAAGCCGAGAAGCCCCACATCTGCCAACATTTTGATTTCCAGCGTAATCTCGCGCTCCTGACCTGCAAGACCGGGATTGGCAAACTGAGGAACCTGACGGGTGGGAGTGGCAAAATGGGCATTCCCCCAGCCGCCTCTGCCACCTTTTGCAGCAATGAATTCTTTATCATGGGAGAGATCAAACATAATCTTTCCGCTTGCTTTATCACGGATGACGGTTCCGGGTGGGACGGCAATTACAAGGTCTTCTCCGTTTTTTCCATGGCAACGTTTGCCCTTTCCGTCTTCTCCGTTTTCGCCAAAAAACTTTCTCTTGTAGCGGAAACGAATCAAGGTATTTTCACCGGGGTCCACACAGAAAACCACATTTCCGCCGTGACCGCCGTCGCCACCGTCGGGGCCGCCCTTTGCTACGTATTTTTCACGGCGAAAAGAGACAGCACCGTTACCGCCTTTGCCCGCCTTAATAAAAATATCTGTTTTATCTACGAAGGATGACATAATTACACCTCCTAAATGATGAAAAAAGAGGTACGTCCAAGAGTCAACCCTTTAGACATACCCCTCAAGTTTCTTGAATATCAGTCGCAGTAAACGCTGACTTTCTTTCTGCCGCCTGCCATAGGCTCATACTTTACAGTACCTGCCGCAAGAGCAAACAGAGTATCGTCGGAACCGATACCAACATTCACGCCGGGATGAATATGAGTTCCTCTCTGACGAACAAGGATGTTGCCGGCGATGCAAGACTGACCGTCAGCTTTCTTTGCGCCCAGTCTCTTGGACTCGGAATCTCTGCCGTTTTTGGTAGAGCCGACACCTTTTTTGTGAGCAAAAAATTGCAAACTAATTCTAATCATCGTAATACCCTTTCTTTTACTTTTTCGTTCTGATCGAAAGATTCTTCGGATACACCTCCGCAAGGTCCTTAAGCTGTAAGTAAAAGCCGTACAAAATTCCCTCTGCACCCTTTTCCGAGTCCTTGGAAACGGATTGGAGTTTGCAAGAAATCAAAGGCTTTGCCTCATCAATCTCAAGAGCAAGTTCAGCCGAAAACACCTCAGTCAAGGTGTTGATAACAAGCATTGCCATCGCGCTGACCGATGCACAAAGAATATCATTTCCAGACTCTGCAAGACCGGAATGACCTTCTACGGAGAATGCAAGAACTTTGTTATCGCGGATAACAAATTCCGAGCAAATCATTATTTTGCGATCTTGGTGATCTGAACCTTGGTGTAGGGCTGTCTGTGACCCTGCTTCTTCTTCTCATTCTTCTTCGCCTTATAGCGGAGAACAACGATCTTCTTCTGCTTACCGTTCTTTGCAACGGTTGCTTCAACAAATGCGCCGGAAACTGCAGGAGTTCCAACAGTAAAGTTTTCGCCGTCGGAGATTGCGAGAACCTTCTCAAACTTTACGGTTTCGCCTTCCTGTGCATTGATTTTCTCAAGGTATACGATGTCACCCTCAGAAACCTTGTACTGCTTTCCGCCAATTTCAAAAATAGCAAACACGAAAAGCACCTCTCTTTCTTTTATGTCTCGCTGATAGAGGCAAGCCGAAGCTTTTAGGGAGCCTTTTACATGCGGCAAATTATTTTAACACAGCGCAAGTCCCATGTCAAGCATTTTCCAATTTCTTTTTATACTTTCGGAAAAATTTTCAATTTGTTCAAAAAAAGCGCCCTTCGGCGCTTTTTTCAGGTGTGGCTCTCGATATACTCTGCTACCGCACGGACGGTCTTCAGTTCCATCACGTCCTCATCGGGAACGATGATGCCGAATTCGCTTTCCAGCGTCATAAGCATTTCTACTACTTCAAGGCTATCTGCGCCAAGATCGTCCAAAATATTCGCATCGTCATCAATGGTAGCGGCGTCCAGACGAAGCTGTTTTGCCAAAAGGTCTTTTACTTTTTCAATCATAATTATCTCCTTATTTTGTTTCAACAAACACGCATATTTTACACAACATGCCCCTGCTTGTCAAGTTTTTTTACATCAGCTTATACTCCACTTCCGCAAAAACATCATCCATACTGCCTTTATGAAGATAAAGCAAAACGGCATACAATCCCCACTGTAAGAATACTACAAGGTCGCTTCTGCCGACGAAAAGATACTGACAGGTGCTCAAAATTGCTACAAAAAATGCAAGAATTAAAACCGCAAGTCCCCTTTTAAAATAGTTTTGTGTCGTAAACCGAGCTGTGCACTTTAAAAGAGTAAAAAACACCAGTCCAAGCGGTAAAAGTGTAAATATAAGATTCAAAATCGCAACTACCTGTGCCAAAGGTTCAAAGGGAAAAAGATACGGAAAATTTTCAGCCGTCTTTAAAAGTCTGAACCAACGGAACCCATAAGTAGCAAGCAAAAAGGCAAACGATACGGCGGAGAGCGCCAAATGATAGGAAGGAATTTTCAGAACGGGAGCAAGACGCTTTAAACCCCAAAAAACAAAAAATGCAAACAGCGGTTTGGGAATCATATTGATAAAATCAAGATAAAGATCCGCCAAACAAATAAAGGCAAGGAAAAAGAAGAAAAATGCACCCTTGATGGCAAGGCGGGTCTGCAAGGCAGCATTCTCCACCACATTTTGCTGATAAGCGGCAAGGATATTCTTGCTGAATTCTCCGTCCTGCTTGCAACGTTTCAAATACGCTTTCAAAATTCTGGCAGTATAAATCCCCAGGAAGACCAGAATAAAAGCACCCAAAACAAAAAGGATACTGCGCACGGTGCGGAATGAACGAACCATAGCCGTATAATTTTCTACCTGATCCCCTTCCGCATCAATATTGGTATAGAAAATCACAGGCATCTGCGGCAAAAAATTGATAATGGCTTTCGAAATGAAAAAGGCAATCGAAAAACCGCGGGCCAGATCAAGGGACTTTAAAACAAGATCGCCATTTTTGCGAATGGCAAGATATTGCAGTCCTTTAAATACACTATCGCAAAAGAGCCAAGACATCCAAAGCTCCGCCACCAGAAAGAAGAAACAAACCGTCAAACGAGTACTTTCGATGCGCGTGGCAAAAGTTATGGTGCAGGAAAGGAGTTTCAAAACGCTCGTCAGGGACAAAAACAGCGCCCATCTCCTGGCAGAAGCGATTCTCTCCTCCAAAAGCGCCACACGGGAAAGGCCCTTGGCAATCAGAACATATCCGATAAAATCCGGTATCACATCCAAGGTAATCAAATCCGGATTAATGAGAAACAAAAAACCAATAAAAATCAGACCGGTACCCATACAAATCCTTTCTCAATCAGTAATCCGAATCAATGCACGAACCATTGAAATTGCGGCGTACCACACAAGAAATACCATAAATAAATTATCAAGCTGAGAAAGCACGTGAAACACACCCGTCATCTGTTTGGCAGGTGACAAAATTACAACGATGCGGGAAACGGAAAACAATACCGCTTCCACAATGGCAATACGCGGAACCATTTGATGGGAAAGAGACAATTTATCCTCCCCTTTTTTTCGAGAAAACAGTGCGGTTCTGCGGAACAAAAGAACCAAAAATGCCATTTCAAACAGACGCATACACACGTCAAAGGAGACACCGAGAAAATTCTGGCTGATCTGATTTTCCGCAAACGTATAAAAATTTGAAAACCAAAGCGTATCCTTAAGCATTGCAAGTACAGAAAAAAGGATCATCGGCAATGGAATATAGCGGATTTTATCAAGTCCCTCTGCCTTTTTTGCAAGGGAGCGAACTCCGAAAAAAAGGAGGAGCCAACCAATCAGATCGGGGAACATATCCGGCGCCATATAAGCGATGCCTTCTTTTCCTACGGGAATCGGGAAATCGTATAAAAACATAATTCCCAAAAAAATCGCTCCAAAGCCCATCAATTATTCTCCTTTAAGCCACAACACTTCTTATACTTCTTGCCACTGCCACAGGGACAAGGCTCGTTGGGCCCCGTTGCTTTCTTCTTCACCACGGGAGTTTTTTTCACGCTTCCGTCGCCACCCGAAGAAGTAGACGTAATCTTGGCAACGGCTTTTCTCTCGATAGCCTCTTCTTTGCGACGGGGAATGACGCGAAGGATGGTCATAGCAGTTTCGTGACGAATCTCCTCACCCATTTCCTCAAACATAACAGAACCCTGAATCTTATATTGCATCACGGGATCACGCTGCGCGTAAGCATTGAGACCGATGCTGTTTCTCAGTTCAGTCATAGCATCCAGATGATCCATCCATAAGCGGTCAACATTACGCAAAAGCACAGTTCTCTCCACCTCGCGGAACAGTTCTTTGCCAAAGAGCTCTTCCTTTTGGCGGTAACATGTATCGGCACGCTCCATAAGAAGGGAAACGAGCTGATCTGCACCGGGCCGCTCTTCCCCATCTCGGAAAATCAAATCCGTGGGTGCCAAAAGAGTGCCCATAAATTTCTTTTTCAATTCCGCATAAGGGTACTCTTGTTCCTGAGAAGCAGGGGTAAGCTCCATCACGGAATTTTCCACAAGACCCGCAATCATTCCGCGAATATCTTCCTCTAAATCCTTTCCATCCAGAACCTCCTGACGCTGCTGATAAATCAGTTTTCTTTGCTGATTCATCACATCGTCGTACATCAAAACGTTCTTTCTGCGAGCAAAGTTATCACCCTCCAAACGCTTCTGTGCATTTTCAATGGAGGAAGAAAGGATCTTGGCGTCAATTGCCTGATCCTCGGGAAGACCCAGTTTATCTACAATGCCCATAATGCGCTCACTGCCAAACAAACGGAACAAATCGTCTTCCAGAGCAAGATAGAAGGTAGAGGCGCCGGGATCGCCCTGTCTGCCGCTTCGTCCTCGAAGCTGATTGTCTATACGGCGAGACTCATGTCGCTCGGTACCAATGATATAAAGACCGCCTGCTTCTCTTACTTTTTCCGCTTCGGGGGCGATTTTTTCCTCAAACTCCTTTAAAAGAGCGGAAAATCTGAAACGAGCGGAAAGAATCTCCTCTTGATCAGTTTCAAAAAAGGAATCTGCATCCGCAATCAATTCATCAGAAAAGCCTTCTTTGGTCATTTGCGACTTTGCCAGAAATTCTGCATTGCCGCCCAGTTTGATATCGGTTCCTCGTCCTGCCATATTGGTAGAAATGGTTACCGCGCCAAAAGCACCCGCTTGGGCAACGATTTCCGCCTCACGCATATGATGCTTGGCGTTCAGCACGTTATGAGGAATTTTTTCTTTTTTCAAAAGTTTTGACAAATATTCGGACTTATCAATAGAAACCGTACCTACCAGAACAGGCTGTCCTTTTTCGTGACAGGAACGAATCTTTTCTACGATAGCGCGGTATTTTCCCGCTACCGTCTTATAAACCACATCAGGATGATCCACACGGGCAAGAGGGCGATTGGTGGGAATTTCCACCACATCCAAATTGTAAATTTCACGGAATTCGGGTTCTTCCGTCAGAGCTGTACCGGTCATACCGGAGAGTTTATTATAAAGACGGAAGTAATTCTGGAAGGTGATGGTAGCAAGGGTCTTGGACTCCTTCTGAATATTGACTCCTTCTTTTGCTTCAATAGCTTGATGTAAACCTTCGGAATAACGTCTGCCAAACATCATTCGTCCCGTAAAGGAATCCACGATAATCACCTGGCCGTCCTTGACTACGTAATCCTCGTCACGGTGCATTGTGCCATATGCCTTGATCGCCTGATTTAAATGGTGATACAACATTGCGTTTTCGGGATCGGAGAGATTTTCAATTCCAAAAGCCCGTTCTGCCTTTGAAACACCGCGGGGAGTCAAAGTGGCACTTTTCGCTTTTTCATCAATGATATAATCCGCTTCAATATCCTCGTAAAGCACCTTGGTATCTGCTTCCTTGATCTTGTAAGGCTTCAAGGATCTGGCAAAAGCATCGGCGCGGTTATACAAATCGGAAGAATCATCCCCCTCACCGGAAATAATCAACGGAGTTCTTGCCTCGTCAATGAGGATACTATCCACCTCATCCACAATGGCAAAAGCGTGTCCTCTCTGAAGCATATCTTTTTTATAAAGGGCCATATTGTCGCGAAGATAATCGAATCCGAACTCATTATTGGTTCCGTATGTAATATCTGCGGCATAAGACTTTCTTTTTTCAGCGGCGAGGGTACCGTGAATAATCAAACCAACGGAAAGTCCGAGAAAATTATACAACTTGCCCATCCACTCAGAGTCACGCTTGGCAAGATAATCATTTACGGTGACGATGTGAACGCCTTTTCCCGCAAGGGCATTCAGATAGGCGGGAAGAGTTGCCATCAAAGTCTTACCTTCACCGGTCTTCATTTCCGCAATTCGCCCCTGATGCAAAATAATACCGCCGATCAGCTGAACGCGGTAATGACGGGTACCCAGTACACGCTCGCCCGCTTCCCGCACGGTGGCAAAAGCATCGGGCAAAATATCGTCCAGACTTTCCCCTTGGGCAAGTCTTTCCTTTAACACATCGGTCATCCCGCGAAGCTGGTCGTCGCTCATCTCTTTATACTTAGGTGCAAGTGCCTCAATAGCATCCACGGTAGAGCGAATTCGACGAATGGCGGCATCGGAATGGGTACCGAAGATTTTTTCAATGATACTCATATATTTTTCCTTTCCCGAACAAGTTTCCGCTATTTTAGAATAAACTTAAAATATATTATATCGGATTTTTGAAAAAGTTTCAAGTGCTATCGTGAATTTCCCGCCTTTTTGCCTCCCCTGCGATTTCTCTTTTCTTGACGGCGCCGCCAAAACAGATGCGCTGCCGCAAGAAAAAAACCGGCACCCTCAAACAAAGCAATCTGCTGCCAAGGACTCCAAGACGATGAAAAGGAGAAGCCAAGCATGAACAGCGACAAAGAAAAAAGTATCCGCCAAATTCCGCAAGGAAACAGCCAGACCCCCAGCGCGGTCAAAAACGCCGCAAACAGCCAAACCCCAAACAATCAAGCATCCCCCATCGTTACTTTTTCCCCAAGAAAAAAACGCTTCCGTTTTTCTCTTCGCCGACTTATTATGCCCCTTATTTCAATTCTTCTTGCATTTCTTTTGCTCAGTTTTTACGCAGAACATTTGCTGGCAGAACGTTTCACGGAGCTCGCAAAAAGTCAAACGGAAAAATACCTTTCCGAAACCATCAATTTAGCCGTGGAACAAATGGCTTCCGAAGGGCTTTTATCCTATTCCTCTATGGTGAAAACCATACGAGATTCTTCGGGAGAGGTGGTTTATCTGGAAGTGGATACCGCTATGCTGGCAAAAGCATCGGCGAAACTTGTGCAATATATCAATCAAACTCTAGCAGAAAAGAAAACCATCCTCCTCTCCGTTCCTATAGGAAGTCTTGGCGGATGGAATTTGCTCTCGGGAATCGGCTTTCCCGTACGTGCTCGAATTTTTCCCATTGGCAGCACCAGCGGGAAAATTTACACGGTTCTGGAAGACTGCGGTATCAACCAGACAAGGCACTTGATTCGCGTGGACATTTCCGCAAAACTTCACTTGGTTTTGCCAAAAGAAAACGCAGAAATTCAGACGGAAATTTCCCTGCCCTTGGGCGAACGGGTTCTGGTGGGCGACGTACCTGAAATCTATTTGGATAACATCGGCGGAAACTAAAAGAAAAAAATCGTATAAACCGAAACTATTTAATTCAAACAAGCAAATATAATTAAAAAAGAAATTGCTTTCTCTCTTTTTACCATGATATAATGAAAATGGTTATACAAAATAAAGGAGAATCAATCTATGAAACAATTTTTTTGCCTTTTGCTCTGCACTGTTCTGCTTTTGCCGTTGCTTACTTCATGTACCGCAACGCTTACACCGACCGAGGTAAAAACCACTGCAGAAAAAAAGACCGAGGAGAGCAAAAAAGAATCCTACGATTATCCCGAGGTTTATGACAAACTGAGCTTGAAAAAAATCAATTCCTTTCCTACCGCATCCTCCAATATGTCCGAGGATGAACTCAGACAGCTTTGCGTGGATTTTTTTGACTTTTGCCAAAGTTTTGCTTGGACTCCGTCCGAGGATTATACCTACACCGTCCGCAATAAAAAAAGCGACGTTACGCTAAAGCGGGGTACGGTTTACGGCGGTCTTCCCTACGTTACAGGCGCTAGGGGCAACATTTACCGCCTGATGGAATTTTATGATGAAGAAACCGGTGTGGTAGATATAAAAAAAGCAGGAGCTGACCCCTTAAAATTTGGTAATCAATGCTCCTTCGGCGCCTTTTGGGCTTGGGCAAGAGTCATCAACTCCGCCACCTTCAACGGAACCAGCCAAATGGTATCCAAAAACGGATTTATACCCGTAGGCACTTATAGTTACGATCTTTCCTTAGAGGAGTTCGGAACTCCCAACACCCAAGAAATCTGTGCAAAAAACGGTGAACAGGTAATGTACAGCTCCTACGCCGCATTAAAGCCTGCTGACGGACTGGTATATTCCTTGAACGCAGGACACGTTATAATGTGTTCATCCAATCCCGTTGTAGTGAAAAACACAGATGGAAGCATCGACGGAGAAAAAAGCTATTTTACCTATATTCATCAATCTACCGCTTGGACAGCCTCGAAGCAAAGCGACGGGTCTGCTTTCCGCGCGCAAACGATTCCCCATAGCAAAAAAACGTTTGCGGAAACCTTCAAGGAAAACTACCTGCCCTTTACTTTTGCGGAATTGACGGGAGAAGATCCGGTAGAATGCTCCGAAACCTCCTTCAGTCACACCAAAGATACTATGACCGTGGCAGAACTACAGAAGGCGGTCATTCAGTCAAACTATGCTATCTCCCATGCCACCTTCACCATTACCAATGAAAACAACTCTGTTGTTTTAACAAAAACCGTTCTCTGTGATAAGGTGGACCAGAAAAGCTTCACCTTTGCAAGCGGTTATCTCCCCGCAGATTTAAAAAATCATGCCAAGAAAAATCGTGCTATCACCGTCACCTGCCGTATCAGCACGGGCGAGGAGCTTACCGTTTATGAGGGCATTTTAGCCCCCTAAAAAGGAATCTTGACAAAATAAAAGGGGCATCGGGCCATGAAAAAACCGCTTTCCATAACCTTTACGGGCGATATTGGATTCAGCCGTTATTTTAAAGATTCCTGGCAAAAAGATAATCTTCTGGACGAAAGAATCCTTGCGTTTTGCAAAAACAGCGATCACGTAGTTGCCAACGTAGAGGGAGCGATTATCGACCCCGAGAAAACCCCGATTCAAAGTGACAAAACTCTTTTCCTTCATTACACCCACGCAGGCGCTTGTCGCCACCTCAAAGCAATAGGCGCAGACATTTGGTGCCTTGCCAACAATCACATCATGGACATTGGAAATGCAGGCTTTCAAAGCACCATTCATCACGCAAAGCTTTGCGGAGCCGTTACCGTAGGCGGAGGAAAAAATCTGGAAGAAGCATCATCCCCCGCCATTCTCGGGGACAATATGGTAGGAATTCTTGCGCTAGGCTACTTTCCCGAATGCGCATCTCCCACCCAAGAGCAAAGCGGTGTTTTCAACTGGAAATTCTCAGAGGTGCTTGACAAACGAATTCGAGAAGTCAAGAACCGTTGCCAATACTGTGTCATCATTTCCCACGATGGAGAAGAATTTACAACCCTACCGCAGAAATATATCCGAAAACGCTACAAAACGTATTTGGAAATGGGTGCAGACGTAATTATCGGTCATCATCCCCACGTTCCTATGAATTACGAAAAGCAAGGCGATAAATTCATTTTCTATTCCCTTGGAAACTTCATCTTCGACACAGACTATCAAAGGGTGCAGATGAATACCGAAATCGGTGTTTTACTCAAGCTTTTGTTTACTTTCAACGGAATTGATTTTGAAGCAATGGGTACGCACAACAACCGCAAAGAAAACCGCGTGGAGACAGCGGAGCTTCCCGCAATTTTTACCGAGATAAATGAAAAGGAGTACAAGCTCCTTCTTCCCCTTGCTTCTGCTGCATATATCCAGGCGGAAAAAAAGCGACTGCTCTTCGAACACCCTACAGAATTTTGTCATTATACCAAAAAAGATTGGAAAAAATATCTCCTATCCGAAAAGAGAACAGAATTCATAAAAGATGAACGTATGGACTTTTCCTATATATTTGCCGAGGCTGCAAAAATGCCGGAGGGCAATTGGAAGAAAAGCAAACTGGAAACAGTCAAAGAATACATTTTAAAACAGCTTTAAAAAAATCGCGAGAAATTCTCGCGATTTTTTTACTTGATTTTTCTGCATTCCAGATAATAGCGCTTATCTCTTGCGTGGCCGATGGAAAAGCTCTTTTTAGGAAATACACCGTCTTTTTCCACGGTAATAAAAAGATCGGATTTATTCATTGCGGGGAGAAAAATGGCAAGGCTGTTTGGCTGACGAGAAAGCTCTTCCAGCGCCTTTTCATCGTGAATATAGTCCACGGTAACACCCTTGGCTTCTTCCCACTTATCCAGCACCCTCTGAATGGCACCAATCAGACCGCCAAGGCTATTATTAACAATTTTAATCGTACCGCGTTTTCCGTTGGCAATCGTTTCCAGTTCTCTGCCTTCTTCATCCCCTGCGTGAGCAATAAGGTCTGCAAGTACCGCCTCAGGGTCACAGTTGAAGACAATGCGGTGGATTGGCTCAAATTCAATGCCTTCATCATAAACATTGCAGATTTCCACCAAAGCAAACCGCGCAGGATGATTCTCAGCTTCCTTGGGAGTCAAGGTTTTCTTAATTTCTCTCCAGCAATCCTTTGCAGCGGCAAGAGAATGATTTCCATCTCCGATTACAAACTGAACCTGACGCTGCCCCAAAGCATCCATTGCCCGGGTGACGCGAACCGCTTCTTCATCGGAGAGCTTCCAGCCTCGGATATGACCGCCGTTTTCCATCAGATCAAAATCATACACCTTCTCGAAAGTGGATTTTTTCCGGGTCAAAGGCTCAATAGCACCTCTCTTTTCATCGTCAATAAGAACCAGGATATGAGGCATTTCAAGACAAGCGCCGGAACGAACCTTGATACGGGGAGGAAGACGATCCACTACAGTCTTTTCACTGGCACGGGCAGGAGGATTTGTTCCTGCAAGATAATCGTATGCCTCCAGATCCAGTTTGCCGATGATACCGCGACGGAGTTTGCCTCCGGTGATTTCACGCTCTACATAAATGAAAGCGTTATCGTATTGGGCAAACACATTTTCCTCAAGATACTGTGTCATTTTTTCATTACGGGAGAGGGATGCCTCTTCCATAGAAAGACTGCCCAGATAGGCTTCGGGCACGACCATATGCAGAGTAGAGGGGCGACTGCCTACCGTTTCGGTTACTCGATCCCAATATTCCCTCTCAGAAGAAAACTGGTCACAGGCAATTACCGCCCAAGTTTCCGGATTATCTTTGGGCAAAAGAATCTTTGCCGGAGTAAATACATTTTTCATCAAAAACACCTCAAAAATATTATTTGTGATACTGATTGCCCGCCAAGATTCCCGCAGCGCGGTAAATTTGCTCGGCAAGCATCACTTTAAACAAAGAATGGGGAAAGGTCATAGGAGAAAAGGACAGACGAAGGTCGCACATTTCCTTAATCCTTTCGTGAAGGCCCCAAGAGGAGCCGATGAGAAATACCACCGTATTCCTGCCACCACCCCCAACCCGATCAAACAATTGGGCAAGTTCCTCCGAAGACAGAGTTTTTCCCTCAATACAAAGGGCAATTTTATAGCTTTTAGAAAATTTAGGCGAAGATAATTTTTCTTCAAAGACTTCCGCCTCTTTTTCCAGAGCAATGCGGATTTCATCGGGAGTCAGTTCCCTCCCCGGTGTTTTCCAAGGCTTAAGGGGAACGGAAGTCAAGGAACCAAAAGAATTCATCCGTTTGCAATATTCGTCAAAGGCTTCTTTATAGTAGCGTTCCTTTCCCTGACCCATATGCAAAATAGCAAAATTCATAATACTCTCGTCACCTCATGCCGCCTAGAGACTTGCAAACGAAAATCTCGATCCTGCACCGCACCCATTTTCCCGCACAAAACCGCAAGAGTTTCATCCAATGCAATCTTGGGCGTATTGTTCTCAGAAGAAAGATGAAACAATGTGAAATTCTCACACCCCGCCGCCAGCAGTTTACCTGCAAAAGCAGCACAATCCGCATTGTTTAAATGACCGTTATCAGATGCCACGCGTTCTTTTAAATAGGGGGGATAAGGTCCGTCATAAAGCATTTTTACGTCGTGATTGGACTCGAGTATAACGTTTTTACAGCCCGTCAGGTACAAAGCTACATCGGGGGAAACGTGTCCTAAGTCCGTAGCAATCCCAAGTTCTCTGTCTCCAATAATAAATCCTTGACTATCTACGCTATCGTGGGGAGTTTGGAAGGGAGTAATCAGAAGATTTCCAACCTCGTATTCCTCGCCCGGTAAAACGGTGCGGATATTCTTGGCAAGAGCAGTGGCTTCGGTGCGGTTTCCCTTTTGCATCAAAGACAAATATACTTCTTTTGCCACCTTATGCTGACAGAAAACAGGGATGCTCAGGTGTTTTGCCATAACGGGAAGCCCTTTGGTATGATCGGAATGCTCATGGGTAATCCAAATCGCATCAATTTCGCAAAGTGCAGTTCCCACTTTTTGTAACGCAAGATCAATCTGACGCATACTGCCGCCCACATCAATCAGAATGCGGCTACCGCCATCCTCCAAATAAATGCAGTTTCCGGAAGAACCGGAAAAAAGTGAATAACAAACCATAAACAGCCTTTCAGATTCCAGCAAAAAATTTCAAAAAAATCCAGTCCAAAAGAAAGATTAGATAAAACGGAATAGCGCTAAGAAGAAGCCAGGTACAAAGAATCCCTCTCTTTTCTTCGGGAATATTCAACAAATTGAGCGCAGAAGAACGCTCTTCTTTCAATTCGGTTTTTACACGGAAACGGCGATATTTATCCCTCTTTTTAACAGGATGAATCTCCCCTTTCACCGCAGGACTTTTTACTTCTCTGCCACATTTTTCATCGGCAACAGGGCGAATACCACCCGCTACCAGTACATAAAGCACCGATAAAATCAAACAGAGAGCGTAATAGCAATAAGTAATGAGAAGCGTTAGTTTCGTGCCGCCAACGCCCCAATAGATTCCACCCAAGACCACAAAAAGTCCCAATAAAATGAAAAGCTTTTTCTGTTTGGACATTAAACTTTCTCCTTAAAAACGCGATACATTTCTGCAAGACCCGTATAACGCAGAGCCTTATAATCATTTTGCACCATCGTGGCGATAGAACGGTCGTCGCCCACAAGGATAACCATTTTTCTTGCACGGGTCACCGCGGTATAAATCAGATTTCGGGTAGCAAGTAAGGGCGGAGGATTATACACGGGCATAATCACCACTGGGTATTCACTCCCCTGACTTTTATGTACCGTTACGGCAAAGGCATGCTCAATCTCGCAAAGGTCCTCAAAAGGATATTCCACAAGGCGCGAATCATAATCCACGGTAACGCTTTCGCGTGTACTACTAATTTCCACGATTTTTCCGATATCGCCGTTAAATACGCCCATACCGATAATATCTTCATTGTTGGCATCCTGCCACTGAGCATCATAATTATTCCGAATCTGCATCACCTTATCGCCAACACGAAAAATCACATCCCCCACAGCCTTTTCGGCTTTGCTCGGTGCAGGAGGATTCAGCGCCGACTGGAGTATTGCATTCAATCTTGCAGTGCCCAGTTCTCCTTTTCGCGTACAACTGATGACCTGAATTCCTTCCAGAATATCCTTTCCGTAGGTAGCAGGCAACCGCTCCTTGCAAAGGGATACGATGGTGGTTGCAACAGACGGAATACTGTTTCTCTGCAAAATAAAAAAATCCCCGTCACGGCTAGAAGGCAAAGGCACTTCTCCGTGATTGATACGGTGTGCATTTTCCACAATCATACTTTCGCCGCTTTGACGGAAAATACGGTCCAAGCGGCAAACCTTAAAGGCACGGGAAGAAATGGTTTCACGAAGCACCTCTCCCGCACCGACACTGGGAAGCTGATCGCTATCTCCAATCAGCACAAGGCGCGTACCCGGACGAACCGCTTTAAGAAAACCGGAAAAGAGAAGAACGTCCACCATGGAAAGCTCGTCAATGATTATAGCATCCATATCCAGCGGATTTCGCTCATTGCGAGCAAATTTCACCTTTTCATCAGGAGAATATTCCATTTCCAAAAGGCGGTGAAGGGTCTTTGCCTCAAAGCAGCAGGACTGACTCATGCGTTTCGCGGCTCTGCCTGTAGGTGCGGCAAGGGCAATCTCCATTCCCACACGGCTAAAAACATTCACAATGGCTTTGACAATGGTAGTCTTGCCCGTTCCGGGTCCACCCGTCAAAATGGTCACGGGGGATTCAATGGCGCTTCTTATAGCACCCAACTGTGCAGGGGCATAGGTAATCCCCTCATCACGCTCTATTTCAGCAATCAAATCGTCCATTCCCGAAATAGAGCCATAAAGATTGATACGGGAAAGTTCAATCAGCTTGGCGGCACAAAATGTTTCCGCGTGAAAATACTCGGGAAGATATACCGCCTTATCTTCACTGGCAGAATGCAGAATCAAATCTGCTTCTTTGCACAAAATATCAAGACAAGAGCGAACCTGCTCCTCCTTCAGCTCCAAAAGCTTCGCTCCCGTGGCAATCAGTTTTTCCCGTGGCAAAAAAGTGTGTCCGTTTGCACCTGCATTGTACCTTAAAACATAGTGTAAACCGGCACGGATTCGCTCATGGGAATCACCTTCCATTCCAAGGCTTTTCGCCATAGAATCTGCTCGTTCAAATCCGATTCCGTAGATTTCGTCACAAAGCAGATAAGGATTTTTCTTGATAATATCCACGGCGGCATTTCCCCATCGCTTATAAATACGCACGGAGGTAGTCATCCCAAAATAGCCGCTGAAGAACATCATAATATTGCGAACTCCGAATTGTTCCCGAAAAGCATCGGAAATCTCTCTTGCCTTGCGAGGAGAAATACCGTGCACATCGGAAAGCAAGTCGGGATTATTTTCCATCACGTCAAAGGTAGCATCCCCAAACTGTGAAACGATGCGCTGGGCAAGTTTGGGTCCCACTCCGCGAATGGCACGAGAGGAGAGATAGCGCAGCATTGCATTTTCATCAGCAGGAATACTTTTCTCAAAATAGCTTACCTTGAACTGTTTGCCGTAGGTAGGATGATTCACCCAGGAGCCCATCGCTCGGATAGCATCCCCCACCATCAAACTGGGCATAATCCCCACGAGGGTGACGGGCTCTCGCTCCCATTCGATAGAGCAAACCGTATAACCCGTTTCATCACTTTGAAATACAATATCTTCAATTTCGCCTTCAATGGTGACAAGGTCATTTTTCTCGGGCATTTTTCTTCCTCCTTCCCCATAGAATCACCCAAAGGGCAATAAGACAAGGGAGAAAAACGTCTCCCAAAACAGTATAAATCGTCGTTTCATCGGAAAAAGAGACGGTATCGGTGAGAACTCCCTTTTCCAGTGGACCAAGAACACTTTTCACTCTGCCACGGGAGTCGATGAAAGCAGATACACCCGAATTGGCACAGCGAGCGATGCTACGGGAATTCTCCACACTGCGGAACACCGCGTGAGCCAGGTGCTGCCAAACGCCGGGAGAATCCTTATACCAAGAATCATTGGTTACAAGAACGATCATCTCCGCACCGTCATTCACGCTCTGACGAGCAAGTTGAGGAAACAAGGATTCAAAACAAATCAGACTTCCAAAGTTTTCGATAATGACAGAGCTTTCCCCTTCCGCAAGATCGGAAGAAAGCATATTGATCTCTTCCAAAATTGGAAAAAGGCGGGACAAAACAAAGCGGTATGGCATTTTTTCACCGAAGGGCACCAAATGCCGCTTGGAATATACGTCAGACACGGAATTGGCATCAAGCAGCACAACGCTATTGGAGGTTTGGGAACCGATCTTCCAAAAGCATCCCATCAAAATCGGAGCATCCTTCTCTTCAGACAGCGCTTGATATTCCTCCAATAATTGAGGATTGGTTGCAAGATTTGTTGGAATAGCACTCTCCGGCCACAAAATCAAATCGCAAGAAGGGGCTTGACGCGTTAAATCCAAATAGGTTTCCATCGCCCCTTGGCCGCTCCATTTTTCTCCCGAGAGAACACAACCCTGAACCGAAGAAACAGTAAGAGATTGTCCATCCTTTGCAGTGGAAAGCCGAACAATACCAAAAGCCAAATTGGACGCAAAAAGAACCAGTGCAGACATACAAAATGCAAGTTTCTTTTTCTTATCTCCGCTTATCAAAGCAAGAGTTAGAAGCGCGGAAAAGGAAAGGAGGAGAAAATCCACTCCGTAAATACCAAACACCGAAGCAAATTGAATCATCGCGGGAGCTTTATAATGCCCAAGGGACAATCTGACCCACGGAAAAGCAAGTTGGGTAAACGTAGGAATCCACTCTGCCAAAAGAATACCGAGAATCGCAGTAAAAAGCAAAAAAGGACGGTTTTCGCTCTTTCTTCCCACAAGATGACAAAGTAGCATAGGAATAGCAAAAAGCGCGCCGTGAACAAGACTGATGCCGAGCCAGGCAAGAAGCACTACGGCCAGAGATGCGATATTGTCCATTCCCGCAAAATCCAAAGGATAAAGCCAAAGAAACCAATAATAAACAAAAGCATAATACAAAAAGCCAAAAAAAATCCCACGTCCCAATGCATGAAAAATGTTCCCTTTACAAACGAGAGTGGCAAGAAAAAAAGGGACAAAAGCCACCCAAGACAAAAGGAACAGGGACGGAAACGTCAGAGGCAAGGCGGCAAGAAGGGCGGAAAACGCAAGCAAAACATACGGCTTTGCGAAAAAATTCCGAAAACACTTCATCCAAATCCCCCCCCATAAACTTAGATAAATTATTATACAATAAAGAGATAGAAATGTAAAGATGAATTCTTGACAAAAAGGAAAAAGGTACTATAATGATACTTTGAAAGCGAGGTAGAACTATGAGCGAATGTACCCATGATTGCAGCAGTTGTTCGCAAAATTGCAGCGAAAGAAAAGAAAGTTTGGTAGAATCTCCTAACAAAAACAGTAACGTTAAAAAGGTAATCGGCATCGTATCAGGCAAAGGCGGCGTAGGCAAGAGCCTGGTTACTTCCCTACTTGCAAGCGCAAGTGCAAAAGCAGGTAAAAAAGTGGCGATTCTGGATGCAGATCTTACCGGACCCAGTATCCCCAAAGCATTTGGTATTCACCAGAGAGCCACCGCCGATGATGATGGTCTCATCCCTGCAGAAAGCCTTGGGGGCATCAAGGTAATGAGCTTGAATCTGCTCCTTGAAAACGAAAGTGATCCCATCGTATGGCGCGGACCTGTAATCGCAGGTACGGTAAAACAATTCTGGACTGAGGTAAACTGGGGCGAGGTAGACTATATGTACGTGGATATGCCTCCCGGAACAGGCGACGTACCTCTCACCGTATTCCAGTCCCTGCCCGTGGACGGAATCATCATTGTAACCTCTCCGCAAGAGCTGGTTACGATGATTGTGGAAAAGGCAGTAAAAATGGCAAAACTGATGAATATTCCCATTCTCGGTCTGGTTGAAAATATGTCCTATTACACCTGCCCCGATTGCGGAAAAGAGCATTCCATTTTCGGTGAAAGCCATGTAGAGGCAACCGCAAAGACGTTTGATATTCCCGCTTTTGCCCGTTTGCCCATTGATCCCGCCCTTGCAGGGCTTGTAGATGAAGGAAAAGTGGAGCAATACCCAACCGCCCCTCTGAACAGTCTACTTGATACAATCCTGGGTTAATTACAAAAAATCCGCTGAAATTCAGCGGATTTTTTTTACAGGAATCGGTATTGGGCAAGAATCTTTATTTCGGGGACGGAAGATGCTTCAAAAGCTTCCTGCATAGACTTGTTGTCACAAAACACACCTACAAGGGTATCTTCGATGGCAGAGCAAAGGGTGGGATCCATCGCATCGGAAAAAGCACGAGCAGACGTAATCTTTCCTTTTTCCGCAAGAATACAAAGCTGTAAAGACCCCCAAGGAAGACGCTCACGGAACTCAAAATCAAATTTCGGAGTTTGTCCCAAATACCAAGCGGGATCACAATGACGGCGGGTCAATTCCGCCACCTGGGCCTGTTCCCGATTAGAAAAAGAAAATTCGCCGTAATATCCACCCCATCGGGCAAAGACCTTGACAAGCCTTTTTTGCAAGTCTTTCACAGTCAAATCCGTGCGAAATTCGGTCAAATTGCAAACGCGGGAACGCACGGAAGCAATTCCTTTAGAATGAATTTTCTTAGGATCTACGGTTAAATACCCCGAAAGAGTTTCCAAATTGCTGGAAACAAGGAGCGTTCCGTGAAACAGCTTTGCGCCTTTATAATCGGCAAGAGCATTCCCCGAAAATTTCTTCCCGTCGCAAAGAAGATCGTTTCGGCCAGAAAACTCACAGTTGATTCCAAGCTCATTTAACGCTTTTGCAACAAGCCCCAAAAGCTCCTGTTTATCAAAGCGATCTTTTCCGCATATAAAAGAAAAATTCAAATTTCCAAGATCGTGGTAAACAGCGCCGCCGCCACTGAGTCTGCGGGCAAGCTGGACACCATCTTTCTCCATTTTTGCCAGATCGCACTCTACCCAAGGATTTTGCCCTTTACCAATAATGACTGCATTTTCATTCTGATAAAAATGCAGAATTAAATCACCATCTTTTACATATTTCAAAAACCACTCGTCTGTTGCCATATTCACATGGGCATCGGTGCTTTCTGATATATACACATAATTTCGTTCCATAATGCCTCCTAAAATTTAATTCAGTATAACATTTTTTCAAAAAAAAAGCAAGGAAAAATTGACAGCACTCCTGTTTTTTTCTATAATAGAGGAAAGTATAAAAAAGAGGGACGATATGGCAGAAAAAACGAAAATCGTATACGTTTGCTCCGCATGCGGCGCGGTACAAAGTAAATGGTCGGGACAATGCCGCGAATGCGGAGAATGGAACACCATGGAGGAAGAGGTACAACGCACCCCTTCCGCGAAATCGGGATTACAAAAAAACATTCTTCCCGAGGATTTTGCAAGTGCAGTAAAACTTTGCGAAATCAAAGAAGAAACCCTCTTCGGTGAGCGGTATCAAACGGGTATCGGCGAACTGGACAGAGCCTTGGGCGGCGGAATCGTTCGTGGCTCCGTTGCTTTGATCTCGGGCGAACCGGGTATTGGTAAATCCACCCTGCTTTTGCAAATTTGCAAGGAAATGAAAAATTTAAAAGTGCTTTACGTTTCAGGAGAGGAATCCCAACTTCAGATTAAAATGCGCGCAAAAAGGCTTTCTGCTCTGGGAGAAAATATTTATCTCCAATGCGAAACAGATATTGACGCAATTCTTGCGGAAATCGAGCGTATCGCACCCGATATTCTGATTATTGATTCGGTACAAACCATGCAGGATTCCGCCCTTGGCTCTACCCCGGGAAGCACTACCCAGGTAAAGAGCTGTACAGCAAGACTTTTATCACAAACGAAAAAAGTTGGCTTTTCCACCATTTTGGTAGGACACGTAAACAAAGACGGCGTCATTGCAGGTCCAAAGCTTCTGGAGCATATGGTGGACGTAGTCCTCTATTTTGAAGGAGAACGGACGCAGAGCTGCCGTATTTTACGCGCGATTAAAAACCGCTACGGCTCCACCAATGAAATCGGTCTGTTTGAAATGACCGACGGCGGTTTGGAGGAGGTACCCGATCCCAGCCGCAGACTGCTGGAGGACAGTCCCAAGCACGTGCCGGGCTCTTGCCCCGTCTGCTTGATGGAGGGTACCCGACCCATTATGACCGAAGTACAGGCTCTGGTGACAAAATCCCCTTTTCCAAACCCCAGACGTCTTTCCAACGGTGTGGATTACAACCGTATGTCTATGCTTCTGGCAGTTCTGGAAAAAAGGCTTGGTTTACGATTTTTTGATAAAGACGTATATTTAAACGTAGTGGGTGGCTTAAAACTGGATGAAACTGCAGCCGACCTTGGCATTTGCACCTCCCTTCTTTCCAGCGCAATGGATCTTTCCCTGCCCGGAAGTCTCATTGCCATCGGCGAGGTAGGTCTTTCGGGAGAATGCCGAACCATCGGCGACTCCGATCTAAGGGTAGCGGAGGCGGCGCGTCTTGGTTTTGAAACCATTCTGCTTCCTCAAAAACAAGCGGAACGGCTCAAGAAAAAGCCGAAGGACGTAAAACTTGTTGGCATAAAGAGCATTTTCGAGCTTCTCCAAACACTGAAAGATGTGAGCGCCGCACAAGGGTAAAAGGTTCTGAAAAACTGCACAAATTATGAACAGAAAATTGTCTTTTTCGTCAATTTTTTCTCATAAGCCCAAAAGTGCTTGAATTCCGGTTTACTGAATGCTAAAATGAATAAAAAAGGATATACTATGAGACTGGATAAATTTTTAAAGGTATCCCGCATCATCAAACGTCGCACCGTTGCAAACGATGCCTGCAGCGATAGTCACGTTATGGTGAACGGGCGGGTGGTAAAGCCCGCTTATGACCTGAAAATCGGAGATGTCATTGAAGTTCAATTCGGACAAAGAGTATTTCGTTGCCGCGTCAAGGCGATGCCCGAGCACGTAGGAAAAAACGAGGCTTCCACTCTGTACGAGGTTTTGGAAGAGGAATAAACAGCCCTTTTCTTTCATAAAATGGTTCACGAAATGAGGTGAATTTTATGGAAGAAAAAACTTGTTCGGTACTCCTGGAAAACAGAAACCGATTATCTTTGACGGGGATTCTGGAAATCAAAAGTTTTCAGGAAAATTCCGCTGAATTTGATACCCGTGCAGGCACTTTGCAAATTACGGGAGAAGAGATCCATATGGAGCGTTTGGATTTGGATCAGGGAGAAGTAGAGCTGAAAGGCAATTTCATCTCTCTGTATTATCCCGACGATGTCAAAGCCCGTCCCCGCTCGTTTTGGGGAAGGATTTTGGGGTAATGGATGTTTATGCAAACGGAGACAGTTTCCTTTTTTTCTCCGCCATTTTCCTCGGTTTTATCATTGGCTTTTATTATGAAATTTTCCGTTTTCTCAGACTCGCCTTTCCTCATTCCGATTGGTTGATCGCGCTGGAGGATTTGTGCTTTTTTATCCCGCTTTCTCCTGTTTTAATCTTCTTTCACTATGCATTGAACGACGGTGTTTTGCGATGGTTTTCTCTCGCAGGGTGTTTTCTGGGATTTCTCCTTTACCTCGGGACTGTTGGAAAACTTTTGCTTCGTTTTTCCGCGGGGATTTTATTTTGTATCAAAGCAGTGCTCAAGAGCATCTGGAGAGTTTTGCTTCGCCCCATTGGTATCGTTTTCAAAAAAATAACAAATTGTTTATATGCCAAAATTAAAAAAACTGTTATAATAATAAAATCAAAACGAGCGCACAAACGCTTGTTAAAAATGAAAAAAAGACTTTCCCGCGATGCGCAAAAAGGTTTTCAATAGATAGGAGTTACAATGCCCTCAAAGTTTACATTTTTCGGACGAATCATATTTTTTGTAATCGTTGTTTTTTTGGTCATTACCATTATTGATAAGAACCTTGAAATCAACGACTTGAAAGAAAAAGAAAAAAAGATCCGTGAGCAGATGCAGGCTTACACCCTTCAGGTAGAACGCTTAAACACTCAGCTCCAGGAAGAGGTTTCCGAGGAAACCATTAAGCGCATTGCAAGAGAAAAACTGAATTTGAGAGATCCGGGCGATTTGATTTACGCCAACGAACAGCCCGGTTAAAAAAGCCGCTTTTCGCGGCTTTTTCTTTTTTTGAATATTTTCACCTTTCGCGGCAACAATATAGATAAACCAAACAACCACGAAAGGAATTCAATATGTCAAATCAACTAAAAAAGAAAAATTCTGCAGGCGGGGGCTTATACATAGCCCTGGCTATCTGCATCCTATCCGTCATTTGCATCGGTGTTTACAGTGCTGTCATCAGCATTATCAATCCCGAACCCATCAAGAATCCCTCCGTGCAGGAAGAAAAAAAGAATACCGATAAAAATCCATCGGTAGTCATCACTCCTCCTCAAACACAAACTCCTTCCACCACCACAGCGCCTTATACCGTCCCTCCCACCACTACCGTTCCCGAAGCATCAGCAAGTAACGAAAAAGAAGAAAACAACGTGAGCGTACAGGCGCAGCCTACCCCTCCCACCTATACCATGCCGGTAGCAGGAAACGTAACCAAAGCATTTTCTAACGATATTTTGGTTTATTCCGCCACGATGAACGATTATCGAGTGCACAACGGTGTTGATATTGCCGCAGGTGTAGGTACCCCCGTCAAGGCTTTTACTAGTGGTACGGTAGAATCGGTTTATGAAGATCCGCTCCTTGGATACACGATTGTATTGGATCACGGAAACAATACCAAAAGTTACTACTCCAATCTTACCTCCGCTTTTCCCGACGGAATGGAAGCAGGTAAAACGGTTAAAGAGGGAGAAGTAATCGGCGGAATCGGCGAAAGCAATCTAGTGGAATGTGCCGAAGAGCCTCATTTGCATTTCGAGGTTATGGTAAACGAAGAATTCGTTGACCCTATGAGTTATTTTGAATAAAAAGCCGCACTGAGGTCGAGGCCTCAGTGCTTTTTTGTTCACGAAAAAACACCCTGTTGCATAAGATAAACTGAGTGAACAATCAAAAGGAGGCTTTTTTTATGATAGATCAATCCAAAGGAGCAAGAAGCGCTTACGGTCGCGACAGCGGAGCCTGCTGTATCGATACATATCGCATTTACGATTCTTGCCGCAATCAAGAATGTCTGGAAGAAATGAGAATCTTCGTCACCGACGAGGGACAAAGAATTCTGGATATGGCAAACGCAATCCGCATCAAAAATATCAAAGTGCTATGGAGTAAAATTGACACGGAGGAAATGCCTTTTAACAAAGGATATTTTCAAATTAATATCCGTTATTATTTCCATTGTGTTCTGGATTGCTGCACAGGTTTGGGAACCGGTCAAGACGTAGCGGGGCTATGCGCTTGGGACAAAAGCGTTTTGCTTTACGGCGGCGAGGGCAATGTTTCCATTTTTAAGTCCGACGTGCTTCCTGATGCGTTTTGTCCCACGGGAAAAGCCAGGATCCATCAAGGCACCAATCTCCCCCGCGCAGTTGTAGAGGTAGCGGAACCCGTAGCCTTGCGCCTGAACGTGATGGATCGCAGCTGTTGCGGAAATTTCGGTGTTTCGGTATTGGAGGCCAGCCAAATTCCGGATCATGTGTGCGCATGCTTTGAAGGAAGATTTTCCGACGGAATCAACGGAAGTAAGGTATGCTTTGTATCTTTAGGACTTTTTTCCTTGGTTCGCATGGAGCGCCCTGCTCAGCTTGTCATTCCCGCCTGTGACAGTTGTATTCCCTCCGAGGAAAGCCAATGTGAGCTTCCCTATACAGACCCTTGCGCCCTCTTTCGCTCTATGGAATTCCCCGTAAAAGAATTTTACCCAGAAATGAAGGACTGCAATTGCGACTGAAACAAAAGCAGAAGGAGTAATCCTTCTGCTTTTGTTTTGCAATATATCTTGACAAAAGCAGGAAAATTCGATATACTATATCCAGAGTAATTTTTGAGTATAAATAAGGGGTAATCCTATGAAAAGAATTCTTCCTATTGTTTTGATTCTTGCCATGCTTCTGTTGGCTCTTGTTTCTTGCGGTCCCAAGAAGGAGACTGCTACCTCCACCGAAACCGCCGAAGAAGTCACCACCAAAAAGATTACAACCACCTCAAAGATTTTAGATATGGGTATTGAAGCCAAAGATGAGGGTTGGAGCTTCTGGAATCAATTTTAATCACGAAAAAAGCCGACGATATCGTCGGCTTTTTCTTTTTTACGGAATGAGTTTCAGGTAGGAAGGCAAGTTCTCTCCCGTCAAATGATTTTGCTTTTTTACCTTTTCGGGAGAAATATGGTATTCCTTTGCAAGAGACCAAAGGTCCTCTCCGCGATGGGGATAAACATATAGAATTTCTCCCTGCTTTTTCGAGATTGTTTCGCCACGTTCTAAGCGACAAACCACTTCCGGGCGATGTATTACATACACACAAATGCTTCCGCACAAATCGAAACGCAACCGAAGGATTTCTCCATCCGGATCCACATCAATCCCCCGTGCACCGCCGCACACTTCAATGGAGCATTCCTCTCCCTCAGGAATAGAAAAGGGCGGTGTAACGTAGCTTTTAAACTCATACGTTTCCTCAGTATGCTTCATTTCATCGGATTCGGTAATCCCCAGATACGAAAAGACCAGTTTTCCCTCCAGACAAAGTCTTCCCTCCTCCAGATAGGAATTGCGAAATTCCACACCCGCCTGAATTCCCTCTGCGCGAAGAAGCGAAGAGTGTTTGGAGGGGAGCTGAGCCTTAATGGAATCGGAAAAATCAAAAACTCCCAGAAGCTCCTGAACCTGCTCTGTCTTTTTTTCCACCGCAAGTTCACAATCCGTAGAAAAAGCATCCTCCGTTACGAAAAGCGTTTCCGTTTCAAAAGCATTGGTTTCGCATAAAAGGGTCAATTCAAAAAGAATGTTTTTATTCTCCCCTTCTTCGTTAATATCGGTACTTGCCTTCAATGCAACGGGAGTCAAATTTACACGGCAAATATCTTCTCGCATAAGATCAGCAATTGCAACGCGTCTTTCAAATTCAATGGGCTGATAAAAACTGATAAAGGTATTTTCTCCTGCGGCAGTATAGCTGCAATGCAAATCACAAAGTCCCAAAAAGGATAATCCGCCATCCTCCACCTTTACGTTTTGAACGAAAGGAACTACCTCCATTTCGCAAAGCTCCTCAATGGGCAAATATGCCTTTGGGAGTGAAATGGTCTGAGAAAAACTCATTTCTTCTCTTTGTTGTACGCGCAGACAAGTAGCCTTCACCTCTTTGCTGCGGGTAACAAGGTCACGGGAAGTTTCATCCGAAAACAGCAGAATACCTTGGTTGCACTTAATGTCAAGTGCAATCACCACCTCACATTTTGCGCTGAGTTTGCGCGGACCTATGAGTTTTACCAATGTGGAATGGCACGTAGCCTCGGCGAATACCGCTACATCTTCAGCGGTAAACTCCTCGCTGCTGAAAGGAATTTGAAAAGTATGGGAAAAATTCTCCGTTTGCAAAAAAGAGGATACCTTTCCCTCTCCCCCTTTTCCCGACGTACGATACAATATGTGAAAGCCAACGCTTCCTTCGATTTCACAGATCAGATACCGATCCCGCAAATAAACTTGTTTGTTTTTAATGACCGCTTTCGGAACCCCGCGAACAATGCGCTCCGCTTCCTCTTTGTAATCGGGAAGAATGATTTCCGTCTCTACGCGACAAGTAGCATCAGTAACGGTAAGATCTCCCAGCTTCTTTTTTTCTTGGGCAGCAAACATTTCTTCTGCCATAATTTTCTCCATTCTCGGTAGCTCAAAATTTTGCTGTACCGCCACCGTGGTACCCATTTAAGCAATATCAATGTATGCAATCATTTCCTTTTGTATTCCCAAGGATCAAATATAGTTTCGCGGTTTTTCCATAAAACGACGCAATTTTTCCAGCGCTCCTTTTTCGATTCTGGAAACGTAAGAACGGGAGATTCCCATTTGAGAAGCCACCTCGCGCTGGGTAGCACATTTTTTCCCATTTAACCCAAAACGCATAGAAATTACAAGACGCTCCCGCTCATCCAAAAGGGTTCGCACAGCGGTCATTGCAAGACCGGTCTGCCCCTTCAATGCAATTTCCTCCACAATGTTATCTTCCACCCTCAGTACGTCAAAAATGGTGAGAGGATTTCCATCCTTATCCACCTCAATGGCTTCTCCCATACTGGTTTCTACCATATACTTCTTTTGGGATCTGAAATACATTAAGATCTCATTCTGAATACATTTTCCCGCATAGGTAGCAAAGCGGTTTCCCAGAGTAGGACGAAAAGAATCAATTGCTTTGATTAAACCGATGGTGCCGACGGAAATCAAATCCTCTTGATCTTCCCGATCGGAATCATATTTTTTTATGATATGTGCCACCAGTCGCAGATTGTGTTCAATCAATTTTTCACGAGCATTCTCATCCCCTTTTTTCATTTTAAAAAATAATTTTTCTTCCTCTTCCTTTTCCAAGGCAGGTGGAAAAGAGGAGGAATTCAGAACCCGAAGACACAGAAAAACAAGTTGGGCAAGACCTACTCCCAGATACTCAATCAGCATACGGACTCTCCTTTCAAAAAGCGGTATTTCACTATATGAAAGAAAAAAATGTTTCAGTACAAAATACAAATATCGTCAAAAAATCCGAATCATCCCTTGATTTTGTATGATAAATATTGTAAAATATGATAAATTCAGAAAAAGGATCTGTAAATATGCTATATCCTGTGATCGACATCGGTTCCAACACGGTAAAAATCGCTGTTTTGGATAGCGAAACCATTTTCAAACAGGGGCCTGTCTTTTTCAAAGCAGTACCCTTAAATATCAAATCAAAAATTATCAATATGACTCTTCCCGCAGATGCAATCGAAGAGCTTGCGGAACTTATCAAAAACTTTCACGAAATTGCAAAAAGACTTACAAGAATCCCTCCCATCGCTTTTGCTACCGCTTCCCTGCGCGGTCTTTTTAATATACACGAGGTTTTAAAGCGAGTGGAAGAGGTCAGCGGAATTCGCGTAGAAGTGATTTCCGGTGAAACAGAAGCCTATTATTCCTTTTTAGGTGCGCGAGGCGCTGTTTCCGCAAAATCGGGAATTTCCGTAGACCTGGGCGGCGGTTCTACTGAACTTCTTGCCTTCGTGGGGAATAAAGTAGTAGGCTCGGTTTCTCTGCCTTTCGGTTGTTTGACCCTTTACCAGGCGTATTTTGACACCCAGCACCATAAAACCGCTTTATGCGAAGAATTCATACAAAAGCATCTTGCAGAGAAAGCACCTCAGCTTCCCGGAAATACCATTCTCCTTTCCGGAGGAAGTGCAAAAGCATTGCTACATTATAAAAACTTTTTGGAAAACAAGAAGAATTGCACCTTGACCCAAGAACATTTTTCAAAAATCTCCGAACATTTTTATCACGGTAACCTTGGAGAAAGAAAGAAAATCGAAGAAATTCTCAAGGATCGGTTCCGTTTGATTCCGCCTGCGGCAGCCGTATTTACACAAATTATGAAATATTATGATAAAGATCGGGTTTTGGTGTGTCGAAGCGGTGTGAGAGAAGGCTGTCTCTACCATTATCTTGAAAAAAACAAATAATTTTTTGAAAAACTATTGCAATTTGTTTTTCTATGTGATATAATCCATCCGTTATGGTATGAATGTATTTGCATTTGCAACCAAGCGGTCCTCTGCCGGCTTCAGCATGAACGCTTGCATTTATACTTAAATAAAATTTTTTATTTAAGGAGGGCCATGTCATGGATATGATTAAGGCTTTTACAAACGAGCAGCTTAAGAAAGAAGTTCCCCAGTTCAATGTTGGTGACACCGTTCGCGTTCACAACAAGATTGTTGAGGGTACCAGAGAAAGAATTCAGCTTTTTGAAGGCACCGTTATTGCGAAGAAGAACGGCGGTATCTCCGAGACCTTCACCGTTAGAAGAGTATCTTACGGCGTTGGTGTTGAAAAAACTTTCCCCCTTCACTCTCCCAGAGTTGAAAAGGTTGAAGTAATCCGCACCGGTAAGGTTCGCAGAGCAAAATTGTATTACCTGCGCGACAGAGTTGGTAAAGCCGCTAAGGTTAAGGAACTCATCTAATTTTTACCGAATTGCAAAAGTCACTTTTGACAACACATTCGGAAATGCATTCGTTGCTAAGGGGGACTTTCAGTCCCCCTTCTTTTTTTGTACCGGAAAGGATACTCTTATGAACGAAGATTTTATCCCAACAAACCCTGATAATGAAAAACCCCGCAAGCCTTTGCGCAGAGCACGCAGAACCGTCGCTCCCTTTGTAAAACCAACCGACGAAGAAAACATTTCTACGCAAGTCGAAATTGCTGAAGAACCCGCCCATCAAGAAGAAGCAGAAGAAAAACTCTCCTCCACTGCAGAAATCTTTGACTGGGTCAAATCCTTCCTGTTCTCTCTGGCGGCAGTTATTTTTATCTTTACCCTTGTTTTTCGCGGTGTCACCGTAAACGGCGGCTCTATGCTTCCTACTCTGGAAAACGGCGAGTATCTGGTCATTTCCAATCTGTTTTACACCCCAAAGACCGGCGATATTGTAGTTGTCCAATCTCCCCATTACAAAAATGCTACCGAGCCTCTGATTAAGCGTATTATTGCCACCGACGGACAAACGGTAAAAATTAATTTTTCCACCTGGGAAGTTTGGGTGGACGGCAAATTACTTCACGAAAACTATATTTTTAGAGACGGCGCTACCTCCATGAATTGTGAAGACTTAATACCCGATGAAAACAACGAAGTTGAATTCAAGGTAGAAAAAAACTGCATTTTCGTTATGGGTGACCATCGCAATGACTCTTTGGATAGCCGTAGCAATTCCGTAGGTCAGATCGACCAGCGTTACATTATGGGACGCGTTCTCATTCGGCTGACGCCCTTTGCTCGTTTCGGAAAGGTAAATTAATGCCCAGCAATATCATTCAATGGTTCCCGGGCCATATGGCGCAAACCAGACGCATTATGAAGGAAAACCTGGGAAGTGTGGATATCGTTTTTGAACTTTTGGATGCAAGAATTCCCCAAAGCTCAAGAAACCCCGAGATTCGCGCCCTTCTGGGCGAGAAAAAATCCGTAGTTGTTTTAAACAAGGCGGATCTTGCAGATCCGGAGAAAACCTCGCGCTGGATCAAATCCTTGACCACAGACGGACACGGCGCCGTTGCCCTTGACTGCAAATCCGGAAAGGGCACCCAAGAAATCATAGCCGAAGCACGCAGACTTTTGAAGGACAAGCTCCTTCGCGACCGTGAGCGTGGCATGACAAAGCCCATCCGCGCAATGGTAGTGGGAATTCCCAACGTTGGAAAAAGCACCTTGATCAACCGCTTAGCCGGCAGTAAAAAGGCGCAAGCAGAAAACCGTCCCGGTGTAACCAGACAAAAGCAATGGGTAAAAGCCGGCTCAGAACTGGAGCTTCTGGATATGCCCGGTGTACTTTGGCCCAAATTTGAAGACCCTGAAACGGGAGAACACCTTGCTATGACAGGCGCCATCAAAGACTCTATTTTGCTTGGTGAGGAAATTGCCTGCAGTTTGTGCGGAAAACTTGCCGCCACCTATCCCGAGAAATTGTCTGCCCGTTACAAGTTAACAGATGTTGATCTGGAAGGTGAACCCTACGATATTTTCTGCGCAATCGGAAAAAAGCGCGGAATGCTTCTGGGAGGCGGCCAGATCAATGAACAGCGGTGTGCCGCGATGCTTTTGGAAGAATTTCGCAGCGGAAAAATCGGGCGCATCACTTTAGAGGAGCCGAAATAGTGGATTTTGAATTGGAATATGCACTGATTCCCCAAGATGCCAAAATCGTTTGCGGTCTTGACGAAGCGGGTAGAGGTCCTTTGGCAGGACCCGTGTATGCGGGCGCTGTGATCTTACCCAAGGGATACATTCCCGAAGGATTAAACGACTCCAAAAAACTTTCGGAAAAGAAACGGGACGTGCTATTTGACCAGATTACAAAAAACGCAATTGCCTGGAGTTTTGGCACTGCTACCCCCGAGGAAATTGACCAAATCAACATTCTCAATGCAAGTATGCTTGCCATGAAGCGTGCCATAGAAGCTCTTTCCATAAAACCCGATTTCCTTTTGGTTGACGGAAATATTGCACGGGGATTTGATCAGCCTGCTCTGGCGGTCATCAAGGGAGATGCAAAAAGTCCCAGCATTGCCGCCGCAAGTATCATTGCCAAAGTTCTTCGTGACAGAAAATGCCTTGAGATGGACGAGAAATACCCCGAATACGGCTTCGCCGCACACAAGGGATATCCTACCAAGGCGCATTTTGAAGCCATTGAAAAACACGGGATCTCCCCCATTCACCGAAAAAGCTTTTTGAAAAAAAGAGGCTTGGTATGACACATAAGGAATTCGGAGACCGAGGAGAATATTTAGCAAGACTGTTTTTGGAGAAAAAGGGTTATACTTTCATTCGTGCCAATTACAAAACCAAATACGGTGAAATTGATCTGATTTTGCAAGAAAATGACGTGATTGTTTTTGTGGAAGTAAAAACAAGAACCTTTCACAGTGCCAAAACCTTTGGACGCGCTTTCTATCGCATCAACCAAGAAAAGCAGAAACACATCATTCGCTCCTCTTACGCTTTTTGGAGGGAGGAGCCAAGGCTCTGCAAGGGACTTACCGCCCGTTACGATATCATAGAATTATATATGGATTCAGAAAATGACCGCAAGGTTCACGTAATTCATACCCCTTGCGCCTTTGGTATATAAAAATCGGTAGTTGCAAAAATTGCAACTACCTTTGAATGTTTTTATCGCTTTTTGGGACGAAACGTGGCACAGATGGTATCAATGCCCGAGGTGGCATAGCTGGGGCCAACGCTGATATGCTGTGCCGTGCAATACTCGCTCATATCATTGTAAACGCAACTTTTTACATTGCATCGAATACCCTTGATGTGAGCAGGCGCAGTGGAATCTAAGGTAATTCCCTCCACAAAATCACTTCCCTTCTTTTTTCTTTAGTTTGTGCCTTATACCTACAATTATGCGAAAGGAAACAAAATGGCTTTATTCACGCTTTCTGACCTGCATTTATCTTTTACCGCTGACAAGCCCATGGATGTTTTCGGCGGCAGTTGGGTAGGATTCGAAAAAAAAATACAAGAATATTGGGAATATATGGTGCGTCCCGAAGATACAGTAGTAATTCCCGGAGATATTTCTTGGGCAATGAATCTGGAGGATGCTTTGGAGGATCTAACCTTCATTGACCGTCTCCCCGGCAAAAAGTTCTTGATGAAAGGCAATCACGACTATTGGTGGACTTCTATGACGAAAATGGAGGCCTTTTTAGAAGAAAAAAAACTTTCTTCCCTGCATTTTCTTTATAACGATGCGATTTTATGTGAAGGCAAGGTGCTTTGCGGCTCACGTGGCTGGATGTGCGAAGATAAAATGACCGAACAGGATCATAAAGTACTGCTCCGAGAAAGTTTACGCTTTCGCCTCTCGCTGGAAAAGGCTAAGGAAATTGCAATGAAAGAAGCGCAGAAATGCGGCACGGCACCGGAACTTATTTGCTTTTCCCACTATCCCGTGATAACAGCCTCACAACGAGAAAATCCGATTCTGGACGTTTTAAAGGAATTTGGTGTTCGCAGAGTTTATTACGGACATTTACACAACTGGGGAACCAAACCCCTATACGAACACCGGGAAGGAATCACATTTACGCTGGTTTCCTCCGATTACAGAGCCTTTACTCCCGTACGAATTGATTAAGACCGATCAAAACGATCGGTCTTTTTTCTTTTGCTTCTGCATAGAATGAAATCGGAAAAAGGATGGTGAAAAGAATGGACACAATCAAGCACCATTTGGCTCTGTTCCCGCCAAGGCTGCGAAAGATTTTAGAAGCTTTCCCTTACTGGGACAACGTGTGCGAAATTCGTTTGCGATGCAATGCTCCCCTTTCGCTGACTTCTCATCAGGGAAACATCATGCTGAATGAACAAGGAGAGCCTTGTCCCATTTCCCGCGGCGTAATCTGCTCCGAGGATGAACTTTCTTCCCTTGTGGGAGCATTTTGCGGCGGAAGTGTATACCGATATTTTGACCGTTTAAAAGACAGTTTCGCAGTGGATGCCCACGGTTGGCGAATGGGAATTTGTTCCCTAAAATCGGAAGACAGCATTTTCATCCCCAGCCAACTTTTGGGGATTAATCTGAGAATCCCGCGGCAAATCCCCTTTGCCGCAAAACCCATTATAGAGAAAATGGAAAAAGAAGGTCTGTTCTCTCTTTTAATCTTTTCTCCGCCCGGAGAAGGAAAAACCACACTCCTTCGCTCTCTTGCAGTGCTTCTTTCCACAGGATATGGCTGCCTCAAGCCGATTCGAGTTTGTGCAGTAGATGAACGGGGAGAGCTTTTCCCTCAAAAAATGAGCATAAAAACGGGTCTATTGGATATTTTACCCGATTATAAAAAAGGAGAAGGAATCTCTCTTGCCACAAGACTATTTTCCCCGCAGATAATTTGCTGCGACGAAATCGGGTCTGCCTTAGAAGCAGATGCCGTATTATCCGCCTGTAGCGGAGGCTGCTACGTTGTTGCCACCGCCCACGCCGAATCCTTGCAAGAAGCAAAAATTACTCCGTATCTGGCACGTTTAATGGAATCAGGGAAATTTCGATACGGACTTTTTCTGAAAAAGGAAGCGGGACAGCATTACTTCTGTCGCCTACAGTGGGAGAAATTTTGATGAAGACGTTTGGAATATTACTGATTGCCATCACACCTATAATCTTCACGTATCGACTGGGAGAGGATCTGCGCCTAAAGGAAACCAGACGCGCTGCCTTTCTGGCTCTGCTTTCCCACATCTACTTTGAAATTGAAAATTTTTTGCGGGATCAAAAAGAGATTTTTGATCGTTTTGAAAACCCCATTCTGAAAAAAACACGCTTTTTCCAAATCCTTCGGGAAAGGCTTGCAAGCGCTCCTTGCGGTGCTTTTGGAACCGCATGGGAAAGCTGTTACAGCGACTTCTCTTTTGATATGCAGTGCCAAGAGGTACTGGATCATCTGGCGAAGCATTTCGGCTTATTGGAAAAAAGTGCGCAGCTTTTAGAACTGAAACGCGCCATTGATCTTTTGGAAAAAAAACAGTCTGTTTCTCGCGCAGAGATGGAAAACAAGGTCAAGATTCTGCGAATCTCGGGATTGACTGCAGGACTTGGTATATTTATTTTACTGATTTAGGAGAAAATTATGGATGTAACCTTACTGCTGAAAATTGCAGGTGTCGGACTTTTAACTTCCGTGCTTTGTCAAGTTCTCAAATCCGGTGGACGTGAAGAACAGGCGGGATACGTGGTTCTGGGTGGAATTATCGTGGTACTTCTCATTTTGGTTGGTCAAATTTCCCAGCTCATCAACACGGTACGTAACACATTCGGAATTTGATGGCACTTTCGGCTCTTTGCGCATTTGCGTTATTAACAGGTATTTTGCTAAAGGTTTCGGAGGAGCTTTTCCCAAAATTTAAGCCTTTGATTTTGACGGGAACCGGAGTTCTTTTCTTTTTATATTTTCTCAGGAAAATTTCTCCTCTTTGGCAGAAAATAAATACACTCGGAGCAGAAAGCAATTACCCGGATTTGTTTGCTTTGCTGTTTAAAGGATTTGGTATAGCGCTTCTGATTTCTGTTTCATCCTCCTTTTGTCGGGATTTGGGAGAAGAAAAACTGGCGGAAAAATTGGAGCTCTGCGGGAAAGGCGCCATTCTCTATCTGTCTTTTCCTGTGCTGGAGCAAATTTTAAATCGAATCGGAGAGATGGTCGTTTGAAAAAAATCGCAATTTTGTTTCTATGCCTGATGCTGTTTCCCGGCATCTCTGTTTTTGCTTCTGAAAAGGAAAGCTTAGAGCAATTTGCGGGAACTGATACATTGTGGAATCAACTTCCCCGGGACGTAGATGAAAACGCTCTGCGAGAGCTTTTGGAGGAAAAGAAAAGCGAAAATTTTGCCAAAAAATTATGGGAAAGCATTTTCTCCTTCTTTTCCGTGGGAATTCACAGTGGAATCCGCTTCTTTGCAAAGCTTTGCACTTTGATTTTATTTGCTGCTTTATTTTATGCGGCAAAGGATTCCTTTCGTTTAAAGGGACTTGAACATAGTTTTGATTTTCTTCTTTTGCTTTGTTTATCCCTCATCTGCTTTTCATCGCTCCGCGAATGCCTTGCTCTGGCAAATTCAGCCTTGCAAGCCGCCCATTCTTTTTTTCTTGCTTCCCTACCCATTACCACCATGCTTCTTACCTTATCCGGTTCGCCTACCGCCGCGGGAACCATGGCTGCCTCCATCAATTTTGCAATTACTGCCGTAAGCACCCTGCTTTCTACATACCTTTCACCGCTTTTGAACACGCTCTTTGCATTCTCTGCGGCGGATGGAATTCTGGATGGCACCTTGAGCGGAATGCTTGGTTTTTTGAAAAAAATGGTAAAGGTCCTTTGCATCCTCTTCTTTACGTTGATTTCGGCAACCCTTGCCATGCAAAATGCTCTTGCAACGGCAGCTGATTCCGTTGCTATGCGTTCGGTGCGCTTTGCTGCAGGAACTTTTATTCCCGTGGTAGGGCCCTTGGTGGGAGAAAGCGCAAAAACCCTTGCAGCTTCCTTTACCACGGTAAAAGCGGAATGCGGAATTCTATTTGTATTGGTACTTATATACGTATTGCTTCGCCCCATTCTTAACATTTCATTCCAAAAATTGTTTTTAGGAATTGCTTCCGCTTTTGCTGAAATACTGAGCATAAAAAGTATTCAAGGATATTTGAAAGCAATTTCGGGACTCATGGATCTTTTGATGGCACTTTTGATCTCCGAAGGCTGTTATCTTATTTTTTACATTACCTTGTTTATCACCAATCGGGGAGGACTGCATGGATGAAGGCGTGGACACTGGGCATCATTTTCATTTCGCTATGCGGAAAACTACTGGAAAATTTTCTTCCCCGCGGAGAAAAATCGCCCCTCTTTTCCCCTATGCGTTTTCTCTTATCCCTTTGCTTGATCGTGGTAATCAGTTCTCCCTTATGGAAAATCCACAGTCAAAAGGACACTTCGTTTTCCATCAGTTTCCCTTGGAACACAGAAAGCAAAATCGACACAAACACTCTGATTCTGGAGCAAATGGGAAAAACGATGAAAAAAAGTGTGGATACTGCATTTCCAAAAATCGAATACACCTTGGAGATCTGCGCAGACGAAACAGGTCTGCCGGAACTTGTCAAGGTAATAGGAACAAGCCGAGAAGACGGTGTGCGAATTGCTGATTTTATTCAAAAAAACTACTCACTCAAGGCTGTATTGGAATAAGGAGAAAAAATGGGACAAAAATTTTTTAAAAAAAATATTCCTCTTCTTGCCATTCTTTTTGCTCTGGGTATCATTTTTCTCTGTATTGCAGAATATGATTCCAATAAGAAAACACAAAACGGCGGCATAAGTTTCGATGCGAAAACCTATACAGAAGATTTGGAACAAAGGCTCTGTGCCATCATCGAAAAGATGGATGGAGTGGAAGACGTACAAGTGATGATTACGCTGGAAAACAGTTCCAGCTATCAATTTGGTATTGCGCCCAACGACAGCGCCTACGTCAGTTCCATATTAACACAAGAAGGTTTCACAACCTCCAAGGAACCCATCCTAATCGAAGTAGTCGCACCAAAAATAAAGGGGGTGAGCGTAGTCTGCAAAGGCGCTGAAAACATCCAAATCCGAGAAAGAGTTATCAATTTGATCGCCGGAACTTTAAATCTTACCAAAAACAAAATTTATGTAACCGAATAAGGAGAATGCCATGAAAAAACTGAAAAAAATCTGTTTACCCGAGCCGGAAGAAACGACGGTATGCGAAGAAAAATCCTTGACCGTAGTGGAAAACGAAAACGAGGAGCCTTCCTCTTTTGCAAAATTATCAAAATGGCTTGAAAAAGCCAAAGAAAAGGTCAAACCCTTTCCGTGGAAGGCTATTAACGGAAGAAATGCCCTGATTGCGGGATGCCTTGTAATCGTTGCCATTGCAGGATACTTAAACATCCGTTACGGAATAGCCCCCGCTTCCGTAGAACAAAAAGAACAAGAAAATCCGGTACAGGAAGAATCGGATACACAAAGTTATTTCGCCAGTGCCATTATTGACCGCGAAAGAGCAAGAGGCGAAGCACTTGAAGTTTTGGTCAGCATCACCGAAGATGCCGCTGCCAGCGAAAGCGCAAAAACCGAAGCCTATACGCAAATGGAACGAATCGCCAACGAAACCAGCTGGGAAATCGACATAGAAAATCTGGTGAAGGCAAAGGGATTTGAAGAATGCGTTGCCATCATCAACGAAGAAACCGCAAACATTGTGGTTTCCACAGAAGGCTTAACTCCCGGTGAAGTAGCGCAAATTAAAGAGATCGTGTATCTGGAGGCGTCCATTCAGCCCAAAGATATCAAGATTATTGAGAAAAACAATGCATAAAACAAGGCAGTAAACGATTTTCGTTTACTGCCTTTCACTTAGGAAAAAAAGGTTTGACTGCCTAAAACGGTTGAGGGATACGTTCCGTCCGTCTGCATGGCATACCCCATTCCTACATGGGTAAAAGAGGTATTTAAAATATTATTTCTGTGATCCACACAATTATAATAGGCATCACACACAAAAAATGCGCTGGTATAGCCTTGCGAAATGTTCTCTCCGCAGCTATGCCACAGAACACCCGCGGCATTCAGACGGCTTCCATAGAGATTATCGTGATTGAAAAAATTCTCTTCCGCCATTTTTTTGCAATATTCTCGGGAAACCTGCGCCGCCTGAGCGGACCATTTCAAGGCAGCCATCCCTCCCTTGGCGCGGAGAGCGTTCACGTAATAATAAGAAAGACGCTCCTGCGTACCATAGTCTTGCACGATGCGAGGATCGGTCAAATAGTTATAGTCGCACTCCGTGTAGCGCATCCACATTCCGTAATATTTACCGGTTCCCAGCTTATCACAAAAACCGTAAATACGGCAAGAGCCAAGATCACGATACAAGGTATCCGATTGAGTGTCGGGTTTTCCGCTGAAGCCCTCCGCCTTGACGATCTGACCGTCAATGTAAAAAAATGCGGTTGGATCCATCGTAAAAACGCCCCAAAGACCTTGGCTATCCGTCTGTACCACAGTCAAAGCAGATAAATCGGAGGCATACACCAAACTCTTCAATTCTCCCTCGCTGAGAATCTCTGTTGGATTTCCCAGTTTTTGAATAATTTGGTCCACAGTTTCATCGTAATTCAGCTGTACATTGCGAACAAAAATGGGAGAAGTTACCGCAAGACTGCAAAGAGAGCAAACGTTTTTTTCAAAATGATGCTCTGCAAGTTTTCCTTCAGTACCGCAATATTTGCAGGAAAAACGGTTTCCGCAGCCACGGAACAGATAATCATGAGGGAAGCTCAGCAAAACCTCCTCTTTTTTCTCTCCGCAAGAGCAAACATAAACCCTCATACCGTTTGCGGTACAGGTTGCCTCCAATGAGGAAAACAAGCTCCATTTATGGACATGAATTTCAGCGGGCTTTGTAGTAATGTGCGGTTCTGTTTTCTCCACAGGAACGACCTCTGGCGTCTCCTCCGTTTCCTGTTTATGAGTTTGATAAATTTTCTCCGTTTCCGACGAAACGGGAGTAATAGGCGCGGATTTTTCGCAGGAAAGCAGACAAACAAATAAAAGCAAAAGAATAAAAATGAGTCTTTTTTTCATTGGGTATCCTTAAAGTAATTCATTGGAAAAAGCACGAATCTGTTCGCGGATTCTGGAAAGGGATGCGGAATTGCCGTGACCGGGACAAAGCTTATAATCACTTTCTAGGGAAGCAATTTTGGAAAGAGATACGGAAAGCTCTTCACGATTTCCTCCCCAAAGATCGTAGCGCCCGTAGCCATAGGCAAAAACCGTATCGCCGCAAAACAAGGTGTTTTCGATAGAGTAGCAAACGGAGCCGGGGGTATGCCCGGGAGTATGCAAAACGGTAAAACGCATCCTTCCCGCTGTAATCACATCCTCATCTTCCACCAAAATATCAGCTTGACAGGTAGGGAATGCCGATAGATCTCCGCGATAATAAAAGCCGGCAGAATTCTTTCCGGCATCGGAAAGCATCAAAGCATCGTGGCGATGAACCACTACCTTGGCACCGGTTGCCTCCTTCAAAAAGCGAACGCCTTGTGAATGATCAAAATGTCCATGAGTGAGAAAGATATAATCGGGTGTAAGTCCTTTTTCCGCAAGTTTTTGGGCAATGCCCTCTCCGTCCATCCCCGGATCAATAACCACACAAGCTCCGCTTTCATCAAAACAAAAATAGGTATTGGTGCGCAATGCGCCCAAAGAAAAAGTCAAAACTCTCATAAAACGTCCTAGAAACTGATAATCTCGTTAAAGCATTCAATGGCATATCGGTCACTCATTCCCGCAATATAAGAAATGACGGCACGAGCAAAATCCGCCTCGTAAGACAAATCGAAAATGGCCGGATTCAACTGTTTTGAATCGCGAACCAAGGTCCAATAGGTGCTGAGCCACTCATAGAAGGCAGAAAACAATTTAGGATAAATCCGCTTCATTTCTGCAATTCTTTTCAGGGTATGCTCACCATCGTAGCAATCGAAAAGAAGATTAAAAATCTCGCGAATCATCATTTCAAAAAAATTCTCCGCACGGGATACTCTCGGATTCCGATAAATATGCTTTAAATTAAATTTACCCAAAAGGCAAATAAACTCATTGGTTCTTTCAGAAAAACAGATTCCTGAATCAGGATCGGAAGATTGGCAAAGATCGTTGATCAAGTGATTGATAATAATGGTATTATTAATGCGGTCTCCTGCATATTCGCTGACAAGATCCGTTAATTCCTCCATATTTTCAGCAGTCAAAACACCAAGGGCCAAAGCATCCTCAATATCTCTGCCAATATAGGAAATGCGATCCGCCATTTTTACCACACAGCCTTCGTAGGTGAAAGGCTCTTCTTTGCCCGGGGTGGTAAGGGTATAAAGATTCAACGCCTCATTTCTGGGATAAAGATGATTTTTAGTGGTTTCACCACAATGAGAAATCAATCCGTCGCGTACCGCATAAGTCAGATTGAGAGTCTGGCAATGACGGCGGTCATCCTCCAAAAGCTCCAAATAATCCACGCAAAACAGACTGTTCTTTTCGTGCCAAAACTTTTCACCGATCACCTTGGTGGAAATATCATTGAGAACACGCTCCCCCTTATGACCGAAAGGAGAATGTCCCAGGTCGTGTCCCGCGGCGATGGAGCTGACCAGTTCCGCGTTCAATCCGAGAGAAGCGGCAATGGCAGTTGCAATGGACTCCACATGGAGCACGTGCTCGATACGGGTGCAAATATGATCGCTTTGCGGAGAAAAGAACACCTGCGTCTTATGCTTAAGACGACGGAATCCCGTAGAATGAATGATACGGGTATAATCCCTTGCAAAAGGGCTACGAGAATCATTTTCACGCTGATAAAGGGGAAAAATACGAGCGGTTGCCGCTTCCCATTTTTCTGAATTCGGGGTCGTTGCAATTAAGGAAAATTTCTTATCCATAAAACTTTCTCCTAAAATTTTAAGCGCTTACGAAGCTTGAGGATATACCAAATCATAAAACGATCAAGCAAGATATCATATAGGTAAAAACATAGATTTCCCATCACAAAAAGGATGGCATAGATCCATTTTGCATCTACCGTGCCCGTCACCCAAGCCGAAAGCGCAAGAAGTGCTACCAAAATTACATTGAAAACCACAGTTTTAACAAGTAAAGCATAGAACGGGCGAAGCATATTAATCTTCTTTTGGACCATGGGATACCAGCCGCCTAAAGCCAAAAATAGGATGGCGGGGCTTTTCAGAGGAAGAAGCAATGCGATTAAACCCGCCACGAAAAAGACGGCAGAGCCTGCCATATTGCCATATTCCGTAGCAATGACCATAACCACAAGTCCCGCAAGAATAGCAAGTGTTACATCCAGACTCTCAAACAAGCTTCCCACGGAAAGAATGGCAACGCACATCGCCGCCATCAGAGAGCAGATGCTAAGCATTTTCGTTTTTTTCATATCAGCAGCAAGAGATCAGATCGCCGCCGCAACATTCACAAAGGCAATCTGCGCAAATTAAAGCATTGCAAATATCGCAGGTACTACACTCATTTTGACCGCGATGATAGTTTCCGTAATGGTTCTGAGCTCCGCGGAATTTTTGGAACATAGCGGCATACTCCGGATTCGTAGGGTCCATTCGGAAAGCACGGTCAAAAAAGGCGGCGGCCTCGTTATATGCCCCGCGACCCATCGCACAGAGTCCCTTCAGGTAGTGCCATTCCGCAGAACGGGGCTGCGCTCCTTCCAAAATCACCTCTGCTTCTGTATAACGTCCCACAGAAATCAATTCCCGAATACGATGAAAAGCGGTGGTTCCTTGACTGTATGTACCTGAAGAAGCATCAGAGGCGCGACGGCGCTGAATTTCATCATAAGCCTCGTTGATTTCTTTCATTTTTTCGTTGGCAATATCCGCAAACTCCGTATTTTCATAATTATCGGGATGATACTTTTTCGCAAGCTGACGGTAGGCTTTTTTAATTTCGTCATCCGTTGCATCGGGCGATACACCCAAAATTTGATATGGATCTTTCATTTACGTTTCTCCGTTTTCATAATAGTTCCCGATGAGCAAGTTAATCCAAGACAAATGATATTATCACAAACAGCAAAAAAGTCTCTATCACCCTCCAAAAGGTCAAGAGCAAGCTTCATTTGGCTGATATAATAAGATAGCACCAAATCCAATTCCTCAAAATGCTCCTTGGCTTTTTCCGAAGAGCCGTACTGCAGAAGAATCGGATTGAAAGAGCCTTTTTTCTCATCCTTTTCTAAATCATCTAAAGCATCCAGAGTATATAAAAACCTTCCCAAATACCCCCCCAAAGAAGAAAGAATACGAAATGCATTCCCTTCCGTACCAAAGGAAAAAATATGAGAAAGGCATTTGGAAAAGGAAGAACACATTTGGTCCAAAGAAGCCCTTTTCTCCTCCAGCCTTCTTCCCTCTTCCATTGCATCCGAAAGAGCAAGAAAAAGCGGATTCAGTTCAGGATTTTTTCGCAGCACTCGATGGCAAGCGCGTTTCAGTATCGGTACCCAAACAGATAGCAAAATTCTCTTTCCGAAAGAAGCATCCCGATCGAAAAGATCGTCCCGCATTTTCTCATACGTTAAAAACAAAGCCGTATGAGAGGCATAGCGTAAAGCCGCATTATCACTGACACGCATTTTTTTACTTTTAAAGGGATGCAGTAAACAAAACTGTTTTTCAAATTGAATCTGTTCCCCTGTCGCAAGAAGCCTTAGAAAAGACAAAAAAACAAAATCGTAGGAAAGAAACGGAAGAAGCATCTTTGTAGCATATTTTCCGATGGAACGGCAAAGGCCGCAATACATCGCCTGATACAAACTATGGTGCTTAACAAGCATCTCGCCCGTAGCACACCGAACATATCCCAGCATAAACACTTCTCCTTTTATAGATAATTCATTATACACATTTTTCTCTGGAATTTCTATAGTTTTCCGAAAAAAACTTGCAAAAGAAACGGAAAGTATTATAATAATAAAAGAAACATTCAGGAGGCTATTATGAATTACAAAATCATTCGGGGAAATGCTACCGATTTAAACTCTGCAGAAAAGGCGTATATTGCCGATATTCCTTGGGGTTCGGAATACACCCCCACCTCCTTCTTTCAAGGTGTTTTCTCTGAAGGAGAGGGCTTTCTATTTAAATTGACGGCTTTGGAAAAAAATCCTACTGCTACCATGGAAGGATTTGCGCCTTATGTATCTATGGATAGCTGTTTGGAAATTTTTCTCAATTTTGATCCCGAGCATACAGATACTTATATCAATTTTGAAATGAATCCAAATGGCGCTTACCTGTACGGAGTAGGCCCCGACCGTTTCGGGCGCACACTTCTGGAGGCACCCGTAATGCCTACCGTGAAGGGCGAAATTTCAGAAGACAGTTGGAATGTCACACTACGCATTCCCCTTGAGGCTATTGAAGCAGTATATGGCAAGCTTTCCTTTCATTCCGGTTACAAATTGCGAGGAAATGCTTTCAAATGCGGCGGCAAAGCTCCGGTTCCTCATCACCTTACTTGGTCCCCCGTACAAAGAACCGAAAGAGACTTTCACCGTCCCAATTGCTTCGGCACACTGGAACTTCTTTAATGTTTGGCTTAAACCTTTATCCAATCCGACGCAGTTTTCGGAATATTCCAATTCTGGAAACCGATCGTTTGACCTTGCGAAAGATTTTACCGCAGGATGAAAACGATATGCACGAATATTCCAGCGATCCCGAAACCAGCAAATACCTGCTTTGGGAACCCCACACTTCCCGCTCCTTTACCCGCGCACACATTCGCTATTTGCAGGATGCGTACAATCGCGCTTCTTTTTTTGACTGGGCTTTGATTGAAAAGGAAAGCGGAAAAATGATCGGAACCTGCGGATTTACGGAGATTTACGAACGGGAAAAACGCGCCGAAGTCGGATATGTAATTGCACCCGGCTTTCATCGGCAAGGTTTTGCTCCGGAGGCACTCAAAAGGGTAATGGAATACGGCTTTCTCACTTTAGGGCTTACCAAACTTTCCGGACGATTTATGGAAGACAACGAGGCTAGCAGAAAGATTTTGGCTCGTCTCGGATTTCACGATGATACCACGAAAAATGAAAGTATCTTTAAAAGAGGAAAAAAGCAGCGGATTTTAACCTATTCCCTAACAAAAGAAGAATATTTGCATATAAAAAAATAAAACGGAAAAAATCCGTTTTATTTTTTTATTAAATTTTCTTTGTTCTTCAAATACCCGAAATAATCGCACTTGACTGTATCCCAAGAAGCATTCAGAAGGGTTGCAACCTCTTGACAACGGGCTTCGATCTCAGGAGTAAGTTCTCCTTCATAATCAGGAGTCCAAAGCATCTGAGAATCAATCCATGAATAATCCTTAAAGCAAACAAAACCGCCACCTTCGCCGAAAGCATCGTTTCCAATGGAATATCGGGGATTGTAATCCAGATTGCAAAGATTGGCAACGGTAGGAAGAATATCTACGGAAGATGTTACCTTCTCTACAGTTCGAGGTTCGAGCTTATTGCTGTAGATGAAGAAGGGAGTGTTGCAGATAGAATACATATTATCCACGCCCTTGAGCTGCATAATAAACTCCGTATCAGTCAAATACTTGCTATAATGGTCGCCAAACAAAACCAAAGCGGTATTCTCAAGAGTTCCATCAGTACGCATATTTTCTACAAGCTGACCGATCATAGTATCACATTCACGCACATGGGCAATGGCTCTCACATACTGATTCCAAGTATCCTCGTCCTCACAGATAACACCGCTATCAATGGCAAGCTGCTGAGCAATCTCAAGATGAGGCTCGGCAATTACCTGACGCTTTTCGGTATAAGGACCGTGGCCTGAATAAGTAATAATGTAAGAGAAAAATGGCTTATCGTGCTGCACGATTTTCTCATAAGCCTCCATCAAGGAGGTATCGCGAGTCGGTTCGCCCACAAAGCCAAGATCATCCTGATCGTTGAAAGAGTCATACCCCCAAAGAGGATGTACAACCTCGCGGTTGTAATATTTTCCGTCCAGAGTATGATAAGAATTGGCAGCATACCCTTTCTTCACGAACAGATTGGCCATAGAGTAGGGATAAATATTGGTAGCATAGGTATAAGCACTGGTACCCGTAACAGGCAAATAATAACCAATATTCAAAGCTGCCTCGGTATTAAAGGTTCCTGCACTTAAAAAGAGAGGTGTATAATGATTGGTAAAATTTATGCTTTGCTGCTTCAGGGCATAGAGATTGGGCATAAATTCTTCCGTGATCATCCAAGTATCAATGGACTCCAGCAGAATAGCAATTACGTTCTGCCCTTCCAACGCACCCGTCATTTCATTGGGAATTTTTTCCTCGGAACGTGCGTCATAGAACTCGTCCAAATGATTACGGCTCTCTTCCATTCCCGCAGAATCATCAAAGCTCTTAGCAAAGGAACGGAACAGATACTCATAAATTCCACAGAAAATCAAACATTCGTTGGGGTCTGTAAACTCGGTATAAATTGCGGAAACGGAGCCGGGGTCGTAGGTATCGGTCCATGTAAACTTATTGTCCGACCCGTTTACATAAAAGGCGGAATGAAGCGCAATCATACCGGCAATAGAACCCACAAGAAGAACACAGGAAATACCGCCTGTGATCCACCGATACTTTTGCTTTCCGGGAGTTAAAACAACTGCAAAAATACCGATTGATACAGATAAAAATGCAAAGAAATAAATCCAAAAAGAAAAGCCAAGATATTCAACGCTGACAAAAGCGGCACCGTCCTCGGCAAAAGCAAGATCGGAAAAAGACAAAAAGCTTCCTGCCACGTGATAAAGGGTAGCATGTACAAGGCAAAGAATGCCGTACACCGCAAGAACCAGACTCATTGCAATTTTCTTAATTACACCGGGAAGCATATAGCAGACAACAGAAAACAAAACCGACCAACACACAGTAAACAAAGTAGGTGCCCAATGAAACAAATCGGTAGAACCCGCGTCCTGATGAAGTGCGCGGAAAGAAAAATCAAGCAATACCAATGAAAAAAAGAAAATAAAAGGGTAGGCTTTAGCGCCTATTTTATCGCGAAAAGCGATCCACTTCACTTTCATAATAAAATTTCCTTTCTTAGAAAGACTAAGTGCATTCTACCACCATTCGAGGAAAAATGCAATAGGATTCTTTTTTTCTTAACAAATGCTTCACCGAACATAAGAAAAAGAGGGGTGAATCCACCCCTCTTTCGTTTTTTACAAAATTAGTCTTCCAGAATGGTTCTCTTACGGCTGGATTTCAATCTTGCGATCAAATCGTCCAGATCATCCTCGTCACCTACAAGCTCCTCAAGCTCTTTTCTTTTATCAGAGGAAATGGGAGCAGGCTTGGAATCGGTGATAATGCTCAGATCATCATCTACGGGAGCCTTTGCCTTCTCAGCCAGATCCTTTGCGGTTTCAATCTTAGTACCAAAATCGGTAGCGACAACGGTAACACGGATCTCATCCTCAAGAGTTTCATCAAATGCAGCACCCCAGATAATATTTGCATCGGGATGTCCCTGCTCACGGATCATACTGGAAGCGATCTCAACCTCTTCAAATCCGATATCGGAAGAACCGGTAATGTTGATGATAATACCACGTGCGCCTGCAATACTGGTCTCCAGAAGAGGACTTTGAATCGCCATCTTAGCAGCGGCTTCTGCTTTGCCCTGACCCTTAGCGCTACCAACACCCATATGTGCAAGACCTGCATCCTTCATAACGGTAGTAACGTCAGCAAAGTCGAGATTTACAATACCGGGAACATTAATCAATTCAGAAATGGACTGAACACCGTCAGCAAGAACGGAATCAGCAATTTCAAATGCATTGAGAAGGGTGATCTTCTTCTCTGAAACAGACTTCAGTCTCTCATTGGGGATTACAACCAAGGAGTCAACATACTCGGAAAGAACCTTAATACCCTCTTCGGCCTGATCCATTCTTCTCTTGCCTTCAAAAGCAAAAGGCTTAGTTACAATACCGATGGTGAGGATACCCATTTCTTTTGCAATCTTAGCAACAACGGGAGCTGCACCGGTACCGGTACCGCCACCCATACCTGCAGTAATAAATACCATATCAGCACCTGCCAAAGCCTGGGTAATTTCCTCGGTGCTCTCCTCAGCAGCCTGCTTACCGATTGCGGGATTTGCGCCGGCGCCCTTTCCCTTGGTAGTTCTTTCGCCAATGGCAATCTGCTTGGGAGCCTGGGTAGCGGAAAGAGTCATAAGATCGGTATTCAACGCGATAAACTCTACACCTCTGACATTGGACTGAATCATACGCTTAACGGTATTGTTTCCGCCTCCGCCAACACCTACTACCTTAATATTCACTACACTTTCGTAGTTCGGATCCATTTCATAAGACATTTGGAAATCCTCCTATTCATTCTTTTTATTCCTACATTTTTCGCTGATAAATCGACTCTTAATATGTATTGTAAATGTTTTTTCTTGAAATTGCAATAGTTTTTTTAAAAAAGATGTGAATTTTTTGTATAAATCTTTATGCGGCTTGGTCGTTCAGTTTCACATACGCCTGGTCCGAATCGGAAATATCAATTTGTCCCGACGCTGCGCTATCCAAATCTTCCAATATCTTTTGGACCATTGCAAGTTTCAAAGGAAGATCCTGATGATCTCCCAATGCCAGATCGAATCTTCCCTCGTAGTCAACTCTGATGTCGAACTGATTGCTTACATTTATAGAATTAACAGAATCAATCATCTTCTTGTCATTCAAAGCTTTTACCAGGCTACGCAAAATGGGAGCGGTATCTTCGTCAATAAAGCTTAAACTTTCCCCTACGATACAGCTTTTTACATCGCCACTGATGATTTCAATTCGCTCAATGCCCGACTTTCCATCTTCCTTTGCAAGTACTTGCATATTGTCATCCAGCGCAAACAGTTCCACCCCAAGGGCAATAGAATAATTTCCGTATTCCTCACGAAAACGAATCTGTACCTTATCGGGAAGCTTATATGCTATTTTAACTTCTTCTAGATACGGAAATTTCGCTTCCACCTTTTCAGCAATTTTCTTTTTATCAATCTTATACAAGGGAACACCTTTTTTGATGTTGGCGCAGGCTGAAACGTCTGCCGATTGATAAATATCCGATTTTTGTATGGAAATCTCTTTTACGACAAAGAAATTTTCCAACACGAAATATGTCGCCGTTCCTAAAAGGGCAATCAAAAGAATAGAAAGAAACAGGAAGCGTCGGATTTTTTTGGATTTTCTTTTTTTGGCAAATGCCGACAGCTCTTGACTCATAACTGACTCCTATTTCCGAATCTTACAAATCTCGTCCCAGATTCGATCGGTGGCACCGGGTTGTGCCATTTTTTTCATATGTTCACTCATTTGGGAAAGCTTTGATGGACTATTCAAAATCCCATCAATTTCATCCATCAATTTCCCGGGGGTCAAGTCCTTTTCCTCAATTAGGACTGCCGCACCGCTCTGTGCATATACAAGAGCATTTTTATACTGATGATTATCGGTAACATTGGGAGAAGGAATCAAAATGGCAGGTTTACCCAAAAGGGAAAGTTCCGCCAAGGTAATTGCTCCCGCACGGCATATTACCAAATCTGCCGCCTTCATTTGCTTTGGCATATCGTAAATATAATCGCAGAATTTCACGTTACCGAAGCGACAAATGCCTTCTGTCTTCTCTAAATTCATCCATTGGTCATATTCTCGAATTCCGAAAGCATGAGTATGGAAAATCGGCTTCTTGCGGGAATATTCCTTGGCAACGGTAAAAATAGCCTCATTGATGGCACTTGCACCCAGACTTCCGCCATAAGAAAGCAAAAACGGTGCGCTGATACCCAATTCGCTGCGGGCTTTTCTCACCGATATATTTTCAAGTTCGGGTGCTGTTGGATTTCCCGTGAGCACCAGTTTTTCCTCAATACCGGAAAAATAAGAACGAGAAGCATCAAAGGACAGGCAAACTTTATCAACCACTGCAGAAAGCTTGCGTGTAGTTAAACCGGGGAAAGCGTTTTGCTCATGAATCAGCGTAGGGATTTTCATAGATGCGGCCGCGCGAAGAACGGGCCAGGATACGTATCCGCCCGTTCCGATTACCACGTCGGGACGAAAATCCCGCAGAATTCTTTTCGCCTTTCCCACGCTGGAAACTGCAAGATAAGCCGCTTTGATATTTTTCAAGGTAAGCTTTCTCTGCAGACCCATTACCTCAACATGACGAATCTGAAAACCCTCTTTTTCAGTCAGACGATTCTCCATTCCCGCAGGAGTACCGACGAAAAGAATCTGACTGTCAGGCTCCTTTTCCAAAATTTTCTTTGCAATAAAAATTGCGGGATTAATATGTCCTGCGGTACCGCCACCGCTTAAAACTGCTCTCACAATCTTCCTCCGTATTTACGTTTTTTCTTTATAAGAGTATTTTGATACATTCAGAACGATTCCCATTTCCGCCATAAATACCATCAGTGACGTACCACCGTAGCTGAAAAACGGGAGAGATACACCGGTACTGGGGATTGAACCGCTTACAACTGCAATATTCAAAAATACCTGAATTCCAATTTGACAAATAATTCCCATAACGAGAAGAGAAGAAAATTTAGAGGGTGCATTTTTCGCAATCAAAAAGCCCCGCCAAATCAAAATCAAAAACAATGCGATAATAACCATCGCAAAGGCAAAGCCCATTTCTTCGCAAATGACCGAGAAGATGTAGTCGTTCTGCGGCTCGGGCAAATAAAGGTGCTTTTGCTTGGATTCACCGAAGCCCACACCCCACATACCGCCGGAGCCGATGGCATAAAGACTTTGCAAAGGCTGCCAGCCATCTCCGCGAATATCATTTTCCGGATGAAGCCATGTGGTAATACGCGCCCTTCCATGGGACGTGAAGTTTGCTATGAAAAACATTGCTACACTTGCAAGTCCAACGGCGCTGAGAAGATACGAGGACTTCACACCGCTCAAAAGCATCATACAACCAATCAAACCGATAATAATGATGGTTGCAGACAAATGGGGCTGTAGCAAAAGCGGAATTGCAATAGCAATTGCCAATAAGGCAAACGGCAAAACACCGTGTCGAAAAGTTCTGATCAAATCCTTTCCTTTGTTTTCTAATTGAACCACATAAGCCGCAATTACCAAAATCACGGTGAATTTCACAATCTCGGAAGGCTGAAACTGAATACCGATGCGAATCCATCTTTTTGCACCATTGGCATCCGCACCGAAGAAAAATACACACCAAAGCAAAACATAGGAGGCTACAAAACCAAGCCAAGCAAAGCGCTTTAAGATCAGATAGTCAAAATAGCGCACGATTAAAAACAAAATCAAAAGAGAAATGAAAACCCATCCGATTTGTTTACTGATAAAAAAGTAACTGCTTCCGTGGTTTTCTTTTGCAAATACGTAGCTTGCCGAATAAATAAATACCGTTCCCAAAGTCAGAAGGAATAAAACGATACTTGCAAACCACCAGTCGATTCCGGCACGGAGCCTTTGCACTTCTTTTTTCTTTTTTAAGGGAACAAGCTTTTGCTTAGACTCAACGGATTTTGCCATTACGACCTCCTTTCCGATTATAATAATCGGAGCTCAATCAAAAATAAAAACCAAAATATGCCAGAATGGAAAGCATTGCCGTTATGAGGCAGGACAAAGAAACAATACTTGGCTCACGCCAACCGCACATTTCCAAATGATGATGAAAGGGCGCCATTTTGAAAACGCGCTTCCGAAACAATTTGTAAGAAACTACCTGCAACACAACGCTCAGTGCTTCAAACAGATACACAAAGCCTACGAAAACAATTAGAAGAGGCTTGTTCAGCCAAAACGCCATACCTGCTACCGCGCCCCCAAGAAACAAGGAACCGGTATCACCCATAAAAATTCTCGCGGGGTAAATGTTATAAATCAAAAAGCCAACCATTCCGCCGCAAAGTGCGGAGGAGAACAAAACACCGCCTGAAAAATCTTTCAGCAAAGCGAGAACACCAAAGAACACAAATGTCACCAGTGTAGTGCTTCCCGCAAGACCGTCAATGCCATCCGTAAGATTGACCGCATTGGTAACAAGTACCAGAAAAATGATGGCAAATACCCAGTAAAACCATCCAAGTTCAAGTGAAAAATCAGTAAAAGGCAAATCCAGCGCCGTAGTAAGTTCATCCTTCACGGAAAATAGGAATCCCCCGGCAATAGCAAACTGAAAAATCAATTTCTGGATCGCAGTCAAGCCTTTATTGCGCTTCTTTACGAATTTGACAAAGTCGTCAATAAAACCGACGATGCCGTAAAGCAAGGACATCACAAAAACCTTCAGGAGCGTCATATCACCGCCGCGGATAATGGAGGGAATTCCGAACAATGCCACAGAGGCTAAAATTCCTCCGATAAAAAACAGACCGCCCATAGTGGGAGTTCCCTCTTTAGACTTGTGCCAACGGGGGCCGATCTCCAAAATTGTCTGGCCCATCTTGATCCGCATCAAAAACGGAATAAATTTTTTCTCCAGCAAAAAGGTAATGATGAGTGTCAGCAAAAAAGCGCCGATCATAATCCAGATATTCATAATTAGTTTTCCTGTTCCGTTAAACCGCTAAGCGCGATGATTTCCTCAAGTTTCATTCTGCGGCTCGCCTTAAAGAGAACCGTATCTCCCTCTTTCAATTCATTCTTCAAAAGAGAAGCCAATTGGTCGGCATCAATGGAATTGAGCACCTTTTCTTTGGGCAATCCTGCCTTGATTGCACCCTGCATGATATGATAACTGACCTTACCATAGGTGTAAACCAAATCAACACCGCAGTCAAAAGCAATCTCACCCACTTTTTCGTGGGCAGACTGAGCAAGCGGGCCCAATTCCAGCATATCACCCAGAACGGCGATTTTTCTCCCCTCACTGCCGGCAAGCACTCGCAGGGATGCCTCCATAGATTCAGGAGATGCATTGTAACAATCCGCAATGACACGAATTTGATTTTTGGAATAAATCTTCTGGCGAAGACCCATAGGAGAATATGCCAGAACACCGCTTTGAATGGCTTCATCCGAAACACCGCAGCAAATACCTACCGCAGCGGCAAACAGCGTATTTTTAATAAAATGATCTCCCAGAGCGGGAACCTTTACCCGAAATTCTCTGTTATTTGCAATCACGTCAAATGCCAAATGATCCGTTCCCTTATAGATATCCAGTGGATACACGTCGTTGCCACTGTCAAAACCAACATATACAACCTTAAAATCGGAAAGTCGCTTCTGAACACTTTCTGAGCGAAGAAGCGGTTCGTCACCGTCCAAAATAACGGTGCTTCCCTCCTCCATTCCCGCAATGATCTCAAGTTTCGCTTCCAAAATTTCTTCGCGAGAACCGAGGATTTCCATATGTGAAGTGCCAATGTTGGTAATCACGGCAAGATTGGGGCGAACAAGCCCTGTCAGATATTCAATCTCACCCCGAGCACTCATTCCCATTTCGCATACCACAGCTTCCGTTCCCTTTTCAATGCGAATCAGGGTTACGGGAACGCCGATGTGATTATTGAAGTTGCCTGCGGTACAGTGGGTCTTAAATTTTTCTTTCAAGACGGATGCGATCAGTTCTTTGGTAGTGGTTTTTCCTACCGAGCCTGTTACACCCACAGTAAAGCGCGGAGCAACCTTCTTTTTCCAATAAGCGGAAAGAACGCCCAAGGCTTTCAGGGTATCGGGAACCAAAACACCGTCAAATCCGGGAGCAGGTTCCTCCGTAATGACCGCAGAGCATCTGCCCCACAAATCCTGAATAAAATCGTGTCCGTCAAATTTTTCACCCCGCAGAGCAATGAAAATCTCCTCGGGCATGGTTTTTCGGGAATCGGTTGAAATTCCGCAAATCGTTTTTTCTCCGTTGCCGAACAATTCTCCGCCTACTGCGAGAGCAATCTCAGAAAGGGTTAAAGTCATCATAGTCTTTATTCTCCGATATGTTCAAGAACAATTTTTCTTTCCGAATACTCGTGTTTTCCGCTTTGATCAATTTCATATTCTTCGTGTCCCTTGCCTGCAAGGAGGATCACGTCTCCGGGAAGGGCACTGTCCAAAGCAAATCGAATTGCCTCCGTACGATCGGTAACAGTTGCAAATTCACATCCCGCACCTTCCGCACCTACCACGATATCCCGAATAATGTCCTCTTTCTTTTCGCTGCGGCAATTATCCGAGGTAATGATTACAAAATCACTGAGTCGACATGCGATTTCACCCATAATGGGACGCTTACTCTTATCGCGGTCTCCGCCGCAGCCAAACAAAGTAATCAATCTTCCCGTGGTAAACTCTCTGAGATTTTTCAGAATGTTTTCCAAGGCATCAGGTGTATGCGCAAAATCAATAAAAACGGAGTAAGGTGTCTTAGTGGGAATACGCTCGATTCTTCCCTTTACCCCATTCATTTCCGCAAGAGAAGCCAAAATCGGTTCCCAGGGAATCCCCTCTTCCCTTGCGGTGGCAATGGCAGCAAGAGAATTATAGACCGTAAAAGATCCGGGCACGGCAACCTTGACCACACGCTCCTCTTCCCCGCATCTGAGACGATAAGAAATGCCCTTATCGTCGTGCGAAAGAATCTCTACTGCGGCATAATCACCTTTGCCGGATGCGGAATAAGTGGTAACCGTAGAGGAAACGCGGTCTGAAATGCGTTCAAAAGCCTTATCATCGCAATTAAAAATACCCTTTTTGGCAACACGGAACAAGGCTTTCTTGGCTTCCAGATACTCGTCCATGGTTTTATGAAAATCAATATGATCTTGTGTAAGATTGGTAAATACACCCACGTCAAAAGGTACACCTGTCAGCTTTTTCAATGCCAAAGCATGGCTGGATGCTTCCATAATGACCGTATCCACCCCTTTTTCACGCATAGCCGCAAACAAGCGAAAAAGCAATTCAGGGTCAGGGGTCGTCAGAAGCGCCGCACCTGCATCCACAGGAAATTCTTCATCACAAACAAGGTATTTGGTAGTTCCAATCAAACCCGTTTTACATCCTGCACGATCGAAAATTGCCTTCATCATAAAAGAAGTGGTGGTCTTACCGTTGGTTCCGGTAATACCGATAATCCGACGAAAACTTCTTTCGGGATGACCGTAAAAATTCGACAAAATCAAAGGCAAAACCGCACGGGTATCTGCTACCAAAACATAGGGAACATCTACCTCGGGCTTCTCCTGACAAATGGCAACCACGGCTCCCTTTTGAAAAGATTCGGGAATCCATGCTCTTCCGTCAACCTTCAAGCCTTTCAGACACACAAAGGCATATCCACTTTCAATTTTTCGACTGTCAGAGGAAACAGAGCTTATCTCCAATTCGGGGTCAGCACTGCAGGACAAAACGGGAATACCCGCAAAAAGCTCTTGTAGTTTCATTTCTGCTCTCCTGTTATTTAGTCGGTCGCACCACTGTAATGGCGGAAGTCAACGGTAATCACCGTTCCGGGAAGAACATTCTCCCCTGCCGGAATGCTTTGTTTCATAGCAGTAGCACCGGCAACGCTATCCATAGTACCCGTTGCAATATCAATATTGAGTCCTGCATTAACAATAGCACGATTTGCAGCTTCTGCACTGAGTCCCAATACGTTGGGAACGGTACAAGTAGGAGTATTGAGTCCCTCTTCCGTGTAAAGCACCACGGTAGATCCACTGCTCAAAATTGTACCTGCCATAGGTGACTGAGAAACCACGTGGCTACCGTTGCCTACGATTTGCACTTGCAAATTCAATGCTTGCAGATTGTTCGTTGCGGTAGTCAAGGTCTTTCCTTTGTAATCAGCAATCACATTGCCCAAGGAAGCCTTGTCTTCTTCGGTATATTCAGGCTCAATACCCAGATATGGCAACACCTCGGAAAGAATCTTTGCTACATAAGGAGCCGCTACGGTTGAACCATAGTAACTGCCCACAGGCTCGTCCACGATAACGATAACGGCAACCTCGGGCTGATCTGCAGGTGCGAATGCAACACAAGAAGCAACGTAAAATTTTGATCCGTCCTGACTTTTTTCGGTTTTGGTGGACGTACCGGTTTTAGCTGCGACTTTATATCCGGGAACGGCTGCATTTCGGTTACCGCCCTGTTCGGATACGCTTCGATACAAATAGTCCCAAATAACCTTGCAATTTTCAGTAGAGACTACTTGGCGCTTGGTTTCCGTGCCGTAATTTTCAATCACGTTACCGTCTTCGTCAAGACTTGCCTTCAACACGTGGGGAGTAACCAGATATCCACCGTTTGCTACCGCGCAAATAGCGCGCAGGTGCGAAATGGGGGTTACCTTAAAGTTCTGACCGAAAGCTGCACAGGCAGCATCAACACCGGAAAAAGAATCCAAATTGAAGAACAGGTTACGCGCTTCGCCGTAAATATCGACTTCAGTGGTTTCATTATAGCCAAATGCCTTGTAATACTTATAAAAAAGATCTTTACCAAGACGCTGACTCATCGTTACGAAGAAGGGGTTACAAGAATATCCCAGAGCACCTTCGAAGGTCAAACTTCCATGACCCTGACGCTTATGGCAATGGATAGGTTGTTGCAATCCCGGAATCTTAATGGCTCCGGTGCAATTAAATTTTTCTGTAGCAGTTACCAGATTTTCCTCCATTACCATAGCTGAGGTAATGATTTTAAAGGTAGAACCCGGCTCGTAAAGCTCAGTAACGCTTTTATTTTTCCAAAGCTCCGTTAATAGGTTCACCCGAAGGGTATTTTTTTCCTCATCGGTACCTTCAAAGGCGTCAATCAATGCCTGAGAAACCGCGTCCATGGTATAGGGATCGTTCAAATCAAAATCGGGCTTTGTGGACATACCCAAAATTTCACCTGTATTCACGTCCATAATAATTCCGCAAACTCGGTTTCTGGCGCCCGTATCCTCCAAAGCCTCATTTAAATACTTTTCCAAAATGCTTTGACATGTCCAGTCAACAGTGAGCATAATATCGGTGCCGTCCACGGCGTCAATATAGCTTTCATACTTGGTGCTCATATCGTTGCCCACACCGTCTTTTGCAGAAATGACCTTGCCGTCTTCACCGGAAAGCAGCGTATTATAATACACCTCTACACCGGAAAGACCGTAGCCTTCCGTACCGGTAAAACCGATTACGTGACTTGCAAGAGCACCGTAAGGATAGTAGCGCTTTGCCTCTTCGGAAAAGTGAATAAAAGAAGAATATCTCTTATTTGCCACCATCTCTTTTAGTTTTGCCGTTACTTCCAGCTCCACCTGCTTTTTGATAGTTTCATCGGCACGCTTCTCTTTCGCTGCTCGCTCCAATACCATTTCCTTGGTGACACCAAGCGTAGCGGAAAGTTCCCGTGCTATATCTTCCTTTACGGAAATACCCGTATTTTCAAACATACCGAGGAGCTCAGTTCTCAGTTCTTTTTTCTCCTCGTCCTTTTTCACCTTTTCCACAACCATTTCCACGTATTCCGCGACGGAGCAGTTGGGAATGGTATTGGGAGAAATGAATACACGCTCAACAGGGGTACTAATAGCAAGCACCTTCATATTTCGATCGTAAATAGTTCCCCGTTTCGCCTTGATTATATTGGTCTTGGTATACTGATTGACCGTATTGGATTGATACTGGTCGAAATTGATTACCTGCAAATAAAAAAGTCTCACAGCCAAAATCAAAGCAGCAACGATAAAAAGCACAAAAATAAAATTGCATCGTTTATTCAATTTTAGTCGTCCGGTCTGCAAATGATCTGACATTTTTCTCTCCTTTTTACGATAATCATCGAGAAAATTCCAACGTATTGAAAGGGCAAAAGGAGTAAAGGATTACCTTTACTCCGCTTTGTCGCGACATCTCTTTTTGTATAATTATTCCAAAGTCATTGCTGTTATTCCTCATTTTTGCCGAGGAATTTACGAACACCGGAAATAATCTGCTCCAAAAAGCTTTCCTCCGGCGCCTCCTTTTCCGTTTCCATCCAAGAATCCTCTTCCTCGGAAACCGAAATATACTTTTTCGGCAAAGTGGATGAAACCACCATTCCGTACTCCTGCGTTGCGATGCGTTCCACCTCGCCCAGATCGTACTTGCTCTCCAGTTGAACTTCAAGACGAGTAGTTTCCTCTTTCAGTTCAGCAATACGGCTTTCCATTTCGTCAATGGAACGCGAATACTCCTGCACCTGGACAAACAATGAAATCGAGTACATCAAAACCGCGGTGACTACAATCAGGGAAAACAAGAAGGCGAAAGGAATGGGAACGGAGGAAGCAATGGAAATCGACCTTACTCTCGCACCTCTGTCCTCACTCAGTTCTGATGCAGCTTCCTCTTTTACTGCCACGGGATGATCTACCATTGTTTTATTCAATTGGCTTAAGTTTCTTTTGATGCGCTTTTTGGAATCCACGAAATCGGGATGCGTCTCTCTCGGACGAACCTTAGGATCATAATCGTCCGCAGCGTGACGGTTCCGCTCACGGGTCTTAGCGGTATCTGCAGTATCTTTTACTTTTTGTCCTTTTCTGCGATACATTGTATCCATGGCGATCCTCCGTAAAAATATCGTTTAGCATTTCTCCGCGATTCTCAATTTTGCACTTCTGCTTCGCGGATTTTCTTCTTCCTCTTTTTTTGATGGGACAATGGGTTTACGAGTCAAATTGATCAAGCTGGGTTGAAATCCACATACACAAACAGGAAAATCTCTCGGACAAGTACAACCGTTGGTATATCCCTTAATGCTCTCCTTGACTACTCGATCTTCCAATGAATGAAAGGTAATGACACAAAGTCTGCCGCCTTTTTTCAAACCCGCTACAAGCTGGTCCAAGGTGCGCGGAATAATATCTAACTCACGATTCACCTCAATACGAATTGCCTGAAAACTCCTTCTTGCAGGGTGTTTTCCCTCAAAACGTTCTTTCGGCGGAAAAGCATTCTTAATAATCTCGGCAAGCTCCAACGTAGTTTCAATAGGCTTTTGTTCTCTCGCCTTTGCTATGGCACGGGCAATGGCGCTTGCGCGTTTTTCTTCTCCGTAATCTGCCAAAATACGACAAAGATCGGATTGAGAATAAGTGTTCACCACTTCCTTGGCGCTCAGCGGCGCATCCGTATCCATACGCATATCAAGTGGTGCGTCATAATGATAAGAAAAGCCTCGCTCGGGAGTATCCAGTTGATAAGAGGAAACACCCAGATCAATCATCGCCCCGTCAATACCGTCGGGACAAAGTTCGGCGATAACTTCGCCTACACGTTCAAAATTGGTATGAACCAATTGATATTTTCCCTCGTAGGGTGCTAATACCTTTTTTGCATTTTCAATGGCGGCTATATCCTGATCCAAACAAATAAGTTTGCCCGTTGTAAGCTTGGACAACACCAGAGAGGAATGTCCTGCTCCGCCCAAAGTGCAATCAATGTAAACGCCGTCCGGCTTCACGTTCAATCCGTCCACCGTTTCATAAAAGAGAACAGGCTTGTGCGCAAATGCCATTATAATCCGTTCCTCCGCAAAATATCCTCTACGGAAGCGGTACGCACTTTTTCGGTATAATCGCGGTAGCTTTCTTCATCCCACAATTCCACATGGTCACCACAACCCAGAACAATCACTGCTTTGGTAATACCCGCATACTCTCTCAGGCCAACCGGAAGAAGAATTCTTCCCTGTCCGTCCGGCTCCGCTTCCTGCATAGAGGAATAGAAAAAGCGGCGAACCTCGCGCGACTCGGTTTCAGGAAGAGTCAGAATCTTTTCTTCAAAAACATTCCAACGGCTTTCCGTATATAAATTGATGCAACGGTCCAGAGAGCGAACCAAATAAATCTGCTCCCCTTCGGGGAAACACTCTCTCAGTTTGGAAGGAACCATCAATCTGCCCTTCGCATCCGCGCTGCACTTATATTCACCTAAAAAAGAGCGACTCACAGGCTCACCTCCCAACAAAAAATACTCTCCCAAAATGGGAATCACAGGAAAAGACGATAAAAGGCAGGTATTCATCCCACTTTTTACCACTTTTCACCCTACTGACACCCATTTTAGCAGAGTATTTCAATAATTTCAATAGTTTATAGACGGAAAATCTCCTGTTCACAAAATGTTTACATTTTGTTCCGCAAAAATTTTACCACTTCTGTCGGCAAATCCCCCGAAAGGTCCTCCTTTTTCGCTATTTTTTCACGCACTTGTGTAGCGCTGAGCATTTCAAATTTCTCGGACGCATCCAGATACAAGGTTTCCACACCACTATGAGCGAAATTAAACTGTGCCATATTTTTTTCATAAAGGTAATCCGTTTCGTTACGGACTCCCTTTACCAGAACAGGCTCGTCCAAGGTAGCAAGATACTCATATAACATTCCCTCGGAACAATCAACCGTAATATTTTCATCCTCGGAAAATGCCAACCGGCACAAATGAAAGCGTTCCTCCAAAGAAAAAAGATACTCCTTTTCCCGATTGTTCATAACAACCACGCGACAAGCACCAAAGAGTTTTGCGGCGCGACGGGCAATATCCACATGTCCCAATGTCACCGGGTCAAAACTTCCCGGGCATACTGCAATCTTTTTCATTCAATTTCTTCTTTCTTCATTTTAACAAAGTACACATAACACTTAGAAAACTTATACTGCTTGATGCTCTCAAGCTGCTGACGTACCCCTTCGGGGATTTTCGATTCATCCAAAGAGTCCGCCGCCGTTTCCAGCATCATCAATCCACCGGGATTCAAGAGCTCAGCTCTCACCAAGCGCTTAATCAGCTCCGCAGTCAAATCCTTTTCATAAGGAGGGTCGGCAAAAATGAAATCAAATTTCATCCCCCTCTTCCCGGCAGCTTTGATAAATTCGCCATATTCGCTGCGAATCACCTTCGTCTGCGACTGAAAACCTGTTTTCTCCACATTTTTGCGTACGATCTTAATAGAATCCTCGGAAGCATCCACAAACACTGCATTTTTTGCACCGCGACTAACGGCTTCCAGCCCCATCTGTCCCGATCCTGCAAAAAGGTCCAAAAAGCTCTTCTCTGTAAGATCAAACTGGATTGCACTGAAAATCCCCTCTTTGGCCATTTCCGTAGTGGGGCGCACCGCATCTCCGGGCAAAGTATTCAGTCTGACTCCCTTTGCCTTTCCCGTAATAATTCTCATCATAATTCTGTTTCCTTTTTCTTTCTGAAATGTTGATAGATGGCTTCTGCATCCTTTCGAGATATCCCTCTAACGGCGGACAATTCATCCGTCTGTGCTTCTTTCACTGCACGCAAACTTTTAAACGATTTCATTAAAAGCGTAGCTTTCTTTTCTCCAATCCCCTCAATATCGCACAAAACGGAACGCTTCACACTCTTTCTCCGTTTTGCATCCATTCGTGACAGAGAAAAGCGATGAACCTCCTCCTGAATCCCATAAATAAATTGAAATACGGCAGGATCAAAGGCTATGGAGATTTCCCTTTCCCCATCGGTAAGACACCTTGTTTTATGGAAAGCATCCTTAACCATACCGAAAACAGGGATTACCACCCCCAGCTCTTTCAAAGCCTTTTGCACCGCATGGACCTGCCCTTCGGCACCATCCACCAAAATCAAATCCGGAAGGGGCGCAAAAGCTTGGTCGCCGTCCAAAAAACGTTTGACTCTTCGATACATCGCCTCATACATACAAGCGGTATCATCGGGATGCTCCAAATCAATGGAAAAACTTTTATATGCCCGTTTCAAAAAGCGGGCATTCTCAATTGTAATGATTCCCGCATAGACAGAAGAGGTACCGGAATTGGAAATGTCGATACTTTCAATTCTCTGTGGCAAGCATTCCAAGGATAGCAAGGAAGCAAGAGATACCAAAACCGCCTCATCCTTTTCATACATTGCGCGGCGGTGAAGCGCCGCCGCGCGGGCATTTTCGTTTGCCATGGCAACAAGCGCTCTGCCTTCTCCCCGCTCAGGTCGATGAAAACGAATCTTTTCGGAAAACAAAGTCTTTTCAAGAAGAGAAATCTCCTGACTCCAAAGGTCCTTGGGAATCAAAATCTGCTTGGGCAAAAACTCCCTACCGCGATAAAGGGAGAAAAGAAATGAGGAGAAACTGTCAGGTGACAAAATCTCATCTGCGCCGAAATGATAATTGGTACTGTCTGCCACTCTTCCCTCACGTACGGAAAGCAGATTGATACACCCTCCCAGATCATCGGAGAAAAATCCAAACACATCGGCATGAAAATGCAAATCCTTCACCACTTGTTTTTTGCCGGAAAGAGTGGTCAATGCGCGAATGCGATCTCGAATCGCTGCCGCACGTTCAAACTCCATTTGCTCAGAAGCATAATTCATCTCCTGTTCCAAAGAAGCGATAATTTTTTTATTGTCATTTTTGAAAAAGAGGATTACATTCTCCAGTCTGCGAGCATATTCCTCTTCCGTTACTTTTCCCGTGCAAACCCCAATACAGCGACCCATCTGATAATAAAGACAGGGACGATTTTTCCCAATCTCCTGCGGAAATTTTCTCCGACAGATAGGAAGCTGAAAAATCTTGTTGGCAGTATCAATAGCAAGGCGAACCGCGCCGGATGAACTGAATGGACCGAAATAGCGGGAGGTATCCCCCTTTTTTTCTTTGCGATGGGCAAAGCTGAGACGTGGATACGCTTCGCCCACGGACAAGCGAACATAGGGGTAATCCTTATCATCCTTCAGACGGATATTAAATTTCGGTTTGTGGAGCTTTATCTTTTCATTTTCAAGGATGAGAGCTTCTCTTTCATCTGCCGTAACAATGGTTTGAAAATCCCGTGCCGTACGAACCAATTTTTCCGTTTTGGCAGAATGCCGCCCCGCGTTTTGAAAGTAACTCAACACGCGGTTTTTCAAGGCACGACTTTTTCCTACATAGATAATCTCACCGCGAGCGTCAAAGAACATATAGATACCCGGGCGAGGAGGAAGGCTTTTCGCCTTTTCCAACAGCTTTTCAAAAGAAAGCTTTTGCGGAATATATTCCTTCATATTTTCTCCCAAAAAAAGATACCGCCTGCCCCAATGGAGGCAGGCGGTGACAATCAATCGTTGAAGCCGGCGAGAATGAGATTGGAAAGTCCCTCCAACGCATCTGCTTCATCAGCACCATCAGCAATGATGTTGATACGAGTGCCCTTGGTGATCCCCAGAGAAAGAATTCCCAACAGAGATTTTGCATTGGCTCTGTGATCGCCGCATTCTACCCAAAGAGAGCTCTTGTAGCTATTTGCTTTTTGAATGAAATAGGTGGCAGGTCTGGCATGTAAGCCCACACTGTTCAAAACAGTTACTTCTTTTGAAATCATTTTAAGCTCCTTGAAACACAATCCTTTGGAAATATTGAATCCATTATAACCGAATCCCAGTCAAAATGCAAGTATTTTCTTAAAATTAACAAAAAAAGTCATTTCATTCTTATTCATTTATAAAATGGCGCAATGCCATCATCAGCGCTTCAGACGCGGCGCGGTAACGAATCTGTTCCCGATCGCTTTTTGCGTGACCAAATAAGCAGCGAACCGCTTCTTCTTTTTCGGCGGAAACGGCAGCAATATACACCGTTCCCACGGGATCTTTTTCCGTCCCGCCATTGGGTCCCGCAATACCCGTAATACCGATGCCAAGATCGCTTCCCGAAAGAGCGCGAATCCCCCTTGCCATTTCCAAAGCACACTCTTTGCTGTAAACGCCAAAATTGGCAAGAGTTTCAGGCAAAACCCCCAGAATCTTTGTCTTCATATCCTCAGAATAAGACACAACCCCGAGCCCAATTACATCGGATGCACCTGAAACCGAGGTGATTCTTTGAGAAACCAGTCCTCCCGTGCAGCTTTCTGCAGTAGATAGAGTAAACCCCTTTGCAGAAAAGAATTTTACCAATTCCTTTTCAAGAGAGGTGTCTCCGGAACCGTAATAAAATTCGCTCAAATGGCTCAAAACCATTTTCTCGGTATTTTGACAAGCATGCTCCGCTTTTTCGCCAAAGGCGGTAATATGCACCTCAACTTCCCCATTCTTGGCATATGGGGCAACCGTGGGATTTTCCTTTTCCATCAAAAAGCCCAGTTTTTCATCTATCGCAGATTCAGAAATACCATAAAAATGCAAGATGCGATTGGCAAAACGCACGCCGCTTTCCTCTGCAAGACGGGGTTTTACTCGGTGAGTAAAAATAGCTTTCATCTCCGATGGTACGCCCGGCAGAAGAATCATTCCCTTTCCGTCTTTCCGTAGCCAAAGACCGGGAGCTGTCCCCCAATCATTTTGTAAGACCTCAGCACCCATAGGTACTTGCGCCTGTCGCAAATTATTCTCTTTCATCAAAACCCCGCGCCGCACAAAAAAAGCGCGAATCTGCTCTGCCACATCTTCCCTATGCTCCAAGGGCATACCAAACAACTCTGCAGCAACGTCACGGGTAATATCGTCACGCGTGGGACCCAATCCTCCCGAAACGATTACCAAATCGGAACGGGAAAGCGCAAGAGAAAACTGTTCCCGCATTCTTTCGGAATTGTCCCCGCAGGTTTGCCGGTGATATACTAAAATGCCAAGCTCCCGCAAAGCGCGAGAAAGATAGGTTGCATTGGTATCGGTGACATCTCCCAGTAAAAGTTCTGTACCAACAGAGAGAATTTCGCAAATCATATTTCCTCCAAAGATTCAAAAAGCCTTGGATTTCCCAAGGCTTTTAAAAATTCTATTATACTCTGTGCCACTTTGCGCCTGCAGGGGTATCCTCTATTACAATACCGTTCTCACCCAAAAGAGCGCGAATTTCATCTGCTCTGGCATAATTTCTTTCCTTCTTTGCAGCGGCACGCTCTGCAAGAAGTGCTTCAATCTTTTCATCGTCAAAGCCATTCATCGCTTTTTCTTCCGGCTTCAGGAAGCCGAGAAGACCGCAAATTTCCTCGTAAAAAGCAAGAATTTGCTCCAAAGCAATGCGACTACGCTCAGTGCTGACAAAGATATTGATATCCTTCACTGCTTCAAAAAGGGTGGCAAGGCCGTCTGCCGTATTGAAATCATCCTCCATTACGGCAATGAATTCTTCCCGTCTGGCATCCAGCTTCTTGATAAATTCCGTTTCCTCAGAAGTAATCTCTCCCTGCGCATTCTTCAGCAAAAAGCGAAGATTATCCTCACAATTGTAAAGACGCTGAACGGAATTCTGCGCCTGCGCAAGAATTTCCGCAGAGAAATTTACGGGGCTCTTATAATGAGCAGAGAGAATAAAGTAACGAATCGCAGCATAGCCATACTTTTCTGCAGCATCGCGCACGGTGAAAAAGTTACCCAAGGACTTGCTCATTTTCTTATTATCTACGTTTATAAATCCATTATGCACCCAGAAGCGACAGAATGGAACACCAAAAGCTCCCTCAGACTGCGCAATTTCATTTTCGTGATGAGGGAAGGTCAGATCCACACCTCCGCAATGAATATCAATGGTCTTGCCAAGATACTTATCTACCATAGCCGAACACTCGATATGCCAGCCGGGTCTTCCCTTTCCCCAAGGGGATTCCCAGAAGGGTTCGCCGGGCTTGGAGGCTTTCCAAAGGGCAAAATCCAGAGGATCGCGCTTAATATCGGAAACATCAATTCTGGCACCCGATTCCAAATCATCTACGTTCTTACCGGAAAGCTTACCGTAATCCTTAAAAGAACGAGCGGAATAATACACGTCACCCTGAGATTCATACGCGTGTCCATTTGCGATCAGCGCCTCGATGATCTTAATGATGGAATCAATGTTTTCCGTTGCACGGGGATGGAACGTAGCGGGATGAACGCCCAATCCCTTGGCATCCTTAAAATACTCTTCGATATAATGATCGGCAACCGCTTTTACCGTAGTACCTTCTTCATTTGCGCGGCGAATCATCTTATCGTCAATATCGGTAAAGTTCTGAACAAAATCCACTTTATTACCGCGATACTCCAGAAATCTGCGAAGCAAATCAAAGGTTACAAAGCATCTTGCATTCCCCACGTGGAAGTAGTTGTAAACCGTAGGACCGCAAGCATACATTCTTACATAATTGTCTTTTTGTCCCAGTTCTTCTTTTTTGCCGGAAAGATCATTAAACAGTTTCATGCTTTCTCCTTGAGAATTTATTTATTAGGGTCAAGATATTTCCAATAACTCTTGATATAGTCAACACCGGAAAAGATGGTTAGAAGCGTCATTGCAATGGTGGTAATCCAGGTCAGAATTGGCATAGACCAAACAATCGGCTCCAGCATAACCACAACTGCCCATATACACTGAGAAAAGGTTTTTGCCTTTCCGTACCAACTGGCAGCAATTACCACAGGATTAGGGCTGGACATAACCACAAGACGCAGGCTGGTCACGGCAAGCTCGCGAAAAATCACCACGGCACCGCTGATAATGAAAGCGTAGTGAAGCGCTCCTGTGGGGTGATACATCGGAGAGGATACGAAAACCAAAATAACGGAAAAAATGAGAAACTTATCCGCCAAAGGATCCATAAACTTACCGAAATCAGTAACCAAATTATACTTTCTTGCGATTTTTCCGTCCACAAAATCCGTTGCTGCAGCCGATGCAAAAACAAGAGCGGCAAATACACGAGAAAGGTTCTGCCCCCATTGCCCCGGGAAAACAAACAATCCAAAGAATATAAACGCAGGAACCATTAAAATTCTAACGATGGTAAGCTTATTGGGAAGATTCATATTACCTCTTTTCCGATCAAATCATAATCTAATACTTCTTCAATCTTTACATTCAGAAACGTTCCCACGGGAATTTCCTTCTTGCCGGAGGAAAAATATACGGCGCCGTCAATTTCAGGAGCGTGGTACTGTGTTCTGCCAAAATATTTACGAATACCGGGATCATACCCTTCGCAAATGACCTCTACCGTCTTGCCCACGAAGCTCTCGTTATAAGCCTCGGCAATGGGAAGCTGAGTCTGCATAATGGAATTAAGCCGTCCCTCTTTGGTTTTCTTGGTGGTTCGGTTCACCATCGTATATGCCGCGGTTCCCTCTTCGCGGGAATAAATAAAGGCACCCAAGCGCTGAAAACGAATTTCCTTGACAAAATTGGAAAGCAAAGAAAAATCCTTATCCTTTTCTCCGGGGAAGCCCACCATCACGGTAGTGCGGATGGCAATATCGGGCATATGTTTGCGCAAGAGCCCGATTGCTCTGTAAATGGCTTCGCTTCCGCCGTGACGATTCATCTTCTCCAAAACGTTATCGGAAATATGCTGAATAGGAAGATCAATGTATTTACAGATATTATCGTGCTTTGCCATCACCTGACAAAGCTCTTCCGTTACCTTGTCGGGATAGCAATACATCAGTCGAATCCAGTGGAAACCAAGGGCCGCAAGTTTCTCCAAAAGCTGGGGAAGTGCCAATTTCCCGTACAAATCCTTGCCGTACATGGTAGTATCCTGCGCTACGATCACAATCTCGCGGATACCCATTTCGGAAAGGGTCTTGGCTTCCTCCAAAATGTTTTCCATCGGGCGGGAGCGCAAACTTCCGCGAATACCGGGAATCGCACAATAAGCACATCGGTTATCACAGCCCTCGGAAATGCGGAGATAAGCAAAACTATCGTGGGTTACCACCCGATCTCCTTCCATTTCAAGCTCTGAAGCCTGGGAATAGCGAAAGAATTTTTCCCCCGCCATTACCTTTTCAATTGCCTGGCAGATATGCACCTGGTCACCCAAAGACAAGGCTGCATCCACCTCAGGCATCTCATTTTGTATTTCGTCAAAATAACGCTGGGCAAGACAGCCCGTTACAATGATGCCGCGAAGAGAACGATTCTCCTTGAGCCAAGCAAGATCCAGAATGTTTTCAATTGCTTCTTCCTTGGCACTCTGAATAAATGCACAAGTATTCACAATCACCACATCGGCATCAATATCCTCGGGCACTATGGTATAGCCCGCTTTCGCCACTCTCGCCAGCATCATTTCGCAATCCACCTCATTCTTGGGACAACCAAGGGAGATAAATCCTACTTTTGTTTGCATATAAACCCTTTCAATCCGAGAATTGTTTCACCGCTGCAAGAGCAGTTGAATAATCATAGCCATAACGAACCAAAGCATCCTGCAATTTCTTTCTTCCTGCCGGTGTTTTAGCATGTTCCGTCGCGCCCGGTCTCTTTTCAAGCAGTCTGACCGCTCTTGCGCAATAATTGATACTCCTTGATAGCGCGGCATCCACATAAGAAGCTGAAAAGCGGTGGCGAACCAATTCCTGACGAATCCGCCGAGGGCCGTAGCACTTTTGATCCAAATGCCGCACAAACAGCTTCAAATACCGCTTATCATCCAAAAATCCTTCCTGCACCAAAAGACACACCGTTCTCTCGGCAATCTCCGATGAAAAATAAACTTTTCGGTTGCGATCGGTGAGATACACCTGCATTTCGCCGCAGGTCAAATCACCAATGGAAAGACGGTTCAAAGCGCGTTTTACACTTTCCGAAAGTTCTTTCGGGATCTCCATCAGCGAAGGCCACGCTTCTTCAACAGAGTATTGATTTTTTCGTGGGGATCCAGAAGAGCGGCAACAGAAAGATTATGATTCAGGGCCGCAATGATGTATGCCAGATACTTAGAAACGTCAACCTCATGGAACCAAGGCTTTGCACGGGTCTCATCGCTGATGTAGGTCAGATTTGTGCCAAAGATACCGTCCAGAACACCGTCCTGGTACGCCTTGTCCAATTTCTCGTAGCCGGCGGTAAAGATGGCATATGTAGCGTAAACGAAAACGCGGTTTGCCTTTCTCTGCTTCATTTCGTAGGCAATATCCAGAACAGAGTCACCGGATGCAATGATATCATCGGCGATGAATACATCCTTGCCTTCCATAGACTCACCCAGATACTCGTGAGCCACAATAGGGTTTCTGCCTTCTACCACACGGGAATAATCTCTTCTCTTATAGAACATACCCATATTCACGCCCAAAACAGAAGCATAGTACATATTTCGGTTAATGGCACCCTCATCGGGGCTGACTACCATAAAATTATCCTTGCAGGGCATCAATTCGGGATAAGCACGGAAAAGAGCCTTAATGACCTGATAATAAGGCATAAAGTTATCAAAGCCCATCAGAGGCACAGCATTCTGCACTCTGGGATCGTGTGCATCAAAGGTAACCAGATTCTGCACATTCATTGTATGCATTTCCTGCAATGCGTAAGCACAGTCCAAGGATTCGCGATAACTTCTTCTGTGCTGTCTGCCACCGTAAAGCATAGGCATAATCACATTTAATCGGTTTGCTCTGCCGCTGACAGCCTGAATGATACGCTTCAGATCCTGGTAATGGTCATCGGAGCTCATACGGTTCTCCTGGCCAAACATTTTATAGCGAACATTGTAATTTCCTACGTCCACCATCACAAACAGATCGTCTCCGCGAACGGAATCGTAAATAATTCCTTTTGCTTCACCGGAGGTAAAGCGAGGGCACTCTGCAGGAAGCAAAAACGTATCATAGGCATCCCATCCTGCATTTTTCGCCCACGAAACCAAATAATAATCTACTTTCTTAGCAAGCTCGCTGGCACCTTCTAAGGTAATGATTTTCAAAGGGGCAACGCGATCCTGCTCTTTAAAAACTTCTTCCGCGGTAACTCTCTGTCCGGGCTTTGTAATCATAAAATTTCTCCGTCCTTCTCTTCTATTTGTAAAACATCAATTTGTCTTTTTTATTCCAAATCATCCAGTCCCAGATCGTCATCTTCTTCATCTGAATCAAAAAGAGACTCTCCGGAAACCTTTTCGTCCAGACCTTCCTTAGACATTGCAATCGCCTTTTCCGCAATCTCCTCCGCAAGGGCGGGATGCTCCTTCAGGAACAGTCTTACGTTTTCCTTTCCTTGAGCAAGGCGCTCTCCGTTGTAGGAGAACCAACTTCCGCTCTTTTGAATGATTTCATACTTCAATGCAATTTCAATAATCTCGCTTTCGCGGGAAATTCCCTGACCGTAAAGAATATCAAATTCCGCTACGCGGAAAGGAGGTGCAACCTTGTTTTTGGCAATCTTACACTTAATGTGGTTGCCCACAATATCCCCCTTCTCCTTCAGCTGCTCACCGCGGCGAACATCAATTCGCACAGAGGAATAAAAGCGAAGAGCTCGGCCGCCGGTGGTCACCTCGGGGTTTCCGTACATCACACCCACCTTTTCACGGAGCTGGTTGATGAAAATAAAGGCGCACTGGCTCTTGGCAATGGCTCCTGCAATCTTTCTTAGAGCCTGACTCATCAGTCTTGCCTGAACACCCACGGAGGACTGCCCCATTTCCCCTTCAATTTCGCTGCGAGGAACCAAAGCGGCAACAGAGTCGATAACGATAACGTCAATGGCATCGGTACGAACCAACGCTTCGGCAATCTCAAGCGCTTGTTCGCCGCTATCGGGCTGAGAAACAAGCAGATTATCAATATCTACGCCAAGTGCTTTAGCATAAACAGGGTCCAGCGCATGCTCAGCATCAATAAATGCCGCGGCGCCGCCCGCCTTCTGCGCGGAGGCAATCACCTGCAACGCGACGGTTGTCTTACCGGAGGATTCCGGTCCGTAGATCTCAGTAATTCTTCCGCGGGGCACACCGCCGATTCCCAATGCCAAATCCAAGGAAAGAGATCCGGTGGAAATCGCTTTCACATTCATAACGGAATTTTCACCCAATTTCATAATGGAACCTTTTCCGTATTTTTTCTCAATTTGACCCATTGCAGTCAGAATGGCTTTCTGTTTGCCCTCCACAACGCCGTCATTTTTTTCGCTTTTGGTTTTTGTTATTTTTGCCATGACAAAATCCTCCACGTCAAATATAATTATAATATATTATAGCATAAGCCCTATCTTTTTTGCAAGTAATTTTTTGCCGAAGATAGGGCTTTTTTTGTATTTTTTGTTATTTTATTTTTCTAGCGTAAAAAACGCGGTCATAACCTGCAAAATCTTGATAAAAATCATAGGCAAGACCATACTCGTTCAAAAGATTTACAATCTCCTTTCTTTGATTGCAACCGATCTCGCAAAGCAGATCTACACCCGTTTGAGCACAAAGTAAAATAAGGGCGCGGTAAAAATCCAAACCGTCCTTACCGCCAAATAGTGCCATAGCAGGTTCCTTCTGAACGTTTTCCGGAATTTCTTTCATTTCCGATTCGGTCAAATAAGGAGGATTGGATACCATCAACGCGGGGGAATATTTTCTTATTTCTTCCAACGCGCGGGAAGAAAAAACATCCATCTTTTCAATTTCACAGCGGGACGATAGACGAAAGCCTTCGCAGTTTATTCGGCTCAAACACAATGCCGCATCGGAAAGGTCATACATCCTGCAACGAAGGTCTTCGCGCCTCAATAAAAGAGACAAACCGATACAACCCGAGCCGCAACAAAAATCAAAAACAATACTTCCTTTTTCCGCAAGTAAAGCGGCTTTTTCTACCAAGAGTTCCGTTTCGGGACGAGGAATCAAAACCTTCGGTGCTACGGCAAATTCATAGCCGCAAAACCATTCCGTTCCCACATAATACTGAAGAGGATAGCCGTTCAAAAGGCGCTCCAAATCCCGCACCATCACCTGTTCCCTCTCCTGATGTAAAACCAGCTCAGGGGTAACCATAGGCGCATTGCGATCCAAACCGTTTTTCTCCAAAATTGCGGAAAGGAGCGCTCTTTGAGTAAAAAAGCGCGCTCCATTTTGGTTTTTATGTTCGGTTTTTACCAAAAGAGAAAATTCTCTTACATTCATTCCTGTTCCTCAGTATTGCTTTTTTTCTCGGGAAGAGAAATTCCATCAAACACTTCTTCCTCAGAAAATTCATCGGTCAATGCGGATTTCAAAGCCACAATTGCAACCTCGATCATATCGTCCGTAGGTTCCTTGGTGGTAATACGCTGAATCCAAAGGCCGGGGGCAGTAATCAAACGAATCACAGCATTGTCATGTCTTCCCGCAAAGCGGATAATCTCATAACCGATGCCGACAGTAAGAGGCAGAAGCAAAAATTTAATAGTCACATACAAAACGGTATTGTCCTTTGTTGCGGGAAAAAACCAACCGATTAAAAGACCGATAATAATTCCCACCAGCATCATCAGAATCATAAAGCTGGTACCGCATCGGGGATGGAATCTCTTTTGTTCCTTGATATTTTCCACCGTCAGAGCAAGTCCCTTTTCATAGCAAAAAATCGTCTTATGCTCTGCGCCGTGGTACATGAAAGTACGTTTGATATCATTCATCAAAGACACAAGAGAAACGTAGCCCAAAAAAATGGCAATACGCAAAAATCCCTCAAGTACTTTGCGCGCAAATTCATTGGGAATAAACCGAGAAAGAAAGGCAGGAAGTACGATGAACAGCCCTGCACCCAAAGCAAGTCCCAAAATCACACCCAAAGTGGATACAATTCCCGTCAGACTTTTTCCAAAGGTCTTGGTCAACCATTTTTCAAACTTGGTTTCCTCTTCAATCTCCAAGGCCTCCGCGGCAAAATTCAAGGTGGAAAAAGACAAAGTCAAACTTTCCGCAAAACTGATTACACCGCGTACCAAGGGAAGCTTTTTAAACCAATTTTTCTTTTTGATTTCGTTGGGATGGCTATCGCGAACAATCGTGCCGTCCGCCTTTCGTACGGCGGTGGTATAGCTTTCGGGTCCGCGCATCATAATACCCTCCAGCACCGCCTGACCGCCAACCTTACCCAATCGAGGATTTTTATTTTCTTGCATAATATTTCCTTATCTGAATTTCAAATTCTCCGCAATGGCAGTTGCTTCCTCCAAGTGGGACTCAAACAAAGCCTCCTTAGCAGTATAAAGGACAGTATAAATATAACCGTTGTGAGAGATGAACCAAACACGAAAAGAATAATTTTCATTGGAAAATTCGGCAGTATAATTTACGGCAAGAGCCTCACAGGAATCAACCTTCAAAAGGCTTTTTTTCAGACTCCCGTCTTGATGTTTCTCAATTTCCAGATTCCGGAAGTTATCCTCAAACTGTGCAAAATAATACTTTTCCGCATAATCAAGCAAGGTAGGATATTCCGGAGAAGCGGTGAATGCTGTTACGCTCACATTGGAAAAATCATTCTCGGATACGTAAGCGCTTGTCATCCCCGCATCGTTCCGATCCAAAATCCAAGCGGAAGGATAGAAAAAATAATAATCCGTCTTCTCATTTTCTGCCATCAAAAAGCCGGAAGGTATTTCTACCTCATCGGGGCTTTTCTGTACACTACAGGCACAAAGTGCCAAAAGCAATACAAAAGCAAGAAAAAAGCTTATGATTCTTTTCATAACATCGGTCCTTTCTCTATAACAATTCCGTAATGATTTCATTGGATACGAAGAAGCCTTCCACACTTAGTGCAAAGCCTTCCTCTGTAGGAATACATAATCCGTACTTCTGCCAAAGCAAAAACTTATCTCTGATAGATGAAGCCGTTTTTTCATCAGAAAGATCGCAAACCCGCTTCAGGGAGATTCCCTCTTTCGTCCGAAGGGAAAGCATGACGTACTCTGTGAAAAGATCTTTTCTTGTCAAAATTTCCGTTTGGCAAAGACGGTCCAGTGGATTGGCTGCCGAAAGAAATTCTTCAACCCCATTTTCCATATGAAAACGCTTTCCGTTCAAAAGAGAATGGGCGCCCGGTCCAATACCCAGATAATCCCCTCCCGTCCAATAAACCAAATTATGACGGGAACGATAGCCTTTTTGAGCGGCATTTGAGATTTCATAATGCTCAAAACCTTTCTTCTGCAAAAAGTCCGAGGCGGTAAGATACATTTCTCTCACGGTATCATCATCGGGGAGAAGATGTGCCATGCGATTCAAGGGAGCCTTGGAGGACAAGGTCAGCAAATAAAAGGAAATATGCTTGGGGGCAAGACTTGCCGCTCGATTCAAGCTCTCCCGAAAGCTTTCAAGCGTTTGCTCGGGAAGTCCATACATCAAATCCAAACTGATGTTCTTAAAGCCCATGTCACGGGCAAGAGATACCGCCCGTTCCACAGATTCAAAACGATGAAGTCTTCCCAGCGCCGCAAGTTCTTTGTCGCAAGCAGACTGCATACCGAAGCTGATGCGATTGACACCTGCTTTTGCATAAGCGGCTAAAATCGCTTCTCCCGTAGATTCCGGATTCATCTCCACCGTGATTTCTGCTCCTTGGGAAACACAAAAGCTTTCGCGCAAGAAAGAAAAAATTTCAGCAACTCCTTCAGGGGTGGCAAGACTGGGCGTTCCACCTCCCAAATACACGGTTTCTACAATAGAATCGTTAGCAAGTGCGGCAAAGGCAGGAAAACTTTTTGCCAATTTGTACTGGTAAGCAGGAATGAGCTCCTGCCGCGGCAAGGAATAAAAATCACAGTAATTACACTTATTCTTGCAAAAAGGGAAATGCAAATACAGACTCAGCTTATTCATCCAGCTTTAACACCGCCATGAAAGCTTCCTGCGGAACCTCTACGGAGCCCAGAGAGCGCATCTTCTTTTTGCCTTCCTTCTGTTTTTCCAGAAGCTTCTTCTTACGGGTAATATCACCGCCGTAGCACTTTGCAAGAACGTCCTTGCGCATAGCCTTCACCGTTTCACGGGCAATAACTCTTCCCCCGATAGCGGCTTGTACAGGGATTTCAAAAAGTTGGCGCGGAATATGTTCCTTCAGCTTTTCCGCGATTCTACGAGCTCTTGCATACGCCTTATCACTATGCACAATAAAGGACAGGGCGTCCACCACATCGCCGTTGAGAAGAATATCCAGCTTCACAAGCTTTGAGGGAACATACTCCGTATCGCTATAATCGAAAGAGGCATATCCCTTACTGCGAGATTTGAGCGCATCAAAAAAGTCATACACAATCTCATTCAGAGGCAATTTGTAATGAAGCTCGGTACGTGTGGGAGTAATATACCGCATATCCACAAATTCACCGCGGCGATCCTGACACAAATCCATAATACCACCAACAAATTCTACGGGGGTAATAATACTGGCACGTACCACTGGTTCATACGCGGTTGCAATGTTTTCCACAGCGGGGTAATTGGTAGGATTATCAATGAAAACGGTTTCGCCGCTTGTCAATTCCAATTTGTAAATTACGCTGGGGGCAGTGGTAATCAGATCCAGATTGAATTCCCTCTCCAAACGTTCCTGAATCACTTCCATATGCAAAAGACCCAAAAATCCGCAACGGAAGCCAAATCCCAAAGCGGCACTGGTCTCAGGCTCAAACGAAAGAGCAGCATCATTCAAACGAAGCTTTTCCAAGGCCTCGCGCAGGTCATTGTACTTAGCACCGTCTGCAGGATAAATACCCGAGAATACAACGGGCAAAGCCTTTTTAAAGCCGTCGAAAGGCACGTCGGTGGGGTTCTCCGCAAGGGTGATGGTATCACCTACCCGCGTATCGTCCAAAGTTTTGATAGAAGCGGTCAAATATCCTACCTGTCCCGAAACCAAAGTTTTGCAAGGAGCAAAGCCAAAGGTCTTCATGGTTCCCACTTCCGTCACGTCAAACTCTGCGCCCGTATTCATCATACGAATGCGGTCACCCGCAGAAATAGAGCCTTCAAACAGGCGAAAATACACAATAATACCTTTATATGCGTCGTAAAAAGAGTCAAAGATCAACGCCTTACATGGACGGTCAGGAAAGGTTTTCGGGGCAGGAATGTACTTTACAATTCCCTCCAGAACCTTATCAATATTCAACCCCGTTTTTGCAGAAACACAAGGGGAGGCATCTGCAGGAATCCCAATAACATCCTCTATCTCCGCCTTGACCTTATCCGGATCTGCAGCGGGAAGATCCACCTTGTTGATCACGGGAAACAATTCCAAATCGTGATCCACGGCAAGGTAAGCGTTAGCAAGAGTCTGCGCCTGAATGCCCTGAGTGGCATCCACCACCAAAATCGCACCTTCGCAAGCGCTGAGAGAACGGGAAACCTCGTAGTTAAAGTCAACATGACCGGGGGTATCAATCAAATTGAATTCGTAGGTTTGCCCGTCATTGGCAACGTAATCCAGAGTCACGGCACGAGCCTTGATAGTAATTCCGCGCTCCTTTTCCAGTTCCATATCATCCAGCACCTGTGCTTCCATTTCCCGTTTTGCAACGGAGCCGGTTGCCTCCAGAATACGGTCGGCAAGAGTGCTTTTTCCATGGTCGATATGTGCAATAATACAAAAATTTCGAATGTTTTTTTCCATATTAGTCCCGATCCGATAGTTTTATTCCTCTACGGTTTTCCCGTTCCAAATCACGCTTCAAGGCGCTTTCCCGTTTATCGTAAAGCTTTTTGCCTCGACAAACACCTACCTCTACCTTCACTCTTCCCTTTTTGAAATAAAAAGAAAGAGGAATCAGTGTGTAACCGTCCCGCTCGGAAAATGCGCGGAGCTTTAAAATCTCCTTCTTATGCATCAAAAGCCGTCTGGTACGCAAAGGATCACGATTGAAAATATTTCCCTTTTCGTAAGGGCTGATATGAATCCCTTTTGCAAACAGTTCCCCGTTTGCAATGGTCAAATAGGAATCCTTTAAGTTGACAGTTCCTTGTCGAATGGATTTTACCTCAGTGCCGAAGAGCTCGATACCGGCTTCAAAGCGCTCTTCCACAAAATAGTCATGGTATGCCTTGCGATTGGTAGCACAAGTTCGGATACCGCTATTCTTCTCCATTCGCACCCTCCTTCAAAAGTTCCTCTGCCCGTTCAGCAGGCAAGGTAGAAACATTTTTCAGTTTCCTCTGTATTTGTCTGGTACGGACGCCCACAAGAGCATCCAGACCGCGGTTTGCCTGATCAATTTTTGCCTGAGCATCCCGCAGTGCTGTTTCAAATTTATCAAACTCCGTGCGAACGGCGCTAAGCACCTCCCACACCTCACTGCTTCGTTTCTGAATGGCAAGGGTACGGAAACCGGTCTGGAGAGAATTCAAAAGTGCTGCCATGGTAGTGGGGCCTGCAATATTCACCTTATAGCTGCGCTGCAAAACCTCCACCATTCCCATTTTCACTACCTCAGCATACAATCCCTCGGTAGGTAGGAACATAATGGCAAAATCCGTGGTGGCAGGAGGAGAAACATATTTTTCGTGAATATCCTTTGCAAAGGCTTTGATACGGTTTTCCAATGCTGAGCGTTGCAAACGCACCTGCTCGGGATCGGCAGTGTCATAGGCATCCTGCAAATGAATATAAGCGTCTGCAGGAAATTTGGAGTCAATGGGTAAGTACACCGTGCCTTCCCCATCACCGGGCAAACGAATGGCAAATTCCACTCGATTGGAAGAGCCGGGAACAGTAACCACATTGCTCTCATACTGCTCGGGAGACAAAATCTCCTCCAGAATGGAAGCAAGCTGAATCTCGCCCAAAATACCGCGGGTCTTCACATTGGAGAGAACTTTTTTCAAATCGCCCACACCGTTTGCCAACGTCTGCATCTCACCAAGACCCTGATAAACCTGCTGAAGGCGCTGACTGACCTCCTGAAAGGAGCGGCTGATTCGTTCTTCCAAGGTAGCTTGCAATTTTTCATCTACGCTTTTGCGAATCTCAGCAAGGCTTTTTTCATTGCCCGAGCGAACCTCTGACAATTTTGCATCAATGGTATCGCGTAGAGTTTGCGCATTTTTTTCTTGAGATGCGCTGGTTTGTGCCATCCGATCATCCACACCCTTAAGGGAAGTTTTCAAATGCTCGGAAAGCTCTGCCAAACGCTGATCTTGCCGTGCAAACACTTCGGTTTGCGTCTGATTTTGCGCACGGGAAAAAGTGCCCAAAGAACGAGCAGTCTCCTCCGCAATCTCACGGCGAACTGTGCTAAGACTCCGTTCCAATCTTTCTCCCATTCGATCCAAATCCTCGCGCTCGACAGTTTTCCCCTTTCTTACAGAAAGGAGCGCAAAGAGAGAAACCAGTGCCGAAAGCACGGATAAAATCAAAATGGCAAATAAAATCGTTCTATCCAATGAATAATCCTTTCTTAGTCGATGGATGTTCCCTTTTCCTTTGCTTCGCGAAGCTTAGCGGCATTGGCGGAATGCTGTGCCTCGGTATCGGCAAAAATTGTAGATCCGTCGGTATCAGCAATGAAAAAGAGATGCTTATTCTGCTCGGGATAAAGGGCAGCCTGAATGGCTTCCCAACCGGGATTGGAAATGGCGGAGGGAGGAAGTCCTGCATTGCGATAAGTATTATAAGGATTATCCACCTCAAGGTCCGCATAAGTCAGTTCTGCTTTACGCTCGGGCAGACAGTACTGAACGGTAGCATCAGACTGTAACCGACGCATATTTTTCGAATTCAAACGATTATAGAACACACCTGCAATAGGATAAAAGTCCGAGGAGAATTTTCCCTCCTTTTGCACAATGGAAGCAAGGGTAACTACCTGATCCAGATTCATTCCAAGCTCATCCAGTCTTGCATAATAATCCTTTTCAAAGCGAGAATCAAATGCGGCGAGAAGCTTATCAATAATGGCAACCTCTCCGGAATCTGCATAAAACTCATAAGTATCGGGGAAGAGATACCCCTCCAGGCGGTACTTTCGTTGGGAAGAAAGCTCAATGCCCTTCAGTTTTTCCATAAACGTATAATTCTTGTAATCGTAGTTGTTGATCGCTTCCACGAAGCCTTCCTTCGTGCCCATTCCCTGAGAAATAAATAAACTAATAATCTCATCTACGGTAAAACCTTCAGGAATGGTGATCTTCACAATACCACGCGCCTTTCGATCACGGATCTTACTCACGATCTGGTCATAATTCAAGGTGCTGCGAAGCTCATAATCCCCTGCTTTGAATGCAAGAGGGGTTTTGGAATCACGGTTTTTAAAATTAACCCAAAAACGGAATATAGCGGGATATCGAATCAGCTCTTTATCCTTAAGAATGGTAGAGACCTCCGAAACCGTAGCATTTTCGGGAACGGTAATGGTTGCCACTACCTCATCCTTGGCAAGAGCAAAAATATCATTTGCCCAGCGGATACCGCAGATAGACAAGATTGCGGAAATTCCCACAACCACACCGATATAAATCAGCGCAATCACAAGAGTAGTGGCAAGAGAACGCCTCGAGCCGAGCACATTCTTCCCCGCAGGTTTTCCGCTCTTACCCGCAACAGGTCTTCGGGTTGAAGACAGCTTCACGCCGTCAACAGATATTTTTCTTGTATCGGAAGCTTTTTTAGGCAAAACACGCTTCAAAGATTCGGAAGCTGCCGGGATTACGCGCTTCAACTGAGCTTTATTTACGGAAGTTTTTTTCTTCACCTTTCCCGGTACAGACGGGATTTTAACGGTTCTTTCATTTTTCTTCTGATTACTTGTTTCTTTCATGAATTAACCTCTTTTCAACACATCGGATACCAAAAAAACAAAAAGAACGATGCCGACTAAAAATGTAGGAGAAAGATAAATCTCCCGAAAACATCGGAAAAACTTTTTCCCCTTAGATTCCTCAACGCGATTTTCTTGCTCTGCTTTTGCTTTTTCCAATTCTTTTCTCAAAAGCTCCTTGCGGCTCTGGAGAATCTCGTTGAATGCCTTGGACTGATAAATCTTCTCCAGTCCCGAAAACATAGAAACGAACAAGATCAAAAACAAAGCCAAAAGAAGGTAGGGTAAAATCAGGCTTTTTCCCGCTTGACGAAGATATTCCACCACAGCGGGACGAATAAATTCATGAGAGAAATTGATTCCGATATGCAGTACAATAGCAGGCAAAACAGAATCCGAAGCAAGTGTAATTACACCGAGAACAATTCCCATAAATAAGTAATACACGAAATTTTCAAGAGAAAGATGGAGCATAGCAAACATCAATGAGGTGGTCGCCACATTCCAAGCAGAACCGTAAGAACGGTATTCTTGCAAAAAGATTCCACGGAAGATAATTTCCTCGAGAACTGCCGGCAAAACCATCGTACCCAACAAATGCAAAAATGTATTTTCGCTTTTTGCGGAAAAATGAATCACGTCCGGCGTTACAACCATTGCTTCCTCAAAATAGAAGAGACCCGCATAACGCAGCAGCATACTTCCCACAAAAAATATCAGTGTCATATTTACCAAAAAAGGGACTCTGCTGATTGGAAAACTACCCAATTTCAAATCGGATACCACATCAAATCCCGCCACCTTGCAATAGAAGGCAAAGGGAAGCAAGAACACCACCAACTGAACGATAGTGGAAGACAAAAATACATCCACGCCGGTTCCGCCAATCACGCCGGAAAGAATGGATGAGACTCCGGCAAGAATCAAAATCACACCGAACAAAATCGGAGCATAGACGGTCGATTTCAGTTTCAATTTTCTGCCTCCTCGTAGCACATTGCCTGTGCCAACTTCTCGGAAACTTCCTTTCCTTTCAGCAAGGCAAGAAGACGAAAAGCAAAATCGGCGGCAGTACCGGCACCGCGAGAAGTGAGAATTCCTCCTGAAAATACGGTTTTTTCTTTGGAAACGGTTTTGCAGTTTAGTCCTTCTTCCATTCCGGGATAGCAAGTTGCACTTTCCTCACGAAGAAGATTCAATTCCCCAAATACAGTAGGAGCGGCGCAAATGGCGGCAAGCATACCGCCTTTTTCACGGTGAGAACGAATCCGTTTGCAAAGTGTTTCACATGCTTTCAGATGTATTGTACCGGGCATACCGCCGGGAAGCAAAATAACATCCTCTCCATCAAAAAGGGAATCCAAAGTCGTATCTGCCATAAAAGGGATACCGTGTGCACCCGTTACCGTTTTCGATTCGGAAATACTGCAGGTGCGTACTTCCACACCACCGCGACGCAAAATATCAATCGGTGTAACAGCCTCGATTTCTTCAAAGCCGTCCGCTAAAAATACCGTAACCATAGTTTCTCCTTAAAAGATCTTTTCGCAAACCAGACGGTAAACGCCTTCGGCAATCTCCTCGCGAGATAAAAGCCGACCTTGATCGTTAACACACGAAAGGCTTTCCCAACCCCAAGCGGAAGCGCATTTTTCGGCAGCAAGAGCGGCTTTCTTCAAATGCTCCCGATTTTCGTGAATATCTTTTTTCTCGCCACGAACATCAATCAGCTCCAAGCTTTTTTCCACAGGGACCTTCAACAACAAAGTCAAGTCCGGAACAGGCAACCCCAGCTTTACAAATTCAAAATCATAAAGCCAATCCAAAAAAGCCTTATGCTCACTTTCATCCAACTTGGTCAACTGATGTATGGCATTTGCCGTAGTATAACGATTGGCAATAATAATTGCCCCCTGATCATACTCTTTTTTCCAATTCAGGCGGAAGGAAGCAAAGCGATCCACTGCAAAAAACGTAGAAGCGGCGTAAGAACCCACTGCTTCGGGATCGGTACCGAATTCACCGCCAAGGTACATTTTTACCGGGGCGCAAGCGGGACTGTCATAATCGGGAAACGATACGAGATATACCCGCTTTCCCTCTTTTAAAAGGCGCTGATAAAGGAGTGTGGACTGGGTGTTTTTTCCGCTTCCATCAAGACCGTCAATAACAATCAATGTTCCCATTTTTCTCACCTTCCGCAAATATGCATACGAATTTATAGTATTATATCATATAAAAATAAAAATCTCAAGTAAAATTTTTCTTGAATTTTTTTCTGCAAAGGGTTATACTGTACAAAAAAAATCATACAATCAAAACGAGGTGAACGATATGAAAGTAATTCTCATCAACGGATCGCCCCACAAAGAGGGCTGTACCGCACGGGCTTTAAAAGAAATTGCCGATACCCTGGAGCAGGAAGGCATTGAAACCCACACCCTTTGGCTGGGAACCGACCCTATCAGCGGTTGCCGCGGCTGCGCAGCGTGTGTCAAACTGGGAAAGTGCGTTATCAACGATGTTGTAAATGAATATGCCCCCGTCCTTGCTGAAGCAGACGGACTGGTCTTCGGCTCCCCCGTCCATTATGCCGCGCCAAGCGGAGCCATTACCGCTTTTATGGACAGGCTCTTTTACTCCTCTTCCAAAAAGTTGGCAGGAAAGCCTGCCTGCGCGGTCTTTTCCTGCAGAAGAGGCGGAGCAACCGCTTCCTTTGACGTTTTAAATAAGTATTTTACCATTGCCTCTATGCCCGTGGTTTCCGGACAATACTGGAATATGGTTCACGGTCAGACCCCCGCACAGGTGGAACAGGACAAGGAAGGGCTGCAAGTTATGCGAAGCCTTGGAAAAAATATGGCATGGCTTTTAAAATGCATCGAGCTGGGCAAACAAAACGGAATCAGCTTCCCCGAGAAGGAAGCGCAGATTCGCACCAATTTTATTCGATAAGACGTAAAACGCAGACGAAATGTCTGCGTTTTTGAATACCCTTTTAAAATTTCGTTCAAACTAGGAAAAAGATACGAAGGAGGTGCGGAATGGTTCAAGGAATAAAAGGAATCGGTCGATTTTTGCTCCTGTTTGCATGTGGAGCCGTCATTTATTTTCTATTGCGGAAAACCTTCTTTCTCTTCTTCCCGATTTTCCTCGCCTATTTATTTTCCGAGGGAATCCGCAACAGTCTGTCAAGACTCCATCCCCTTGCCGCGCCTGTCAAACGAATTCTGACCGTACTTTTGCTGCTGATTTTTTTCGCACTTCTCTCACTGGCAACGGTACTGATGGTAGAACGGATTTTGCACTACACCGCACGGCTTACAGAACTTCTCTCGAAAAATTCCGAAAATATTACCTCGTTTTGCAAACAGCGCATTCACCATTTGGAAGAATCTTTCTCCTCTATGCTGGGACTGAATCTTGAAAATCGCTTCACCCTTTATCTACCTACCCTATTTCAAGATTTTCTGAAAAAAGGCTTAGAGATGTTGCCCCGTTGGATTGCTTCCATCGCTTCCTTTCTGCCCCGTTTTTTCATTTCCCTTATCATTTTTATCATCAGCTGTTATTATTTTTCTTGCGATTGGGAACGAATTCGCATTTTCTATAAAGAAAAAATCCCGGAAAAACTACAAACTCGACTTTCCTTGGGCAAAAAGCATTTTTTCCGTTCCTTACGGCAATACGTGAAAGCATATCTGCTTCTGTTTTTATTAAACTTTGCAATTCTTTATCTGGGTCTTGTGCTAATGAAAATCAAGAATCCCTTAGGGATTGCTTTTCTCATCGCTTTCATTGATTTGCTGCCCGTTTTGGGATGCGGCGCCGTACTGGTTCCTTGGGCAGCAACCTCCTTTTTTACAGGCGAGGTATCTTTGGGAATCGGTCTTTTGATTCTCTTTACAATTACACTGTTTGCCCATCAATGCGCCGAGCCGAAAATCGTAGGTTCTTCCATCGGACTGCACCCGGTTCTCTCACTAATTTTGGTTCTTTTGGGATTAAAACTTTTCGGAATATGGGGAATGATACTGCTCCCCCTTAGTGTTACCTCCTACCTGAACGTACAAGATGAGCTGCAACAGTAAAAAAGGTCTCCTTTCGGAGACCTTTTTTTATTAAATTCTTTCAACCTTACCGCTTCTCAAGCAATGGGCGCAAACGTAAACGCGGGTATGAGTACCGTTTACAACGGCTCTTACCTTCTTTACGTTGGGCTTCCAAGCATGGTTGGTTCTTCTGTGGGAATGGGATACTCTCTGACCGAAAGCAACGCCCTTTCCGCAAATTTCACACTTTGCCATAGTTCTTACCTCCAAATGCGCTTTGAGCGCCAAACAACTTAGATTTTCGCAGTTTGCTGCGATCTATTTCAATTCTGTGCCTTATTTTTCTTCCACGGTCTCAGTTTCCTCGACCTGCTCCTGTGCAGCATCGTGATCAGAATGATCATCAGCGGAAACCTCGCTATTCTTTGCAACTGCACCCAACACGTAAACCACAAGTACCAAAACAACGAAAATGATGGAAACGATGGTGGTTACTTTGGAAAGGACACGGTCGATGGTCTTACCCTTGGTCTTACCGAAGAAGGTTTCTGCACCACCGGCAATGGTACCGGAAAGATTGCTGTCTTTTCCGCTCTGCATCAAAACCGCTATCACCAAAAAGACGGCAAGCACGATCATAACAGAGCAAAGAATTGTAATCAATACTTCCATTTTCTACTCCTTAATCGGAATTAGTCGCTGATATAGGGAAGAATTGCAATCTGACGAGCACGCTTAATTGCGGTAGTAAGTTCTCTCTGATGCTTTGCGCAAGTACCGGTGATTCTTCTGGGAAGAATCTTAGAGCGCTCGGAAACAAACTTGCGAAGCTTAGCAGCGTCTTTGTAATCAATGTGATCAACCTTTTCGGCGCAAAATGCGCAAACTTTTTTCTTTCTCTTAGGTCTAAATGCCTTTTGTTCTTTATCCATAATAAATTTCCTCCGTATTTCTAAAAATTAAAAGGGAAGGTCGTCGTCAGTACTCATTTCCTCAAAAGCGACATCCTTCGGACTGGCTCCGTAAGGAGCAGGGGTTGCGCCGGCAACAGATGCTCCCTCACCCTTTTTCTCAACAAACTGGGCTTCCTCGGCAACTACCTCGGTAACATATCTCTTCTGTCCGTTCTGATCGGTCCAGTTTCTGGTCTGGAGAGAACCAACAATGAGAATGCTCTTGCCCTTCTGAAAATACTTGGTGATGAACTCTGCAGTGTTGCGCCATGCTACAACATTAATAAAATCGGCCTGCTGTGCATTTTCCGCATTCTTGGAAGAAAATCTTCTGGAAACGGCAATGCTAAACGAAGTAACGGAAATACCGTTCTGTGTCTGTTTCAGCTCCGGATCGGCAGTTAAGTTACCGATGAGGATGACCTTGTTAAAAGATGCCATATCGCACTACCCTTACGCGTCGATGCGAATGGTCATGGAGCGAAGGATGCCTTCAGTAATGCTGAAGCGTCTCTCAAGCTCTACGGGGAAATCACGGTCTGCAATATACTGCATTACCACGTAATAACCATCATTTACGTCATTGATGGGATATGCAAGTCTTCTCTTGCCCCACTCATCAATGTTCTCAACAGTTGCGTTTTTCTCGATTCTACCTTTGAATTTGGCAACCAGCTCCTGAACAGCCTCCTCGCCAAGCTCGGTATTCACGATGAAAACAGTTTCGTATTTGCCCTTCAGTTTTTCCATTATGTTTACCTCCTTTTGGACATTGGCCTCCCGAAATCGGGAAGCAAGAAGCACGGCATAAAAATATTTACCGTGACACAATCAAGAATTATACACAATCCCCCCGGCTTTGTCAAGAGTGGCGGAAAAAGTTTTCTCTTTGTTCATTTTCATCCAAAAAACAAAAAAAGACACGGTATCGTGTCTTTTTTACCTGTAAAATCGGTGTCCCTCAATCTCACATACTACCTGACGGGTCATATCGAACCAATTCCCTTCCCCTACGATATAGGGGTTGCAGAAATAGACCGCGCCCTCGGAATAATTGGGAGCAGAACCGCTAAGAACCAGATTGACCGCTTCCACAGTGGTAGGATCAGGTGTCCAATCTCCCCAGCCCTGATAGCCGACCATAACATCAAATTGACCGGGGGCAAGGACCACATCTCTCACGGTACGTCCGAATTTCGGACCTTGCACTCGATTGAAGATAACCTCGGTAATCAAAATTTTGTGCGGAAGAGAGCCGCTTCTCGTTTCGTGACCGACGCAATAAAGCAAAAGTTCATACTCTTCGGGAGTCACGGAAACATTTACGGAAAAATTGGGAACCGTTTGGCTGACTGCCAGAACGGAAGAGATCAGCTGTCTGTTTCTCTGTGATTCGTTTTCTCTCAGTCCAAAAAGAGCATTGGACATCGAGCCGGTTGCAACACCGTAAATTTCATTGAGCTGGGCGGAAAGTTCCGTATCAGCAGGAATCGGTGCGGTTTTGGAAACACCCTGGTCGGGAGAAGCAGGTTCAAGGGGTACAGCGGAAGAGGAAAGCTCACGATGCACCTTCGGAACACGAATCTCCGGCAAATATGCGGGTGAAATCAGAAACGCCAAAACCAAAATCAAGCTTGCCGAAAGTACGGATACCGATCCGGATAACTCTGCAAGTTTTTTTGTCATAAAAGCTCCTGTTTTCGTCATTTTTAATCGAATTTCAAAAACCGAGGTGGATTATATGCAAAAAAAATACAATTGTCAACCATGTTTTTGCATAGTCACAATTCGTTCATTTTCTCATTTTTCGTAAAATAAACATTTTTTTAAAAATTGTTCTTCCTTTTTATATTATACGTATAGAGTATGAAGCTGAGAAAAGTTTTTTACCCTTCTCAGCTTCTTGTTTACAAAAAATTCACTTTTTCATTTCCAAAATTGTAACGCCTCCGTCCCCTTCTCCATAAAGTCCGAGGCGAAAAGATTTAATGCGGGGATCCTTTTTAAAATATCGCCAAAGACCCGCCTTTAGAGCGCCGGTTCCCTTTCCGTGAATGACCGTTACACTATCAAATCCGACCAAAACAACGTCATCCAGATACTTATCCACAACAAACCAAGCATCATCGGTTACAAGACCTCGGACATCCACGCTATTGGACGTATGATTGCGAGGGGAAGTGCTTACACTACCCTTCTTTTTTTCCTTCTGCCCCTTCTTCAATTCAGTAATTAAACGAAGGGTTGAAACAGGAGTTTTCATACGCAGATTGCCCAAAGAAACCGTAACTTCCATGCCTTGGATTTTCTCTATCACGCCTTCCTTGCGCGCCTTTGTCACAAACACCCGATCCCCCACGGCAAGCGGTCTGGGAAGAGTATAATCATCGCCTTCCTCTTTTGAGGAAACGGTCATGGAAACACGGTCTTCTGCTCCGCGCAAGGTCAAGCGAAGCTTTCTCCGCTCCTCCTCCAGATCCTCCTGCGCCTTATCGCGTTGCGCTTTTTTCTGCAATTCCTCCAACTTTTCAAAAGTAGAATCTGCAAGAGCGCGGGAACTTTTAATTAAACGAAGGGCTTCTTTTTTGGCGCGCTCCAATTCTTTTTCCGCATCAGCAAGAAGTCCTTCCCTCTCTTGCAGAGCTTCATCGCGGGCGCGCTGCGCCTCCGCCAGCATTTTCCGTGCCTCATCCCGATCTTTTTCCATGGAAACGCGCTCCGCTTCCAGTTTTCCAACCACACTTTCAAAACGACGGTTTTCTGCCTTAATCAAGTTTTCTGCCTTGCTGATAATATCCTCAGCAAGTCCCAAACGGGTAGAAATCAAAAAAGCATTGGAACGACCTGGCGTACCCGTAATCAAACGATAAGTAGGCCGCAAGGTAGAAATATCAAATTCACAGGAAGCATTCTCTACCCCTTGTGTTTCCAAAGCATAGGTTTTCAACTCGGCATAGTGAGTAGTAGCGGCGCATTTGACTCCCTTTGCGCGAACCGTTTCCAAAATGGCTTCCGCCAAGGCAGCACCTTCTACAGGATCGGTGCCGCTTCCAAGCTCATCAAAGAGCATCAAGCAAGAAGGTTTTGCCGCATCCAACATAGAAATAATGTTGACAATATGCGAAGAAAAGGTAGAAAGGGATTGCTCAATGCTTTGCTCGTCTCCAATATCGGCAAGAATATCGGGATAGACCGGCAGTATAGCTTCTTCCGCCGGCACATGAAGACCCGTCTGCGCCATCATTGCAAGTAAGCCAATCGTTTTTAAAGTTACGGTTTTACCCCCCGTATTGGGGCCGGTAATCACCAGGGTATCAAATTCCTTCCCCAATGAAAGAGATATGGGTACTGCAGTGCTTCGCTCCAAAAGAGGATGCCTTGCACGATTGAAAACAAGCTCCCCCTTTTCTGAAATTTTCGGCTCCACGCCTTCCATTTTATAAGAAAGTTCTGCGCGGGCAAAAATCACAGAAAGCTCCACAATATTGTAAAAATTCAGACTCAGTGCATCGGCAAAATCTGCCACGCGCCGAGAAAGCGCAGCAAGAATGCGCTCAATCTCGTCTTTTTCTTCCCCTTCCAGAAGTTTGATCTGGTTGTTCAATTCCACCACGGAAATCGGTTCGATAAACACAGTGGCACCACTGGCGCTGGTATCATGAATCAATCCCTTTATTTCATTTTTATACTCACTTTTTACAGGGATTACATAGCGAGAATTACGGAAAGTAATAATGTTTTCTTGCAAAAAAGTTCCATATGCGCCTGAAATATAATGTTGAAGAGATTCTCGGATTTTGGAAGCACAGGCAATCATTTTCCGACGGATAGAAAAAAGTGCGGGCGAAGCATCGTCTGCCAAAGTATCCTCGGACAAAATACAACGATGAATCTCCCGATCCAAACCCCGCTCGGGCAAAAGTCTGCGAAAAATTTCACCCAATACGCCATCTTCGCCCGCCATTCCCTCGCCGTAGCGGTGTGCTGCATCCACAGAATGCAAAAGTGAACCGACACGAAGAAGCTCCGTAGGATTGAGCACTGCGCCTTTTGTCGCGCGATCCAAAATAGACGGAATAGAAGGATGCGCAGACAAAGAAGGAGCACCTTTCAGAGCGCAAATTCGTTTCGCCGCGGCAGTTTCCTTTTGCAATCGAATCACGCGCTGAAAATCTCCCTCGGGTCTGAGAGTCAAAATCTTCTCCTTCCCCGCTTCCACGGAACAAAGGGAGGCAAGGATAGTTAAGATTTTATCGTATTCTAATATTGTAACTGCTTTTTCAAAGGGTTTCGTCGCCATTGATTTGATTATCCTTTTTTGTTTCTTCTGCGGGAGCCGACAGCTTTTTCACCTGTCGGTAAAAATCCAGCGTTTGATAATCCCGCTCCAGCTGACACAGGAGATATCGCTCGGTAAAACGGGAAAAATCCCTAAGGATTCCATCGGGAACTTTCAAAGCGTATGCTTTTTCCTCCGGTGCCTCGATACTTCTTCTGCAAAGGGCAATCACGTCCCGACGCATACGGACAAGCTGCGTATCAAAGGAATTAATACAATCCGGGCAGATTAAATCTCCCTCCAACAAACGAAAGAAAAAGGACGGCAATTCATCGCCTTTTTTTCCGCAGGAAGTACATCCGGAAAGGTTTGGCATCAATCCGTTTGCAACCAGAAGTCTCATCTCAAACACCGCCTTGATTAAATCCAAAGGTCTATCCTCCTTGGAAATGAGAAACAAAGCATTCATCAAAAGACGTAAGACAATCTTTCCCGTTTCCGCATCCCGCGCCGTATCCTCGGCAAGCTCTGCCAAATACGAAGCAAGAGCAAGAGAAGCAATATCCGCGCCTTGCCTCACCGTAGCATAAAGAGGAACGGCACGTTTCAAAAAGCACCGATCTCCTCGGCTCTCCAATTCAAATTCCGAATAAACAAAGGTAGAGCAGCCCGCGGCATTTTTGCTGGTTAAAGAACGGATTCCGCGCGCCTTAAAAAACATCTTTCCTTCCTCGGTGAGGATGGTGATAAGCTTATCGCTTTCCGCGTATTTGACGCTTCTCAGCACCAATCCCTCAATTTTCAGGGTCATACTCAGTCCCTCTTAAACCCAAAGGAACCCAGGAGCATTTCATTATCGCGCCAATTCTCCTTCACCTTGACCCAGAGATTGATATTAACGTGAACACCGAAAAATGCCTCCAGGTCTTCTCTGGCAAAAGAGCCTACGCGCTTGAGCATTGCGCCGTCTTTACCGATAATAATTTTTTTATGGCTTGACTTTTCGCAATAAATCTCGGCTCGAATATCAATAAGCTTATCGGATTCCTTAAAATCCTCAATAACCACGGCAATTCCGTGAGGGATTTCCTTATCCAAGAGCTTCAACAGTTTTTCGCGGATGATTTCGCCCGCAATGGTTCGCTCAGGCTGGTCGGTAATCATATCCGAGGGAAAAAACCATTCCGCTTCCTCCAAAAACGGCTCAGCTTCCTTGAAAATGATATCCACGCCGTCGCCGGTCTTACCGGACAAAGGGATAACGGAAGCAAAGGTATATTCCTTGGAGAACACATCGATGGTACGAATAATATCCTCGGGGGTATAAATGTCGGTTTTATTAATGATAAGAACAACGGGAACACCCATTTTTCCGAATTTGTCCAAAAGCTCCCGTTCAATAGGATGAATCTGGGCCAAAGGCTCCACCAAAAGCATTACCATACACACATCGGTAGTGGCATTCCCGACAGATTTCATCATCATATCACCCAGCTTGGTGCGAGGCTTATGTACACCCGGGGTATCCAAAAATACATACTGACAATTTTCCTTGGTAAGGATGCCCGTAATAGAGGTACGAGTAGTCTGGGGTTTGCGGGAAACGGCAGCAATCTTCTCACCAAGAAGAGTGTTCATTAAAGTACTCTTTCCCACATTGGGCCTTCCGACTAAGGCAATAAAGCCTGTTTTCTGTGTTAAATTCTGCATATTACTCCTCTGTTTTCACATCACCCTCGGCAAGAGAGCGAAGGATTTTTTCCTGTTTTTCAAACATTTCTTTCTTTTCTTTTTCTTCCATATGGTCCCACCCCAACAGATGAAGAACGGAATGAATGACCATCAAGCAAAACTCCTGACGGTAAGTAGTCCCGAATTCCCGAGATTGACGGTAGATGACGGCAGGACAAACGATTACATCTCCAAGAGGAGTATATTTTTCGCCAAAACCATCTTCTTTTAAGGGGAAAGACAATACATCGGTAGGACGGTCTGCGCCGCGCCAGGTTTTGTTCAGCTCCCGAATCTCCCGGGAAGACACCAAAGTAACGGAAACCTCCGCACAGCCTTCAAAGCCTTCTTCCTCCAAGACGGCGCAAACTGCCCGTTTGACGGCAGTTTTGTAGCCGATAAACGGCGCTTTATCTTGCTGGGCATTCTCAATCAGAATACGGTGTTTCATTTTTTGTTTCCCCCGTAGCGGTCATATGCCTCCACAATGCGGGAAACAATAGAATTACGAACTACGTCTTTTGCGCTCAGCTGATAAATTCCAACACCGCGCACGTCTTTACACACTTCCAATGCCTGAGATAAACCCGAGGGAACACCGCCGGGTAAATCAATCTGCGTCACGTCGCCGTTGACAACGGCTTTTGACCCTTGACCCAAACGGGTCAAAAACATTTTCATCTGCTCAGGAGTGGTATTCTGCGCTTCATCCAAAATAATAAAGGAATCATCCAAAGTGCGTCCGCGCATATAAGCAAGAGGAGCTACCTCAATACTTCCCTTTTCCAAAAGTCTCTGATAGGTTTCACCGCCCATCATTTCAAAAAGGGCATCGTAAAGCGGACGAAGATAGGGGTCAATTTTGCTTTGAAGGTCACCGGGCAAAAAGCCAAGGCGCTCCCCCGCCTCCACTGCAGGCCGAGTGATAATAATGCGGGAAACCTCTTTTTTGCGTAGAGCGGCGGTCGCCATTGCCACCGCAAGAAAGGTTTTACCCGTACCGGCAGGACCTACACCAAAGGTAATGGTTTCCTTTCGAATACATTCCACAAAGCCCTTTTGCCCCATGGTTTTCGGCTTGATAGGACGTCCTTTGGCGGTAATACAAATGGTATCCCCAATCAGTTTTTCCGCGGAAAGCTCATCGCCATCGCGAACCACGTTAATCGCATATTCAACGTTTTGTTCCGTCAGATGTCCGGAAAGTGAATACAACCGCTCCAGATAGGAGATTACACGGGCGGCAGTCTGCACGTTTTCCTCCTCACCGGAAACGCGAATCTCTCCGTCGCGGGTATAGATGGCAACCTCAAATTCCTTTTCGATGCGAGCTGCATTGGCATCAAAGGCACCGAAAATACTTGCAATTGCATCCAAGCTTGTAATTCCTATAATTTTTTCTGACATAATACTTCCTTTCGGAGTTTCTCAAGGGTAGGTAGTAAATCGGAAAGGAGCCTCACGGCAAATATTCTCCACCGCGTCCAGCTCGGCTGTCAATGTTACCCCTGCTTCATCGGCCAAAACAGATACATTTTCAGATAAAATTTCATCCGATTGGGCAAAAATACCCCTTTTAAACTGTTCATATTTATCATAAGCCAATTTTTCGGCTCTGTCAACCTTTATTACCGCCTTTTTTGATGCGGAATTCAAGAAAACACGCTCTCGTATCACCACGGGTAAATCATAGCCCAAAAATTCCAGCGGTTCGGCAAATTCCATCACCTCATCCCACTCATCTTTCTCCACAAAAAAGGGAAAAGAGAGAGAAAAACCAAGCATTTCAATGCTTTTTTGACTTTTTTCCTCATCACTGTAAACCTTCACGGTTTCCTCAAAAGGCACAGTAACGGAAAAAGTTCGATGAGTTTCCGCAAACACGCGTCCGGCAGCTCGCACGGGGTAAAAAGTCCCGTTTTTCGTTTCCCGAATACCGCTGATTAATAAATCTCCCTCCCTTACAAAATCGCCTTTTTTGACAACACTTTGACCCGATAGCACCTCGCAACGAGCCACTCTGCCGTAGATATCGGCAACCATATTGGATGACCCATCATAGCTGGGGACTTGTTCTTTGACGTATTCCCTCTCCCGAATCTCCACCTTGGCACGGGTCCCAATAATATTGATTCCTACATAGACATATTCGTCGTGATCGATATCAAAGCGCAAAGCAATTTCCTTTGCATCCAAACGGGAAAGCAGTCGCCCGGGAGAAAGTCCGTGCTGCACCAACTGCTGAAAAATCTGATTGGATGGCGTTTGCACATTTCCGTGAATATCCACTCCCCATAAAAAACGAGTGGAGAGAAACAATGACAACGCCAAAAATAAAATCCCTGTAAAAAAACCGATTCTCTTTCGGAATAGAAACAACAAATGCAATATTCCGCAAGGCTTCTCTTCCCAGATTTCTTCCTTTGAAAGCGTTTTACAAAAAGCAGAAAAATGCTTTTTTCTGGACGGAAAAATTCGAAAGGATACAAAATCTTTTCCATTTTCGATTCCCCAAACAGGAATGTTTTTCCGAAGGACCTCATTAAGAAGTCTTTGGGGTCGGGGGGAAGAGAATTTGATTTTCAGACAAAAAACATTCCAAAGGTTAAAGGTGGTCATTCTTTGTCCTCGCTAAACAAAATTGCGGTCAATTGACCCAAAACCGCAATATTATCATTGCCCAATTCCTCCAAATGCAATTTTCTTCCTTCAACGGTGACAAGTCCCTTCTTTCTGAATATCATTTTTTCCGAATCACAAAAAATGATACACTCTACCCCCTCCAAAACCACACGATTACGGTTGAAAACCGTAATCATATCCGTTGGCAAAGACAAAATTTTTTTTATGTTTTTCGCCATAGCAATCCCCTTACTTGCATAAAATACATCAATAAAATATATCGTTTTGGGGTTAAAAAATATGACCAAATCCAAATTAAATCTTTTATTTCCTCTTCTGTGCCTTGCCCTTTGTCTAATTTTTCCCGCAGTATGTTCAGAAGGAGTAAGACGCGGTCTTGCGCTTTCGCTGGATGCCGCCCTACCTGCGCTATTCCCATCCTTGGTTTTATCCTCTCTTTTAACCAGAATGGTAGTAGGAGAGGGCAAAAATTGCATTTTCATCCCTTTTTTCTTGGGTCTTTTATGCGGATTTCCCGTAGGAGCCGCAGCGGTGGCAACTTTGGTGCGAGAGGGACGTTTATCCGCCAAAGATGGAGAAAAAATGCTCTTTTTCTGCAACAATGCAGGACCTGCCTTTCTCATTTCTTATTGTGGACAAACGGTACTTAGCGACACGAAAAAAGGCGTTTTCCTTTTTCTTTTTCAGAGTACATTATCTACCCTTTGCTTTTTATTCTTTTTCGGCAAAAAACTTTTTCTTAAAGAAGAAAAAAACGAAATGATTTATTTTCCTTTTTGGAAAAATATTCCGGACGCTTTGCGGGAGGCAACAAGTTCCTTCCTTTATATAATGTCCTGCGTTATCTTTTTTTCTTTTTTAACAGAATTAATACGTCACCTATTTTCCCTGAGCGGTATCTCCTACACATTCCTTGGCATTTTAACCGAGCTTTGCGGCGGAATCAATCTTTTGCGAGGCAAGGCTATTCCGTTTGCCTTTTCTCTTTGCGCGCTGGGCTGCGGTTGGGGAGGTTTTTCCGTTCATTTGCAAACGGCAGGAATTCTGGAAGGCAGTGGAATTTCCCTGAAAAACCATTTTCTGGGGAAAATTTTTTTCGCATCGGTTTTATTCCTTCTTACGCTTTTTTTTCAAAAACTCTTGTAATGAGAAAGAAAATATTGTAGAATAAAGAAAAGGAAGGTCGATTATGAAAAAGAAACAGGATTTTGAAGAAAACTGCTCTCTCTGTGAATACAGCCAGGAGATTTTTTGCGGCGATTATTATATGTGCAAGAAAAAAGGCGTTGTAGAACCCTGCGGAAGATGTCGCTCCTTTTGTTTCGACCCGCTGAAAATCAAGGTTTCCGTACGAAAAATTCCAAAATTTACCCCACTAAACGAATTTACGACTCCCACTAAAAAAGAAGAAGCAAATTAAATTTGCTTCTTCTTTTTTATAGTTGTGCCACTCCTGTTTTTTGCGCAGCCTCAGCAACCGCTTTCGCAACGGCAAAGGCAACCTTCTTATCCAAGGGGGACGGCACGATATTTTCGCAGTTCAATTCCTCGCGAGGAATATAATCGGCAATGGCTCTTGCGGCAGCAAGTTCCATTTCTGAATTAATCCGGCGGGCTCTGCAATCCAGCGCACCACGAAATACACCCGGAAACACCAAAACATTATTGATCTGGTTGGGATAATCGGATCTGCCCGTACCCACAACAGCAGCTCCGCTCTCCTTGGCAAGATGTGGCATAATTTCGGGAACGGGGTTTGCCATGGGAAAGACGATAGCATCCTTTGCCATAGAACGCACCATCTCAGGAGTTACAACACCGGGGCCGGATACCCCAATCATAAGATCGGCAGAGCGCATGGCATCGGCAAGCGTTCCTTTTAAATGATGAGGATTGGTCATAGCGGCAAGCTCTCTTTGTACATCGGTCAGACAAGTTTCTCCTTCGCAAAGAATACCGCAACGGTCACACATTACCAGATTTTTCAGTCCCGCCATCATCAAAAGCTTTGCAATGGCAGTTCCTGCGGCACCTGCGCCGTTGATTACAGCTCGAATTTTATCAATTGACTTGCCAACAACACATAAAGCATTAAGCACAGCGGCAAGTACCACAATGGCAGTTCCGTGTTGATCGTCATGAAATACGGGAATGTCACACTCCTGTTTCAAACGTTTTTCAATTTCAAAACAACGGGGAGCGGAAATATCCTCCAAGTTGATACCGCCAAAAGACCCCGCTACAAGTTTTACCGTATTGACGATTTCATCCTCGTCCTTGGAACGAATACAAAGAGGTATGGCATCTACGTCAGCAAAAGCCTTGAATAAAGCGCATTTCCCTTCCATAACGGGCATTCCCGCCTCCGGGCCGATATCGCCCAAGCCGAGGACAGCACTTCCATCCGTCACAACGGCAACAAGATTTCCTCTCCTGGTTAGCGTAAAGCTTTTTTGTGGCTCTTTTTGAATAGCAAGGCACGGTTCCGCCACCCCGGGGGTATAACATAGGGAAAGATCCTCCCTAGAGGAAAGCGGCACTCTGGTTACCACCTCAATTTTTCCATGCCATTCTTCATGCCTTTTCAACGATTCTGCAGCGTAATCCATTCATTCTCCTTATTATATCCATTTAATTATACTATCATTTGTTTTTTGATATACTAAATTGTATCACAATGTGAAAAAATACGCAATTTAACAGATAAATAATTTACAACATTTTACAAAAACAAACAAGAGAAAATGCAACTTGCGCTTTACTATATTAAAAAAACTCACATCCTATTTCAGGAATGTGAGTTTTTATTTTAATCTTTCGTTTCACCGGGAACTGCGCGGTCTTGGTTGGGGGAAACGCCGAAGCGTTTTTTATATGCACGATAAAAGGAGGAATACTCCCGAAAGCCGCTTCGTTCACAAGCACCGGAAATACTTTCTCCCTCGCGGATCAAGCTTCTCGCTAAAAACAGACGTTTTATAAGAACGTAATCCCATAGGGTAGAACCGGTTGCTTTTTTAAAGCTTCGGGAAAGCTGAGATTTAGACAAATAGAAATCGGCGGCAATGGCATCCAATGACAAATCGTTTGACAAATTCTGATTGACAAACTCAATAATCTCATAAATCTTGCCAAGCTCCTTTCGCTCATCGAAGGAATGCTCCTCGCTGATATATTGATTACTCACCTCGATCAAAAGAGAGTAGAGAAAAGCAGTGACCGCCAGTCGAATTCGATAAGAGGACGTATTTTCTCCCAGCTCCAACACCGATGGTAAAAGTCCTTGCAAAGAGCGCAAACGGAAGACGTTTCCGGAGCCCAGTCTTCTTTCTCTAAATGGAATGAAAAGCTCCCCTTTCGGATCCAGATGAGACAAAAGAGATGGTGAAAAATGGATGGCGATTCGCTCATACGGCTCCCCTGCCTCCACCTGTATCTTGTGACTCTCTCCGTCGCGCATCAAAAAGACCGCGCCTGGAAACAAAGCATATTCATTGCCTTCTACACGCATTACCCCTTCTCCGGAAAGAATAATCAAGATCTCATTCATCTCATGGGCATGTAGAGGAAATTTCTGCGGATCGCGCCACGGAGAGACAGTATGATGAAAAAATAAATCTTCTGCGTGGTATGCACATATTTGCTCTACCATTGGTTCTCTCCTTCCCTCAACTTTTTTTGCATTATATCAAAAAAAAGCACGATTTGCAATATATTTATATAAATAATGAGAAAAATTGTAATTTACTTGCACAATATTTTCTGTTATAATCGGTTCAAGGAAAATTCTTTCCTTTTTACGGTACTTGAAAAAAGCCGATTTTTGCAAGGCGTATTTCAAGCACCCAGTTTTTTTTAATATGAAAGGAGCCATTGTTATGAAACAAAAAGTTATTGTTATCACAGGCGCCGGCGGTGTTCTTTGTTCCGGCTTTGCAAAGGTTTTGGCAAAAGAAGGACATAAGGTTGCTCTACTGGATCTGAATGTGGACGCAGCAGAAGCTTTTGCAGCCGAGATTCGTTCCGAGGGCGGCATTGCCAAAGCTTACGGCTGTAATGTTCTAAAGAAGGAGTCCATGGAGGAAGCGCATCAAGCCATTCTGGCAGACTTCGGCAAATGCGATATTCTTATCAACGGTGCAGGCGGTAACAATCCCCGCGGTACTGCCGATCACGAAACCTATGAACCCGGCGATGAGACCCGTGACGACATCAAAACCTTCTTCAATCTGGATCCCGACGGAATTGGATTTGTCTTCAATCTTAACTTCCTCGGCACCCTTCTTCCCACTCAGGTATTCGTACCCGATATGATCGGCAAAGAAGGCTGCAGCATTCTCAACATTTCTTCTATGAATGCTTTCCGTCCTTTGACCAAGATTCCCGCATATTCCGGTGCGAAGGCCGCCATTTCCAACTTTACTCAATGGCTTGCCGTACACTTTGCTCCCGCAGGGATTCGCGTCAACGCCATTGCTCCCGGCTTCTTTGTAACCAATCAGAACAGAGCGCTCCTTTTCAACGAAGATGGAACTCCCACTCCCCGAACCAATAAGATTCTGAACGCAACTCCCATGAAGCGCTTCGGTGAATCGGAAGAGTTGAACGGTGCTTTGAACTTCCTTCTGGATTCCGAGAAGGCAGGCTTTATTACCGGTATCGTTCTTCCCGTGGACGGAGGATTTTCCGCTTACTCCGGCGTATAAACAAAAAATGCTTTGCTTCAAAGAAGCAAAGCATTTTTTTACACTTTTTCCAAATAAGAAGTGATTGCATAGACAGTCATTCCGTTAAAATAAAGTCTGGACCAGCCCATATCACTATCCCCCGTACAAAGAATAAATTCACCTTTTTTCAATGTGCCCACCAGCTCCCCTTCGATAGAAGGAGTTTTGCGCAAATTGACCTCAATCTTAGCAGTTACGTAGCGATTGTCAGGAGTAAAGGTCTGATTAAATTCCGGTTTCTTCTTGCGGTAAGATACGCTCTGCAGAAAAATAAGCATAATTTAAATCTACGTTTCCGGAAATGCCGTCGATTTGACCCGTATTGGAATATTGCCACATTGCATAATCGGTGACCCCATCCGGATGCCCATTTTCTGGGGAAATCTCATAATCGGCGCCCCACACCTTAAATTCCGAAAGAATCCGTTCCTTTTCCCAAAGATTTTCATCGCTAAATTCCTCTATGGGAACGTAAAGCATTCCTTCATAGCCGGCATCCCGAACTCGGCGCAGAAACGCAAGAGCGATATCCGTGCGCTCGGTGGCAGTTACAGCGATATCATTTTCCATCATTTCGTAATCTATTACAATGGGGAGAGAAATCGCGTATTTCCCAACCTTTCCGAGAACCCAAAGCGCCTCCGCTTCCGCTTCTTGCCCATTCTTTGCCAAGGAATAAAAATAAACACCTGTCAATACACCGTTTTTATCCGCAGAAGTCAAATTGTAATCCGCCGAGCCGTCCTCACCCAGCGTTCCGTCAGAGCCGTGATAGCCAATGCGAATCATAGCAAATTCCACACCGCTTTCGGCTATTTTTTTCCAATCGGGCTTTCCTTGCCATTTGGATACGTCAATTCCCTTCATTAAAGGAATTTTTGGCATCTCCTCCCGCTTTTCTTTCGTTTCGGTAAAAATCTGATATTCTATATTCTTCTCGCTCTCCGCCGTATTGGGAAGTGGCGCCTTTGGCGGCAAAAGAAAAAAGCCGATTCCAAAGCCGATTGCCCCAACGAGCAAGGTCAAAACAGCGGCAAGAATATATTTTTTCAAATTCGTTTTCATTTTTTCATCCGTCCCTCAAAAATTCAGCGTAATGCTTCCGTCTTGGTTATAACGGACACCGTCCTTTTTAAAATTCATAGCATCCTTCGCCTTAAAAAAGGCTTCCATGGAATCATAAGGCAGTTTTTTCTCTGCCATAACCTTCTTGGCATATGCAGCATTTTCGCAAAGCAAAAGCTTTAAGACACCCGAAATGACCTTGGCTCCCAAAACACAAGCCGTATAGGGATCCTCTACCATAAAGTCAACACCGTGTCCCTTTCCCGTTACACCTGAAATAAAGGGATGGACAGAAGGTATCACACAGCTAACATCTCCCATATCACTACAAGCAGTGCCCCAATAGGAATTCTCAAAATCAAGCAATTCCTCGGGAAAAATCTCCTTTGCCACGGTCTTAAATGCTTGACGAAGGTTTTTATCATTGATACGGGGAGCAGAGCCTGCAATATCATCGAAATGAACATTGCATCCCAAAGCAGCGGCGGCACCCGCATAGGCGCGATTCACCTTGTGGCTAACCTCATTGATGGTATCAAAATCCGCAGCGCGAATCATATTTTCAATAATGACCTCATCCGGGATAGCGTTAACCACATTACCGCCCTTGGTGATAATTGGGTGCATACGAACCGTATCTTTTTCCTCAAACGTCTCGCGCAAGGCATTTGCCGCGGCAAGAGCATTCGTCGCGGCATAAAGGGCATTGATTCCCTTGTGGGGAGCGCCTCCTGCGTGAGCGGATTTTCCAATAAAAGTGGCCTTTTTACGGAGGTTTCCGTTAGAACCGAGAGGGCAACTCATTTTAACCGTGTCTGCCTTGGTATGAACCATCATTGCGATATCCACATCGTCCAACAAGCCCCGATACATCACCTCGGTCTTGCCCGAGAAGTAGCGCACCGTTCCGTTTTTCTCCAATTCTTCACGATAGGATGAGGAAACTCCCTCCTCTGCAGGGACAGCAAACAGTCGAATCGAACCACTCATTTCATCCAAAACCCCCGCCATCTTAAGAGCGGCAGCAACACCTAAAAGAGCAGCGCATTGACAGTTATGACCGCAAGCATGAGCGGCACCTGTTTCCGAATCGGCAAAAGGATGGCCGGGACAAGGAAGCGCATCCAGTTCTCCGAATACCACTATCTTTGGTCCGGGTCTGCTTGTATCCACGTCAGTATAAAAACCGGGAATATTACCAAGCTCGCAAACTTTATATCCAAGTTCTTCAAAACGCGCCTTTAAATATGTATGGGTCTTCCATTCGCGAAAACCCAATTCAGGCATTCTCTTAATATCCGCTTCAGCGGCAAGAATCAAATCCTTGTATGCCTCAACAGCATCGAACAGTTTCTGATACATAGTGCTTCTCCTTGAAAATTAATGTGCGACAAAAACGAATGATTCACCCTCTCTCAACAGTATATTTTGCAAGAAGCGCGCAAGGGTGATAAGATTTTTTTGCATAACGAAGTCCCTCATCTCCCACATCTTCTTCGCGATTCACAAATTCTGCATCTCCTGCAAAGTGTGCCACAAATTCCGAAACCATCATTTGATAGGCACCACGGATATTACGGTCCGCCTTTTCAATATGAACAAAAAGCGTATCGCCCACACGCTCTCCAAAGGAAAAAGCGCAGATTTTTCCTTCCGCACGAATCAGTCCCCCCAAAAAGCCGTAAACTCGCCGATTTTGCAGTACCTCACGGACCGCGGCCACCTCGTGATGAAAATACTCCGAATCCTTATAATTCTCTTTGCAGAAAAAATTAAAAAAATCTTGTAGTTCACTGAGATTTTCATCGGTAATTTCTTCAAAGCACCAATCGGGATGGGTCTTCAAAAAGAAATTTTTGTGATTTCTCTGCCCTGCCAATTTTTTTCCCGCAAGCGTAGAAAGACTTTCCGCGCGATAAAGATAATCAAACCAATCACGGTTTGCATTGGCGGTATATTCGGGAAGCAGAGCAAGAAGCCGCTCTTTGTTTTCCTCGGCGACGCTGCAAAAACGAAGAGGCTGACCGCTATCTTTGCAATGCTCAAGCAAAAGCGCTACACCCCGTTCCAAATTCCCGAGCGGGACAGCATAGGCAAAGCCCGCCGCATCATTACGGCTTCGCAAAAACAAAATATCTTCTACCAGAGCAAAATCGTTTCCAAACCCATTGCGCCACATCACCGCGCCCCCAAGGGTCGTATCGCAAAGACGGGTGGTCACTCGGGAAAAATACCCCCTTAATAAAGGAATATGCTCCAACTCCAATTTTTGAAAATTCATCATATAAACAATATTTACACTTTCCTGATTCTTTTTTGTTTATTTTACCATATTAAGCACTACATTTCAACAAAAAATGGGAATAAGCCAAGAAATCATCTTGACAAATCTTCCATTCGTTGGTAAAATTGTTTTCGTAAAAATAAAGGAAAGGTGACTCTGTTATGAAAAAAACATTCAGCATCAGAAAAATTGATAATTTAGGCAGAATCGTCATTCCTATGGATTTTCGCAAAGCCCTTGAAATTCGCGAGTGGGATGACCTTCGCATTGCTTTGGAAGGAAATTCTGTCGTTATTCGCAAAGAACACGACAGTTGCACGTTCTGCGGAAGCGAGAAAAACCTCAATGCCTTTGGCGACAAGTTCGTTTGCAAATCTTGCCTTGCAAAATTAAAAGAAATCTAATTTCCCCCAAAAATTATCGAGATGTGGCGCAGCTGGTAGCGCGCCTGCTTTGGGAGCAGGATGCCGCAGGTTCAAGTCCTGTCATCTCGACCAAAAATGACCGTTTTTTGAGGCTTAAAACCTCCAAAAACGGTCATTTTTTCGTTATGTTGCACAAATTTCAGTAAATCACCAATTTTTTGACCCTATATTTTCACTAAAAAACACTTTTCATAGGTTCGGGTGCTAAAATCTCCACAAAAAGCCAAAGCAAGCAGCAACCATAATGACAATTACAATAATCGGCGCAATCAGTTTTTTCTTGTGTTCTTTTATGAATTCACCGCGTTATTTCAATTTCTGCAATTTTAGGGTATTAGCAATAACGATAAGCTGCATTCCCTTTTCAAGGGGAAGTGCGGGATCAACGGTTGTACTGATTATATCACCGTTTCGCACAGCTACCACATTGATAGAATATTTTTTGCGCAAACTAAGTTCTATCAACGTTTTACCAACCCACTCATCTCTTACGTCAAGTTCTACCATGGATACCTCATCGGAAAGCTCTATCATTTCCGAAAAACCTGATGTAAGCAGATTCTTGGCAAGTCTGGTTCCTGATTCTTTTTCGGGAAAAATCACCCTGTCGGCACCAACACGGCTTAAAATCTTTTGGTGCATCTCATTGCCGCATTTAACGATAATGGTCGGCACACCTGCTTCTTTACAAAGAGTTACAGCCATAACGCTGGCTTCAAGATTACTCGCCATCGCAACAATGACAACGTCAATGTTAGATATACCAAGTCTTTTCATCGCCTCCGGCTCGGTAATATCGGCGCATTTGCAAACTGGTATGGTTTCAATTGCATTATTGACGTTGTTTTGGTCTATATCAACAGCCAAAACTTCTGCGCCATTATTTACAAGCTCTTCTGCAACAGCTCTTCCGTATCTGCCGAGACCTAACACGGCATAGGTTTTATTGAAACTCATAAAATTATCCCTTCTTATCCCACACTGATTTCTTCTATGGGGTTTCTTACAATATTCTGATTATCTTTGCTTCGTTTAAACGCAACGGCAAGCGTTATAGGCCCGACTCTGCCCAGATACATTGTTATGATAATAATAAGCTTACCAACACTGCCGAGAGATGCCGTAAGATTTCTTGTAAGACCTACGGTTGCGGTAGCACTAACCGTTTCATAAACAATATCCAATGCATTTGCATCCGTTACGGCAGAAAGCAAAACCGTTGAAGTAAACATAATAATAAAGGACATACAGGTAACGGCAACTGCTTTGCTGACAGCCTGTTTTGTGAGTCGTCTGCCAAATACCTCGGTATCCTCTTTGTTACGAATAGAGGCGAATGCAGATGCTACAAGCACGGCAAAGGTCACCGTTTTGATGCCTCCGGCTGTACCAACAGGTGAACCGCCGATAAACATCAAAAACAAACATACGATAGAACTTGCATTTGTAAGATTTTCTTGCGGTACGGTTGCAAAGCCAGCGGTCCTTGTTGTAACCGACTGAAACAAGGATACTTCCATTTTTTGAAGCAAAGTATACTCTCCCATTGTTTGCGGATTGTTATATTCAAACGCAAAAATGAATGCTGCACCCACAAAAATCAAAATCAAGGTTGCGGTAATAGCGATTTTACTGTGCAAGGTAAGATGTCTGAAAAATTTAACTTTTTTCGTTCCGGCTTTTCTCAGAACTCTGAGCACGTCCCACCAAACGATATAACCGATACCGCCTAAAATAATCAGACCGCAGGTAACAATATTGATAACGGGATTGAGTGCATAATCGCAAAGGCTGTTTTCGGCAATAATATCAATACCCGCATTGCAAAAGGCAGAAACGGAAGTGAAGACCGATATCCATATTCCTTTTGCACCAAATTGAGGTATAAAAACCGTCATATAAAGCAGAGCACCGACACCTTCTATCATGAGTGTTCCGGTTACAACCTTTTTTACAAACCGAACAAGCCCCGAAAGCGAATTCAGATTAAATGCATCTTGCAAAAGCAGTCTGTCACCGATACCCATTTTCTTGTGCAGAAGTATCATCAGTCCCGACATAATGGTGATAACACCAAGACCGCCGATCTGAATCAGTATCAAAATTACAACCTGACCGAAAACGTTCCAAGAGGAAACGGTCGGTGTTACCACCAAGCCAGTAACACAGGTGGAGGTCGTTGCGGTGAAAAGTGCATCTAAAAACGAAGTCGGTTTTCCATCGGCTGAACTTATGGGAAGCGAAAGCAACAATGCGCCTATCAATATCGCTATTAAAAAGCTCAACAAAATAATATGTGTTGTTGATACCGGAGGCCGTTGTTTTCTCATATTATCCTAACGCTACCATGCTGAAAACGAGCGCGAACAACGCAACGGTTTCGCAAAGACCTACAACAGTGATGTACTGTGAAAAGCCTTTTCCTGTTTCAGCTAAGGCATCTGCACCTGCAGCACCGGCTTTTCCCTGAAAGTACGCTGAAACTGCCATAACAACACCCGATGCAATTCCAAGACCGAATAAAAAGGTAGGATCAGCAGAGGAAGCCTTCATCTGCTGCATCAAAAGAAAACCGTAAATGGTCTGTGTAAGAGGCGCACCTGCGAAAACAGTAAGAATAAATGGCGCTGCCTTGTTGCTTATGTAGCACTTTTTCCAAGCACCAATTGAAGCTTGACCTGCAATACCGATGCCGATAGCCGAGCCGATGGCGGCAATACCCATTGCCAATGCTGTTGCTAATAATCCTAAATTCATGATGATTCTCCTTTTAATCAATTTGTTCTTTAAACGGTTTAAATTTATGACCACTCCACGACATATCTAAATGCGAGGAGAACTCCAAGGTGTTAAGTCTGATTCCGTGAACAATAACGGATAGAATGTTTAAAATCATATTCAGTCCGTGCCCAAAAACCAGAAGAACGATGGCAAATATCATAAACATGAAATTGCCAAGTAAAGGGCTTACCAACTCATTAACGGTAGCAGAGATTGCAGCTCCGGCAATGCCGACAGCCCAGAGTCGTATATACGAAACGATATCCGAAAATACGTTTACCACACCAAGCAAAACCGACACAATGTTGGTAAGACTTGAAAGTATGGATTTAATAATGCTTCCTTCATAATTTGAAAATACGAAACTCAGGACAAATCCTACACCTATCAGTGCAATAGCCACTGTTCCTACGGAAACGCCGCCGATAACCAGCCCAAAGCTGAACACCTCGGCATTTACAACAAGGCTTAGCACTAAATAGTAAATACCTAAAAGCTGTAATATCGAACCGATATCACCGAGCATTTTAATAGAACCCTTATTTCGTATAGCACCTTTTATATGCGCAACTGTAAGCTGTATCAGTGCCAGTGAGAAACAGAATATTTGCAGATTTTGAGCCGTAGTCAACCCCGCAGTGCCATTGGTCCAGAACGGATACCATATCTTATCGGCATACACGTTTGAAATTACCGGTATGGATAAGCTCTTTAACCATTCGGGCAACTGCTCCGGAGGGAGACCGAACCAAGTACAGGTAAGTGTTCCCCACAGAATGGTTGAGAGACCAAACAGTCCCACAAGCAAAAACATGGGCGAAATCTGCTTTTTGGTAATAAGCGATTTTATAATCGGGATTGCCGCAACAGCACAAATGAGCAATCCGTATCCTCCGTCACCGAAAATAATTCCGAAGAATATGAGTATAAACGCCAAAAACCAACCAGAAATGTCATACTCAAAATATCCGGGAACGGTACCCAAAAAGTCGGTCAGAGGATAAATAAGACTTACAAACTTGTTGTTTTTAAGCTTAGTGGGAACGTTATCCTCAACCGAAGGCTCTTCCACAAGAAGTCCCCACGAATTGCTTTCGGCCGTTTGTTTGATCCTATCAAGGTTTTCAGCCTCAATATATCCTGTGAAATAGGAAATGGAAATCGGTTCTTTGCTTTCAGACGATAAGTTTTCATCTGCCATGCCTGTAGCGTAGGTTTCAAATTCAAATTCCTTTTCGGTAGCCCCAACGGCTCTCTTAATGCTCTCAACATAACAAGCATTGGAGGCAATCGTTTCGTCGATTTCGTCTATACGAGTGCTAAGTTCCGAAAGCCGTTGCTTCATCTGGCTTGTAGAAAGCTGTGGTAATGCCAAACGGTATACATTCAGTGATGAAACAGCTTCATCAAGATCTTCCTTATTGGATTTGAGCAGCATAAATCTAACAGTCGATTTTGTTGCATCAATCCGAACGGTTTTAATGCTTTCGGAGAGTAGCTCATATTCGCTCTTTGGCATCTCGTAAAAGGATATCTCATAACCTTTTGATTCCAAATCGCTTATGCTGATCGGATCAATGTCACCCCAGCTTTTTAAGCGGTCAAGCTCGGAACTTAGTGCAATTCGCTCTGCCCCGCACTGCTTTTTCTCCGCATCAAGAGCTTGAACTTTCGTTGCAACGGACAAAGCCTCTGCAGCGCCCACATCTTTTTGCTCTACGTTTTTCTTTTTGTCAATGGTAAAGATCGCACTTTCAAGTAAAGCAATTTGTTCTCGGAGCGAGGCGAGTCGCTCACCTGATCCTTCGGTTATCTCAATGTGGATAATTCCTAATTTGCGAAGCTTTTTCAGGGTTTCATTCTTTTTATTCTCTCTAATAATAAGAGATACTTTTTTCATGGGCACTATCATAATGAATAAACCTCCTTTTCGGAAGCCACAGCATTACGAAGGGCTATTTTGCGTTTTGATATTTTTGAACGCACTACGGCACTAACCTGTTGGTCTGCCATATAAATCGATATTTTTTTGATATTTTCCTCGGTTTCGGGGATTTTAACCTTTTCAAACAGGTTGACTCTTTGAGAAGTTGCAAGCAATTCAATCTCTAATAATCTGACCTGTTCATCTAACACTTCCGCCTCTAAATCGAGAGACATTGCCTTTTCCATATGGTTTGCGGCAATATCCACCCAAAGAGGTGTTTCATAAAAGTCATAATCTCCTCGTGAGAAATCCGCGCCCTCAAACGTAGGAATATCAACGCCCGCAATGTTTCCTTTTCCTTTACGAATATTGCTGACAGTTATAATTCCCTTTGGAAATGCATCCATTTCACTAAAAACTGCAATCCATTCACGGAAGCCGAATTCAAGGTCTTCTCTTTCTTTTCTTACAGCCTTCGCCTTGGCTTCAATTGTACGGATCTCCGATTGGAGTTGTTGCTTTTTCAGTGTCAGAGTAGGCAAATATCTGCGGTACATTTTAAGTGCGTCCTTTTGTACCTTCAACTCGTTTTTAGTCAGTTTGATTTTTGCCAAAACTACAGACCTCCTTAACCTTTAGGCCAAAATTCATCAGTAAGGTCTGATTTAATTCCGGTTTCTTGCTTTTCGAAGCAATCCGCCAAAATCTCCCATCCTAAATCAAGTGCATCTTCAAGCGGAAGATTAACGGATAGCGACATTAACTTACTTTCAAAAAGTTTACCGTATTTCAGCAGTTTTTCATCCCAACGGCTCATAGAAAAGCCCATGTTTTTCTTTTCAAGCGTTTCCTTGTAAGAAGAATAAAGGCGAATCATCGCATCCATAAGCGCTCGATGGTCTTTTCGTGTTTTACCGTTTACGTTTTGTTTTAGTCGGGAAAGAGAACCGAACGGCTCTATACGACCGCCTTTAAGGTAATACTGA
>JAZODR010000012.1:0-5775 GCA_045597125.1 Eubacteriales bacterium | reverse complement strand
AAGGGCAATCCTTTTGACCGACGCCCCGAAAAAACCGTCTGTCTTGATTGCGGCAGAACTATAAATAACAATATATATATTGAAGATTTATTGAAAAAAGTCAATGAATCGGATAAAATGAAAGATGGAGATTGATACATTATGACTTACATAAAAAAAGGATTTTTCCTCATAGTCGGCACAGCGCTGATGGTAATACTCTTGCTTGCGGCGGGCGGTGTATACCTGCTGCCGGAGTACGTATTTAAGTCACTGATGGAGAATGAGTTGTGGAGCGCTGTCGGTGGAATGTTCAGTATGATGCTGCTCCCCGGCGCGGTGGTTGGCTTTGCCGCCTGCCACAGTCGTATTCTCGGCGCGGTGGAATTTGCCGTCTTTGTGGTGTGCGGTTTCATCGGCGGACTAAACTTATGGTGGATCATAACGGCGGTACTGCTGGTTCTATCCTATCTGTTCTGCATCCGAGATAACGTGGGGTTCTACGATGACCTGAATACATACGACAGAATCAGCGTACTGGTGCCCGCCATCGGTGCAACACACTTTATTGAAGAGTTTGGGTTAGAGGATATTTTCAATACCATCGGTAAGATCGTAGCTGTGATTTTAATGATCGGCGCGGTGGTGTGTCCCTACTTCCAAACCTTCGCCAATCAGAATATTGAGCGAGGTACGGTTGTGGGAGGTGCCTTGGCAGGCTCACCTCTTGTGGCGTTCGGCAATACCCTGACCGGTGTTATGCTGTATCACGTGTTTTTGCCGCTGTGTGCCGTACTGTGCGCAAAGTATCTGTTCTTCAAACTGAAGTTGGCAAAGGTTATCGCCTTTGTGCTCGGCGGATATAACGCATATCGAGGATTGTTTATTTTAATGCCAATTCTGCTTAGCGTGTCAAACGGCGGTGCAACACCCGACCAGGAGATCGGTCTACCCGTGTTTGATAATTTGTTCGGCATTGAAGCCTGCTTCCTTACGGCGATGCTGCTGGGCGGGATAATGTGCATTAAAATTGCCCTTGACAAAAAGAGCAATTTCATCACAAAGGTTTGTATTAGTGAAGACGGCAGCTCGGCGGTAAAATGCATACTGATGGCGGCACTGTTTTCGGTGCTTGCTTACATCATCTCGCCGGTGGTCATTTACGTGGCTTGGGCCATCATTGCTCTCGTGTTCTTGATTTTGTCGGCGGCGGCAATGAACGCCGTACCGGAAGGCGGCGGCTTCGACTGGACCTGGTACAATATGCGCCGAAATCAAGGAATGTCGCACAACGAAGCCTTTGTTGACGCTCAGATACACACATCGCAAAACAGATAAATTTTAGGAGGAACGGAATATGAGCAAAATATCACCCGAAGAACGTATTTCCGAATACAAAGAAAAAGCGGTTGCCGCCAAGATGGCGGGGGATCTTCAAACCGCCGCCGATTGGTATTACAAGGCGGCACGGCTTGCGGATTTTGAATCGGCAAGCGAATACGCCCGAATTGCCTTCCCGCACATTTACGATCCCATTCCCAACGAGAAAAAGGCGGCGGCAATCGGAGCCAAGATACACAAATGGGAAATGGGCAAATATTTAAAACTACGTCAGGAACTTACCTATTACGGTGATAAAGAGAGAGCCTTCCAAAAGGCATTGGAAGCTCACGACAAGCTTGCTTCAAAATATGACCATCCTATGGTTGACGAGCTGTACGGAGGCTTGTACGAAACGCACTGCGGCATCCAAGGTAAGGCGGAGGCTTATTACAAGAAGGCGGCCGAACGTGGCGATTATAAAGCCGCCTATTCTCTTGTTCTCGCCTATTGTCATAACAGTTTTAACGGCAGCCGTGGTACGGTTACCGGTGTGCAGGATATGGAGCAGTTCTGGAAATACGTCTTCTTGGTGTACGAACTGTCCAAACAGCGCTTGGCGTGGTTTACACACAAGGGAATGGTAGGCTCAGGATACAGCCCATCTTCCGATAAGTATCAGATTCCTCATTATCAGTTGCATCTTCTTGAGACAGTTGCAGGATATATGTGCATTTCGATGGCAACGGATCTGTTCCCCGAAAAGCCGCCGGCAGAGGGAGAAACCGAAAAAAAGCCGGTGGATAGAATGTCCTACGACTACCGTGAAAAAGATTACGAATACGCTGATCTTGCCGAGGAAGATAAAGAATCAATGTTCCTGTGGCTTCGTGCCCTTTGCGACACGTTCCCAAACCTGAATATCTACGATTGCAGACGGCATTTCCTGTGCTATATGTACACTGAAGGGTATGGCTGTGAGCAGGACTTGGAGAAAGCCCGTCAGGTGATCAAAAACGTACCAATGGCGGACGGCAGTGTAAAGAATGCCTTGGTTAAATACGACCACTACACCCCCGACTACAAAAGAGGTTGGATGGAACCCATAGTTGCCTATTTCTTGGCGGAGGAATGGGTGGAAAAGGGTGAAAATCTGGAGCAAGCAAAGGCTTGGCTCACCCGTGTTACTACCGACTCCAAGTGGGAAAAGTACCGCATCGCCGCACAAAAATTGCTTGACAAATTAGTATGAGGAGGCAAAAACTATGGGATCTTTCCTGACTGATTTTATTGAAGACAGAAAAATTGATATCGAAAACAAAAAAATGCTGAAGAGCGCTTCCTATGAGGAGTGTCTGGAAGATCTTTTCGGCGACAGTGAAGACGAATGGATATTGCGCAGAGCCCGTGTATTTTACCTTTTCAGCAATGATATGAAAAGCATACCGAGATCTGAGTACAGCGTATATCAGGCGCTTATGCATAAACGGGGTCTGTTTCCCAAATGTTCTGAAAGTTCACCTGCAGAAAGTAGCGTTATAAACAGTGCATACCATCTGACCTGCGAAGCGAGAGAACATGATCCTTCAAAAGCAAAAGCACTCATTGAGCGGTTGTTTAACAAATATCCGGAATTATTACAAAGCAGTATAAACGTTGCAAGAGAAAAGGACACCGAGAAAAACCTTGTGTTTCTCAGTTGTGCCATACTGTTCGGTTGGGATAAGACAACAGACGTATCAGAGTTAAAGAACTTAGCCAAAAGAATTCACGCTCTGGACGAGATCCGTTGCTACACCGCGTTTATGTGGGTGAAAGAGCAAGCGGATGCGAGAAGTTAAGGATAGGGGTTTTAGAAGATGGCTTATTTTCGAAACGGAAAAGAAAAGAAAGATTATTTGAACTGGGTGAGCAGTGCAGACTTTGATGCTTGTCTTGAAAGTCTGTATGGTCCGCCGTTGGATGAGCAAAACCGTCGTCGGTTGGAATTGTATATCGACGACAAACGAACGTGGGGAGCACCCGCGTCCCTCCGTTCACTCTGGTCTGTGCTTATAGAGTATCACAGTTCCTATCGATATACTCGGGTAAAAAATGTGGCAGACAGTATTGCAAAAAGCACATATCAGCTTATATGTGAAGCCAAAGACCGAGACCCTTACATAGCGAAGACGATGCACGAACGGTTATTCAAAATATGGCCTGAAGCGTTTCACTACGCTATGCGCGCCGCCGAAAAAGAGGATACGGAAGAAAACCTTGTGTTTCTCGCCTGTATCCACCTGTTCGGTTGGGACGTTTATTCCGACCCCTCCCGTACGGGTGGGTACGTAGAAAAGCTCGGCACCCTTGATGAAATCAAGAACCAGTCGGCTTATGAGTGGCTTAAGGCACAAATTGAAAAATAACTTTTGGAAAGGAAGAACGATTATGAATAAAATTAAATCAGCAGTTTCCCCTTATGGAGTAGTGGGACGTATTGCTTCTGCGATTGTGTTTGGAGGAATGGGCGCCTCGGTGCTGATTATGGCACTGGTGAAATTTTTGGAGTTTTGTTTGCTACCTTCCGATGTCTTGGCAATTATTGAAAAGGTATTATGGGGCGCAGGCATTCCGCTTACAGGCGTGATTATAGCGGTGTATATTTTCCGCACTCTGCGCCGCCGATATGCGTTCAGTTATGCTATAGACTGTTGCCACGGTCTCCGTGAAGGACCTGACACCTGTCCCCGCTGCGGCAGTACGGTATCCGAAAAAACAGGTACCGGACACCGTCAGGTGCACGTGGCAGACAAAATCACCACGACTACCTATTCAGACGGCAGCAAATCTGAAAAAAAAGAAGCGGTCTACCAAAGCCAAAGCTACAAATATACCTATTATCAATGTAATAATCCGGCTTGCGCCATCAGAGATGACATTGATTTAAAATTCGGAAATATGCCGTATCGTGTAAAAGATCTGCACTTTTTGATTTTACGAGAAGGCTATCACAGCGGAAGCGCCGCCTCCATGCTCAGAGGGGGTGGCCTACTGAAAATCATCCTTATCGTTCTGCTGGTGGCGGCTGTTCTGATTGGCGGTCTTGTTTACCGCGGTAATATGAGCAGCGCATATGGCCAATTCGGCGGTGGCGAGGTAGAGGGCATCAATGTTTCCGCAGCCTTTGGCGAAGAAGAAACCAAAATGATGTCCGATATCCGTAAGATTATCAATGACACTAAGGAATACGGGCTTTATGTCAGCGAGGTCGGTACCGGTCTGTTCGCTAAAGACAAGGATCTTGACATTTACTACTTCGTGGACGATAAGTTAGGTACCGGTTTTACAGTGGAATTTGAGGGTATCAAGAGCGATTCGGGATTAAAAGGCGACTATACCATTATGCCCTATAACGGTGAAACCTGTATCTTCAATGATGATGATAAAACCATCTATCCGCCTGATTCCGATTTCTATAAGACCCATTACGAGTCCATTGCAAAATGGGGCGGCAAGAAAATCATTACCGACCTGTTAGACAAAATTACAACCGGTGAGTTGTACGAAAACTATACCGATATGTTTGTTTTGCGCTCAGATAAAATGAGCGTGTTTATTGCCGAGGACGGCTCGGTGCGTCTGCTTGACGAAACCGGAGAAAAGGCAATTCGCTACATCTTTGAACCGCAAGACACAAGTAAGCCGGAAGACTATGCCGATTACAAACTGCTGGGTGCCAAAGAAGAAGAGCCCACCGACGAGCTTGGAAAGGTGTTAAGCAAAACCGACTATGATGCCGATATTGAGTGGGTCAAAGACGGTGAGGATGCCGGAGAAATTGAGGTAGAAAACAACGGCGACGGCACCTACACCTTTGAAAACAGCTATAACCCGATTAGCAAGCTTGCATTGGGAAGATTCGTGCTCTATCCGGATGAAAAACGATATGAGTATTTTGCGTATGACCCGGATAAGTACATCTACTCCGAAACATCCGAAAAACACACCGCCCAGAGCGATCCTACAGTGTATAACTTCCTTGTGGAAATGATTCCCGAAGATTATGTGCGCGCACATATCAACTTAGACAACGCGAAAAAGCAGAGTCTTTTGGGTATTTCCACCGTCTACACCGAGGATTTGGGTGGCGGTAAAAAGGCGGTTCTTGAAATTCAGGCAGGTGACGTTGGCTTCGAATATTACGAAAGCGAAGATACCTATATTGAGATTAGTTGGTAATTTGTAAAATATAAGGAGAATTTTATTATGGGATTATTTGATTTTTTAGGAAAAAGCAAAAGAGACAAAGAAAGCGCACAACTGATTGCAGGTGTGAGCTTTGAAGAGTGTTTAGAAGATTTGCTCGGTGAAAATCCGGATGAAATGAGACTGCGCAGAGCCTACGCGTATTATCAGCTGGGATCAGGCTTTAAGCTCAATTCCACAGACGAAATTCCTGAATCGTCAAAAACTGTTTATATGCTTCTTTTGCAG
>JAZODR010000011.1:0-3668 GCA_045597125.1 Eubacteriales bacterium | reverse complement strand
GGTAGAATTCCAGCCTTCCAAGCTGATTACGAGGGTTCGATTCCCTTCACCCGCTCCACTATGTGCTTTTAGCTCAGCCGGATAGAGCAACTGCCTTCTAAGCAGTAGGTCGGGGGTTCGAATCCCTCAAAGCACGCCATTTGGTGGATATAGCTCAGTTGGTTAGAGCGCCAGGTTGTGGCCCTGGAGGTCGTCGGTTCGAATCCGATTATCCACCCCACTTTTAAAAAACTTTATACGGCGGAATAGCTCAGTTGGCTAGAGCATCCGGTTCATACCCGGCAGGTCGTTGGTTCAAATCCGACTTCCGCTACCAAAAGACGACAAGTTTTGACTTGTCGTCTTTTTCTCTTATTGCTATTTTATTTTACTTATGATAAGATAAAAACAGTAAAGCTAGGAGGTTTTTATGATTCGAATTGATTTTAAAGGCGCATCGCTCCCTCTCTTAGGATTTGGCTGCATGCGTTTTCCCCTTCTCGAGGGAGGCTCCCCCGCCGATATTGATGTAAAACAAACCAAAGAAATGATTCGCTACGCCATGGAGCAGGGCGTAAATTATTTTGACACCGCTTACCCCTACCACAACGGTCAGAGCGAAACGGTGCTGGGGTCTATCCTTTCCGAATTTCCCAGAGAATCCTACTTTTTAGCAGACAAGTTCCCAGGTCATCAAATCTCCAAAAATTACGATCCTGAGTATGTATTCGAGCATCAGTTAAAAAAATGCCAAACCGAATATTTTGACTTCTATCTGCTTCACAACGTATTTGAAAATTCCTTGCCCGTATATACCGATCCCAAGTGGGGCATTATGGATTACTTCATTGAGCAGAAAAAGCTGGGACGCATCCATCACCTGGGTTTTTCCAGCCATGGAAGCATCGAGGTTATGAGAAAATTTCTTGACCTCTACGGAGACCATCTGGATTTTTGCCAAATCCAATTAAACTATCTGGACTGGACCCTGCAGGATGCAAAGGCAAAGGTTGATTTTCTCAACGACCGCGGTATTGGTATTTGGGTCATGGAGCCTGTGCGAGGTGGGAAATTGGCAAACCTTTCAGACTCGGCAAAAGAAAAGCTTTCCAAACTTCGTCCCGACCACTCCCCTGCCGCTTGGGCATTCCGTTTTCTGCAAGATATCCCCGGGGTGAAAATGATTCTTTCGGGAATGTCCACTTTCCATCAGCTGGAAGAAAACATTGCTACCTTTGAAAAAAAGACCCCTCTCTCCGAAGAAGAAACAGCTCTTCTCCTGAACATTGCGGAGACGCTGAAAAACTCGGTTCCCTGCACATCTTGCGCTTACTGTATCAAGGGTTGTCCCAAGGAGCTGGATATCCCCTTCCTAATTTCCATTTACAACGATCTGCAAGTAGTAAAGACGTTTAATACCTCTATGCGCATCGAATTCTTACCCGAAGAGAAAAAGCCTCACAATTGTATTTCCTGCGGTGCGTGCAGTGCCATCTGTCCGCAAAAAATCAAAATCCCCGAAACTTTAGATAAACTGGATAGCATTATGAAAGAAATGCCCTCTTGGGCAAAAATTTCCAAAGAACGGGAAGAAATTGCAATCCGAGAAAGAGAAAAAAATAAAGAATAAAACACATTCCTTCATTACAAGAAATACTCCTCCGCAAGCTCCGTCATCATCCGCGGGAGTGTTCGGCTTTGTGCCAGAATACGCATAAATGCTTCTGCTCTCTTTTTCTGAGAATTTGAAAAAGAAAGCATATCACTTCGCTCCCGCGTTCCTTGTTCCGATTCCATTCCAAACAGAATCACCTCGTTTCCCCGTTCCACCAATTCATATACACAGAAAAGGCTGCCTGCATAAAAGGCGTATCGCTTATTGTTTTGTCCCTCGACCGATTCCATATTCGCTCTCCTTTTCCAAAATTCCTTGGGAAAGTATAGTGATTTTTCCGCAGAATTCAAGTCCCGTATTTTCGCAACTTTTGTAAAATTTTATATAACTCGTCAACGAAAGTTACCAAGAAAACATTTTTCTACCGTTTTTTCCCTTTATTTCGTAAAAAAACCGATGCGAATAAAATTTCTGTTAAGCGATTAAAAGCATATCTCTGCCACTTTTGCCGATTTTTCGCAGGTTTTTCTCGTTCGTTCACAAAATATTCAAATTTTATAAAAGTAGCACAAAAACGTATCAAGGAGCGTTGTATGTCGAAAATTTTAATCGAATTTTACTCAGGAAGAACAAGCGAAAATATTATGTCCATTCTCAATGAACGTTTCGACAGAGTTTGCTTTCTCATTTCTCCCGAAAAACACGCTCCCACACCAATCATTCGCAGCGCCCTTTCGGAACTGACTCAAAATTTGTTTGGCTTTTCCGCCGAATTTTTTAGCATAAAAAAGCTTTCCGTTGATACTGCCCTGCAGGAATTAATGAAGCTGTGGAACGAGGGCAATCGTTACTGTATCGATGTTACAGGAGGAGATGAGGCCTTCATTGCCGCCGCAGGTATTTTTATGGAACAAAAAGGACAAAGCGTCACCATCCATCAATACGACGTGCACACGGGAAAAAAGCGATTTTGCTATCCGACCCAAGAAATTGCAGAGCCACCTTTCCCTCACGCTATTTCCGCAGAAACCATGCTCAAATTAAACGGAACCATCCCCCTTGAAAAACCACCTTCTTATATTTTTACCAGAGGCCCATTGCGGCAAGAGATTCTTCGGCTTTGGAATACAGTAAAAACTTGCCCGAAGGAATGGAATCGCTATTGCTCTTTGGATCGCGATCCCGGCGGAGCATCTTGCACTCCCACACAGAAGGAAATTGATTCCAGCGAAAGCGCCCGGGCTTATCAATCCATCTCTGCACGTCTGAAAAATATCGGTGTTTTGGGCAATGAAAAAAAGATTCGCCTTGGGCAGCGCAACTATGTACGATTCGACCTGAACGTTACAAACGAGGCTCTGTTTCTCTATGACAAAGCGGGAACGATTCTGGAAATGTACTGTGCTTTGTGCGCTCACGAAAGCGGTCTTTTCCACGACATCCGCGTAGGGGTAAAGCTGGATTGGGACGGCAGAATCGTCACCGATCAAACACCGAACCCCTACAATGAGATAGATCTTCTTCTGATGAAAGAAAATCTTCCCATTCTCATAAGCTGTAAAAACACAGTGCCGAAAAATGATCAGCTTTACGAAATTATGGTGATGGCAAAGCACTACGGAGGATATTATGCAACCCCTGCCCTTTTCTGCTCGGGCAACGCTACGGAAGGAATCAGAAAACGCGCTGCCGAAATGGGGATTGTTCTCATTGACGGAATTCGTTACAAATCATCTGAGCAGATGGCTTTGCTCCTCCAAAAGAAATTTTTATGAGTCATTTTTCAAAAAAAACATACGGGAAGTCCCGTATGTTTTTTTGTTTCGTATTTACATTGATACAATTTTATGATATACTTACCTTAGTTTATGCCGAAGGAGAAAAAAAGAAGGCATCTACTGATGCCTTCTGGCGCGTTGTAAGGGACTCGAACCCCTGACCTACTGGTTCGTAGCCAGTCACTCTATCCAACTGAGCTACCAGCGCAAAATGGAGCGGATGACGAGGCTCGAACTCGCTACCTCCACCTTGGCAAGGTGGCGCTCTACCAGATGAGCTACATCCGCAAATGCAA
>JAZODR010000010.1:0-2367 GCA_045597125.1 Eubacteriales bacterium | reverse complement strand
AGACCGATGACGCAACGCCTCTGAAAATCGTTGGTGTAATCCTGCTTGTCCTTGCTCTGACGGTCGGTACGATCCTCTGCTTAAAGAAATTCGGCGTGTTCAAGAAGTAGCGGTGTCGCTGTTGCGCCCGCGAAAAACAGCTGCCGAGCTATGAGGAATTCTACATCCATAGTCATTCGTCCGTAATCCGCTAAACGCAAAAACGCCGCTGAGGAATTTTAATTCCTCAGCGGCAAATTTTATCGTTTTTTATAGATTACAAGCTCGGGGTTTGCGCTGTTCGCAGGTGCAGATGAGGACACAAGTGATACCGCTATTGTATCATTGGGTGCGCCACATTACAAGCAACCCGCTGTTGCTATCGGTTCGACATATTGGAACTTGTTACTCTGTATAGTCTTTGTGAAAAGGACACTTTTCCTGTCTGCACTGATTGTTCAAGTGTGAACGAGTGCAAATCACAGAATTCAGCTTCATATCGATATGTAATTTTTCGCTTGTGAATTTGACCGCTTCAATAATGGCGAGATAGGAATCTCTTTTACAACAACGGGGGCCGCCATTTTTGCCTATCGCATCCAGCGCTCTTGCTGTCATTTGGTTGGATAATCCCCAAGCTTCACCTGCCAAAGGAGTTGCTTTCAAGGCTATGGAGATATACATTCCCGTACTGATACCTGCACCGCAAGCTCCCCAAAATCCGCAAGCACCACCGGGGACTTGCTTTCCTCTTTTTTGCATTTCTTCAAGTGCGGACGCCAAATCAATTTCACCGCCTGCGTTTTTGTAAGCGGTCAGAAGTGCTGAGCCAACCATCGTATGATGCTCGGGGCCGTGCATATGGCAAGATGGCATACTCATCATTTCTTCTAAAATTTCAATCGGATCATCGGATTTGCTGTTAAGGCAAATGGCAATCATGCTGTCCATTCCGCTTGTATGGCATTCATCGCAGACGAAATGACCGCTGACACATCTTGTTTTACTATACTGTTTTTTATGGCAAAGCACGCATTCCATTTCCTCGTCGGCATTGAGGTATTCAAGCGGAGCTTTGCAAATCAAGCATTCTTCATTCATCTATATTACCCCCTACAAAATCTTATTTGTCTAACTGTTCAACATATTAAAATTTATCAATCTAAATCAATGTTAATCTCGTATTGGTCATCAATGAGAATAACGTTTGCATTATGCTTTTTCGCAAGGGCGAGGACTTCCGCATTATCTGTCAAAACGCTCTCAATAGTACACCACTCATCATCCAAACGATTTTCAATGACGTTTGCATATTTCTTTATGTCAGCAAAGTGATTTCTGATATATTCCTCACTCATTATAAGACAGTAATATTTGATGCTTTCAAGATATTCGGAGTCAAAGTCTTTCTGCCAATCGAATGGAACATAGCAACCTTCGACAATTAGGTTCTGATTGTTTTCAATGGCCGTTTTAATCATTTCACGAACAATGGGCCATAAGTATGCGGTCAAATCCTTATCATCACTCATAGGAGTAAGTTCTGTATTACCGCTACGAATCAGACCCATTTTTAGATGGTCTATTGACAGATAAGGATAGTGATATTTTTCGAGTAACTTTTGAGCAAGTGCAGTTTTGCCTGTACGCGATGCTCCTGTAATTAAAATAATCATCTCAATCATCCCCATAAATTGAAGTTTATCTGTGTGCTTTGTCTTGAAAGCATTATATCGCATTTTTTTAGGGTTGGCAACAAAAAGCGGATGCCGAAGCATCCACTTTTGCCTATTATAGCTGCGAAAGATAGGTATCAATCACCTGCTTGGCAAAGGCACCTGTGCCCTCGCCGCCGACTTTGTCGATGTTTTCCGTCATGCTGCCACCACCGGCGTAGCTTTCTGCCAGACCCTTAAGAATTTGGGGCGTGCAGGTGTAAAAATGCTCCGTAAAGAACGCCTGCAACTCCTTCGCCCAGTTTTGGGCCGCTTCGCTGTCCGGGGCGCAGGGACGCAACTTGCCCAGCTTTGCAAACAGCTCCATCACCTGTGCGCCCAGGTCTTTTTCCTGTTCCTTGGTGCGGCCTTTTTGCTTCTGCTCAAATTCCTTGTAGGCATCCGTCTTGCCGTAAAGCACCTTGGCCTGCTGGCAGTACTGGTCAATTTTCTTGGGGTCAAATCCTTCAAAATCCATATATTTCACTCCTAACATTAACATTCCTCTTGCAAAACTGATTCGGTTTTGCAGTTTTTCTACGCGCTCCTGCATCAGCTTGATTTGGTGCTCGAGAACGCGGTTTCGGTCATAGTCCGGTGCGTCCAAAATGCTGCCGATCTCATTCAGAGACAGGCCCAGCTCCCGATACACCAGGATCATATAAAGCTTGTC
>JAZODR010000009.1:0-2648 GCA_045597125.1 Eubacteriales bacterium | reverse complement strand
GACCGAAAGCGGCATTATAATGAACCGCTTCTCCGGCGGCTCGCCCGGTGCAAACGGCGATATAACGGGTGTCGCCAAAAACAGCTTCCTTATCGAAAAGGGTAGGGTCACAGACGCTCTGAGCGAGGTCATGATCTCGGGAAATCTTGCCGCAATGCTCAAGGATATAGTTGAAATATCCCGTGAAAGGGTAAACGACGGCAGCTCGATACTTCCATGGATCAAGGTAAGAAACATAGTAATATCCGGAAAGTGAGAAAAATTATGGATCATCCGATAACCGATATACTGAAAAGACGTGCCGTTTCCAAAAACGCAGGTATATACTCTGCCTGTACTGCCGCACCCCTTGTCATAAAGGCGGTAGCCCGTACCGCTGCAGAGAACGGCTTGGTGGCACTTATAGAGGCTACCGCAAACCAGGTCAACCAATTCGGCGGATACACGGGTATGCGCCCTGCCGATTATGCCGGCTTTGTCAGAAGCATTGCCGCTAATGAGGGGCTTTCGGATGATATGCTGGTGCTTGGCGGAGACCATCTGGGCCCGCTTACCTGGAAGGACCGTCCCGAGTCCGAGGCTATGGACCTTGCCGAGGCGCTGGTCATTGAATACGTCCTTGCGGGATTTACCAAGATACACATCGATACCTCTATGCGACTTGGCGATGACGATCCGAGCGCACCTCTTGCGGAGGAAAAGATCGCCTCGCGCGGAGCGAGGCTTGCTTTGGCTGCCGAAAAGGCCTATACCGAGCTCGTAAAGACAAAGCCCGATGCAATGCATCCTATCTACTGTATCGGCAGTGAGGTACCCATACCCGGCGGTGAGCAGGGGAGCGACAGCGTCAGCGTTACCCGTCCCGAGGCGTTTTGCGCTACGGTAGATGCATTCAGAGCCGCCTTTGACAAGGTCGGGGCATCCGATGCGTGGAACTACGTCCGAGGTGTTGTTGTACAGCCGGGCGTAGAATTCGGCGACGATACGGTCCACGGCTACGACCGTGCGGCTGCAAGCGAGCTGTGTAATATGCTGGAACAGTACCCGGGACTCGTTTTCGAGGGGCATTCGACCGACTACCAGACCAAGGAAGCTCTGCTTCATATGGTCGAAGACGGAATAGCCATTCTCAAGGTTGGTCCTGCGCTCACCTTTGCCATGCGCGAGGGTCTGTTCGCACTCGAATGCATTGAAAAAGAGCTGTGCTGCGGCGAGCTGTCAGACTTCAGAGCTACTCTTGAAAGGGTAATGCTCCAATCGCCCGGAAACTGGAAAAAATACTACTACGGAACCGATGCAGAGCTTGCAGTCAAGCGCGCCTTCAGTTATTCAGACCGCTGCCGCTATTACCTTCCCAACGCGGAGGTGGAGGCGGCTATGGAGAAGCTCTTTGCAAATATCAGGGGCGTAAAGCTTCCGCTGTCGCTGCTTAGCCAGTATATGCCCATGCAATATACGGCCGTACGTGAGGGAAGGATAAAGGCAGATCCCGAAGTGCTGGTGATGGACAGAATAGGGAACTGCATTGACGAGTACCTCTTTGCACTTGAAAGCCCCGAGGAAGTACCGTTGTTCTAGCCGAAAATTTTCTTGAAAAATTTTTGAAAAAACGCTTGACAAAAAAGGGAAGATGTAGTATCATTATCAAGCCGTCGCCGATGAAGGCTCACGGCAACTCCCTTTCAAAAATATTTTCAAAAATATTTAAAAAAAGGGCTTGACAAAGAGAGACAGACGTGGTAAAATAACGTCTGTTGCGCATCACCGAGAGCCGAGAGGCTAAGGGCAGGCGCGAGGGCAGCGAAAGCGGCCATGTACCTTGTAAATTAAACAACGAGAACCAAGAAAAGACAAGCACCAGAAGAGTTTTAATGCTACTCTGAAAAGGGTAAGCGAAAAGAAACAGTTAAGAGCAAGAACAAAGCTCAATAACAGATATGAAGCGCGGAAGCGCTTGATATACAATTTATTGAGAGTTTGATCCTGGCTCAGGACGAACGCTGGCGGCGTGCCTAACACATGCAAGTCGAACGGAGCTTTACGGAATGCGACTTCGGTCAAATGAAGTAAAGCTTAGTGGCGGACGGGTGAGTAACGCGTGAGCAACCTGGTTCTAAGAGGGGAATAACGCATAGAAATGTGTGCTAATACCGCATAACGTACCGAGACGGCATCGTCATGGTACCAAAGGAGCAATCCGCTTAGAAATGGGCTCGCGTCCGATTAGATAGTTGGTGAGGTAACGGCCCACCAAGTCAACGATCGGTAGCCGGACTGAGAGGTTGAACGGCCACATTGGGACTGAGACACGGCCCAGACTCCTACGGGAGGCAGCAGTGAGGGATATTAGGCAATGGGGGAAACCCTGACCTAGCAACGCCGCGTGAAGGAAGAAGGTCTTCGGATTGTAAACTTCTTTGACGAGGGAAGATAATGACGGTACCTCGAAAACAAGCCACGGCTAACTACGTGCCAGCAGCCGCGGTAATACGTAGGTGGCAAGCGTTGTCCGGATTTACTGGGTGTAAAGGGCGTGTAGGCGGGATCTCAAGTCAGATGTGAAATGCAGGGGCTCAACCCCTGAGCTGCATTTGAAACTGAGATTCTTGAGTGATGGAGAGGTAAGCGGAATTCCCGGTGTAGCGGTG
>JAZODR010000008.1:0-34781 GCA_045597125.1 Eubacteriales bacterium | reverse complement strand
GATCATTTCCTTGCCTTCCATGATATCTTCTACCCACACACCCTCGGTGGTTCCGCAATCCTCCTCGCGGATGATTACGTCCTGTGCCACGTCTACCAGACGGCGGGTCAGGTAACCGGAGTCTGCGGTACGGAGTGCCATATCTGCAAGACCCTTACGGGAACCACGGGCTGCAATGAAGTACTCCAGAATGTTCAAGCCTTCCCGGAAGTTTGCCTTAATGGGGAGTTCCACGGTACGACCGGTTGCGGTAGCCATCAGACCACGCATACCGGCAAGCTGTCTCATCTGCTTCATAGAACCACGGGCACCGGATACTGCCATCATATTGATTGGGTTATCCTTGCGCAAGTTTTTCTGCAAAGCGGTAGTAACATCCTTGGTACATTCTTCCCAAATGGCGATTACGCGGCGGTATCTTTCTTCATCGGTCAATTTACCGCGGCGGAAATGCTTGGTAACCTCAGTAACCTTCTGGTCTGCCTCAGCAATAATCTGTCCCTTTTCAGGAGGAACGGTCATATCGGATACGGATACGGTCAAAGCAGCCTTAGTAGAATACTTGTAACCCAGCGCCTTAATCTTATCCAGCATTTCAACGGTCTCGGTAGAACCGCAATACTTAATGGCGCGATCAATGATCTTTCCAAGCTCTTTCACGGTTACCACGAAGTCAATTTCCGGCTTGAACAAATTATCGGGATTTTCACGATCTACAAAATGAAGCTTCTGAGGAATTACACTATTAAAGATCATTCTACCGTAAGTGGTATCCACAAGCTGTGAAACCTCTTTGCCGTCAACCATTTGCGTCTGACGGACCTTAATACGGGCGTGAATACCCAAATCCTTATTCTCATAAGCCATCACCGCTTCGTCAAAATCGCGGAAAACCTTGCCTTCACCAACCTCATCGGGACGGAAGGTAGGTTCTTCATCCTCAAACTCGCGGACATAAGTGAGCCAATAAGAACCAAGGACCATATCCTGCGTAGGAACTGTAACGGCTTTACCGGAAACGGGCTTGAGCAGGTTATTGGCGGAAAGCATCAAAAATCTTGCCTCTGCCTGAGCCTCGGGAGAAAGGGGCACGTGTACAGGCATCTGGTCACCGTCAAAGTCTGCGTTGAATGCGGTACATACCAAAGGATGGAGCTTGATGGCTCTTCCCTCTACCAGAACAGGCTCAAATGCCTGAATGGAAAGACGGTGCAGAGTAGGCGCACGGTTTAAAAGAACGGGATGCTCCTTGATGACGTATTCCAAAGCGTCCCAAACCTCGGGCATCATACGCTCAACCTTCTTCTTAGCATCCTTGATATTGGTAGATTTACCGGTTTCCACAAGGCGCTTCATTACGAAAGGCTTGAACAGCTCGATTGCCATTTCCTTAGGCAGACCGCACTGATACAATTTCAGTTCAGGTCCTACAACGATAACGGAACGGCCGGAATAGTCAACACGCTTACCTAAAAGGTTCTGGCGGAAACGGCCCTGCTTACCGCGGAGCATTTCCGACAAAGACTTGAGAGCACGGTTGCTGGGTCCGGTAACGGGCCGGCCTCTGCGACCATTGTCGATGAGGGCGTCAACTGCTTCCTGAAGCATTCTCTTCTCGTTGCGAATAATAATTTCGGGAGCGTGAAGCTCCATCAGTCTCTTCAAACGATTGTTACGGTTAATAACTCTGCGGTACAGATCGTTGATATCACTGGTAGCAAATCTGCCGCCATCCAGCTGTACCAAAGGTCTGATCTCGGGAGGAAGAACGGGAAGAACATCCAAAATCATCCATTCGGGCTTGTTACCGGACAAACGGAAGTCCTCTACAATTTCAAGACGCTTGGAAAGGCGCAATTTCTTCTGTCCTCCGGAGTTATCCATTTCCTCGCGCAGGTCCTTGGAAAGCTGTTCCAGATCCAGCTCCTGCAAAAGCTTCTTTACCGCTTCGGCACCCATACCTGCTTCAAAGTCACCTTCGTACTTTTCGCGGGCGGCACGGTACTCCTGCTCAGTCAAAAGCTGCTGCTTTGCAAGGGGGGTGGAACCGGGATCAGTTACGATATACTGTGCAAAGTACAAAACCTTCTCCAAAAGACGGGGAGAAATATCCAAAAGAATTCCCATCTTAGAGGGAATGGCACGGAAGTACCAAATGTGGGATACGGGAGCAGCAAGCTCAATATGGCCCATTCTTTCACGGCGAACCTTGCTGGTGGTAATTTCCACGCCGCACTTCTCGCACACTTTGCCTACGTATCTTACCTTCTTGTACTTACCGCAATGACATTCCCAATCTTTGGTCGGACCAAAGATGCGCTCACAAAACATACCGTCGCGCTCAGGCTTTAAAGTGCGGTAGTTAATGGTTTCGGGCTTTTTTACCTCGCCATAAGACCATTTTCTGATATCTTCGGGAGAAGCCAGACCAATTCTAATTTTATCAAAATCAATGTGTTCCATTCTCTTCTCCTTTTCACTTAATCATCATTTCCGTCTTCATTTTCATAGACGGAAGCAGAGCCCATATAGTCGGAAAGATCTTCCTCGGGCTGTTCGGTCAGCTCGGTAGAGCCTTCCTCGTCGTCAAACATAGGATCTTCAGCATCATAAATCTGCTCACCCAGTTCAGACTGATCAATGGTCTGAATGCCTACGCTTTCTTCTTCACTAATCTCCTTGAGCGTTACAACTTCATTATTCTGATCCAAAACCTCAATATTCAGACCCAACGCCTGAAGCTCACGAACAAGTACCTTGAAAGACTCAGGCACACCGGGAGTAGGAATATTCAGACCCTTCACGATTGCCTCGAAAGTCTTCACACGGCCCACAACATCGTCAGACTTGACGGTAAGAATCTCCTGGAGCGTGTAAGCTGCGCCGTATGCCTCCAGCGCCCAAACCTCCATTTCGCCGAATCTCTGTCCACCAAACTGAGCTTTACCGCCCAAAGGCTGCTGGGTAACCAGAGAGTAAGGACCGGTGGAACGAGCGTGAATCTTATCATCAACCAGATGATGGAGCTTTAAGTAGTACATATAACCAACGGTTACGCGGTTATCAAAGGGCTCACCGGTTCTACCGTCGTACAAAACGGTCTTACCGTCGGGAGAACATCCGGCTTCCTCCAAAAGATCCTGAATATCCTTCTCATTGGCACCGTCAAATACGGGAGTCATAAAGTTTACGCCCAGTTTCTTAGCTGCCAGACCCAAGTGAACCTCAAGCACCTGACCGATGTTCATTCGGGAAGGTACGCCCAGAGGATTCAAAACGATATCCAAAGGAGTACCATCGGGAAGGAAGGGCATATCTTCAGGGGGAAGAATACGGGAAATAACACCCTTGTTACCATGACGGCCTGCCATCTTATCGCCCACAGAGATCTTTCTCTTCTGAGCAACATAAACGCGCACAACCTTGTTTACACCTGCGGGCAGCTCATCGCCATTCTCGCGGGTAAAGGTACGTACGTCAACAACGATACCGCTTTCGCCGTGAGGCAAACGCAGAGAGGTATCTCTCACTTCTCTTGCTTTTTCACCGAAAATAGCACGGAGCAAGCGCTCTTCTGCAGTCAATTCAGTTTCACCCTTGGGAGTAACCTTACCAACCAGAATATCGCCGGCGTGCACTTCGGCACCTTTGCGGATTACACCGTCTGCATTCAAATCCCTCAGAGCATCTTCACCCACAGAAGGAATATCACGGGTAATTTCCTCCGGACCAAGTTTGGTCTCTCTGGCCTCATGGGAATACTCTTCGATGTGAATAGAAGTGTAGATATCTTCTCTTACAAGACGCTCATTCAAAAGAACGGCATCCTCGTAGTTATAACCTTCCCAGGTCATAAAGCCAATCAGCATATTCTTACCCAGCGCCATTTCACCGCCGCGGGTGGCAGTGCCGTCAGCAAGAACCTGACCCTTTTCAACTCTCTGATCCTTTACAACGAAAGGACGCTGATTGATACAGGTACCCTGGTTGGTTCTCTTAAATTTTACAAGGTGATATGCGTCGATGTGACCCTGGTCATTCTTCACGCGAATCTCATCTGCGGAAACATATTCCACATAGCCTGCCTCTTTGGCAAGCACACACACACCGGAATCCGTACCGGACTTATACTCGATACCGGTACCGATCATAGGAGCTTCGCTGACCATTAGCGGAACTGCCTGCTTCTGCATGTTGGAGCCCATCAGTGCACGGGTGTTATCGTCGTTCTCCAAGAAAGGAATATGAGAAGCGGAAACGGATACCAGCATCTTGGGAGATACGTCCATATAATCGATCTCTTCTCTGGGTACCTCAAGGATTTCCTCGCGTCTTCTTGCAGTTACCTTCTTATTGATAAACTTGTGCTCTTCATCCAAAGGCTCGTTTGCCTGAGCAACAGTATATTCATCTTCCTCATCGGCGGTCATATAGCGAACCTCGCCGGTAACCATGCCGGTTTTCTTATCCACCTTACGGTAAGGAGCCATAATAAAGCCAAACTCACTAATCTTGGCGTAGGTGGAAAGGTAGGAAATCAAACCGATATTAGGACCTTCGGGGGTTTCTACGGGACACATTCTGCCGTACTGGGTATAGTGTACGTCACGAACCTCGAAGGAAGCACGATCTCTGGACAAACCACCGGGACCCAATGCGGAAAGACGACGCTTATGGGTCAACTCGGACAGGGGGTTATTCTGATCCATAAACTGGGACAGAGGAGAAGAACCGAAAAATTCCTTGATGGCAGAAATCACGGGACGAACATTGATCAAAGCCTGAGGAGTAACGGACTCGGCATCCTGAATTGCCATACGCTCTTTTACAATCTTATCCATTCTAGAGAAGCCGATGCGAAGCTGGTTCTGAAGAAGTTCGCCTACGCAGCGCAGTCTTCTGTTTCCAAGATGGTCGATGTCGTCATCGGTGCCGATGCCGTGAGCCAAGGCAAGCAGATAGTTTACGGTAGAATAAATATCCTCGCGGGTAATGTGCTTGGGAACAAGCTCATCCTTTCTGGCGCGAATCAAACGAATACGTTCTGCCTCATCCTCGGTTTCAGCAAGAATCTCGCCTAAAACGGAAAGGCAAACCATTTCCTTAATGCCGGTTTCCTTAACAGCTTCTTCGGAAAGGAATTCGGTCATAGGAACCATGCCGTTGGAGAATACCTTTACTTCCTTGCCATCTTCTGCAATCACAGTCAGACGGGTGATTCCGTTGCGGTTCAGACTTTCTGCCTTTTCGGCATTCAAAACCTCACCGGCTTCAAAAATAACCTCACCGGTCAGCTCAGACACAGCAGGAGCGGCAAGCTTCAAACCGGTCACACGTCTTGCCAAGGAAAGTTTCTTGTTATATTTGTATCTGCCCACAGCGGAAATATCATAACGCTTGGGGTCAAAGAAGAGATTATTTACCAGAATCTCGGCGCTCTCTACCAAAGGCGGATCGCCGGGACGAAGTCTTCTGTAAAGTTCCTTGAGAGCTTCTTCATAGGCGGTGGTATTATTGTTCTCCGCTGTTGCGGTGATCATATCCTTATCCATGGTGAGAAGCAACATCGCATCCTCGCCAAACATCGCCTTCAGCTCTGCATCGGTGGAACAGCCGAGAGCACGAACCAGAATGGTAACGGGCATCTTGCGGTTCTTGTCAATACGAACATAGAAAATATCGTTTTGATCGGTCTCGTACTCAAGCCAAGCGCCGCGGTAAGGAATGACGGTGGTAGCAAAGGTGACCTTCTCGCTCTTTTCCTGCATCTTCTGATAGTAGATACCGGGGGAACGAACGATCTGAGATACGATTACACGCTCCGCGCCATTAATCAGGAAGGTGCCGTTTTCGGTCATCAAGGGGAAATCGCCCATGAAGATCTCCTGCTCCTTGATCTCGCCGGTAGCCTTATTGGTCAGACGAACGGTCACACGCAGGGGAACCGCATAGTTTACATCTCTCTCCTTGCACTCTTCAATGGAGTACTTAGGCGTTTTTTCCACCGCGTAATCCACGAAATCAATCAGCAGATTTCCGGAATAATCTACGATGGGAGAAATGTCGCGAAGAACCTCCATCAGGCCTTCCTTCAGAAACCAATCAAAGCTCTCCTTCTGAATTTCAATCAGATTGGGGAGATTCAGCGGTTCGTCATTTTTCGCAAAGCTATAACGAACGTTGGTTCCGCATTTCTGGGGATGGGTCATCAGCATATAGTTAACCTCTCCTTCTTTATTTTTCTTGTCTTTCTGTCACGGTACACGTTTTAAAAAATTTCCGCGTTCCCTATAATAAGGAAGCAAGAAGAAAAATTTTACATTTCAAACTAGAAAATGTTTACAAAAATTTTCCATCTCTTTACGCGTTTTTCATAAACTTACTCGCAAAAGGCGATTGTACCGCAATTATAGTGCAGTATAATAAAATAACACAATATTTTTTGCTTGTCAAGTCCATTTTCCCCATTTTTTGCATTTTTTCTTTTCTTCTTAAATTGACTTTCTATTTCTAAAGGGATATAATAGAATTTAGTAATAAATAAGGAGAAAATTATGGATAAGAACTCTGCTTTGCAAGAGATCCTTTCTCTGCGGGAAACCCTTTCCCGCCTGTCTCACGAATACTACGTGCTGGATGCTCCCACGGTCAGCGATTACGAATACGATATGCTTTACAAAAAACTGGAAAAACTGGAACGGGAACATCCTGAACTAGACGACCCCCTCTCCCCTACCCACCGCGTAGGCGGTGCGGTACTGGAAAAATTTGAAAAATATTCCCACTTTGTTCCCTTAAAAAGCCTTTCCAACGTATTCTCCCGCGAGGAGCTCTTTGATTTTTTGGACGACATTCGTAAAAAAGTACAAAATCCCGCCTTTGCAGTAGAATACAAAATCGACGGGCTTTCCGTTGCACTGGAATATGTAGGCGGAAAATTTTATCGCGGTGCTACCCGCGGCGACGGTCTGATCGGCGAAGACGTAACGGAAAACCTGAAAACCATCCGCTCCATCCCCCTTGTTTTAAGTGAAGCCGTTCCCCATCTGGTGGTACGGGGCGAAGTGTTTATGCCCAAAAAAAGCTTTGAAAAACTCAATGAGGAGCGAGAGCTGTTGGGAGAAGTACTTTTTGCCAATCCGCGCAATGCAGCGGCAGGGTCTCTGCGCCAACTCTCCAGCGCCGTCACCGCAAAGCGGGAACTGGATATTCTCATTTTCAACATTCAATCCGTGGAGGGGAAAAGTTTTTCCTCCCATCGCGAAAGTCTGGAATGGCTGAAAAAACTGGGCTTTAAAGTTTCCCCCTTTGTGATTCTGGAAGAAAACGATGCCATCTACGACGAAATTGTTCGGCGCGGTGAAAATCGCGAAGCTCTAAGCTTTGATATTGACGGCGCAGTAGTAAAAACAAATGATTTCGCGCAAAGAGAGGAATTGGGAGAACTGCCCCACGTACCCAAGTGGGCAATCGCCTTCAAATATCCGCCGGAAGAAAAACCAACCAAACTTTTGGACGTGACCGTTCAGGTAGGAAGAACCGGTGTTCTCACCCCCACCGCCGAACTTGCCCCCGTGCGTCTGGCAGGAACCACCGTTTCCCGTGCCACTTTGCACAACGAAGATTTCATTCGCGAAAAAGATATCCGCATCGGCGATACGGTCATCGTACGCAAAGCGGGAGAAATCATCCCGGAGGTAGTTCGCGTAGAATTCAAGGAGCGCCCGAAAAACTCCAACCCCTTCATCTTCCCCGATGTCTGCCCTTCCTGCGGCGAAAAAGTCTTCCGCGATAAAGATGCCGCCGCCATTCGTTGCACCAACGCTTCCTGCCCTGCCCAGCTGGAACGGAACATCATCCACTTTGCCTCTAAGGGAGCCATGAATATTGACGGTATGGGACCTGCCGTGGTCAAAGCCTTTTTGGACAATGGGATTATCGCAACCATTGCCGACCTTTATACCTTCAACAGTGAAAAAGCTGCCACACTGGACGGCATGGGCGAAAAAAGCATAGTCAAACTGAAAAATGCCATAGAAAACAGCAAGAGCCTTTGTCTGTCGCGCCTCATTTATGCCCTTGGCATTCGCGGTATCGGCGAAAAAAGCTCTGCCACGTTAGCAAAGCGCTTTGGCTCTATGGATGCTCTGCAAAAAGCAACTATGGAAGAGCTTTGTTTGGTGGACGATATCGGACAAGTTTTAGCAGAAAGCATCATAAACTTTTTCGCTTCAGAAAAAACCTCTATTTTGCTGGATGCTCTGCGAAATGTGGGTGTCAATATGAATTATGCGGGCAAACAAGCAGGAACCTTATTGGCAGGCAAGACCTTTGTTCTCACCGGCACCCTTCCCACACTCAAGCGGGACGAAGCTTCAAAACTCATCCAGGATGCAGGAGGCAAAGTATCCGGTTCCGTTTCCTCCAAAACCAGTTTCGTTTTAGCGGGAGAAGCCGCAGGAAGTAAACTCAAAAAAGCAAACGAGCTTGGCATCCCCGTACTCAGCGAAGAGGACCTTTTGAATCTGCTCAAGCAAGAATAGAATATAAATATTTTGAAAAGCCGTGGAATCATCACGGCTTTTTTCTTGCCAAAATGTATATTTTATGGTATCTTATTATAAGTTTGTAGAAAGTATGAAAGGAGGGCTTGCCTTGAATCCTAAGTTAAAGGAAAAGATTACAGAATCCGTTGCAGCGGTTCTGCCCATTACCATCATCGTACTTTGCATCAGCATCTTTTTGGCACCCATGAATTTAGGCAGCATTGCCCTCTTTTTTACCGGCGCATGTCTTCTGGTAGTAGGAATGGCTCTATTCCAGCTTGGTTCCGAAATGGCGATGACCCCACTGGGAGAAGGTATCGGTGTGCAATTTTCCAAAACAAAAAAGACCGTTCTTTTGGTTCTGCTTTCCTTTCTGATGGGTCTTATCATCACCGTTTCCGAGCCTGATCTTGCAGTCCTTGCCGAGCAAGTTCCCGCTATCCCCAATTTGATTCTCATTCTCGTGATTTCAGTCGGTGTGGGAATCTTTCTGAGTCTGGCGGCAATCCGTATCCGCAAACAAATCCGCCTGCCCGTCATTTTAATTATTCTTTATATTCTGGCTTTGATTCTGTCCTTTTTCGTTCCGGGCAATTTCTTTGCCGTAGCCTTTGACTCCGGCGGTGTTACCACAGGTCCTATGACCGTTCCCTTTATTATGGCACTGGGCGTAGGTCTTGCCTCTGTACGAAGCGATAAAAACGCCGTGTCTGACTCCTTCGGTCTGGTGGCACTTTCCAGCATCGGCCCCATTATCGCAGTACTCTTTCTGGGTCTGTTTTACCGCCCCAACAATACAGATTACGCTTTGGAAGAAATCCCCGTTCTGGAGAACACCTTACAAGTAGTAATCGAATTTACCTCCAATATAACAACCTATGCAAAAGAGGTTGTTTTTTCCCTACTCCCTCTGGTTATGGTATTCTTTGTTTTCCAGGGAATCACCCGCCGTTATCATAAAAGGCAGTTTTGGCGCGTAGTCATCGGCTTTCTCTTCACCTTTCTCGGTCTTACTCTTTTCCTTTGCGGAGTGAGTGTGGGCTTTGCTCCCGTAGGCAAACTTTTAGGAGAGACTCTTGCCGGCGGCCCCTACAAATGGCTTTTAATTCCCATCGGCGCTTTAATCGGCTACTTTATTGTAAAAGCCGAACCTGCCATTCAAGTATTAAACGCGCAAGTTGAAAACGTTACCGACGGTATGGTATCCATCAAGGCAATGAATCGCGCCATGAGCTTTGGCGTGGCTTCCAGTGTAGCCCTTTCCATCCTGAGAACCTTGCTGGGCATTCCCGTACAGTTTATTCTCATTCCGGGATATATTCTGGCATTGACACTTTCTTTATGCGTGCCCAAAATGTTCGTGGGTATCGCCTTTGACTCCGGCGGAGTTGCCTCAGGACCTATGACCTCCACCTTCCTCATTCCTCTTTCCATCGGGGTATGCGTCAGCGTTGGCGGAGATATTATGTCCGATGCCTTCGGTGTAGTGGCACTGGTTGCCCTGACCCCCTTGATTGCCATTCAAATTATGGGTCTGTCTTATAAGCTCAAACTCCGCGAGCGCGAGAAAACCGTTATCGAACCCACCGTTCCCACCTTGCCGCAAAATTGCGACGTGATCATTGATCTGGAGGAGGTATAAGCGTGAACAACTTAAAAAAGCATTTTTCGCTGCTCTTTCTCATCGTTCCGCCAAAACTTAGTCTGAAAGCGGAAAAAGTCTTCAAAGCACTCAATGCGCCCGAGGAAAATTTCGTATTTGCCAAGGGTACCGCCAACAGTACCATCGTAGATATGCTGGGTTTGGGCGAACCAGACAAAACCGTAACCATCGCCCCCTTGCAAACCGACCTTGCCCACAAGACCATCGACGCTCTGCAAAACGAACTGTATCTGGGCGCACCCGATACGGGTATCGCCTTTACCGTACCCATAAACGGCGGAAGTCTGGGCATTCTCCGGCTTTTATCCAGACAAGCCCCCCAAGAAGAAAAACAGGAGGAAATCCCTATGAATACCGATCACTCTCTCATTCTTGCCTTTGTCAATCAAGGCTACAGCGAAGAAGTTATGTCTGCCGCCAGAAAAGCAGGCGCGGGCGGCGGAACGGTTTTTCATACTCGTCGCGTAGAAAGCGATGATGCCGCCGCTTTTTGGGGCATCTCCATTCAGGAAGAACGGGAGATTGTCCTCATTCTGGCAAAAAAAGAACAAAAGAAAGCCATTATGGAGGCCATCAGTCAAAGTTGCGGCGCGAAAACAGATGCCCACGGCGTTGTCATTTCCTTGCCCGTAGATGAGGTAGCAGGCCTGAAAAAAGATATTCATTAACCTATTTATGAAAAGCAAACAGAAATCATACAAAAATTAAGCTGTCTTTTTGTGAGAAACACGTTTTTTTCCAAAAAGACGGCTTTTTTGTCGTTTTCTCTTGCTTTTTGAAAATAAATGTGTATAATGATAAATAATTAGGATTCTGGTTGAGGTGCGCGGGAGAAGGCTTTGCCTACCGAAGGAGTAACACTCTCAGGTGTCCCTATGGGGATGAGGACTGCGTTCTGACAGAACTTTGGAGAATCTCATTGAATTGAGTGCCGAAGGTGCAAGGCGAAAAGTCGATCTCTCAGGCAAAAGGACAAAGTCACATCCGCTTTTTATCGCAGAATGGGATTGTGCTTTGCCGCGCAATCCTTTTTTATTTCATTTTGGGAGGCAATATATGCTGGAATTTATCACCAATCTAAACGGCGAAGTCAATAGCTTCGTATGGGGTATGTTCGGTCTTGCCCTGCTTATTGGTACGGGTATTCTGATGACCTGTCTTACCCGCTTCTTCCAAGTGAGCCACCTTGCTCATTGGTGGAAAGAGACCATCGGAAGTCTTTTTAAAAAGGAAGTCATTTCCCACACAAAGGAAAAAGGTGCCATTTCCCCTTTTCAGGCACTGTGCACCGCCCTTGCCGCTACCGTAGGCACGGGTAACATCGCAGGTGTTGCTGCAGCCATTTGCGTAGGTGGAGCTGGAGCTGTCTTCTGGATGTGGGTAGCAGCCTTCTTTGGTATGATGACCAATTTCTCGGAAAATGCACTGGGCATCTACTTCCGCCGTCGCAATGCAAACAGCGAATGGTCGGGAGGCGCAATGTACTATCTGCAGGACGGTCTGGGCAGCAAAAAGGGCTGCAAAACCATCGGAAAAGTTCTTGCCATCGTATTTTCCTTCTTTGCTATGCTGGCAGCCTTTGGTATCGGCTCCATGGCACAGGTCAACAACATCGTCACCAATGTTTCCAAGGCTTTTGACGTAAGTGCGCTTTCTGAAATCGCCATTGGAAGCACCAGCCTTTACCGCATCCTTCTGGGTCTTGTTTTGGCTGTTTTGACCGCCCTTATTACTCTTGGCGGTGTAAAGCGTATTGCAAACGTTGCCGAAAAAATCGTTCCCTTTATGGTAATCGCTTTCCTAATTAGCTCTCTGGTTGTCATCGGCGTCAACTACGACGCGATTCTCCCCGCTTTTAAGGCAATCTTTGTCCATGCATTCAAGCCTATGTCCTTCGTAGGCGGCGCGCTCGGCGGTGTCATCATTGCTATGACCAACGGCTTTAAGCGAGGTGTCTTCTCCAACGAAGCCGGTCTGGGTTCCTCCGTTATGGTTCATTGCAACTCCAATGTTAAGGAACCTGTAAAACAAGGCATGTGGGGCATCTTCGAAGTATTTGCAGATACCATGGTGGTTTGCACAATAACCGCGCTTGTTATTCTCACCTCCGGCGTACACGACTTTACCAAAGCTGCTCCCGATGTAGAGGGATACTCGTCTCTGCTTACCGGTGCCGCCTTTGATACTGTCTTTTCGTGGGGCGGTATCGGTTCAAAATTCGTCGCCGTAGCACTTTTCCTCTTCGCTTTCACCACCATTCTAGGCTGGAGCCACTACGGCGCCAAAGCTTGGGAATACGTTTTTGGTGCAAAGAGCGTTATCGTATTCAAGATCATTCATGTTTGTACCATTTTGTTCGGCGCAGTAATGACCTCTTCCCTGGCTTGGGACATTTCCGATACCTTCAACGGTCTAATGATGTTCCCCAACTTGATCGCGGTCGTTGTCCTCTCCCCATTGGTAATGAAAATTACCAAAAACTACGTAGACCGCAAACTCAAGAAAAAAGACGTAAAAGCTATTCTCTCTTACGATCCCGAGATTCAAAAGGAAATGGAAGAGAAATAATTCTCTTTTCCACCGTTCTTGCATACAATAAAAAAGAAGGCTCCGGAGCCTTTCTCACACATAATCTACTCAGGCGCGGCAAATTGCCGCGCCTGAGCCAATTTTTTATTTATATTTCATACCCAATGACAATATAATGAAATGAATAAAATCAGTGAGAGGGAGAACATGAGAGCATTTTTGGAATTTTTAAAAGTCTTATTATTGGGAATTCTGGAGGGAATCACCGAATGGCTCCCCATCAGCAGTACGGGACATATGCTCCTTTTGGACGAATATTTACGCTTAGAGGAAAGTGATGCCTTTAAAGAAGTCTTTTTCGTAGTCATCCAGCTGGGCGCCATTTTGGCAGTCCTTTTTCTCTTTTGGGAGAAAATGCTTCCTATGAAAAAGGAACGCGGCATCATCTCCCTGCGCCCAGACACCATCTCCCTCTGGCTCAAGGTAGTAATTGCCTGTATCCCCGGCGCCATCGCCACACTTCTGTTTGACGATTCCTTAGAGCAACTTCTGAACCACGCCGGCATCATCATTGCTCTGGCTCTAATTTTGTACGGCATCCTTTTTATTCTCATCGAAAAGAAAAAAGCGCCGCCCCGCATCCACAAAATAAAGGACATCCGATACACGGATGCCCTTCTCATCGGTCTCTTTCAAACCCTCTCCATCATTCCTGGAACCTCTCGCTCCGGCTCCACCATAATCGGCGCCCTATGCCTTGGCATCAGCCGCACCGCCGCCGCAGAATTCACCTTTTTTCTGGCTGTGCCCGTTATGTTTGGCTATTCCCTTTTAAAGCTCTTCAAATTCGGCTTTGCCTTCACCGCCAACCAGCTTTTTCTCCTTTTAGCAGGCTCCGCCGCGGCCTTTCTCACGTCGCTTTTCGTCATCCGGGCTCTAATGACCTACGTCAAAAAGCATAGTTTTGCCGCCTTTGGCTTCTACCGCATTGCCCTTGGCATAATCGTTTTACTATATCACCTCTTAAAAATATAGTAGTGGTTTTTACCGCCCCAATTTTCAGAATAGGTGCGAATGTCTGATTTCAATGTATTGGCAATTTTTTGAAAATCCTGCTGCGCAAGTTCTCCTTGTTCCAAGCAAATCAGCACAAAGCGCTTATCACGGGATTTAAAAAGCTCCTTCAAGCCTCTCAAAAGGTTTTCATCATTAGGGGATGTCACCGTCAATTCCACAGGCAAAAGATCTGTAGTGCAAGGCGGGAAACGCTCCGCCATATCAGGTATCTCCGATTTCCGACCGTCGGAAAAACCAAAACTAAAATCTACATCCATTTCCTTATGGGTATTAACATAGTCTTCATCCAAAGCAAGATCTGCATTATACCAAACTCCGTCGGCACAAAAAGAATTCCACGTATGCCCGATCTGGCCGTCCTTGGCAGAGGCAATTTTCTCCACGCATGGAATATCCGCCATAGAACACAAAAGAGAAAAAGCATTGGCAAATCCGTCGCATTGCGTTTTTTTAAGCAAAAAAGCATCGTAAAGATTGTTCTGCTTTGCGGGAGACACATCAGTCAGATTATATTGCACTTGACGGATCAAATAGCGAAAGAAGAAACGGGCCTGCTCCAGCTGATTCAGACCTGCAGGCATCGTAGCAAAAATCTTTTCCGCTTCGGCAATGGCTTCCTTCTTTTTTACCATGGCATCGTGAGAGAAATTATCCACGTTGAAAACAGAACCATTCACCTCAAATTGGAAAATTTCCTTCAGATAAGAAAAAGTATATCCCGATTCTTGGGAGGAATAGCTGTAATTCTGCTGAACCAAGGGAGAATCCATAGAATAAAATTTTAAAATTTCTTCCAAAGATAGAGTCAGATCCGCAAGCAAACGAGAATCAAAAAACATCTTGGTATATTCATGATCCATAGCATATTCGTAAAAACGATAGATCTGCTGCTCCGCGGGTGTAAGCGTGTTATACATAACTCGCGAATTGTATTTTGCATATTTTGATTCATAATCGGCAATTTCCAGATAGTCTATCGGATCACTCTCTTCGCCGTCCTTGGAAAAGGCAACGTAGATCACGTTCTGATCCGCTTCATAATTCTCGAAACTTTCAATGGCAGAAAATAAAATTCCGCATCCCGTACAGGAAATCAGCGCCAAAAGCGAAAAAAACACTACAAATATCCGTTTTTTCATCGTCGTCTCCTTTTCTTAACAGCAGAATACCACAAATAAACAAATATTTCAAGAACATAAAAAAAGATGTGTGGAAATCCCACACATCTTTTTTATTCTTCAATCCCAAGAATCGCCTTCACTTCTTTTTCTATTTCCTCGTACTTTTTATTCTGCACGTAAGCAAATTCGGAATAAATCAGCTCTTCGGCATCTTTGAGGAAATAATCATCCGTGGTATGGACCCGAGTGCCTTTCCCCTGTACTTCCTTGCGATGAGCATAAATGCTCTTGATTAAAAGAAGCGGCTCCATTCTGTCACAAGAGGCAAGCGCTTTTTTAGACATCTCGCTACGGCGACGAAAGTCACGAATCCACTCCGGCTCCTGTTCTGCCGCGCGGCTAAGGAGTAATGCAATCTCGTCACTTTTTAATGGCGGACACATTTTCTGCACTAAATCTTCATTGGCGCAAGGCACAAAAACAGCAGAACCTTTTTTAAACAAAGGTGTCAACATAAAATATTCCTGCTGCTGCCCGGCAATATTCTTTTCACATTTGCCTTCAACTTTACAAAGTCCAGATTGTCCGTAACGAACCGTTTCTCCGATCTTTGGCATATTACTGTCCCTTCTTCAAAGTCAGACCGGCTTCTCCCGATCAAAAAGCTTACCTATTAGTATAATTATAGCACAATCTGACAAAAAACGGGTGCAGAAATTTCCGCATTTTTTTTATTTGTTTTTGGGTGTTTTTGACAAATTTTTCTCTTTTTTACCACGAAGCAACAATATTGCCGCCAGAATCCCCGCAGGAACGGAAAATCCCGTAACCACAAGAGGAATCTTGCTCCGCTCTTGCTTTTTCTCGCTGACTGTAGGAACAGCGGTCACAGGACTTGCCTCTACCGGTACAGACGGGTACAAATGCCGTGAATACTGCAAAGACCCGTCTGCAAATACTGCGCATACGCCTCCTGCCGGATCAACACTCGGACTTTCCGGCAAATTGTCGTAAACCGGTATGAAAAAGTGCAAAGGCGCAGAAGAGGTACCGAGGCTCTTTGCCAAAAAATCCCCCTCGGTTTTGGCAGCTCCGATATTTTGCATATATTGCGCCCAAAAATTGCGGCTCCCACCTGTTCCCTCGGAGCGCGGGTCAACATTCCATTTTTGAAGATACAGGGTATTTTGAAATTTACCTACATATTCCTGTGCCAATCGCTCCGCACCGCCACGCAGTCCCTTCTCTTGAGTATCCCAGCCTTTTGATTTTGCATATTCTGCGCCGGAGCGATAAATCTGCCCCTCTCCTTTCCCGCTGGCAGATAAATTGAAGGGATTGTAATATCCGTCCAAATGGAGGTCCGCGCCGCCCAAAAAACTTCCTGCCGTTCCGGTCAAAAGCGCATTGCCCTCTCTGCCCTGCTCCTGCCGCAAACGCGTAGCAAGCTGCAAAGGATTAATGTCATATTCCTTTCCCAATTGTACCAAAAAAGCGGCAAGTCCCCCGGGTACGTCCTTTGCCGCAGTCTGTGCCGCACAGCCATCCAAAAGCTTTTCAACCTCCGATACGGGAATATCATCACCACCCGTCAACACCAAAAACTGAAAAATTCCCTCTTCGGAAAGAAAATTGCGAGGATCCATAAAATAGGCAACCGCATCCCGACTTGCCTGATAAAAACCGGAATCGTATAAAATACTTCCCGTTTGGGCATACGCGGCATATTCCTTTCTAGCGGATACAAGACTCCTGCCTGCCACGCGCCATTCCTCTTCTACCACAAAAGGGAAATCATAACACTTTCCCTTTTCCCGACTAAGCTCCGTTACAAAAAGCGCTTCAAATTTCCAAGTAGGATGCGCCAAACTCAAAGCACATAACGCGGTGCGATAAGACTCAGGAAAACCCGCCTGTTCAAAACGCTTGCAAACCAAGCACTCTTGCGTCTGAGCACGCGCCGTTCCTCCCAACATAAAAACCGCCAGAATCACACATATCAATCGCCCCGCCCTTCTTTTCATTTTCATCCTTCTTTTCCTCCTTTTTTTCCATTCTATCCCACAAAAAACGAAAATTTTGACTGATTTGGGCGAATGAAATTAAATCTGTTCCATACGGTCAACACTATGAATACAAAGAAATTTGTGAATTTTTTGTAATGTCCTTGACAAGTTTTCCCATTCGTGATACAGTATGAATACAGAGGTTAGCACTCGACAATCGAGAGTGCTAAATTAAGAGGCGGTGAGAAAATGGAACTGAGCCCGCGCAAGCGTGAGATTCTACGGCTTGTAATTGATGCATTTATTACCACGGGAGAACCGGTAGGCTCCAAAGCAGTAATGGAGAATATGCAGCATCCCTGTTCCTCCGCCACTATCCGCAACGAAATGAGTGCTTTAGAGGAAATGGGCCTTCTGGAACAGCCTCACACCTCCGCAGGGAGAATCCCCACGGGAAGAGGTTATCGGGTATATGTAGACTCTCTGATGGAAAATTACACCCTTTCTTTTGAAGAAACCCTTCTGCTCAATTCTCTCCTTTCGGATAAAATAGGCGAGCCCGAGAATATTCTTGAGAATATCACCACACTTCTTGCCAAGATGACCGGTTATGCCGTGGTCTCTTCTGCCCGAGAATATTGCGGAACCATCGAGCGTTTTGACGGTGTTTACATCAACAAAAGAAGCTTCCTTCTGGTAATGATTACCTCTGCGGGTAAAGCAATTACCAAGCAGCTCCAAGTAGATTTCCCGCTGGATTCAGAAAGGCTTCGCTTTCTGCTGCATATTATCGACGACCATTTGGCAAAAAAAGAGTTGGGCGGTATTACACTGGAGAGAATGCTTGCAATGGAACAGGCTATGGGCGAATTCCGCGTGATCATCCCTACCCTGTTACAAGTTATTTTCGATGCTACCTCGCAAATCAGCACACCGCACATTGCCGTTGGTGGCTTATCAGGACTTCTCTCCTTTCCCGAATTTCGTGAGGGAGATACCATTACGCAAATCCTGAAAGATTTGGAGGATCGAGAATTTTTACGGGAAAAATTTGGGAAAGAAACTCCCTCCCATCTGCGAGTACACATAGGCCGAGATGGAGAAGGGCTTGCCGGTGCAAGTCTTGTAACTTGCCCCTTTCGCTTAAAAACAGGTCTGGAAGGGTCCATCTGTATCATCGGTCCCAAGCGTATGAACTATGCCAAGGTAGTGGCAAGACTTGAATATCTTGCAAAAGAAATTCACGCGGTGTATGGCTTCAAGCCATCCCTACCGCTGATTGAAAAAGAAGGATAACGGATATGGCGAAAACAACAGAAGAAAAAGAGCTCAAAAAAGAAGAGAAAAAACCAAAGGCTGAGGAATCGGGTGACACCACACTCAGAGACGCCCAAACGCGCATTGCCGAATTGGAAAAAGCGCTAAGCGAAACAGAAAAAAAACAAGCGGAAACCGAAGACAGACTCCTTCGCACCCTTGCCGAATATGACAATTTTAAAAAAAGAACCGTAAAAGAAAAAGAAGAAATCCATTTTTTGGCAAAAAGTGAAATCATCGGAAAACTCCTTCCCGTCTTTGACAACTTTGAACGGGCTCAGCAATATAGCACCGCCGAGGATTATACCAAAGGCGTTGATATGATTATGGCTCAGTTTTTCCAGATTTTAAACGGACTGGAGGTTCGGTCAATCGCCGAAGAAGGCGACGAATTTGATCCTGCATTCCACGAAGCCGTCTTCCGCGAGGAAAAGGAAGGCGCAAAAGAAAATACCATTACGGAGGTCCTCCAAAAAGGATACGCCGTGGGCGATAAGGTGATTCGCACCGCAATCGTAAAGGTATGTATGTAACATTCACTTTCAAAATCAAAAAATACAATTACCCCAAAGGAGGATTTTAAAATGGGAAAAATTATCGGAATTGACTTAGGTACTACCAACTCTTGCGTCGCAGTATTCGAGGGCGGAGAGCCCGTGGTAATCCCCAATAGCGAAGGCGCAAGAACCACCCCTTCCGTTGTTGCATTTTCTAAGAACAACGGAGAAAGAATGGTTGGTCAGATGGCAAAGAACCAGGCCATCATCAACCCCGAAGGAACCATCGCTTCCATCAAGAGAGATATGGGTACCGCCAGAAAGGTGGAGCTTGGCGGAAAAAGCTATACCCCTCAAGAAATTTCCGCAATGATTTTGCAAAAATTGAAGACAGATGCAGAAAGCTACCTTGGCCACCCCGTTACCGAGGCGGTCATCACCGTTCCCGCATACTTCTCCGACGCACAGCGTCAGGCTACCAAGGATGCAGGTCACATTGCAGGTCTTGAAGTAAAGAGAATTATCAATGAGCCTACCGCAGCTGCTCTGGCTTACGGTGTTGATAAAGAAATCGAGCAAAAGGTTATGATCTACGACCTTGGCGGCGGTACTTTTGACGTATCCGTTCTGGAGATTTCCGACGGTGTCTTTGAAGTTCTCGCTACCGCTGGTAACAACCGTTTGGGCGGTGACGACTTTGATGAAAAACTCATCGACTGGATGGCAGAGCAGTTCCTTGCAGAGCACGGAATTGACTTGAGAAAAGACAATACCACTCGTCAGAGACTCAAGGTTGCTGCTGAGAATGCAAAGATTGAGCTTTCCAGTATGCAATCTACCAACATTGCTCTACCCTTTATCTATGCAGATGCCAACGGCGCGAAAAACTTTGACGCAGTTCTCACCCGCGCAAAGTTCAATGAGCTGACCGCAGATTTGGTAGAAAAAACCATGGGCCCCACCCGTCAGGCACTTTCCGATGCAGGTTTGAAGCCCTCTGACATTGCCAAAGTACTTTTGGTAGGCGGTTCTTCCAGAATCCCCGCAGTTCAGGAAGCTGTTAAGAGCTTCATCGGCAAAGAGCCCTTTAAAGGAATCAACCCCGACGAATGCGTTGCCATCGGTGCAGCCATTCAGGGCGGTGTATTGGGCGGAGATGTAAAAGACGTTCTTCTGCTGGACGTTACTCCCCTTTCCCTGGGTATCGAAACCCTGGGCGGCGTCTTCAACAAGCTCATCGAAAGAAACACCACCATTCCCGTAAAGAAAAGCCAGATTTACTCCACCGCCGCTGACAATCAGACTTCCGTTGAGATTCACGTTCTGCAGGGCGAAAGAGAAATGGCAAGAGACAACAAGACCCTCGGCAGATTCACTCTGGACGGAATTCCCCCTGCAATGCGCGGCGTTCCTCAGATTGAGGTCACCTTCGACATTGATGCCAACGGTATCGTAAACGTTACCGCTTGCGATAAGGGTACCGGCAAGGAGCAGCATATCACCATCACCTCCTCTACCAATATGTCTAAGGAAGACATTGAAAAGGCAGTAAAAGAAGCTGAAATGCACGCAGCTGAGGATAAAATCCAGAAAGAAAATGTTGAAACCAGAAACAATGCCGAAAATCTGGTATTCCAATGCGAAAAAACGATGGCAGATGCAGGCGATAAGCTGACCGATGAGGACAAAGCTCCCATCAATGCCGCCGTAGAAACCTTAAAGGAATCTCTTAAGGGCGAAGATTTCGCCAAGATTAAGGCAGATACCGAAGCTTTGACCCAAGCACTCTACAAAATCAGTGAGAAGCTGTATCAAGCTGCAGGCGGCGCAGAAGGCGCACAGGCTGCAGACGGCGAAGGCTACTACAACGCAGACTTTACCGACGCCTCCGAAGACAACAAATAAAAAACAAATGCCGTTCTCCCCCGAGCAAGTCTCGGGGGAACGGTATCATATTGAGAAAAGGCAAAAGCATGGCTGAAAAAAGAGATTATTACGAGGTGCTGGGGCTTTCCAAAAGCGCCGGTGACGATGAAATCAAAAAGGCATATCGCAAACTTGCGAAAAAATATCACCCCGACATGAATCCGGGTGATAAAGATGCCGAAGTAAAATTTAAAGAAGTTAACGAAGCTTATTCCGTTCTTTCCGATGCAGAGAAAAAAAGCCGCTACGACCAATTTGGTCACGCAGGAGTAGATCCCAATTTCGGTGCAGGCGGCGGTTTCGGCGGTTTTGGCGGCATGGACTTTGATATGGGAGATATTTTTTCCTCCTTCTTCGGCGGCGGCACAAGAAGCAGTCGAAACGGACCCATTCGGGGAGATGACGTTCTCACCCGTCTGGTAATCGACTTTGAAGAAGCCGCTTTCGGTTGCAAAAAGACCATTACATTCCCCCGCACCGAAACTTGTTCCGACTGTTCCGGAAGCGGTGCGGAACCGGGCACCCATCCCGAAACCTGTTCCCGATGCGGCGGCTCAGGTCAAATTCGCGTTCAGCAGCGCACCATGCTGGGCACGATTCAGACCACCCGTCCATGCGACGTTTGCGGCGGCACAGGCAAGATTGTGAAAAATCCTTGTAAAACCTGTCGCGGAAGCGGTGTAGAACGCAAAAATAAGAAGTTTGATGCCACCATTCCCGCAGGAATCGGCGACGGAGAACGCATCCTGCTCCGCGGACAGGGTCACGCAGGCAGACGCGGCGGGGAAAACGGTGATCTGATCGTAGAAATTAACATTCGCCGTCACCCGGTATTTGTTAGGAAAGGTTACGATATTTACTGCGAGGTACCCATCTCTTTTGCAGAAGCGACTCTGGGAGCTGAAATCCAGATTCCCACATTGGAGGGAAAAGAAAGCTTCAAGATTCCCGAAGGAACCCAGACCGGTACCCAATTTACCCTAAAAAGCCGCGGTGTGCAAATCATCCGCACTTCCCGTCGTGGCAATCTCTATTTCACCGTGCAAATCGAAGTACCGAAAAACCTTTCCTCCAAGCAGAAAGAATTGCTGAAGGAATTCGATGCCAGTTGCAACTCCACCAACCTCTCCGACAAGCAATCCTTCGGCGAAAAACTAAAAAATCTGTTTAAGTAAAACAAAAGCACTTGCAAATTCTGCAAGTGCTTTTTTCAAAGCAAAAACTGGTTCACCAAATTGATATAATCCTCTTTCGTTTCCGCATGACTTACCCGATCACGGAGAGATGCCGCACCGCGAAACCCTTTCATATAATGAGCCATATGGGTGCGAAGCTCCCGCCCCGCAACTTCGGGCTTATAACGGAATGCAAGATTAATATGATGAAGAATAACACTTCTGCGATCAATTTCAGGCATCCCTTTGCCCTGCAGAGCCGCGCGCACCTCAGCAAATACCCAAGGAGAACCAACCGCACCCCGACCGATCATCAGACCATCACATTTCGTTGCCTCCAAAAGGCGCAAAGCACTTTCTCCATCCGTCACGTCACCATTGGCAAGAACAGGGACGGATACCGCCTCTTTCACAGCACGAATCACCTCGGGACGCATCGTTCCGTCTCGATAGAAATCTACCCGCGTTCTACCGTGAACGGCAATTCCTGCCGCACCTGCTTTTTCGCAAAGAGCGGCTACCTGGGGAGCATTGAGCTCTTCCCCATCCCAGCCTGCGCGAAGCTTTACCGTTACGGGGAGTGCAGATGCCTCCACCACCGCCCGCGTAATCTCATAGCACAAAAGAGGATTTTTCATCAAAGCACTGCCGTCTCCGTTATTCACAATCTTTGGAACAGGGCAACCGAAATTGAGATCAATGCGATCACAGCGATCCTTCGTTCCCAATTTCATCGCCGCCTCCCCTAAAATTTCGGGATCGGAGCCGAACAGTTGTATGGCAATGGGTCTTTCCTCTGCCCCTGTTTCCGCCAAAGCAGCAGTCTTTTTATCCCCGAAATGGACTGCCTTGGCGGAAATCATCTCCGTGCAAAACAAATCCACCCCGAACAGGGCACAGGTTTCCCGAAAAGCTCTGTCCCCTGCGCCTGCCATGGGCGCAAGAGCGAGTATCATATTATTTCCCATATATAACTTTATTGAAACATTGCCTCTACATCAGAAACAGAAGTGTTATCCGAAAGCACTACCTGCGCGGAGAACAGCACACCGCCCACATCTTTCAGGAAAGTAACGCGACGGATAGTAACCTTATTCTCGGTAACACCCGTTACGATACGGCTAAATTCTTCCCCGTCAAATTCAACCACTTCTACATCGCTAAGAGTAACAGTTGAGGCGGGGTTTTTCTGCTTCAACTGCTTCTTCATTTCTTCGCCGTATTCCTCAATGGTAATATCTTTTGAATTTACAAAAGAAAAAATCGCCATATTACCGGTCTTGGAATCCTTGGCTACCGCATCATAAGCAACACCGTTTTCCAGTTGCTCCGAAAAACTCTTGCCGCCGGTATTCATTACAATGGCCAATTCATCATCCTTAAGAAATTCCCAACCATCCGGCTTCGTAAATTGAATTCCCACATCATTCTTATAAGTATCGCCGCTGATGGATCCGCGGGAAGTTTTGCCACCGCAAGAAACCAAAGAAAACAGCATCAAACAAGCCAAAATAAAAGAAAAAAATCTTTTCATATTTACACCTCACGCAAAGAAAAAGGAGACCGTAAAACGATCTCCTTTCCACACAAAAACTTATTTACCCAGTAACTGCTTCAGATAAGGGACCAAAATATCAGCACTCTTCTGATGATCTTCCGCGCTGGGATAACGGCCGGTATCGCTGGTGCCGGAGCCATTGGCTCCATGAGCCAATTTCAGCGCATACACATTGGCAGATGCGCCTCCCATATGCTCTATCAAAGCCTCAATCTCACCTGCTCTGATCGTATGATACAAGGTATTGTAAACCCAGATAACAGGAATACTCTGATCCTTATAGTAATCGCGAACATCCTCGGTAAAATTCTTGCACTTCACAATATACTCACCCATGGGAAGACTAGACAAAGAATCATCCATTCCGGCATGAATAATAATGGCATCAGGCTTACGATCAGGCTTGTAACGGGTATCCAATTCTCTGTATGCATAACGGTTGTCATACAAAGAAGGAAGATTAAATGAACCTGCCTTCGTAGCAAAACCGATCTGGCTACGTGCTACGATGCTATAGTCTGCATTTAATGCTTTTGCCGTCAAATAAGGCAAAGCGGAAGTAACACTGGTTTCATCTACAATCTTAGTAGCAGAGGAAGAAGAACCCTTGCCCAGTGCACCAAAACCTACCATGTAACCATCACCGATGAACTCAAGGTAAAGCTCATTATCAGCAGGCGCATCCAAAAGGTCACCATTAAAAGCGACGGAAAGAATGCTATTGTAGTTATTTCGGTTGGTTGCGGGCTGAGTATCCTTTACCACGGAAATGATATGTTCCCCTGCAGGGATACCGGTTGCAAGAATCTGCTTTCTGTTACCGGTAGAGGTAGCAACTCTGTCTCCAAACTGCTCACCGTCAACAAATACCTTCCAGCGAGCCGCATAGTTGCAACGAAAACCAACACGAAGATCAGAGCCACCCTCGGCAATATTCACGCGCATTTCAAAGCCGGAACCGCTCCATTCGGCAATCAGTTCATCGTCCTTGTTGTAACCGGATCTTTCACCGAGAATCTTAATAGAGTCTCTGATCTGGCCAATCTTAAACTCATTCAGATTGACATTTTCCCCCTGCTCGGCATTTTTCTCGCCCGTTTCTTCCGCAGTAACAGTTTCCTCAACAGTCTCTGTAGGCATAGGATCGGAAGAACAGGCTACCAAAGGCAGCAACATCCCGATTATAAGAAGTGCCGCAAGAAGGATTCTGGTAATTTTCATGGATTATCTCCTTTCAAAAACGAATAAAGCATTCGGAGCATATGCCCTTATACTATTCTCATTCTATTTTAACACAGCAATTATCATCTGTAAAGAGGAAAACTCCCTATTTTTTCATACTTTTTTTCGGCATTATTCCTAAAAAGCCCATTTCCTTAAACAAGGCAGCGGAACACCCCTAACCACTACGCATAAAATAAAAGCAGGGGGAGGAGATTCTTCAGAGAGGTATGCCATGCAAACCTTTATCATCCGATTTCCGTCCATCACCTATGCCCAGAAGGCAAGTCGTCTTCTGGAGCAAAGGGGTTTTCGCGCAAGATTGACCCGTCAAGGGTCTCGCGGTTGCTCCTACGGACTGGAGGTATATGCCCAAAGTCCCGAGGAAATACAACACATTCTGGAAGAACAAGGCGTGATTTTCAGCCTGTAAGGAGAAATTCTTATGATCTACCTCGATAACGCCGCCACAACTTTCCCAAAGCCGCAAAATGTCGTCCTCGCTACAAGGGAGGCGATTGGTTCCGCCTTGGGAAATCCGGGCAGAAGCGGACACAACCTTAGCAAAAAAAGTGCGGAAGCAGTATTTTCTGCACGAGAAGAAATTGCCAGCCTTTTGGGCCTTGCAAAAAGCGAAAACGTGGTATTTACAGGCGGCGCTACAGCCGCGCTGAATATGGCGATTTTCGGCTGCGTATCCGCTTTGCGAAAAAAAGTTGCACTGCCCCTTGTGGTAACAGACGTTTTCGAGCACAATTCCGTTTTGCGGCCCTTATTCTTTCTGGAAAAAGAGGGAGCCATCCGCCTTTTGATTTTATCTCCCGAGAAAAATGGCGGTCTGCCCATATACCGTCTTTTATCACCGCCGCCCCATCTCTTGGTATTAACCATGCGAAGCAACGTAACAGGTCGCCATTTTGACATGAAGCACCTGTCACGTCTACTTGCTCCCTACGGCACAGTCATCATTGCCGATGGGGCACAGGCGGTAGGCAGCGCGGGATGCACCTTCGAAGAGAGTGGTGCGCATATCCTTTGCGCACCCGGTCACAAAGGCCTTTTGGGAATTATGGGCGGCGGCTTTCTTGCATGTGCGGAAAATTGCCCCCTTTTACCCGAGGCCGTTTTCCGCGGAGGCGGCGGTGACCCGTTCAATCGTGAAATGCCTTCCCTTCTGCCGGAGCGATTGGAAGCAGGGACGCTTCCCGTACCCGCCATCATCTCTATGAGCGAAGGGGCGCGCTTTTTGCAAAAAAGAGGCCTTGCAAACATTTGTGCATGGGAGCGCGGTTTAAAAAAGCGTCTGCGACAGGGCATTGGTCAAATGAGTTCATACATTCTTTACGAAACGCAATTTGAGGATGGACCTCTCCTCATCAACCACAAAGGCATCCCCTCGGAAGAGGCAGCACACCGTCTGAGCGAAAAGGGTCTTATGCTCCGCGGCGGTTTTCATTGCGCCCCTCTTGCTCACCGCTTTCTGGGTACAGAGGAAAACGGAGCCCTGCGCCTTTCCGTAGGTCCCTTTAATACCCTGCACCAAATCGACCGCGCCCTAAATATATTGGAAAGCATATAAAAATCAGCCGATTCTCGAAAGAATCGGCTGATTTTTTAAGGAAAATAAATGCGTAAGCGATTATGAAGATTTTGCACCTCTGCCTGATAAAATTTTCCGGCAAATTCTCCATCCACGCACCAAGGAATCTCCTCATCGCATTCAAAGGTAATCTTCTTTCCGCGGAAGAGCAAAACAGACTTATTTTCAAAATTGCCACTGAGAAGCTCTGTGGAAAGCTGAGCAAATTCTGCTGCGGTTTTGGGATTACGGATTAAAAGCACCTCATGATACCCGTCGGTCATATCCACCTGGTCGGGTTTCAGCTTCATCACCCCGCCCAAAGAAAGGGAGTTTGCCGCGGCACCGAACAGAAAATCATCCTCGTACAAAACTCCGTCGCAATTCACCTTTACGTGGTATTTACGCAGATCCACCAGTTTGGCAATAGCCTCGGAAACATAAGCGGCATGACCGAATACGTTCTTCAGCTTTTGATCGGTGGAATAAGAAACATCGGTAAAAGCACCGAATGCCGCAACGTAAACAAAATAACGCAGACGATTAAACGCGCCGAAATCCAATTCCCGTGCCTCACCCTCCGCAATCAATTTTGCCGCCTTTAAAAGACCTTTGGGAATTCCCAAGGAATTGGCAAAATCATTGGTGGTTCCCGCAGGCAAAAAGCCAAGAGTCCCCTCGTAACGAATACGAAGCGCTCCCGTTACCACCTCACTGAGCGTGCCGTCCCCTCCGCAGGCAACGATCACGTCATATTTCTTGCCCATTTTCACCACTTGTTCGGTGGCATCCCCGGGACGACGGGTCACGTGCACCGTGGTTATAATATCCGCATCGGAAAAAACCTTGAGAATCCCCAACATTTCCGCCTTCATACGCGTTTTACCCGAAATGGGATTCACAAGCATAAGCAAATTCTTTGCCATTTTTTATTTTACGATAAACTTCTCCACCCGTGCCAGAAATTCCTCACAATCGTCGGAATGAACGGTCATACGAATGGGGTTAAGCAAATCCAGAGAAAAAATACCCATAATGGACTTTGCATCTACGATATATCTACCGCTGGCAAGATCTACATCGAATTCACAACGCGTCACTTCATTGACAAAGTTGCGAACATCCTCAATAGCAGAAAGACGAATATCAAAAATTTGCATAATTTTTGTTCCTCCTAAGAGTAATTTTGGAATTTTCCAACACCCATTATACCCTCATCGGGCAAACAAGTCAAGAATTCCGCTTTCTTTTCAAAGAAAATTCTATTTTTGCCTTGCAAAAAGGAATGTTTTGGAGTAAAATAGAGTGATATTTTATATATAAGGATGAATTTTTTGAAAATTGCCATCATCGGTGGCGGTGCCGCAGGCTTAATGGCAGCTTGCTCCGCCGAAAGAAACGAAAAAATCACCATCGTGCTATACGACAAAAATGCCTGGTTGGGAAAAAAACTTGCCATCACCGGAAAAGGACGGTGCAACGTAACCAACACCGCAACCGTCGCGGAAATGGAAAAAAACATCCCGAGAGGTGCAAAATTCTTACGCACCGCCCTTTACGCCTTTCCATCGGAAGCAGTCCGTTCTTTTTTTGAAGATGCCGGAGTGCCGCTCAAGGAGGAACGAGGCGGACGGGTCTTCCCCGTTTCCGACAAAGCGCGGGACGTGGTGAATGCTCTGTCAAAAAAAGCCTTGGCACACCCACGGGTAACCTTGCGCAAGGAAGAAGTTTTCTCCATTGAAAAAACCGATTCGGGCTTTTTGGTAAAAAGCGAAAAGACAACTGAGGTATTTGATCGTATTCTCATTGCCACAGGCGGAAAAAGTTATCCCTTAACCGGTTCCACCGGCGACGGCTACCGTTTTGCAAAACAGTTGGGGCATAGCATCATCCCCCCCACGCCGTCCCTTGTACCCTTAACAGTGAAAGAATCTCTTCCCCGCGAAGCGATGGGCCTTTCCCTGAAAAATTGCGTGCTGAAGGTCAAAACTCTTTCAGGCAAAACCGTTTATGAGGATTTCGGTGAAATGCTCTTTTGTCATTTCGGAATCTCCGGACCTATGGTGCTATCCGCATCCTCGTATCTGGACTTTCAAAAAGAAAAAAACTACCGCGTATTTTTGGACCTGAAGCCTGCTCTCACAGAGGAGATGCTGAATCGGAGAATCCTCTCCGATTTTCAGGAAAACCAAAACCGCGATCTTATCAATGCCATGAACCGTCTGCTTCCCCAGAAACTGATTGCGCCCATTCTTTCTCTGGCAGAGCTGGATGTGCGAAAAAAAGTGCATCTTATTACTCGAGAGGAACGGCGCAGACTGGCAGAAGCCATAAAAAATCTCCCCTTAACCGTAACCGGCACCCGTCCCATCTCCGAGGCCATCATTACCCGAGGCGGTGTCAATCTTAAGGAGATTAACCCCCGCACCATGGAGTCAAAATTGGTATCAGGCCTGTATTTTGCAGGCGAGGTGCTGGATGCAGATGCATTGACAGGTGGCTTTAATTTGCAGATTGCTTTCTCCACTGCCTTTTTGGCAGGAGAATATATTTCACGGGAGGAATTATGAACATACCCTACACCGAACCGCGAGCTTTGCGGTGTCGTTTTGAAAAAACGGGTCCCATTCGCTTTATATCCCATCTGGATCTGACCCGCGCTTTTCACCGCGCTTTTTCCCGTGCAGGCATTCCGCTGAAATTCAGCGAAGGCTTTTCCCCTCACCCAAAATTTTCCTTTGCCCTTCCCCTTTCCGTGGGAACGGAAAGTTTGGCAGAACTTGCAGACTTTACTCTGAAAGCAGGTTGTGAAGCAAGTGCACAAGAAATTTGCACCGCTTTACAAAAGCAGATGCCCGCAGGAATCAAAATTGTTTCCATCGAGGAACAAATAGGCAAATTTTCCGATATTGCCTATGCGGAATATCGGGTACATCTGCCAAAGGCGAATCCCTGCCTTAGCCCAAAGCTTCGGGAAGCGTTGGAGGGCGAGGTCATCGTCAAAAAGAAAAATAAAAAAGGCAAATGGGTGGAAAAGGATATTTCCAAAGGAATTTTTAAGATTCACTTTGCCGAGGAAAACGGCGGTATCGGCATTTATGCCTGTCTTTTTGCATCGGGTGAAAATTATTTAAAACCCGAAACGGTACTGGAAGCCTTGGAGGATAAAATCCCCGAATTTGACATCACAGAAAAACAAATCCTGCGCTACAAAATATTGCGCAGCGATCTGACCCCTTTTTAAATAAGAATCATTGAGAGGATACAAAATTATGGCAAGCAAAGAAAAGAACGGACTTTTGGAAGAGATCACCCCGATGGACGTGGACTTTGCCAAATGGTACACCGATATTTGTAAAAAGGCTGAACTGGTGGAATACACCAGCGTAAAGGGCTGTATGGTCATCCGTCCCTACGGCTATGCCATTTGGGAAAACATTCAAAAACTTTTAGACGGCTACTTTAAGGCAACCGGTCACGAAAACGTATGTATGCCTATGTTTATTCCCGAATCCCTTCTGCAGAAGGAGAAGGACCACGTAGAAGGCTTTGCTCCCGAGGTAGCCTGGGTGACCCACGGCGGCTCTGAAAAATTGGAGGACAGGCTCTGTGTCCGTCCCACCTCGGAAACTCTGTTCTGTGAGCATTATTCCAACATCATTCACTCCTACCGCGACCTGCCCAAGCTCTACAACCAGTGGGTCAGCGTAGTCCGTTGGGAAAAGACCACCCGTCCCTTCCTGCGCAGCAGAGAATTCTTGTGGCAGGAGGGACACACCATTCACGAAACTGCAGAAGAAGCCATCATTGAAACGGAAAAGATGCTGAATATTTACGCCGATTTCTGTGAAAAAGATTTGGCTATGCCCGTTGTCAAGGGGAAAAAGACAGAAAGCGACAAGTTTGCAGGTGCCGTTTCCACCTACGCCATTGAGGCATTAATGCACGACGGCAAGGCTCTGCAGGCAGGTACCAGCCATTATTTCGGCGACGGCTTTGCACGCGCATTTGACATCGAATTCACCTCTCGCGAAAACAAGAGAGAATTCCCCCATCAGACCTCTTGGGGCGTTACCACCCGTCTGATCGGTGCGATTATTATGACCCACGGTGACAACAAGGGTCTGGTGCTTCCTCCCAAGGTTGCTCCCATCCAGGCGATTATCGTTCCCATCGCTCAGCACAAAGCAGGCGTTCTGGAACATGCAGGCGCTTTACGCGACAAACTTTCCGCTTCTTTCCGCGTGAAGATGGACGATTCTGCAAACTCCCCCGGATGGAAATTTGCCGAATACGAAATGAAGGGTGTACCCGTCAGAATTGAGCTTGGTCCCCGCGATATTGAAAGCGGCCAATGCGTTCTGGCCCTCCGCCACAACGGGGAGAAGCGCGTGGTGAAGCTGGATGAGATAGAAACCGAGCTTACCAAGGCGCTGGATGACGTAAACCAAGGGCTGTATGAGAAGGCTTTGGCAAACCGCGAGAAAAAGACCTACACATGTCTGACTCTGGACGAAATTAAAACCGCTCTGGAAGAAAATGGCCCCGGCTTTGTCAAAGCCCTTTGGTGCGGTGATGAAGAATGTGAAGATAAGGTAAAAGAAATCACCGGCGTAGGAAGCCGTTGTATGCCCCTGGATCAACAAGAAGGTATCACGGGCAAATGCGTATGCTGCGGCAAAGAAGCCAAATATATGGTTCTCTGGGGTATCGCTTACTAAAACGTTAAGGAGTTTTCCATGATCGAAGCAATCAAAAAACTCAAAAAAGAAAAAAACGCGCTGATTCTGGCGCATTACTACGCTCCCCTTGAAATCTGGGAAGTAGCCGATGCCATCGGTGACTCTCTGGAGCTTTCCCGCAAAGCTGCCGCGGCCACTGAAGATCTCATTGTTTTCTGCGGGGTACGCTTTATGGCAGAATCCGCAAAGATCCTAAATCCCGAGAAAAAGGTTCTTCTCCCCGTAACAGATGCGGGATGCCCTATGGCAGATATGATTACGGTCAAAGATTTACGCGCTTTGAAAGCTATGCACCCCGAAGCGGGAGTGATTTGCTATGTCAACTCCTCCGCCGAAGTCAAAGCAGAAAGCGACATCTGCTGTACCTCCGCAGGTGCCCTGAAAGTAGCAGCTTCACTTCCCCATAAAGAAATCATTTTCGTTCCCGATAAAAACCTTGGCGCCTATGTGGCATCTCATTTCCCCGAAAAGACCTTTTACTTCATTGAGGGGTACTGCCCCATTCACAATGCTTGTACCGCCGAGGATTTAAAACGTGCAAAAGCCCTATATCCCAATGCCCTTATAGCCGCTCACCCCGAATGCGGAAAAGGCACTGCCGAAATCGCAGATTTTGTAGGCTCTACCACAGGCATTCTGGATTTTTGCCGAAAAAGTGACGCCGCAGAATTTATTATCGGAACGGAAATTGAAATCGTATATGCTCTCCAAAAGGAATTTCCCGAAAAGAAATTCTACGAGGCAAAAAAAGATTTTGTCTGTAAGGATATGAAAAAAAATACCCTGGACACTCTGATGAAAGCTCTACAGGAAGAGCAAAATGAAATCCTTCTGGATGAAAAAACCCTTCATCTTGCAAAAAAAGCATTAGAGAATATGATCAACCTGTAAAAAGAGGTTTTTATGCGCAGATATTTATACCACGGAAAAACACCCTTGGATCAGCTTCCCTGTGAAACGTGTGACGTAGTGGTGGTAGGAAGCGGTGTGGCGGGACTGTTTGCCGCGCTGAATCTGGATCCTTCTTTAAAGGTAGCCATTCTGACCAAGAACGAACTGAAAAATTCCAATTCCTGGCAAGCCCAGGGTGGCATTGCCGCAGTGCTGGCAGAAGAAGACTGTTTCAAGCTTCATATGGAAGATACCATTACCGCAGGAGCGGGACTTTGCAAAGAGGAAGCCGTACGTGTATTGGTTGAAGAAGGTCCTGAGGCAATCCGTACTCTGGAAGAATGGAAAGTACCCTTTGACTATAACGAATCGGGCAATCTGATTCTTGGCCGAGAGGGTGGACATAGACTCCGCCGCATCGTCCATTGCGATGGCGACGCCACGGGTCGCGAAACTACCAAGCGCTTGGGCGAGATTATTCTTTCCCGCGAAAACATTACCCCTCTCTTCCGCCACAATGTCACCGACGTTGTCACCGATGACCAAGGCGTTTGCGGTGTCATCTCTTACGACGAAGAAAGCCTTTCCTGGAAATATTTTTCCACCCGCAACGTGATTCTTGCCACAGGCGGTATCGGTCAGCTTTATACCCATACCACCAACCCTCGCGGCGCAGTGGGCGACGGTATGGCAGTGGCATTTCGTGCAGGAGCGAAAGCGGAAAATATGGAAATGGTACAATTTCATCCCACCACCTTGATGGCAGGAGAAATGGAAGGAAGACTGTTTCTCATTTCCGAAGCAGTGCGCGGTGAAGGAGCCATCCTTCGCAACGGAAAAGGCGAGGCCTTTATGCAAGGAAAACACCCAATGGCAGACCTTGCACCCCGCGATATCGTTACTCGCAATATTCTCAAGGAGCTTCACCGCACCGGTGAGGACCGCGCCTTTTTGGATTGCTCCTGTATGACAAGCGAATTTTTCTTGAAGCGCTTTCCCAACATTTCCGCAAGATGTGCGGAAATAGGCATTGAATTGACCCGCGACTATATCCCCATCCATCCCGCTCAGCATTACTTTATGGGAGGTGTTGCTACCGACCTTGACGGAAAGACCTCCATTGACGGTCTTTTTGCCTGCGGCGAAGTCAGCTGTACGGGCGTACACGGTGCAAACCGCTTGGCATCCAACTCTATGCTGGAATGTCTGGTATTCGGTAAACGCTGTGCCAATAGTATCAATCGTAACAAAAGAGACATTGAAAACAAAATCCCCGCACAAATCAATAAAACGGTCCTTATAAAACCAAGCAAAGAAGAAATGAAAGCAGATCGGGAGATTCTTCGAAATACCATTTCGGATGCCTTCGGTCCCGTAAGAAAAAGAGACGATATGCAAAAAGCTCTTAAAACCATCCGCGCCATTTGGGAAAAATACGACCGTGTGCTTTGCGAAGATTCCGCTACCATCGAGCTTTGCAATATGACCTTGGTTGCCCTCCGTATTGCCGAGGGAGCTGTGACTCGCAAAGAAAGTCAGGGCGCACATTATATCGAAGAATAAAGGAGTAAAATAATGCTGGATCTGAATTTGAATGATTTGATTGAAAAAGCATTAAAGGAGGACGTGGGTACCGGTGATATTACCACCCTTTCCACCATTCCCGCCGACAAAACCATTACAGGACGATTTATTGCAAAAGAAGATGGCGTTCTTTGCGGTGTTGATGTGGTTGGCGCAGTATTTGCCTTTGTAGATCCCACCATCAAACTGAATTTTAAAAATAAAGATGGTGATAAGATCGCAAAAGGCGATGTCATTGCCACCGTATCGGGACTTGCCCGTTCCATTCTCACCGGCGAGCGCCTTGCGCTGAACCTTTTGCAGCATATGTCCGGTGTTGCCACCAGAACCTGTGAGGCTGTAGAAAAAGTAACGGGGACAAAGGCACGCATCGCCGATACCCGCAAAACCACACCCGGTCTGCGCGTATTGGAAAAATATGCAGTGAAGTGCGGCGGCGGAAGCAACCACCGCTTCAACCTGGCAGACGGCGTTCTCATCAAAGACAACCACATTGAAGCCGCAGGCGGTATTAGCCAAGCTGTGGAAATGGCAAGAAGAAATATCCCCCATACCCTGAAAATTGAAGTGGAAGTTGAAACCTTTGAGCAGCTGAGGGAAGCCCTCGAAGCAGGCGCCGATATCATTATGCTGGACAATATGTCCAACGAAGATATGAAAAAGGCCGTTGAGATTGTAGCAGGACGCGCCATTACCGAAGCCAGTGGCAATATGGGTGAGAAAGACCTTCGCGCCGTTGCGGAAACCGGTGTGGACCTAATTTCCATCGGTGCTCTAACCCACTCCGTCAAAGCGCTGGATATCAGTTTAAAATTTAAATTTTAAAAATAGAAACAAACAGAGTCTTATTTCACTCTGTTTGTTTTTTTGCCTATTTCACTACTTCACACGAAAAATCTTACGCAAAAATCCTTTTAAGAATTTTGGCGAACGGAATACCAAAACCTTCATCTCTCTCCTCCTATCCCTTGGAAAATAGTATGCCCGACGTAACGATTACACCTGCCTCCAGCACAATGAGCACTGATTCGGGCAGAAAAAACGCCACCAAAATCCCGCATCCAAATGCCATTACGCCAACGCCAACGGTTTTTGAAATTGATACCATACACTTCAATCCTTTCTGCTTTCATTCTATGCAAAAAGGGCAAAAATGTGTCCACCCGAAGCAATTTTTTATAAAACAAATCAGGCACAGTCCCTAAGGCTTCTTTTTACAAAAAATTCATCTTTTTGAACAATTAATTATGCTATAATGAAAAAAATCTATATCAATCAAGGAGAATTATATGAAACGCATTCTTGCCATCCTTTCAGCGATACTCATCTTGCTTCCTTTGGTTGCTTGC
>JAZODR010000007.1:0-1568 GCA_045597125.1 Eubacteriales bacterium | reverse complement strand
CGGCTATCGCTTTCTTCCTACCTCTGCCGGAGGATGCTCTGCGCTTTAACATTTACCTGCAGATCTTCTGCTGCTGTCTAATGATCGGCTTTGAGACCTTTCTTGTGGTCAACTGCTTTTCCGAGAAAAGCGGCGTTAAGTATCTGACCTTCGGCTACGGTATCGCGGTGTTCCTGATCGCTTTGGTTCAGAACGAGGTCATCTCGATCCCGTTCTCTACCTTCCGCTACGGAATGGTAGCGGCGCTTGTGCTTTTGTTTGTTTTCTTTCTCCGTATCCCTGCGGGTAAGGAGCGTTTGCCGAGATTTGTTAAGAAGAGCGACGGCATTCCTGCACCGAAAAAGCTGATGTGGGGTACCTATCTTCTTATGTTCATTGCTGCGCTGATGGGCGTTGCCGGCCCTGCGATTGTCGGTAAGGTAGAACACGGCGTTTCCATTATGTATTTGGTCGTGGCACTTTCCTGTTTCACGATGTATTTGCTCCACAAAAAAGCGAACATTCATCCTTTCTGGCTGATGCCCATTTTTGTGGGGCTGGGCGGACTCGGTTTCCTTTTGATGCTCGTTACCGATTACGTTCCCGCGCTTGCATACGTCGCTTGCGCGCTGATCGGATTTGGTATGGCGGCTTGTATGCTCGCACCGCTTTACGGTGTGCCGATCATGAAGTCCTATCCATCCAAGTTCATAGCACCCTCTATCATCGGTCTTGCGCTCTCAGCGGTTCTCGTTCACGCCGTTATCGCCGAGATCTTCCTTGGTGCGCCAATCGCGCTGTATATCTTTTATGCCGTAGTCACGGCGGTGCTTGTGTTCGTGTTTACGCAGGTTGAGCCGTTCCTGATGTTTGCGCTTCGCCGCAGGATCACAGACGAGGAAGCCGCTGTTGCAACAGAGGAAGAATCGGTCGTTGTTCCGGCTGCAGCGGCCGAAACGAAAACCGAACCCGGATTTACTGCCAAAGCGCATACCTCGGGCGATCCGCTTTTGAAACTCAGCCCAAAAAAGCGCGAGGTTGCAAACCTGATCTGTCTTGGTTATACCAACAAAGATATTGCACGAACCCTCGTTATTTCCGAAAATACTGTTAAGGATTACTTAAAGGATATTTATTATACTTTGGAAATTCACAGCAGATTTGAACTTGCGGCATTGGTGAACAGAATACATAAAGATAAATGATAAAAAGCATCGGCAAAAAATTTGCCGATGCTTTTTTGCTGCTACACTATTTCATTCCATATAATTTCTTTTACCCTGCTTCTGATGCTGTTCATCCTTTTCACCCATTCCATCTGATTCTGCTCTTTGAGCACTTCGTTTATGCCTTCCTGTTCCGCTATTTGCTTTATGAGAGCAGCTTTCATATTTTGAGCACGGGTGTCAACCTCTGCAAGATGCTCGTTGAGTTTTCCGGTAGTGAGAAGATTTATGAAAAGGATTTTATTATGTTCTTTTATGTATCTGAAATATCTTTGTCCGTATATGCCGATATCATATTCTTCCTCTTGGGTCGGTAAAAGATTCGGCAAACGATAATCTCCGCAAAGTGTATAATCCATATTT
>JAZODR010000006.1:0-45221 GCA_045597125.1 Eubacteriales bacterium | reverse complement strand
AGTTAGGGAATACTATTTGGTAAAAATGTATTCTCTCTTCCTGACTTTGTGCAGATGTGTAGCAACATTGAGGGAAGCATTTTTCGGTGCGCCCTTCGGGGCGCACTTTTTTATTAAACAGGGGGTTCACGAATGGAAGAAAAACAAATGACGGGCTATCCGTCAATAGACAAACCTTGGTTAAAGCACTACACAGAGAATTGGTCAAAGGATTTGATACCAAAGAAAACTGTGTATCGCAATATCTATGACAACAACATTGCCTATAAAAATGATATTGCTATTATGTTTAATGGGTTTAAGACATCTTATAAAAAGATGTTTGAGTTAACCGACGAATATGCCAAAGCCTTAAAAGCAAATGGTATTGAAAAAGGCGATTGTGTTAGTATGTGTTTGTCCTATACGCCCGAAGCACTGTGTTTAGTGCTTGCGTGTAGTAAAATAGGTGCATTGGCAAACTTTATTAACCCCTTATTTACGACAGAACAAAAGATTGCGCGACTGAATGAAGCAGCAGCTAAAGTAACGATTATTTTAGATGCTATGTTCCCATATATGAAAGATGCAGTTAAAACCATTAACACAAATAAAATCGTCATTTTACCTGCTATTTCTTCTTTGCCGTTCCTTGTTAAAAAACTAGTTGAGCTCAAGTCAAAACAAACGGCAGAGTTGGTTGATTTTTGCGCTAACGACAAGCGTTATTGTTCTTGGGATTCTTTTGTGAAATCAGGCAATAAATATGTCGGCAAAACAGAGGTTGAGTATGAGCCAAACAGACCTGTTGTTATGGTTTACTCATCAGGAACAACAGGTGCCTCAAAAGGAATAGTATTAACGAATGATGGTGTTAATGCAATTTTCACACATTTCCAAAGTAAAGATTTCCCACACGAAAGAGGAAACACTTTCCTTGCGATGATTCCTATTTGGTTTTCAACAGGAAATGTTTTATCAATGCTCAATCCTGTTGCACACGGAATGACATTGGTTTTAGAGCCTGTATTTTCTGTTGATTCTTTTGTAAAGGATATGGTCAAGTATAAACCTAATATGACTGTTGTTGCCACCAGCCTTTGGTTGGGCTTGATTAAGTCAAAGGAATGTGAAAACATAGACCTATCCAATATGAGATATCCTATCACGGGTGGCGAAAAGATTCTAAAAGCACAGGAAATTGCTATCAACGACTTCTTTAAAGCACATAATATGACAGTTCCCTTGATGAAAGGATATGGTATGTGTGAGTTGGGTGGTTCGGCAACTGTATCATCGTTTAAACATAGCAAATTAAACGGTGTTGGCTATCCAATTAAAGGTGTTACTGTTTCTGCTTTTGATGTAGACACCAACGAAGAAAAGAAATACGGAGAGCGTGGGGAAATTAGAGTCGATTCGCCTGCTTGTATGAAAGGATATTTTAAAAACGAGCAAGCGACAAATGAATATTTCCACAAAGACAGCAACGGAATTATTTGGGGTTGCACAGGCGATATTGGATATGTGGACGAAGATGGCGAAGTCTTTATTCTTGGCCGTGCAACAGACTGTTATTATACAGATGACGGAAAGCGAGTATTCCAGTTTGATATTGAAGAAGTGATTTTGCAGGACGATTCTGTAAGCGATTGTAAGGTGGTACAAACCGCAGACAAGAGTATGATTGTTGCACACATCATTCTAAAAGATGGTTGCAAACAAAACAGTAGCGAAATCATTTCAAATATACATAAGAATTGTACTCATAAACTTGACGACCTTGCTATTCCAACCCATTATAAAATTCGTGATTCTTTCCCTGTTCATAGCAATGGTAAAAGAGATAACGGAGCATTAAAGAACGATACGGAAGATTTGATTAAAGCATAATGCCGAAAGGATAGTAAGAGGACTATGACATTTCGTGTGTCATAGTCCTTTTAAAACAATTTGCACCAAATTTGCACCAAAACATATTTTAAGGCATAAAGAAAACCCCGAAAACCGTGATGGTTTCGGGGTTTTTGAATACTCTGTAAGATAAGAAATTATCTCTTGGAGAACTGAGAAGCACGACGAGCTGCTTTCAGACCGTACTTCTTTCTTTCCTTCATTCTGGGGTCACGAGTCAAGAAACCGGCCTTCTTGAGTGCAGGACGGAATGCTTCAGCATCTGCCTGAAGAAGGGCACGGGAAATACCATGACGGATGGCACCTGCCTGACCGGATACGCCACCGCCTGCTACATTGCAAACGATGTCGAACTTGCCGATATTACCGGTGAGTTCCAGAGGCTGACGAACAACCAGCTTCAAGGTATCCAGACCGAAATAGTCATCAATATCTCTCTTGTTGATGGTAATCACGCCGGTACCGGGATAAATACGCACGCGAGCTACAGAATGCTTTCTTCTGCCGGTGCCGTAGAAATAAGGTTTTGCACTAGTGTAATTCATCTTCTTCTTCCTTTCTTCTTAATCAGAACTCGAGGCTGATAGGCTGCTGAGCAGCGTGCTGATGAGCATCACCTGCATAAACCTTCAGACGGAGCAGACTCTTTCTGCCGATGGTGTTCTTGGGAAGCATACCCTTCACTGCAAGGAAGATAGCCTTCTCGGGATTCTTGGACATCAATTCTTTGTAACCGATTTCCTTCAAACCACCGATATAACCGGTATGATATCTGTACTTCTTCTGTTCCAGCTTCTTGCCGGTGAGAATTGCCTTATCAGCGTTGATAACGATTACATATTCGCCACAGTCAACGTGAGGCGTAAATTCAGGACGGTTCTTACCACGGAGAATAGTAGCAGCTGCTGCTGCAACCTTTCCAAGAGGCTTGCCCTGAGCGTCAAGCACATACCATTTGCGCTCGATGGTTTCAGCTTTTGCCATAAAAGTAGACATAGCATTTCCTCCAATTTTTTCTTAATTTGCTTACGTATTATAACCCGAGGTGTACACAATGTCAACACTTTTGGAGAAAGTTTTTCAAAAATCATTTTGTTTCCTCGTTTTTTCTCTTGTTTTCTCGCGTTTCCTCGTTTTTTCTAACTTCTCGTTACATTTTTTTAACAAAAAAACGCTCGGGTTTCCGAGCGTTTTCTTTATTTGGTCAATTCAAGGCAAACCCATTCTTCGGAAAGATGGGATTTGAGAAGCTTAAAACCTGCATTCAAAAGAGCCTGGGTAACCTCCGCTTCCCTGCTCTCAAGAATACCTGATGCAAGAAGAACTCCGCCCGGCTTCAGAGCAGAAAGAAGCAAGGGCGCCATATCCTTGATAATCTGGGCAACGATATTGGCGCAGATCAAATCGTACCCCGTACCCATTGCGGAAAGTTTATCTTCCTCGGCAAGAATATTGCCGCAAATCAGACTCACGTCATCAAGAGAAATCTCATTTTTCAAAAGATTTTCCTCGGTGGTGCGCACCGCAGCTTCATCAATATCCACAGCACAAAGTGCGCCCGCTCTCAGTTTTTTCGCACCGATACCCAGAATGCCTGAGCCACAACCCATATCCAGCACCCGATCCCCTTTTTTCAAATGAGACTCCATCGCCTCCAGACACAGGCGGGTAGTAGCATGGGTACCGCTGCCGAAAGCGGCGGCAGGGTCAATGCGGATAACCTCTCTCCCCAAGGCTTCCTCAGGTTCTTCCTCCCAAGAAGGAAGAATAAAAAGTTTATTTCCTACAGGGAAAGGATAAAAATACTGTTTCCAGCGAGTATCCCAATCACTATTTTCAACCAAAGTAATTTGGGCGGTAATATCGTCGTAACCAAGCTGAGCGCAAACCCCCAGAAGATAATCCCGAATCTCTTTCGCCTTTTCTTCTTCAGAAGCATCAAAATAAAATTTGATAGCGGGAGGAGCGCTTTTGTTCTCCAAAAGCTCATCCTCAATATAATCACAAAACATTGCGCCTGCATTTTCCACAAGATCGGACAGATCGCAAATTTCAAAGGTATCATAGCCCCCTGCAACAAGAAAGGTCGATACAAGATCGACCTTTTCTCGGGGAAGCTTGAACACAAGCTCAATATAATCCATTAGAACACGTACTTTTCCAAGGACTTGGGAAGATCTGCCTGATCAATAGAATTGGTGCAAATGCACTGAACTTCATACTTCTGACAGATTGCATTCAACTTCTCAACAAAGCTCTCCCAAGCTGCAATATCATCACCGCAGATTCTGAGCGCAGAGTCGATAAACAAATCCTTTACGTCATAGTTGGTAGCGAGAATACCGCAAACCAAACCGTAAAGCTGATCGGCGCCGGAAACACCGTAAGCCTCGGTATCTACCAGGCGAACCTTATGATTTACATCAAAAATAAGCTTATTGGACTTTTCTATGCAAACTACATGACCGGGGGAAACCTCCACAGCCTTGTTGGCAAGCTCAATGAGCTGCTTTGTTTTGCCGCTGCCCTTTAAACCAATAATCAATTTCAACATAGTAAAAACCATCCCTTTCCAAGTTCCCTAAAGAGAACTTTTGCTGTGTAAATATATTACCATATTTTGAACAAATATGCAAGGGGGTTTTACATATTTTTCGCAAAAAATGTTCTTTTCGTGAAAACCTCACAACCCAAGCAAAAAATTTTCTATTATTTTGTATAGCCGGGTTTTCCCAGGAGACGGAACATATTCTTCTTATAGGCTTCTACACCGGGCTGATTAAAGGGGTCCACTTGAAGCATATAGCCACTAATGGCACAGGCAAGCTCAAAGAAATATACCATATAACCGAAATTGGCTTCGTCTGCCTCATCGATGGAAAGCACAATGCTGGGAACGCCTCCTTCCTGATGAGCAAGGGCGGAGCCGCGCATAGCGTTCTTGTTGACAAAGTCCATATTCTTGCCTTCCAGATAGCCCAGACCGTCCATATCCGCATCCGCCTTAGGAATGGGAAAATTCACTGCAGGCTTTGCAATTTGCAAAATGGTCTCGAACATCGTTCTCTCGCCCTCCTGCATGTACTGCCCCAGAGAATGAAGGTCACGGGAATAAATAGCGGAAACAGGGAAAATCCCTTTCCCATCCTTGCCCTCAGACTCGCTGTACAGCTGCTTAAGCCATTCACCCATCAATTCCATTGCGTGAGAGTAGGAAGCATAGATTTCAAACTTCTTTCCTTGGCGATAAAAGAGGTTACGAAGCGCCGCATACTTCATACATATATTTTTCTCAATATTTATCTCTTCAAATTCTTTTTTGGCTTCCAAAGCACCTGCCAGCATAGCTTCTACATCGGCGCCACTGACGGCAATAGGCAGAAGACCCACTACGGTAAGAACGGAATATCTTCCGCCGATATTTTCAGGAATCGAAAAACTATCATAGCCTTCGGCAATAGCAAATTCCTTCAGGGTGCCGGGTTTGATATTTTCATCAGTGGTAACGTAAATGCGTTTTTTTGCTTCTTCCCTGCCGTACTTTTCCTCCATCAAATCGCGGAACACACGAAAAGCAATGGCGGGCTCGGTGGTAGTACCGGACTTAGAAATCACATTTATGCAAATATCTTTTCCGCGGCAAACTCTCAAGAGATCTGCCAAATAATCACCATCCACACTAGTACCCGCAAAATAAATTTCAGGTCCATCTTTTCTCAGATTGTTATGAAAATTGCCCTGCAAAAATTCAATGGCAGCGCGAGCACCCAAATAGGAGCCGCCAATGCCAATCACAACAAATACATCACACTTCTTGCGAATATCCGCGGCACAAGCCTTAATTCTGGCAAGTTCTTCACGGTCATAATCCTCAGGAAGAGTTAACCAACCAAGGGGATCCCGTCCTGTACAATAACGCTCGCGAACCGTTTCCAAAGCCTTCTGTGCTTCGGGAACGATCTTATCGTATATTTCCTTTGTATAAAAAGGAGCGGAGAATTCGGTATTTAACTGAATAGACATATACGTTCACCTCGCAAACTATTATTACTGCATATCATCATACACCCAAAAATCAAAAAATTCAATAAAAATTTGTCGATTCCGTAAAATTCACTATTTTTATTGACAAAGCAACAAAGGAATGTTACAATGATTTTGTCCCAAATGGGACAAAATACAAAGAGGATGGCTTATGGAAGAAGACAAACTGAGTATATTGCAATCCTGTGCCCTATTCCGTGGATTTGATCAGGATCGAATCGCCAAGTTTCTCAAGGAATGCAAAGCCGAGCTTCAAAGTTTTTCTCAAGGAAATACATTTTTCCTGGAAAAAAACGGAAGTTGCAAGGTAAGCATTCTGCTAAGAGGATTTCTTACAGTTTTTGCCCCCGGCGAAGAAAAAACCCCTTTGAATCACTTAAAACCGGGAAGTGTATTCGGCGTTTCTGCTTTATTTGGAAGTCCGGGAGCTAATACCCGCATTTATGCCGAAAGCGACGGAGAGATACTTTTCATTGACGAGGAACACGCTCAGATTTTGTGGGAAGATCGGACAATCCGAAGCAATCTCATCTCCTTCCTCACGGATCGCATTTGTTTTTTAAACCGAAAAATTTCTTCCTTTACCGCAAAAGGAGCGGAGGGAAAATTGACACGGCATCTTTCGCAGTATGCCGACGCCGACGGTGTTTGCACCATTGCCTCTTACTCAATTCTGGCTAAGGAATTACACCTTGGTCGGGCAAGTCTGTACCGCGCCATGGATAAACTGGAAGCGGAGGGCATCATCTGCAGGGATAAAAAACGAATTCGCATTCTCTGCCCCGAAATGCCTTTATAAACTTATACAAAAGAAAGGAAAATATAATGAAAAAAATTACTGCTTTGATCCTCGCTTTGATTATGATGCTCGGCCTTTCCGCATGCGGGGAAGAACCGAAAGAACCCGAAACAACCGCGGAAACTGTTGACAACACCGTCATTCGCCTAAAGGCACTTACCGGTCCTACGGGTATGGGACTTGCCACGCTGATTCACAACAACAAAGAAGGCAGCGGCAATCAGCGCACCTACGAAATTGATTTGGTCTCCACCCCTGACCAGATTACAGGACCCATCATCGGTAACCTCTGCGACATTGCCGCTGTACCCATCAATCTGGCTGCTACCCTTTATCAGAAAACAGGCGGACAGATTCAAATTATCTGCGCCAACACCCTGGGTGTTCTTTATATGGTTGAAAACGGAGAAACAATCAAAAGTGTTGCAGACCTCAAAGGAAAAACCATTTACGCTCCCAATCCCGGTTCTACCCCCGAATACATTCTTCGCTATGTTCTCAAAGAGAATGGAATTGATCCCGACAAGGACGTAACGCTGGAATTTTTGACAGGAGGCGATGAGGTTGCCGCAAAACTTGCCGCTACCCCCGGTGCCATTGGTATGCTTCCCGAACCCAAAAAATCCGCTTTTCTGAATCAAAACAAAGCCTTCCGTAGTTGCCTTGATATGACCGAGGAATGGAACAAAGTTGCAGGGGAACAAAACACTTTGGTGCAAGGCGTATTCATTGCAAGAAAGCCATTCATTGAAGAGCACCCCCAAGCAATAAAAGGCTTTTTGGACGATTACAATGCAAGTCAGAACACCGTCAACAACTCTCTGACCGCAGGCGCAAACCACATTGTGGAAGCGGGTATTCTACCCAACGTAGTTTTAGCAAAAAATGCCATTCCCGGAAGTAACATCACCTTTATGGAAGGCAAGGAAATGAAAACAGCGGTTAGCAAATGTCTGCAAGTACTCTTTGACGCAAATCCCAAAAGCGTAGGCGGCAAGCTCCCGACCGACGACATTTATTACGCTCGATGAAACGAATTGTGAAAAGGGTGGCGATTACCATTGCTACCCTTCTTTTCTGGATATTAATCTGGTTTCTCCTGTCTCAAAAGGCAGGAAGCAAATGGATCCTCCCCTCCCCGATTCATGTCTTTTCCCGTCTGGCGCAACTTGCCGGAACGTTGGATTTTTACCGCATACTGGCACTTTCCTTTTCACGGGTCTTTTCCGGCTTCTTGGCTGGAATCCTCTTGGGGTTCATATTGGGAACCTTGTCCCATTATTTAAAGGTGGTTCACGCACTTGTGTTTCCTCTGATGGCGGTAATCCGCGCAACTCCCGTGGCGTCCTTTATTCTCGTAGTACTTTTTTGGATGACTACAGACCGCGTCCCCACCTTCATCAGCCTTCTGATGGTGCTTCCCATTGTATGGCAAAACACCATTTTGGGTTATGAGAAAAAAGACCCTTTGCTGGGAGAAATGGCAATGGTCTTTCGCATTTCCCCCATGCGCGCCTTTTGGAAGATTGATCTGCCTCAGGTGCTTTCCTACGCGCTGAGTGCGGGAAAAACGGCTCTTGGCCTTGCCTGGAAAGCAGGTGTAGCAGCGGAGGTTTTGGCACTCACCAAAGATTCGGTAGGCCTTATGATCTACCAAGCAAAAATGTATCTTGAAACAGTAGATCTGTATGCATGGACCTGCGCCATCATTTTATTCAGTATCATTCTCGAAAAACTGTTTTCTATTCTCTTTGACGGAAGGAGGAAACAAAATGCTGACCGCACATAAAATTTCCAAAGCCTACGAAAAGCCGGTGCTCACCGATTTCAGTTATCATTTTCCAAAGAAAGGCATCGTTTTGATCCGAGGTGCATCAGGCTGCGGAAAAACCACCTTGCTACGGATTTTAGCCGGACTGGAACAGCAAGACTGTGGAACCATTGACAAAGATAAATCCCTTAAGATCTCCTGCGTATTTCAAGAGGCCAGATTGGTACCCCATCTATCGCTGCTGGATAATGTACTTTTAGTAGGTGATACGAAAAACAAAGCTCTTGCAATGGAGTATCTTGCTCTTTTAGGCTTGGATCGTGATGCGGAAAAACGTCCCCACCAGCTTTCCGGCGGAATGAAGCTTCGGGCTTCCATTGCACGCAGTCTGTATTACGGAGGTAATTTTTACTTGTGGGATGAGCCTACCAAAGAACTGGATTCCGAAAATCGAGAAATCGTTAGAAAAATCATTCGCAATCTATCTGAAAAAGCCTGCATTGTGACGGCTACCCACGACCCCGAGTTGATTGCGGAACTAGAAGTAGAATTATAAAAAGCGTGTCAAAAGACACGCTTTTTTTACTTCTTCTTAAATCGGTTCTTCAAGGATTCATACCATTTCCCTACCAAATAGCGATAGGAAAGATTCAACTGCTCTCTCAATACCACAAGAGTAATAGCTACGGCAGAAATAATAAAAATCACAATCAAAATCGGCCATGGGAATCTCTGCTCCTCCTCTTGGGAAGATATAGTTTCATCGGGAGTAAGTGCCGCCTTCAGTTCAAACACCGCCGTCACCTTCACATGTTCACCGGGAATGACGATTTCGGTTTCCGCATTTCTCGGAGAAACTACCGCGCCACTGACGCTACATTTCCAATAGGAAAATACATACCCTTCCAATGCCACGGCTTTTACGGAAATTTTTTCGCCCATTTCATACACGTCTTCTTTCCCCTGCACCTCTCCGCCTACAGTGGAAGCAAGGGTTAATCGGTACCCCCCCTTAGAAAACACCGCCGTTACGGTGCAATCTTCCTCCGGCATGGTAAAATTTGTATCGGAATCCTCAAACGCTTCAAAATGCCCCTCCTTAGAAGAACATTCCCAATGGGAAAATGCATATCCCTCATTGGGCGTAGCAGTCAGAGGAACAATATTTCCCACGCCAACGCTCATCACACCCGGTTCAGGAGAAACCGTTCCGCCCTGAGTTCCTTTGACGGTAAGGGTACGAATCGCCGAAGCAAACGTGCAGGTTATGGTAAAATCGGATGCGGGACAGATTACCGCAGCATCCTTCTGATCATAATCCACAAGCTTAGCCGAATTAGTTACACTCCAATTGACAAACACATAATCCTTCTCGGGAAGGGCGGAAAGCAGCAAGGATTCTCCCACGGTGCACTCATATTTCCCTGCATCATTTTTCTCTTTTCCCAAAACAAACGCTTCGCCCTTTGACACAACTTTTAATGTTAGATAATACGTAATGGGCTCAAATTCAGGGTGTAAAACCACATCCCGAGCGGGCATAGCAAAAGTAAGACTGCTTTGCTTTTCCCAATCTTTAGGAAGTTCGACACTCTTTAAGGCGCCTGTCAAATCAATCCAGCGAACAAAGCGGTAACCGTCGTATGCCAAAGCATCCACCGAAACAGTTTGCCCGGGGGCAAAATCCTTATGACCGAAATTACCCATACCGTAGTCGCTGGACTCCACCGTCACGGTAAAAGCATCCTTTTTTTGCTTAAAATATGCTTCTGCAGATACCTTTTTCTCCGGCATCGTGAAATTCAGCTCGGGATTTCGGAGCTGTGCTTCAGCAGAAGAAAGCCCGCTCAGTACCCAATGGTCAAACGTATAGCCCTCTGCAGGTATTGCCTTAATGGAAACAGAAGCTCCCTTTTTTACGGAAAAATCAGTGCTTTCCATAGCTTCTTCACCATTAATTTTCACCTGGAAGGTGCCGCTGTCTTCCGGATTGACGGTAAGGATTAGCGGATTTTCCTGCGCCGCAAAAGCTTGAATGGAGAAAAGGGCGCAAAACAAAATAAAAGCGCAAAGCAAAACTCCATAGTATCGTTTGAATTTCACAGTATCGCTCCTTTCATATTTCAGAATAGTCTGCCCCGACTTGGGAATACTTGTATATATGAATCAAAATATTTCTTTACAGAAAAAACTGGAACAAGAACTTCGGGCAGACACAATCTTCGATTTAAAACGCCGTCCCTTACTATTATGCGGTAAAACTGGTACTTTTACCTATTTGATTGGATTTGCCAATTCCTTTTCCGTAGAAAATATCCTTTCGGCTCTAATGAATTCCTGCAAACTTCCCACCTCCATGCAAGAGCTTTCTCAGCAGCTCGTTCCCTTCGGAGGATGCGAGGTCACAAAAAACATCGCTTTTGCCAAAGATGAAATCCTTCGCGGAAGCGCCGCCTTGACCCTGGATGGCTTCGACGAAATTCTCTTGATGGATATCCGCGCCTTCCCTACGCGTCCGCCCACGGAGCCGGATAAAGATCGGACTCTGCGAGGTCCGCACGTAGGGACTTGCGAAAGTTTAATATCCAATCTTGTACAAATCCGACGGCTTTTACGTACAAATCAATTGCGTACCGAAAAAATGATTCTGGGGACAAAAATTCAAAATGAGATTGCAATTCTTTCTCTGGAGGGGAAAGCCGACGAAGCTTTCCTGAACAGAATTCGCAAAAGACTTGCGGAAACAAAACTGCCCGCCCTCTCCCTAACACAGGAAACCTTAGCAAAAATTCTGGTGCCTCGAAAAGGCATCGGTGTACTCAATCCCTTTCCCTCGGTACGATATTCGGAACGCCCCGATGTTGTAGCAACATCACTGATGGAAGGAAAAATTGCTATTTTATGTGACAATTCCCCATCCATTATTCTACTCCCCCAAAGCCTATTTGATTTTTTCGAGGAAACGGACGATTATTATTTTCCGCCCGTTACGGCAAGTTATCTGCGGCTGATCCGATTTTTGGTATTCGCCGCATCCATCCTGATTATTCCCATTTGGCTTTTGGTTGTAAGGGAACAACATCATCTTCCCTCAGAATTCCACTTTATTTTGACGGACAAGGATTATGCAGTACCACTATTCCTGCAATTTCTCATCATCGAATTTGCCATGGACGGTCTGAAAATGGCATCCCTTAATACGCCAAGCACACTTTCCGGTTCTTTTTCCGTCATCGGCGGACTGCTACTGGGAGAATTTGCCGTAGAGAGCGGATGGTTTGTTCCCCAAGCCATTCTCTACTCCGCCTTTACGGGAATTGCCAATTTCATCCCTACAAGTATAGATTTAGGATACAGTTTCAAGCTCATACGCTTGTCCTTAATCCTATTGGTAGAAGGCTTTGGAATCCGGGGTCTGCTGGGAGGTATCCTCTTTTGGTTTCTGGTACTGGTTTCCACAAAGGGAGCAGAAGGAAAAAGCTATCTCTACCCCTTTGTTCCCTGGGACCCAAAAGGAATCGCAAGAATTTTTCTGCGCTTTTCTTCCGGCAGAGAACAAAAAGAATAAAGACGAAAAATTTTGCCGAAAACTCTCGCTTTCGGCAAAATTTTTATATTATGAAATTGATTTTTTACTCAGCTTCAGTAGCAGGAACTTCTTCCTCGTCCTGAATCAAGCTTCTCATGGAAAGACTTACTCTGCGAGTCTCGTAGTTGATGTCAACCACCTCAACCTGAACCTCATCACCTACAGCCAGAACATCTGCGGGATTTGCAATCTTACGGTTTGCAATCTGAGAAATGTGAATCAGACCGTCGATGCCGGGAATCAATTCGGCAAATGCGCCAAAGGTGGTCAAGCTTACAATCTTAACGGTGGCAATATCGCCTGCCTGGAACTTCTCAGGAAGAATCTTCCAAGGGTTAGTATCCTCAGTCTTGTAACCCAGGCTGATTTTGCGAGTCTCGGCATTGATTTCTTTTATGAATACGGTAATTTCATCTCCAACACTTACAACCTCAGCGGGGCTCTTCAGCTTCTTCCAAGACAGCTCGGTGATATGAACCATACCGTCAACACCGCCCAGATCAACGAATGCACCGTAGGAAGTAATGGACTTAACGGTACCGGTATAGACCTTATCAACAGCAACCTCTGCCCAGAACTTCTCTTCCAAAGCCTTCTTCTCTTCGCGGAGAACCTCACGGATAGAAGCAACGGCTCTCTTCTTCACGGGATCTACCTCTACAATCTTGAATGCAACTTCCTGACCCAGCATAGGATCCAGACTTGCCCCCTTGGGAGAACCGGTGAGAGATGCGGGAACAAAGTAGGTCTGGTTATCATCCGCAACCAGAATACCGCCCTTAATCACGCTGACAACCTTGCCGGAGAGGGTCGCACTGCTCTCATAAGCTTCCTGAATTTTACCCCAGTTTTCACGAGCATCCACTCTTTTCTTGGATACGAGAACGATACCTTCGGGATCGTTGTACTTCTGAACCAAAACAGTGATTTCATCGCCTACGTGGAAATTTGCGGTAAGATCGGACTCGCTATCTGCAATTTCCGAGGAAGGCAAGATACCGGTATGCTTAATACCGAGATCTACATGTACTTCATTGCTAAAGACACTGGTTACAATACCCGTAACTTCTTCTCCTACTCTGATTTTGGAATTTTTAAGTGATTGCTCGAGCAATTCCTCAAAGCTCATTTCGTCGTTTTTGATTTCCGACATGGTTTCAATTACCTCCTTGATAACACTGTCCGGAGTTGAGGCTCCCGCCGAAACACCGACAGTCATATTCTTTTTTAATTTTTCGCGCGGAAGCTCCTGCGCATTTCTGATATGAACGGTATCACAAATCTCTTTGCTTACCGAAACCAGCTTTTTGGTATTACTGCTGCTCATTCCGCCCACAATCACCACAAGGTCACTTTCCTCGGCTATGGTACGCACGTCTTTCTGGCGGATTTCCGTCACATTGCAAATGGTATCAAAGAACACCGTTTTGGGAAAGGTTTCTTTGGCATAAATGCAACATTTTTCCCATTCTGCCACACTGTGCGTGGTTTGAGAAAGAAAAATATAATCAGCATCACGGGATGCATTTTCAGCATACGTTTTAAGCTCTGCAAGTCCGGAAATCACAACCACGGGAAAGTGCTTTGCACAGCTGACAATTCCCAAAACCTCGGGATGATTGGAATCCCCCAGAAGAACAAAGACCGCTTCCTTGCCGCTGGCAAGGGCTTTCTGCTCCTCCTCTTGCACAATGCTATGTATCTTCTTGACAAAGGGACAAGTTGCATCCACGTAGGGAATACCCTTTTCCTCCAGCTTCTCCACAACGGGAAAAGGGATGCCGTGGGTGCGGACAAATACCAAAGCGTCATGGGGCAAGGCATCCAAATCCGCAACATCAATATTTCTCACACCGCGACGAACAAGAGATTCATTAAAATCCTCGTTGTGAATAATATGTCCCAGCGTAAAAATCTTCTTTTGGCCTCGGCGAATCTCCTCCTCCAGAAGTTCCACCGCGCGGCGCACACCAAAGCAAAACCCTGCGTGCGGGGAAAGCAGAATCTTCATTTGGAAACGTTACCTTTCTTTTCGGAAGCCTGTCTTGCCTGCGCCTCCAATTCCGAAATACGTTCAAAAATGCGGTCAGTAACAAAAACTGCCTGTTCCTTCTTTCCCATATCCTCGGGAAAATCATAATGCTCAATCTCACCGAAGACGATATAAGTTTTACGAAAAGGTCGAACCTTAAAATTTTTGGAATAAATACCGACGGGAAGCACCTTTGCGCCGGACAGAGACGCCATCATTCCAACACCCGCTTTAAAATCCTCTTTCTTCAAAGGATAGCGTAAACGGGTTCCCTGAGGAAAAATGGAAAATAATTTTCCCGCCTTCAGTTCCCGAACCGCCAACCGAAGCTTTGCGGCATCCCCTCCATTTCGGGACAAGGGAATTACATCGCACTCCTTCATCCATTTACCGATAATCGGTCTGGTAAAAAGTTCCTCTTTCGCCATAAAGGTCAAAGGACGAGGCAAGGTGATGGCGAGAAACAGAGGATCAAAAAACGAAATATGATTCGGGCACACAATAAGCCCCTCTTCAGGAAGCTCCTTGGGAAGATTCGTAAGCCGAACAGGAAATACAAAGCGAATCAAGGGACCCAAGGTCCTCACCAAACGTTCGTAAAGGGTCATAATGCCTCCTGCAAAATAAATCAATCACAATTATATTATAGAAGCCACGAAAAGTCAAGGCGCAGAAAGAGGATTTTTTCACATTTTTCTGTTTTTTTCGTTTCTTTTTTGTGAATAAAAGAACAAAAAGAATAGGAGGCGCGAGAGCCTCCTCCGCAACAGGGTTTATAGCATTGCAAGACGCATTTTCTCATTTTTCGCTTTGTAGTAGCTGATCAACTGTGCTACCGCAGAACAAATCCAGGAAATGGGAAAACAGATGTACAGAGAAATCAAATTATACTCCATATGAGGAAAGACAAAAAGCACCCAAAAAACACGAACGCCACAAATGAAGATAATATTCAGAACAGTAGGCCCCAGAGCCTTTCCGAAGCCTCTCTGACAACCATTGGCAACTTCTGAAATGGAATAAATCATATAGCCCCAACAGGTAATATAAAGTTTGGGGATACCCGTATGAATAACGTCCGTATTATCCGTATAAAATCTCAGGAAAAACTCGGGAAACAAAGTCATGATAACATTGGCAACAAGAAAGAGGGTTTCAACGATCAAAATGCCGTTCCAGAGGCATCGGTCAATACGGTCAAATTTCCGCGCACCGTAATTCTGCCCTGCAAAACTGATACAGGCGGTGGTAAAAGCAGAGGGAATGGTGTAAGCAAGGGATGCAACGCTGGCAGTGGCGGAAACCGCCGCAACGGCGACAGAGCCCATCCCGTTGACTGTGGAAATTACCACCACATTGGACAAATTAAACACCATTGCATTGATGCCCGCCGGCCCTCCAATCCGAAAAATCTTTCCAAATTCAATTTTATCAAACACAAATTCGGAAAGACTCAGATGATATTCACCCATAGGATGAAACAAAATAGAAAGGGCTACAATGGCAGAAAGGTACTGGGCAAAAACGGTTGCAATAGCAACCCCCGCAACATCCATATGGAAAACAATCACCAGAATCAAATTCAAAACCACGTTTGCAATACCGGTTACGGTAAGAATGTACATCGGACGTTTGGAATCACCGTGTGCTCGCAGAATGGCTGAGCAAGTGTTATACACCAAAACGGCAGGCTTTCCCAAAAAAATGATTTGCATATAAACGGTTGCCTGATCAATAACGTCCAAAGGAGACCCCATCAGAATCAAAAGCGGTCGAGAAAACAAAACACCGATCACACATACCAAAAAACCGCCTACCGCAGACGAAATCAACGACGTGGTCATTGACCTTCTAAGCCCTTCCGTATCACGGGCACCGTAAAGATTGGCGCATCGAACACTTGCGCCTACGGAAAGTCCTAAAAACAAATTTAAAATCAAAGCGGTAATAGAACCTGTAGAACCCACCGCCGCTAAAGCGGTCGTAGAATTTTGAGCAAAATTACCGACAACGATAACATCCGCCGCATGATAAATCTGCTGAACCAGCGTCGCCAGCCAAAGAGGAAATGCAAATACAAGAAGCTTTTTAAAAACCGATCCCTGTGTCAGATCCATACTATGATTTGCCATATTGCCTCCTCATACCGCTTTTCTAAAATTTTAACATAAATCATAGAAAAAGCAATAGAAAAAGCGCAATTTTTTTCACCCTTTCCACCTTGACTTTCAAGGAAAATTCTGTTATATTATATAATAATATATTTTTATAATGCCGAATTTGTGCGCCGAGAAAGCGAGGAACCCTATGTTAAAAAGCATGACCGGTTACGGACGCGCTTCCGATTGCATCGACGGATTCGAGATTAGCTTTGAAATCCGCAGCGTCAACAACCGTTATCTGGATACCAATATCCGCCTACCCAGAATCTACGGATACCTGGAAGAAAAGATTAAAAAAGCCATTCAAAAAAAAGCCGCACGCGGAAAAGTAGATGCCTTTCTTACCGTGGAACGGCCCGCGGGAGAAACTGCGGAAATCGTTTTGGACGAAGCTCTCGTTTCTCAATACGTAGGCGCTCTTCATAAAATTGCGAAAAATCACGGACTGCGGGATGATATCTCCGTTTCTTCCGTGGCAAGATTTTCCGATATTTTTGCCAAAAGGGTAAAGGAAGACGATGCCGATACAGTGTGGAATGCGGTAAAACCCGTTGTGGAAAAAGCATTGGATGCATTTCTTGCTATGCGGGAAAAAGAAGGAGAAAACCTCTTTTGCGATCTGGATGCCAGACTGGACAAGATGGAAGAACTTTTGGAACAAATCAAGGCACATTCCGCAACAGCTCTTGCCGAATACCGCGAAAAGATGGAAGCAAGACTAAAGGAATATCTTGCCGATACACAAATCGACCAGGCAAGACTTCTGACCGAGGTGGGCATCATCGCCGATAAAATTGACACAGGCGAGGAAATCACCCGCCTTGCCAGCCACATCAACCAATTCCGCAAATTGATCCGTCAAGATACCCCGTCGGGAAGAACGATGGATTTTCTTACCCAAGAACTAAACCGAGAAGTAAACACCATCGGCTCCAAATGCTCTCAGCTCGCAGTAACCGCTCTTGTCATCGACGCAAAAAATGAGATTGAGCGCATTCGCGAGCAAATCCAGAACATCGAGTAAGGAGGCAATATGGTTGAAATCGGTTTTGGCAATTACGTTGCCTCTTCCCGCATCGTTGCGGTGGCAGGTCCCGATTCCGCGCCCATCAAAAGGCTTGTGCAGGATGCAAAGGATGCGGGGATTGCCGTGGACGTAACCAGCGGCAAAAAAACACATTCGGTTCTGCTGACCGACAGCGGACATATCATTTTATCGGTTTTGACCCCCGAGGAGGTGCAAAAGCGCATTTCCGAAAACGGTCGAAAATAATCAGGAGGTACTTATGAGACCAAAGGTTCTGATCGTTTCAGGCTTTGCAGGTTCTGGCAAGGGCACCGTGTTTAAAATTGCAAAAGAACTCTTTCCTCGTCTAAAGCTAAGCGTTTCTATGACCACGCGTGCGCCCCGTCCCGGCGAAATTGACGGCGTACATTACTACTTCGTAACCAAAGACGAATTTCTGCAGACCCTTTCAGAAAACGGTTTTTTTGAACATGCCGAATATTGCGGTAACTACTACGGTACACCGAAAAAGCAGTTTTTCCAAATGGTGGAAGACGGCTTTACGCCCGTTTTGGAGATTGAGACAGACGGTGCTTTACAAGCAATGCAGGAATTGGATAGCTACGCCTCTGTCTTTCTCTCTCCTCCCGATTTCAAAACCTTGGAAGAGCGTCTGCGCGGGAGAGGTACCGAAACGGAAACGTCGATTCAGCGCCGTTTAAGTGCCGCAAAAGCAGAACTGGAATTGATACGCAAATATCAGCATCTCATCGTCAATTACGATGGCAAAGCAGAGGATGCTGCAAAAGCCATCGCTGACATTGCTTCCACCGGCGAAAGCCAAAACAGCGTAATCGTTAAGAACAAAGAAGTTTTCATTGAGAACTTTTTAAAATAAAATATTTTATAAAAAACTTTGGAGGAACCAACATGATTTATCCATCTATTGCAGAACTTTCCGATCAGGGAGTCAACCGCTACGCTCTTTCCATTGCCACCGCAAAGTGCGCTAGAAAAATTACCGACAAGCAATTGGCAAAAGCTCAAGCAAATCAGGAAGTAAAGGAGGAAAAATACTCCTCTTACTCTTCCAAGAAAGCAGAAACTCCCGAAAAGCCCGTAAAAAAAGCAATTGGCAAACTTTACACCAGAGAATACAAAATCATCCTTCCCGAAGATAAGTAAAATAGAGAGGCCCGCCACATGGAGAAGACCCGTATTGCCAAGGTGCGGCTACTTTCCACCGCAAAGGCAACGGACAAGATTTTCAGCTATCTTTGTCCGTGGGAGCTTCCCGTGTTTCGCGGGGCGGTAGTAAAGATCCCCTTCGGCAAAGGTAACCGCGAGACCTTCGGCATCGTCACAGACGTTACGGAGGAAGCGCCTACGATGGAACTAAAAAGCATCCTTACGGTATTCCCCCGCGAAATCGGTCTCAGCGAAGAACTGATGGATCTTTGCAATCATTTGCGGGAGCAAATTTTTTGCACTTTCGGGGATGCCGCCCGTGCCATTATTCCCTCTCCCGTTTATCAGAAAAAGGCAAAAACCGTTCGCTATCTCTCGCTATCTTCGGGAATCGATCCCGAAACGGCACTGGAAAACTTTCGAGGGAAAAACAAAGAAAAATACGTTTCTCTTCTGCGCTATCTTGCTTTGTGCGAAAGTGCTTTGGATAAGCTTTGCAAGGAGCTTTTCCAGCTGGATTCCGCAGGAATCTCCTTTTTGGAAAAAAAGGGCTTGATTTGTTCTCGGCAAAAAGAAGAATCGAGAAATCCTTTAGATTCCTTTTCGCAGTTAAATCCAAACACGGATGAAATTTCCCTTTCTCCCGCACAGAAAGAAGCCTTCGAAAAACTTCGCGCTCTGGCAAACTGCGAAAAAGCAGCCGGCGCTTTGCTTCACGGAATCACCGGAAGCGGAAAGACGCAGGTGATGCTTGCTCTTTGCGATCACATTCTCAAGCAAGGAAAAACCGTTTTATTTTTGGTACCCGAAATCGCTCTGACGGGGCAAAGCGCACGTCTTCTCTTTTCCCGCTACGGGGAAAAGGTGGCGGTGCTTCATTCCGCCCTTTCCGAAGGGCAGCGGCGGGATACCTATATTTCCATAAGACGCGGCGAAAAACCCATCGTTCTGGGAACCAGAAGCGCGGTCTTTGCCCCCGTGCGCAATCTCGGACTGATTCTGATTGACGAAGAACAGGACGGAAGCTATAAATCCGACACGGGTCTGAAATATCACGCACGTGACGTAGCAAGATTCCGCTGTGCCAAAAACAACGCGCTCCTTCTCCTTGCCTCTGCCACCCCTGATATTGAATCCTACTACAAAGCAGAAAGCGGCGTTTATACGTTGGTTTCTTTGACAGAGCGATACGGAAGCGCTACCCTGCCCGAAGTGCAAATCGTGGATCTGAGGCCCGAAAAGCGGCGCGATCCGTCGCTGATGATTGGAAATCGTTTGCGAGAAGAAATTGCAAAAAATTTGGAATGCGGCGAACAAACCATTTTGTTGATGAATCGAAGAGGCTACCGTCGCTTCGTTTCCTGTATGGATTGCGGAGAGGTCATTTCTTGTCCCCATTGCAGTGTTTCCATGACGCTCCACAATACTTCCACGAAAAAGCTTTCCTGCCATTACTGCGGTTATGCTCAAGAATTGCCGGAAACTTGCCCTCATTGCGGCTCAAAGTACTTGGTACCACACGGCTACGGCATTCAACAATTGGAGGAAGAACTGAAAAAGGGGTTTCCCGAGGCAAGAATCTTGCGTCTGGATTCGGATACCATCGGCGGAAAAGCTTCCCACGATAAAATCTTATCTGCATTTCGGGGCAGAGAAGCGGACATTCTCATCGGTACCCAAATGGTTGCCAAAGGACACAATTTTCCCCTTGTAACTCTGGTGGGAATCGTAATGGCGGACAGCGCCTTATATCTCAGTGACTACCGTGCGCCCGAGCATACCTTCTCTCTTTTAACGCAGGTAATCGGAAGAGCGGGCAGAGCCGAAAAAAAGGGACGCGCAATCATTCAGACCCTCAATCCCCGCCACAACGTTTTTTCTCTGGCGTCCGATCAGGATTACGTAGAATTCTATCACGGAGAAATTGCTCTGCGCAAAGAATTCACCTTTCCTCCCTTCTGTCAGATTGCAGTATTTACCATTGCCTGTGAAAAGGAACGAGAGGTGCTTCTTGCATCGAAAGCTTTTTCCGATAAACTGGAGCAAAATCTTTCCGGAGAATTTTCCGACGTAAAATTTATCGTGTACGGTCCTTTTGAAGCGCCCATATATCGCGTTAAGAATATCTATCGCAAACGTTTTATTATTAAATACAAAAACAACCCCCGTTCCCGCGCGCTGCTGGATCGACTTCTCACCGAAGAAAGCGATTCGAGAAACGGCGGTGCCAAGGTGACCCTTGACATCGGTCCGGGGTTGGTATAAGGAGTACCCATGGCAATTCTCAACATCGTAAAAGACGGCGATGAAATCCTTCGCAAAAAATCCAAAGAAATTGAAAAAATCGACGAAAAACTTCTTACCTTTATCCAGGATATGAAAGACACCATGGAAAAAGCAGGAGGGGTGGGTCTTGCTGCCGTGCAGGTAGGCAAATTGCGCCGTGTTCTGGTGATCAATACCGGCGAGAAAGAATTGACCCTGATTAACCCGAAAATGCTCAAATTCAGCGGAAGCCAAGAGGATCTGGAAGGCTGTCTTTCCTGCCCCGGCAAATGGGGCATTACCCGTCGTCCTATGAAGGTTGAGGTAGAAACCTTGACGGTGGACGGCAAAAAGAAAAAGGTGAAAGCAGAGGGCTTTCTGGCAAAAGCCATTTGCCACGAAATGGATCATCTGGACGGAAAACTATTTTATGACGAAGCTGTTCGCATGTTGACCCAAGAGGAAATTGAGAATTTATGAAAAACATCGTTTTTATGGGAACCGGTCCCTTTGCGTTGGAGGCCTTGACGGGTCTGTACGAATCCCTTGCCCCCGAGGACAAACTATCCGTTTATACAAAAGAGACTAAAAAGGCAGGGCGCGGTATGAAGGAAAAGGACGGTCCCGTGGCTCTTTTTGCCAAAGAAAAGTCCCTTCCTCTTTATCAGCCCGCCACCCTGCGTACCCCCGAAGCACAGAAGGAATTTTCTTCGATTGGTGCCCATCTTGCCATCGTAGCCTCCTACGGACTTATTTTACCAAAAGCCATTCTGGATGCACCCAAATACGGCTGCATTAACATTCACGCTTCTCTCCTGCCACGCTATCGAGGTGCCGCCCCCATTAACCGTGCCATCATGGACGGAGAGCGAGTGACCGGTGTGACCCTCCAGCAAATGGATGAGGGACTGGACACGGGCGACATTCTTGCCATTCGAGAAACTCCCATCGGAGAAACCGAATGTGCAGGCGAGCTTTTTGACCGCCTTGCCGTTATGGGTAAAGAAATGATGCTGGAACTGTTACCCCGCGTTTTTGAACAAACGCTTCAACCCGTTGCCCAAAAACATGAAGATTCCACCTATGCCGCAAAAATCACCAAAGAAGACCAAAAAATTGATTTTTCTATGACCACCGCAGAAATTCTCAATCGCATCCGCGGCCTTTATCCCATTCCATGCGCCCTGTGCTACACGCAAAAAGATGGAAAGATCATGAAGCTTCACGAAGCGGAAAAAGCGGAAGGCGTCTTTGAAGGAAAAATCGGTCAGGTCATACAAGTAAAGCCTCGCGTCATCGTAAAAACCTCCGACGGAGCCATTGTTCTCAACACAATTCAGCCTGAAGGAAAAGGCAAAATGAATGCCCGCGATGCCGTCAACGGCAGAAAGCTTGAGACGGGCGACCTATTGATATGACCTCTGCCCGCATTCTTGCCTTTCACTCCCTTATGAAAAGCGCAAGGGATGGAAAGTATAGCAATTTAGAAGTCAACGCTACCTTGGAAAAAGCGGGGCTTCCCTCCGAGGAACGAGCTCTATATACCCGCCTATACCTGGGCGTTACGGAAAAGAAAATCACGCTGGATTATCTGCTCTCCCGCATTTCCTCCATTCCCTTAAACCAAGTGGAACAGGAGGTCTTATGCCTTTTAGAACTGGGCGCATACCAAATTCTTTATATGGATCGCATCCCTCACCATGCTGCCATTTTTGAAACGGTGGAATTGGGAAAAAGCGTCTGTCGCAGTGCGGTCTCCTACATCAATGCTATACTCAGAAAACTTTCTGCTGACAAAGAGAATATCCTTTCTTATTTAGATATCCCCGGCAAAAAAGGCCTTGCTCTGCGCTACGGCTATCCCAAATGGATGATCACCCTTTGGCAAGAATCTTATGGAAAAGACAGATGCGAAAGCATTCTCAAGGCGCAAAACACTCCTCCCGCATTGACACTTCGAGTCAACACCTTGAAGATCAGCGTAAAAAAGTATGCCGATGAACTTACAAAACAAAAAATCCCCTTTCATCAAAATCCTTTATGCAAAAACGGCATTACCGTAGATAAAAATTTGTCCCCCACCGATCTCTACGGCTTTGAAGAAGGACTGTTTTTTATTCAGGATGCCGCCGCCCAGCATGCCATTGACAGACTTGGCGCAAAACCGGGCGATAAGGTACTGGATTTATGTGCCTCCCCCGGCGGAAAAAGCTTCGGTGCCGCTATGGATATGGAAGGAAACGGTGATATTCTTTCTTTTGAATTATATGAAAGCCGTCTTCCTCTCATTTGCGAGGGTGCAAAGCGACTGGGAATCGAAATCCTCCGTGCCGAGCAAAACGACTCTTCCTTGCTCCGCGCCGATTTAAAAGAAAGCTTTGACCGGGTAATTTGCGACGTCCCATGCTCCGGCTACGGCACCATTGCCAAAAAACCGGATATCAGACATAAATCTCCTGAAGAAGCAGAAGCCTTACCCCCGTTACAACGCGCCATTTTGGAGGTGGGTGCCGCGTCAACCAAAAAAGGCGGTAGATTGGTCTATTCTACCTGTACCTTAAATCCCGCTGAAAATGAAGATATTACCAACGGTTTTCTCCGCGATCACCCCGAATTTGTTCGGATTGGCAAAGCAGAAACCATTTTCCCCGCAGGAGGAGAAAACGACGGCTTCTTTTGCGACCTTTTAGAGAGGTGCTTATGAATGAAAAACTTGACCTGAGGTCCATGCTCCCCGAGGAGCTACCCGCCGTTTTGAAAGAACACGGAATTGAATCCTACCGCGCTGGGCAAATCATTTCTTGGCTGGAAAAAGGCATAAGAAGCTTTGAAGAAATGACAAACCTTTCCAAAGCGCATCGAGAAAAGCTTTCCAAAATTTTTACCATTTCCAATATGCAAAAAGCGGAGCGACTAATCTCAAAAATCGACTCCACTCGCAAATACTTATTCACTCTCCCCGATGGAGAATACGTGGAAAGCGTTCTGCTTTCCTACAAACACGGCTACAGCGTTTGCCTGTCCACTCAAGTAGGATGCAAAATGGGCTGTCAATTCTGCGCCTCCACCAAGGCAGGCTTTTGTCGAAATCTTTCTGCAGGTGAAATTCTCCTGCAAATGGTGGAAATCACCCGAGATATGCGAAAAGATGACAAGGACTTCCGCATCGGGCACGTGGTGCTGATGGGAATCGGCGAGCCACTGGACAATTACGATAATGTGCTTCGCTTTTTAAAGCTTTGCAACCACCCAAAACTATTTGGAATCGGATACCGAAATATCTCCCTCTCCACCTGCGGCATAATCCCTCAGATTCGCCGCTTGATGATGGAAGAAATTCCTCTTACCTTATCCATTTCTCTTCACGCTTCCAATTCTCAATTACGCTCGGAACTAATGCCCGTCAATCGCACCTATCCGATGGACCAGCTGATCCGCGTTTGCAAAGAATACACGGAACATACGGGAAGAAGAATCTCCTTTGAATACGCAGTAATTGCAGGAGTAAACGATACTGCAGAGCGAGCAAAGGAGCTAATCTCTCTGCTTGGCGGCTGGATGAACCATCTCAATCTCATCCCCGTCAACCCCACCAAAGAAACGAATTTCCGCCCCGCCGACCGAAAAAGTATGGAGAACTTTGTCAAAGTGCTTGAAAAAGGCGGCCTTGGGGTTACCGTTCGCCGCACCTTAGGCACGGATATTGAAGCTGCCTGCGGACAGCTTCGACGCGAAAAACAGATCCTTACAAAGGAGTAACTTATGCAATACTACGGTTCTACCGATCAAGGCATCCGCCGCAGCAGCAATCAGGATGCCTACCTTCTGAAAACCTCGGGCAATCTGCTCATCGCCACCGTGTGTGACGGAATGGGCGGTGCCAACGGCGGAAACATCGCCAGCTCCATTGCCGTGGAAACTTACACAAAAAAACTTGCAAAATATATTTCCTCAGCACTGAGCTTCGTTTATTTGGGGGATATCCCCGAATTCGGCGAACCCTGCGAAGATTTTCCCGAGATCCATCTGAGCGACTTTATCTCCAAATCCGTTGATCTTGCCAACGCTCAGGTCTATTCCGAAGCAGAGCGTGTCCCGGAGCTTTCGGGAATGGGTACCACTTTAACCTCTTGCGTTATCACCCCCCGCGGAGTCGTTACCGCAAATATCGGTGACAGCCGCATTTATTACGCTTGTAACGGCCAAATCACCCAATTGACCAAAGATCACTCTCTGGTGCAAAGTCTCATCGACGAAGGAAAAATCACAGAGGAAGAGGCGCAAACGCACCCCAAGCGCAATATCATTCTTCGCGCACTGGGCGTAGATGAAAAAATCGAAGCAGACATTGCAGAATACCCCTATCGGGAAGGCTTTTTGCTCCTATGTAGTGACGGACTTTCCGGTTACTACGACGAAGACTTTTTCCTGCAAACACTGGAAAGCGGAAGAAGCTGTAAGGAAAAGGCAAATCTTTTGATTGAATATGCAAACCACTGCGGTGGCGCAGATAACATTACCGCCGTAGTAATTAAACTGTAAGGAAAGGAGAAAAAATGGAATCTTCCCAGAATAAGTACAGTCATTTGGTAGGCCAGGTCATTGACGACCGATATGAGATTCTAAGCGTTAAGGGAATTGGCGGTATGGCAGTGGTTCTCAAGGCTCACGACACAGTGAAAAACCGCATCGTTGCTATCAAAATGCTCAATGAAAAGCATAGCAACGACTCTGCTTCCATCCGCAGATTTGTCAATGAATCCCGCGCCATTGCCCTACTCTCCAACGAGCATATCGTAGATATTTACGATGTGGCCTTTACAGGAAAAAGCAAGTACATCGTAATGGAATACATTGATGGTATTACCCTGCGGGAGTATATGAAAAGAAACGGTCCCCTGGGCTTTGAAAAATCTATGGATTTCATCATGCAGATCCTCTCCGCACTGCAGCACGCCCACGAAAAAGGCGTGGTTCACCGCGACATCAAGCCACAGAACATTATGGTGCAATCCAACGGAAGACTCAAAGTCACCGACTTTGGCATTGCCCAGATCAGTGATAGCGAAAAGGGGCATTCCGGTGTTGCTATGGGTACTGTGTACTACATTTCCCCCGAGCAAGCCAGCGGGAAGACCACAACCTTCTCTTCCGATATATACTCCGTAGGCATTATGCTGTACGAAATGGCAACAGGAAAGCTTCCTTTTGAAGGAGACACTCCTCTTTCCATTGCGATGATGCAGGTAAACACCACCCCAGCCCGTCCCTCCAAAATCAATCCGCAAATTCCTCGCGGGCTTGAACAGATTATTCTCCGCGCCCTAAACAAAGAGCCTCAAAACCGTTTCCGCAGTGCAAAATCCATGCTTCGCGCCTGTGACATCATCCGCAGAGATAAAACGGTGGTATTTGAGGAAAGTCCGGCAAGCGCAGTTCAAAATACTTCTGTAAAAGAACCGATGGAGAAGAAACTGATGAAAAACAAACCCTCTCCCCGCACCCTTTTCCCCATTATTTTAGGGGTTACCTCCGCCTTTCTCTTCGTTCTTACCATTGCAGGTATTATACTGCTGTCCTCTCTGATTCGTATGACCAGTGATGACAACTCTTTGGTCATTCCCATTCCCGACCTGGTAAGCCAAGAGATTACGGATGAACTGAAAGCAGAGCTTGACGAACAGAACATCGAACTGATCGTGGAAGAGATTCACAACGATATTTACGCCCCCGGTCAAATCGTTTCCCAAAACCCCAAAGGCGGTCAAACAAGAAAAATTGCCTCTCAGCGCCACAAGACGGAAGTCAATGTTCAAGTCTCTATGGGCAAAAAAAGCTTTGAACTTGCCGATTACGCCAATCAAGAGCATCGCAAGATACAGATTCAGCTGGAAGAGCTGGGCGCAGTGGTTGCCATCGAAGAAAAGAATGACGCCCAGGTCATTACCGGATATATCATCTCCACCTCCCCCGAGGCCGGCACGGTAATCAACAACGGCGATACCGTAACCCTTTACGTGTCCAAAGGAATGGAAACCTCTTATGCCAAGATGATTGACGTAAGAGGGATGAATTCCGGCGATGCCAAACGAAAGATTTTCAATGCCAATTTCTTGGTAGGAACCATTACCTTTGAGCATTCCGACAGCGTTCCCGAAGGAAAGGTAATCAGTCAGGGCATTGCCCCCGGCACGTCCACCGCGCAAAAGTACACCGAAGTAGATTTAGTCATCAGCCTTGGTCCTGTTCCCCAGTTATGAAAGAAACAGGCAGAATCCTGAGTCTTAGCGGTGGACTTTATACCGTAAAAACAAAAAACGATTCCATGCTCTGCTTTGCCAAAGGCTCTTTTCGCAGAAACGGAATCAGTCCGGTAGCGGGAGATTTGGTAACCATCGACACGGAAGAAAAAATCGGAAACAAAGAGAAGGAAAAAGGTGCGAGGGGCATCATCACCGAGATTCTTCCGCGGAAAAATGTTTTGATTCGCCCACCCCTTGCCAATCTGGATACCCTGTTTTTGGTGACAGCGGTAAAAGAACCCGATCCCGTTCTCCTTTCCATTGATAAACTTCTTGCCATTACCCGTCACAACAATATTGAAACGGTTCTGGTATTTACGAAAAAGGAATTGGATCCCATCCGCGCACAAGAGCTTTGCTCTCTGTATCAAAATGCGGGCTTTTTGGCCTTTGCCGTTTCCAACCTGGAAGAAGAGGAAACCCGGCGACTTCTTTATCCCTGTATTCAAGGGACAATCTGCGCCTTAGCAGGTGCCAGCGGTGTGGGAAAATCCACTCTCATCAATACCCTCTTCCCCTTTCTTTCCGCCCAAACAGGTACCTTGAGCGAAAAAAATCAGCGCGGTAAACATACCACCCGCCAAAGTACGCTTTACGATATTTCCTCCCTCTTGCATCGGGACGATCCCATCTACGTAGCCGATACTCCCGGCTTTTCCCTTTTGGATTTTGACCGTTTTTTCTTTATGGAAAAAGAGGATCTGGCATTTTCCTTTCCCGAATTTGAGCCTCTCTTAGGAACTTGCAAATATACCAAATGCTCCCATCAAACCGAAGACGGTTGCAGCATTCTTGCCGCAGTAGAACGCAAAACCATTGCCAAAAGTCGTCACGAAAGCTATCTTGCGCTTTTAAAAGAACTAAACAAAACAAAATCCTGGGAACTGGATAAAAAGAAAACACGAAGATAAAAAATACGCCTCCAAAGTAAACTTTGGAGGCGTATTTTTTTATTTCTTCATTTTGTAGCCGATATTTTTTTCACCGTCAGTAAAGGAAATGTTGCAAATGCTGGCAACCATCGGATAGATACCCAAAGTTAATCCGTTAAGCCAGAAGTAAGCGCCTGTGCGGCATTTATATCCTTCCGGACGAAGATTTGAATGATTGATGATTACACTTCCGATCCATCCGAATATAAATGTAAGTAAGAAGCGAACGATGTTTTTACTCATAAAAACACCCCCTTAACAAATTAGATAATGATTGTATCATCATCCGAAAAAATGATACAATAAAACTCGGAAAATGTCAAGTTTTGTTCCTCTTGCGTTATTCGCAAAACCAATGTATAATAATATATACGATTTACACACTTTTTCTAAGAAAGGAAAAAAATATGATTAGATATGAAATTGAAGGTGGCAATCTGCCGGTAGTCATCTGCTATCCCGAAGCAGGTCAAACTCTTTGCACACAAAGCGGCGCTATGAGCTGGATGTCACCCAACATGAAAATGGACACCAACACCGGCGGCGGACTGAAAAAAGTCTTCGGCAGATTATTTTCCGGGGAATCCATCTTTATGAATGAGTACACCGCGCAAGGCGGCTCAGGTATGATTGCCTTTGCCTCCACTTTTCCCGGCAGTATCATTCCGTATCAAGTAACACCCGGAAACGGCATCATCGTGCAAAAGCGCGGCTTTTTGGCTATGGAAAAGGGCTTGGAATTGTCGCTTTATTTCCAAAAGAAACTGGGAAAAGGCTTCTTCGGCGGAGAAGGCTTTATTATGCAGCAAATCACGGGCAGCGGCCTTGTATTCCTAGAGATTGACGGATACTGCAAGGAATATGATCTTACACCCGGTCAGAGTATCGTAGTTGACACCGGCTATCTGGCCGCTATGAGCGAAAGCTGCACCATGGACATTGATACCGTCAAAGGCGCCAAGAACGTCTTTTTTGGTGGCGAAGGTCTTTTTCACACCCGCATCACCGGCCCCGGCAAGGTGTATATTCAGTCTATGCCCATCATTAACACTGCACAAGCACTATCGCCCTATCTCAAAATCTCCGATAGCGACTCCAACTCCGGCGGCATCAATATCCGCTTAGGAGAATAAAAGCGAGGTGAAATTCACCTCGCTTTTATTATGTTCTATTTTAGTAACATTTCAACCTTCGCAGGAAAATCCAAATAATTATCTATAGTAATGAAATGAAAATCTGACTTATATACCGATTCGTCATTGCCACCAAGTCCATAATCGTCACCAATATACACTACTTGGTCATGTTCTATTCCGTTTTCTTTGCAGTAAAGATCAAGCGCATAATATTTATTGTACGGCTTTGGTGCCATATCAAAAGAGGATGAACCGCCCACAAACACACAGTAATCGCTAAAAGTGTTTACTACATCATCATAAATTTTACGCCTTTTTGCTCTATCAGGATCGAAAGAAAGTTTGTCCTCTTGTTTTGCTTTTGTACCGAGAATGGGGAATGTTACACAACCCGACGGATGAAACTCCACCGTTTCTCCCGCATATTCGGTATATCCGTATCTTTCTCTTAATGTGTTTATTTTTTGGGTTATCTGCTGTTTGTCGCAACTGGCATTAACATCTCTTAAAATTCTGATATTATTGGTATCAACGTTATAAACGCCATATTGCATACCGTAATTGCCGATAATGTCAATGGGAAAAGCTTCAAGTTGGTTAAAAATTCGCATAACCTGCCCCGCACCAACCATTAGCAATTTATATTTCTTTGAAAGTTCCGTAAGAACTGCTCTGTGTTCACGGCTTAATGGTGTTTTATGTTGGGTTAAAGTGCCGTCCAAATCCATTGCAATAACCTTAATATTATTATACATTTGCTTCTCCCCCTAAAAAATCGTAATACATCCAAAGAACCGTATATCTGTCCTTCAAATCTTTAGCATAAAGATTCGCGTCGTTAATTTTTTCTTCGCCGTAAAGAGCATAAAATTCTTTAATATCAAGATTTACAAGAGAAAGCATTTTTTCTATTTCCTCGGCGGTGGGCATTTCTGCAAGAATTTGCCTAATTTGGATTTCTTTGCTTAAATACATTTGGGCATTGTTATTTTTATAACGGCCCATTTTTTCTTGCAATTCTATACAGCCCTTCGCTGAAGATTTATAAAGACATTGCATTTTTTTGGTATATTCGTTGATGTTTGGGCGGTACAGTGTTTGAGGAAACGGTTTTTCCAAAAGTTTTTCACGCAGTTTTGCTGTAATCACCGTCGAATACGCAACGTCTATTCCATGGGGAAAATAAGCGCTTTGGGTAAGAATTCCCGTTATTTCAAAAAAGTGCGATAGATGGTGTTCGCTGCCCGATGCAGGGCGCGAAGATCCGGCAAAGCTCATTAAAATGCCGATAACCACTAACGCTTCCATCAAAGCCTTGATGCTTTCTTCATCTCTTTTGAGAATCCCTTGAGCCAGAGCAAGGGTTCTTTTTATTTGATCGCAGGTTAAATCGTAGATATACTCACAAAAAAATTCGTCGTTTACACAGTGACTCAATTTCCAATCGTTCAGCGCCGAAAATTTCCCGATAATATCACCGTAACCCGCTTTTAACATATCCATAGGCGCGTTGGCTAAAACAGCAGTATCAGCAATAATGGCTGTGGGAAGTCCTACGGGGTAAGTAACCTTCATACCATTTGTTATCATTGCCGCACCGTTGGAAGCATAGCCATCCATAGAGGGTGCGGTAGCTACAATGATGTATGGTGTTTTATTATAAAAAGAAACATATTTGCACAAATCCTGAATAACACCCGATCCGATACCGATGATCAAATCAATGTTTTCAAGATTTTCGGTGACTTCTGCTATCGCCGTTTCGTTAGGTACAAGTATTTCTGCGCCGCTGAAGATGACTTTTTTAATATGCTTATCCTGCAGTGCAGCTATGGTTTCTTCTCCTGCGACAGCATAGGTGTTTTGATCGGCAACGATTAGAATGTTATGATTGCCGCGGCATATTTCTTTTAGCCTTTCGGTTGCATTTTTCTCGATATATACATATTTAATATCACAAGTATGTGTTTTCCCACAAGCGCAATTAACACCGGCGAGTAATTTATTTATATCCAAAAATAATCCCCCTTTACATAATGACATATTTAAATAATCCCCCTTTACATAATGACATATTTAAGTTATACTGTATCTACCAAAACAAATCAACAATTATGCAAAAGTTGACCAAAAAACGAAAAATACACATCAAAAACTTAAAAATCGGTCAAAATCTGTCAATACGGAGGTGTAAAAATGCTTAATAAAGAACGTGAACAAGAAATAATGAGCATACTAAAAACTACAAACGGTTTTGTGACGGTTAAACATCTCTGCGAAACTTTGTTTGCAAGCGAATCAAGCATTCGCAGAGATTTGAAATCTTTAGAAGAACGGGGACTTGTCAAAAGGAGCTACGGCGGAGCATCGCTTATATCAAATTTTTCAAATATCGTAACATTCAATCACCGCACACGGCTGAACGCACACGAAAAGCGTGAAATTGCTAAAAAGGCAGTTACTTTAATAAATGATGGTGACATAGTTTTCCTCGACCAGTCTTCAACTTCTTTTTTTCTGGCAAATGAGTTGATAAACAGAAATACCTTAACAGTTGTAACAAATAATATAGAAATTATGATGCTTCTTTCCAATTCAGGAATCAAACTTATATCTTCAGGCGGTATTTTGAGCGATGAAAATAGAAATTGTCTTATCGGCGGTGATGCGCAGAAAACGTTTGAAAATATTTTTGCTGATATTTTGTTTTTCTCTGTAAAAGGTCTTTCTGATGACGGAATTATTACCGATTGTTCAAGAGAGGAAATCATTGTTCGAAACACCATGCTGAAAAACGCTAATAAAAAAGTTCTTTTATGTGATTGCTCCAAATTTGGTATGCACGCCCCCTTTAAACAATGCGAACTCAGCGATATCGACTATCTCATCAGTGATGCAAATGCCGCGATTCACTTTTCCGGATTTCAAAACAAAATCAAATTATTATAAAAATGCAACTCGAATAATCAGTATAAATCTCCTCAACAATAGGTAGATTTACATAGCAAAAGCGAGGTGAAATTCACCTCGCTTTTATTGTTTTTGCATAAAATTTTCATCAAAAAGATAAGCTTCAAGATTTGAGGATAAAATAATATGCGGGTTAATGAGATGTGCGCCACTGCTTTTCTTTGCGGTAATATAGTTATAAAGGGAGCGAGTAACTGTTTTCCCTTGCTTAAAAGGATTTTGGAAAATGGTAGCATTCGCCACTTTGCTTTGCAAAAGACTTGGCGTTTCGGTTAAAAGATCCGTCGTAATAATCGAAAGGTTATCCTTCTTTTTTTCTTCAATATATTTACAAGCCAAAACCGAACTGGCACTAGTGATATAGATACCGCTTAAATTCGGATTTTCTAAAAGCATGCGCTCGGTTATTTCGGCTATTTTTTCTTTCTCATCATAATGCTCATATATACTGATGCCGGAAAAGATATTTCCTTGTGCGTAGTGCATAAATCCGTTCATATACTCAATATTGATAGGTGAAGTCTTACTGGTAGTGAGAAGAGCAACTTCTTTACCTCTGCAAGAAAATGCAAGCATTTCTGCAGCCATACTCCCTGCCATAAAAGCATTTATTCCCACATGGATAACTTTATCAATACTTGCAATATCATTTGCTACTGTTGCAAACGGGATGTTTTTTGTTTTGATAAGTTCATTTGCAAGTGAGGACAGTTCGCCCATTTCGTCGATCATTGAGGACATAAACAAGATAATCCCATTGTAATTTTTATCCGCAAATGTTTGTATCAATTCACAGGAAGATTCAAGACAAAACTTGCTGCTGGTATAATTGATCTTTCGTATGTCGATCGAAACGTTGTATTTTTCAAGTTCCTCGCTTGAAGCTGCAATACCGTCAATTATAGAATCAACATATTCTTCTACAGGACAAAACAATATTGCCCCAATTTTTATAGGCGAACGACGCAGTCCTTGGGCAGCAACGTTTATTTTATAACCTAGATTTTCTGCAACATCCAAAATCAACTGCTTTGTTTTAGGGCTTATTCTACCTTTGTTGTTCAGGGCTCTATGCACCGTTCCAACAGAAACATTTGCTTTATCGGCGATATCATAAATAGTGACTTTTTTCTCTTTCATGTTAACCTCCGTATTTGCTTAAAAATATTATAACATTTAATTCTGAAAAATCAACATAATACTTGACAAGCAAAATGGCAAAAGGTATAATTTAAATATATTGCGTAACCGATTACGCAAATTCAAAAAAGGGGACTTAAATATAATGAGCAACAAAGTCACTTCTCTTACATTTGCGGGTCAAGCAGGATTCATAATTGAAAGCGAACGCGGTTACAGAATAGGAATAGATTTGTATTTGTCGGATTGTTGTGATAGATATTTCGGCTTTAAAAGACTTATGCCGTATCTTTATAACCCACTTGATTTAGACCTGAATTTGCTAATTGCAACACACGCTCATTATGACCATTTTGACCCTGACAGCGTACCGCTTATAATGTCAAATTCCAAAACAAAGCTTTTGTGTGCGAAAGACTGTTATAGCGAGGCTGAAAGGCTTAATTTAGACCAAAGCCGTATTACCTATATTGCACAAGGGGAAACTTTTGAAAATTGTGAGGTTAAAATTAAAGCAATGCCATGTGACCACGGCATAGAGACTCCGGATGCCATAGCTCTTTTAATCGAAGTTGACGGAAAGCGTATTTATATAGCCGGCGACACCTGTTTTAGAGAAGATCATTTTTCAAACAACCAGATAAAAAACTGCGATGTTATGATTATGCCGATAAACGGAGCTTTTGGTAATCTTAACGAAGCCGAGGGTACAAAGGCGGCAGGTATTATTAAACCGAAGCTTACAATTCCTTGCCATTATTGGAATTTTGCACAGCATTTTGGGAACCCGCATCTTTTCATAGAACTAATGAAAACGAATTACCCTGATTTAAAATACAATTTGATGCGCCCGGGAGAAATTGTGATTTTGTAGGAGATTATATGAAAAAAGAAATGAAGGTTTTTTTGAGCGAGGGCTACGGCAAAGGCTCAATCGTTAATATGACTGTACCTGAGATTGAAAAGGACAGCGTGTTGGTAAAGGTATGCTACTGCGGCATATGTGGTACCGATCAAGATCTGTTTTCGAGTGATTGCAGTTTTGTCGAAGATGGGCTTGTGACCTATCCTGCAAGGCTCGGTCACGAATGGTCCGGTATTATAGAAAAAGTTGGTGAAAATGTTACCGGTTTTCAGAAAGGCGACAAGGTTGTAGGTGACAATTCAGTTGCTTGCGGTAAATGTGAACCTTGCAAGAGTGGCGATTTTAACCATTGCGAACATAGACTGAATGTTGGCACAATCGACCCTGTACATGATGGTGCTTTTTCCGAATATTACATTATTCCCGCAAGACATCTACATAAAATTCCGAGTGGAATTTCTTTAAAGGAAGCAAGTCTTGCCGAACCATTTTCGGTTGCTTACGGTGGAATTAAAAGAATGAACATAACCGAAAAATCAACTGTTGCGGTGATTGGAACGGGTTGTATCGGCATGGCAGCCGTTGTGTTAGCAATTTGTCTTGGCGCAAAAGAAGTGTTTATGATAGGCAGAAATGCTCAAAAACTTTTAGTTGCAAAAGAACTTGGTGCAACCGTTATCAACACTCGCGAATGTGAAGCGGTTAGCGAAATTATCAAGCGAACGAACGGCAAGGGAACCGATTTTGTACTTGAATGTTCGGGTGCCAAAGGCACATACTCACAAGCCATGGAAATTGCGGCTTTTAGAGCAACCGTTGCTCTTATTGGTTTTTATGCGAATAAGGAAAATAACGTTAATGTTGATACGGTTGTAGCTAAAGCTCTTACTATTTTCGGTGTTATGGGCGAACCTGATATTATGCCGGGGGCTATTTCTATTCTTGAAAAATACAAACCAAATTTACTCCCCATAATTACTGATGAACTTGAATTTGAAGATTGTTTGAAGGGATTTAAAAGAGAAAATTATCCCAATGCAATCAAAATTGCAGTAAAAATCGGAGGAGAATGAATTATGCCAAAAGTAGCTATAATTGGAAAACAACAACCTTTAAAAGTTCGCGAGATGATTAAATCATATCTTGAGGATAATGGTTGCGAAGCTGATATTCTCTATATGGAAACACGAAATGCGGCAGATTGGATAGAATGTCTTAAAGGTTATAATGCTATTATTTCGGCGGGGGAAAAATTCCCTGCAAAAGTTTTTAAAGAATTAAAAAAAGACCTTAAGCTTCTTTCTCGATACGGAGTTGGAACCGACGAGATTGATAAGGTAAAAGCTGCCGAATGTGGAATTGCAGTTTGTAACGCGGCAGGGTCATTATCTACTGCTGTTGCAGAATGTGCGATGGGGCTTATTTTATCGCTTTTGCGTAATATAATTGACTCTGACAAAGAGGTTAGAAATAACGATTGGAGTAGGTTTTTCGAAAGCAAAACAGGTTCACAGCTTGAAGGAAAAACTGTAGGTATCATTGGCTTTGGCGATATTTCAAAAGCACTTTCCAAAATGCTCTCAGGCTTTGATTGTCGTGTTATTGCTTACGACCTTTATTGGAATGAGAAGGCTGCCGAAGAATTAAATGTAGAATATGCAGATATTGAGAAAATTCAAAAAGAAGCCGATATAATCAGTATTCACGTTCCTTCAACCCCGCAAACCGACGGAATGATTAACAAAGAATTTCTTTCAAAATGCAAGAAAAATACCATCTTAATAAACACTGCACGCGGCAAACTTGTTGTAGCAGAAGATTTGGCAGAAGCTCTTAATAACGGTGTTATTGCGGGAGCAGGAATGGATGTCTTTTCACCTGAACCACCCAACCCAACAAATCCCTTGCTAACGGCTAAAAATACGGTTCTTATGCCACATTCGGGTGCCTGCACGATAGAAAGCCATATAAAAGCCGGTATGATGGCGGCAAAAAACGTTGCTGATTTCTTTCATGGAAAAGTGGTTAAAACCATACTTAATCCTGAATATATCAATAACATTTAAAGGAGAAGCATTTATGAAAGACTGTAAAGAATTAAGACAAGAGATTATTGATACTTGCCTGTGGCTTAAGTCACAAGGACTTGTGTTTTCTACTTGGGGTAATATCAGTGTTCGCCTTGACGACGGAAACATTCTAATAACTCCCTCAAAAATAGATTACGATACTATGACCCATGAAGATTTGGTAGTATTAGCACCTGACGGCAAACAGGTATCGGGCACAAGACTTTCCACAAGCGAAAGAGAAATTCATCGAAAGGTTATGAACAAGAGAATCGATGTGGGTGCTATTATACATATGCATTCTCCCTACGCAATGATGGCAGCCGCAAGAAACGAGGGCGTACCCGTTATTTCCGAAGAAATGTGTCAGCTTCTTGGCGGTGCCATTCCGCTATCTTATGAGTTTGTTCCATCAGATATGCACGATCGATTAGGCGAAGTGGTTTCAAATTCGATAGATGATACAAATGCTATCCTAATTAAAAATCACGGTCCAATGTGTTTTGGAAAAAACCTTGCAGAAGCTAGAGTATGTTGCCAAGTTGTAGAAAAATCTTGCAAGATGTATATACATCTTTTGGCCGCAGGCGGAATCCAAACAATAAGCGAAGAAAATGTTGCGCGTGGGCGTGATTATTTTCTTAACAGTTACGGAAAATCTTAAAAAGGAGTAATAAAAATGAGAGTTGTAACAATAGGCGAAATGATGATTCGTTTTATGCCCAAAGGAAACCTTAGAATCGAACAAGCAACCGAGTTTGAGGCATATTATGGTGGCGATGAATCTATCGTGGCGGCTTCGCTCGCAAAATTTGGTATGAATTCACGCTACATAACGAAGCTCCCCGAAAACCCGTTAGGTGAAGTAGCGCTTGGTAAATTGCGAGAACAAGGAATTGATACCAAATATATTGCACGCGGCGGCGAGAGATTAGGACTCAATTTCTATGAAAATGGTGCATCTGTAAGACCGTCCTATGTTTTGTATGACCGTAAAAATTCTGCAATTAGTGAAGCAGAACCAAAAGATTTTGATTTTGATGCTATTTTTTGTGATGCTGATTGGTTTCACGTTTCAGGTATCACACCCGCAATAAGTGATAATGCCGCAGAGCTTGTTCGCACTGCAATGCAGACCGCAAAAAAATATAATGTTACTGTAAGCGTTGACCTAAACTACCGCAGTAAGCTTTGGAGTATAGAAAAAGCACAGTCGGTTATGATTCCGCTTATGGAGTACGTTGACGTATGTATAGGCGGTGCCGAAGATGCAGAAAAAGTTCTGGGATATAAAAACCCAAATATTGTTCTTGGCGGTGACGACCACGATATTGAAGCCTATAAAGAAGTTTTTAAAGGCCTAAAAGAAAAATTTGGTCTAAAGTACGTTGCTTCTACTCTTCGTGAAAGTCACTCTGCTTCTGATAACAGTTGGGCGGCATTACTATATGACGGCAATGAATTCTACCATACAAAGAAATATAAAATTCATTTAGTCGACCGCGGAGGCGGAGGCGCATCATTCTCGGCGGCGCTGATTTACGGCATAATAAATGGCTTTAACATTGCAAAAACAGGCGAATTCGCCGTTGCCGCATCTGCCCTTAAACAAACAATTATGGGTGACTTTAATTTGGCAACCCTGGAAGAAGTAAAGCGCCTTATGGGCGGAGATGCCTCGGGAAGAGTTCAAAGATAGGAGAATATTTATGATAATAGACCATATCAGAAATCGCGAAAAATATTACTATTTGGGTGAAGATTATAAAGCGGCTTTAGATTTCTTTGCCGATGTTTCGGGTGATGCTTTTGATAAAGCAGATATTTCAATTGATAATAGTGGTGTAATAGTAAAAGCTCGCCCTATGGATACAAAGAAAATCGAAGATTGCAGTTTTGAAGCTCACAGAAAGTATGCTGACATTCATTTTGTAGCATATGGAAAAGAAAGAATCGGATACAGTGATGTAAAAAAGCTTGAGCTTGTAGAGTATAACGAAGAAAAAGATGCCGCATTACTTACAGGCGAAGGCGACCTTATAACGCTTCTTGCCGGATACTTTATGATAACCTTGCCTGACGATGCGCATATGCCTTGTGTTTGTGTAGGTGAACCCGCACCACTTGGCAAAATGATAGCAAAAATTAAATTATAAGGAGAAATATTATGAGAAACAGAGATGTATCGTTAAAAGAATATGTTATAGAGCAAACCAAATCTACTGGTATTTTGCCCTGCATAAAGTTACATAAAAAGGATGACTACATTGCATATGCTCAGGCTATGTACGATGGTGGTGCACGCGTTCTTGAGGTAACAATGACCACTCCCGGCGTTTTAGAGGCTATAGAGGCAATCTCTTCACATTTTGGCGATGAATTACTTGTTGCTGCAGGAACTGTTTTAGACCCTACCTCTGCACGCGAAGTTATTATGCATGGCGGAAGTATTATTGTAAACCCCTGTGTAATCGAGGATGTAATTGATGTTGCAAACCGTTATAATGTTCCCGTTTTCAGCGGCGCTTTTTCAGCAACAGAGGTCTTTACCGCTATGCGCAAGGGCGCAACAATGGTTAAGATTTTCCCCGGTGCCCTTGGCGGACCTAAGTATATGACAAATCTTAAAATGGTATTCCCCGATGTAAACCTCATTCCATCAGGCGGCATCACCCCTGAGAATGTCGCAGACTTTATTAAATGCGGTGCTTGTGCAGTTTCTGGTGCAAGAACATTTATGGATTTTGACAAGATTGAAAAAGAAGGTCTTATTTCTGTTACCAATCAAGTGAAAAAATTCATTGATATTATTGCAGAAGCAAAAAAAGACTTGCCGATTATACCATAATTCTTTTTAAACTCCTTTGATACATAGCAAAAGCGAGGTGAAATTCGCCTCGCTTTTGCTATGCTTTTTTACTGCAGCAATTATGTCATTGTGTGTCAGCACTATGGCATGTTATATTTTATGAAAATACGGCATTGACAATGAATTATCAAAAAAATATAATGGAGGAAATAATATAAGTTTAACAAGAGCGATTTATACTGCAGCTTTAAACGGCGACAAGCTATCTCCCAAAGTTTCAACAAGTTCAAATTATAAACATTGGGTTAGTACCCAAGACCTGAAAAGATGCCTTGAATGTGCTGATAACCACGGTAAAATTTGGTATATTTCAGAAACGCCCTCTCCCAAACCACCCCTCCACCCACGCTGTCGTTGTGCAATCGAAGGAATGAAGTCTATCATAGCCGGAACAGCAACAATCAATGGAATAAATGGCGCGGATTGGACGTTAATGTTGAAAGAGTACTTGCCTGATTATTATGTTTCACAAACAGAATTACAACTTCTAGGATGGCGTAAAGGAGATAAGGTTTCAAAATTTACTACCGGAAAAATGTTGCTTGGCGGCATATATAAAAATAGCGATCATCATTTGCCGCATAAAGACGGGCGCGTATGGTATGAAGCAGACATCAACTACAAAACCGGCAAAAGAAACACACAAAGGATTATATGGTCAAACGACGGATTGATCTTTGTTACATATGACCATTATGATACTTTTTATGAAATTGTTTGAGTAGTAAGGAGAATAAAAATGAAAAAAGCAACAGTCAATTTAACAAATTGCAAATATCTCTACGAATTACATCAACGCTTTCAAGATGCCTTGGATTTTCCGGATTACTACGGAAAGAATTTAGATGCTTTTTGGGACTGCATCAATCGGGACTGTGATGTAAATTTTGTGACGATTGTCGGTAGCAAGAGTATAGCCGATGAGTTAAAACCCACATTAAAAAAGATTTATGAACTTTTAGAAGAAAACAAAAAATATTGGGCTAATAGCGATTGCCCCTTTGATTACGAAATTCTAAGCTAAAAGATACTATAAAAAAAGAGCAAACGCGAGGTGAAATTCACCTCGCTTTTGAATATTATAATTCTTCGTTTTTTGAAATTATTAGTTCAACGGAACTATCTTCAAGCGAATTAAATTCATCCAAATGAAAATGAGAACCGCTTGGAACTTCTTCTTGCGCCAACAATAGCAAGTGGCGTGCCAAAGACAAAAGCCCATCTCGATTTGCTTCTATGGTAATCGTATCGTATGGTGTTGAGGTTTTAATTTTAAAGTTATCATCCCATACAAGTTCGATAGCATCATCGTATTCAGGAATACTGATTTTAATTTCTTTCACAAAATCACCGCCTTTGTTTTATTATATCACAACCAACGTAAAAAGTAAATCTTGCGGTATATTTCTCCGTAAGTTACAGATAATAACAACACAATTTGTAATTTAAGGAGAAATGTATATATGAAAGCAACAGGTATTGTGAGAAGAATTGAGGCTCGTGTTATAATAACACAAAAATGCGATAAGTCCTTATAAATACTGGGTTTTCTGGCGGTTTTCAAAGAAAAATTTTTGACGAAAAATAGCATTTTCAGACCGATACATAGCAAAAGAGAGGTGAATTTCACCTCTCTTTTGCTATGTATCGGAATTTGTAGATTGCTTTTTGCAGTTCGGATGGCAATTTTGATTTATCGTTAGTTGAAAATACTCCAAGTGGATTGTTCCACGATTCCACAGTGTCATCTTTCACAACCGTGATGTAGTATGTTTTACCATCTTCAATATAACCAACATCTATCTGCATACCATCTTCATAAGTGATAAGCAACATATCTTGGTCATCATCACAAATGGTTTGCAGTTTGCCCTGTGCTAAATCTAATTTTTTATATGCGTCATACCAATTTTTCACGTCGGATGTGTATGCTGTGCAGCAAGACATAAACTCTGTAAACGCTTTGTCCAATTTGTTATCATATTTTTTGTTTAAAAAACGGCGGATTATTAAGTAGATAACAGGAAGAATGAGGAGAATCCAAAGGCTAATAATATTTCTTAAAAATATCCAAGGAATTATTAAAAGAATTTCAAGAAAAATATAGGCTAAAAGATATTCCGTAAACTCGTTCCAAATTCGTCCAACTTTGCTTTTCTTTTGATTTTGGAATACATCTTTAATTTCGCCATCTAATATTACTTTATTAAGCTCTTCCGTAACATTTGCGATAAAAAATCTGCCACCACTATGGCTTAATCGCTGAAAACCGATTTCTAAAATGTTTGGCTCGTTATCGTAAATAACAATGTCTTTGTTATGTTCTTTTGCCTTAAGGTGTATTGTTTCTTTTAGTTCGTCAAGCGTTCCGTTGAATATAAACTTCATATTTTCACCGCCTTTGATTTATTATATCATATTTGATTTTAAAAGTAAATTGTTGCGGTATATTTCTACGTAAGTTACAGATAATAACAACACAATTTGTAATTTAAGGAGAAATGTATATATGAAAGCCACTGGAATAGTTCGTAGAATCGATGAATGAGGTATAATAACACCAAGAGCTATAAAGCCGCATAAACACTGGGGGTTGCAAGTTTGCCCCATTGAACGCATTGGTGTCTAAAATGGGTTTTGGCGGTTTTATGCATAGCAAAAGCGGAGTGAAATTCACTCCGCTTTTGATCTTTAAACGGATTTTTCAAATGAAGTTGTTTGATCAACGACACAATAAGAAAAATCATCATTTTCCATATTCTTATAGACTAAATCACCAAATGCTTTGTTAAGCAAAGAGACAAACGGGCGCATAATGAACACACCCAACCCCAACAGGCGGCTCAGGAAGATCTTTTTGTTCTTTTTTGCTGCTATTACGCTGGCCATTGTGGATGTATTAACATATTCTTCGTTTTGGGGGCAAAAAACACCCGTTTTAGAATTATCGATGCATATTTTTATGAAATTACATAAGTTATCAATATGGATCATACTGCGGATATTGTTTATCTTGGGGAAAACGGGAAGTTTATCAACAAGCTTGATTACTGTTTGAAAATTTCCTTTGCAGTCTTTTCCATATACCATAGGGGGTCTGATGATGGCAATCTTAAAATTGTTATCGTGTAAGGAAGTTAACAGTTTTTCTGCCTCTAGTTTGGATTTTCCATAATGATTTTTTGGCGCCGGCACAGTATCCGGTGTGATAGTACCGCTAATCTTTCCGTATACACTCATAGAGCTTAAAAAAATGAAATGACCGACACTGTCAAGTTTAGCTGCTTGGGCAATCTGCACGCACAAATCTCGATTTACAGAATAATACAGCTGTGCATTTTCGTTGGTCTCTTTAATATGCGCAATGCCGGCGACACAAACTACCACGTCAAAATCCTTGAAATTATGATCAGAAGGATTATAATCCAAGGTGTCAAGTTCCTCCACGAAATAATCCATGCTATTGTTTTCTAAATAATGTTTCAAGGAAAGTCCAATATAACTACCTTTACCCACTATTAAAACTTTTTTCATTGATATTACCCCTTTTTTGTTTTTGTGTAATAACTTGTTACATAAACAGTGTAACACAATGCTACAATAAAGGCAAGAGGCGATCTGGTAATTAGGTTAGAACATTCGAAAAAGAGGGATTTAAATGAGCAGAAAACAACTCTGTATTTGAACATATCCCAGGAAGCGTCGCTCTGTTTTTATTGCTTTGTTGCATTGGGCTTTTGAATACAGTTTGTCCACAAACCCCTTCGAAGTCGCAAATGAAAAAGTAAATTCCTGTAGTATAAATCCCCTTCACTTACAAATACTAACAACACAATTTGTAATTTAAGGAGAAATGTATATATGAAAGCAACTGGGATTGTGAGAAGAATTGAGGAATATGGTATAATAGGACAAAAGCCGTCGAAATATGCATAAATACCGGGTTTCCGGTAGCTTTTGATTAAACTTAATTTGCACAAAATGTCAAATTTCAACCAAATTGTACATATTTGGAGGAGCAGAGAAGTCTGCTCATTTTCGCTTTTTGAGAAAACATTGATTTTTTAGAAGTGGTGTGGTAGAATTTATAAAACAAAGAACATAAGGCGGAGAGAAGTTATGAAAATATTTACCGTTTCTGAAACAAAAACCGAGATGTTTGTAGCCGGAAGTCCCCAGTATCCTATGTGGACAAGCAAAGAACCGGATATTTATGTTTCTGAGATAGAATATAACGACGACGAATACAATAAAATACGTGCCGAGGCTAATCGTTGGAGAATTGACATTGATTTGTACCAAGACGATGACCACGGATATGACCAGCGAAATTCTCATAGTGAGCTGCACAATAGACCAATTAAAGATGAAGAAATACTGGTGAAAGATGGTTCTTTTTTCGGAATTATTACGCTTGTAGACAGATCTTTCTATTCAAAGTCTTCTACTTTTCATGAAGGCTATGAATATATTTCTATAAATACAGCACATATCAAGCACGGCCTTTGGAAATATCATTATGGACATTCGTCGGATAATGGGTCGTCCGACGATGATACGGTTTATTATCTTCACCCCCTTATTTAAAGAGAAATAAACGTTAATTAACGAACGCCATAAAATAATTTAAAGCAGTATAAATCTCCTTGTTTTACAGATAATAGTATCACTATTACTAAAACAAGGAGATTGATTTATATATGAAAGCAACAGGAATAGTTCGTAGAATAGAGGAATGCGTTATTTTAGGGCAAACCGCCTGAAACCCGCATAAACACTAGGTTTTTCGCTGGTTTGCCCCATTGAACGCATTGGTGTCAAAATCGGGATTTTAGCGGTTTTTATACATAGCAAAAGCGGAGTGATTTCACTCCGCTTTTGTAGTTAATGTAATACTTTATCTGTTATGTCAATCAAAGTTTCGAAATCTGCAGGCAACTCATCTTGGCTATTATAGACATCAGATGTGTATGCCCTAAAAAGAGTATAATCAGAAGCAAATTCTTGCACCGAATAATAAACGGCACTATCGTTTGGATATCCAAATAAAGTAATGCGTCCCGTATAGTTTTCATCGGTATAAACCGCTATAAGAAAACCGGGCAACAATGGTTGCGTTTCGATGATTCTTCGTTGAATTTCATATTGCAACTTTTCGATCGGAATATTATTCTTTCCTGTTTTCCCTGCAAAATAGAATGTAGCAACAGCTGTTGCAATTTCTGTTGCAACCATAATGGCGAATATTGTCCAATCAAGGTTGCTGAATTCGTGCATTTCTCTTTCGCCAGTCAAGAATACTGTGATAAAAATAATGACAAACATTAATGCAACACCGGAACAAACATATATAAGCCCATTCTTTTTGGTTGCTTTTAAGTTGTTTAACTTTTCCATCAGTATTTCGGGTTGTTCGGTTACCTCAAATGACATATTCCGTCGAATAATTGAAGCGAGTGGCCAAGAATTTTCGATACCCATTATGGTATGGGTTTTACCATCTTTTAATTGAATGATTAAGGTGTTAACTCGTGCTACGGCAAAAACCACATCCGAGAGTTTGCAATCAATTTTACCGAACCAATGGTACTTTGCTTTGATTGAATCTTCATCAATGTGAATAAACGCACCGAAATTTAACAGCCATGACGGAATTACAAACAAACATATCATAATGCCTACAATTAAAAAAGTCAGCAATTCGCTAGTTGCTTTTGGATCAACGATATTCAAGAATATGTACATTCCTATAAATGCCAACCCACATAGGAATAAAAGAAAAAGCCAAACGTTAAATTTCTTGCGAAGAAACATACCTTCCACAAAATCACCGCCTTTAATTTATTATATCATAACCGATTCAAAAAGTAAATCTTGCGGTATATTTCTCCCACAATTACAGATAATAACAACATAATTTGAGTTTAAGGAGAAATGTATATATGAAAGCAACAGGAATTGTTAGAAGAATTGACGACCTCGGCAGAGTTGTCATTCCAAAAGAAATCAGAAGAACAATGAGAATCCGCGAGGGCGACCCGCTGGAAATTTATACCGACATTGACGGTGAGGTTATTTTCAAGAAATATTCACCTATGGGAGAATTACAGGAATTCACATCGCAGTATTGTGAGGTTCTTTATAAGGCAATGGGAATGCCCGTGCTTATTACCGACCGCGACCACGTTG
>JAZODR010000005.1:0-11884 GCA_045597125.1 Eubacteriales bacterium | reverse complement strand
CCTCCGAGGGGAGCTTTTCGAGCATTCCCGGTGATTTCATTTGTACGTCCAGATTCCGCAGTCGCTTCTTGGCCTCTCCTGCGAAGTGTTCATAGGTCTCAAGCATGGAGGAGAGCAGGCTCTTTTGTCCGTCATCCTCCGTCTTTTCAATGATCGCTGTCAGGGTGTTGGCGCTGAGCGCGGTGCTTTTGTAGATATCCTCCAGCAGAAGGATATTCGGATTTTCCATTTTCTTTTCCATATGGTACCTCACATTTTACGCCGATCAGGGCTGTTTCGGCGGTTATGGAAGAAGTATTTACCTTTTTGAAGGCGGATTATGCAATATTTTGGAAGGAATCTCGGAATATTGCAAAAAAATCGTCAAATATATGAAAATATTTTTCGTAAAACTATTGTATATTTTTAATTTTTGCGTTAAAATATAGATAGGTACGGAACATCGTATTTTGGATGTTCCAAATCAAATTTATTAACATACGGAGGATTATTCCCATGGTTAAAGTTGCTATTAATGGTTTCGGTCGTATCGGCCGTCTCGCATTCCGTCAGATGTTCGCTGCTGAAGGCTACGAAGTAGTTGCTATCAACGACCTGACCGATCCCAAGATGCTCGCTCATCTTCTGAAGTATGACTCTGCTCAGGGTCGCTACAACAAGACTGTTGAAGCTACTGAGAACTCCATTATCGTAGATGGTAAGGAAATCACCATCTATTGTGAGAAGGACGCTGCAAATCTTCCCTGGGGCAAGATTGGCGTTGACGTAGTTCTGGAGTGCACCGGTTTCTACACCTCTAAGGAAAAGGCTTCTGCTCATATCGCAGCAGGCGCGAAGAAGGTTGTTATCTCTGCTCCCGCAGGCAAAGATCTTCCCACCATCGTTTACAATGTAAACCATAAGACCCTGACCAAGGAAGACACCGTTATTTCCGCTGCTTCCTGCACCACCAACTGCCTTGCTCCCATGGCAAAGGCGCTCAATGATTACGCTCCCATTCAGAGCGGTATCATGACCACTGTTCACGCTTACACCGGCGACCAGATGATTCTCGACGGTCCCCACAGAAAGGGCGACCTCCGCAGAGCAAGAGCCGGCGCTGTTAATATCGTTCCCAATTCTACCGGTGCTGCTAAGGCAATCGGTCTGGTTATTCCCGAGCTGAACGGCAAGCTCATCGGCGCAGCTCAGAGAATTCCCACCCCCACCGGTTCTACCACCATCCTTATCGCAGTTGTTAAGGGCAAGGATGTTTCTGTTGAGGGTATCAATGCTGCTATGAAGGCTGCTGCTACCGAGTCCTTCGAGTACAACACCGACGAGATTGTATCTTCCGATATCGTAGGCGCTACCGCAGGCTCTATCTTCGATGCTACTCAGACCATGGTTTCCAAGATTGATGACGAAACCTATCAGGTACAGGTAGTTTCTTGGTATGACAATGAGAACTCCTATACCAGCCAGATGGTTCGTACCATTAAGTACTTCGCAGAAATCTAAAAACAAAAATAAAGGGTGCATTCCGAAAGGGATGCACCCTTTTTTAATCCAAAAGATTTTTCCGGAAACAACTTGACAAATCGTTTTCTTTGGTATAGAATGATAAGGAATCAAAGTGGGTTATCTCCCATATTTTTAGATAAAGGGGTGAATCCGCTTGGTAAATCATCCTTGCTATCATCAAAGGTGATAGACAATTTTTAGGAGGAAAAATCAATGAGAAAAGCAAAACTTTGGTCGATGCTTCTCGCGGCAGTGCTTCTGTGCGCTTGTATCGCAGGTGTGCTCATCATGGGCGCCAGCGCAAGTGACAGCAGAATCCCTACGGCTACGGTTACCTATACGGTAGATACCGATGGCAGTACTATCCGTGAATGCCTTTCGAAAGCTACAACTGCAGAATGGGGCAAAGACGACGTCTTAGAAATTGTATCTTCTAGACAAGATAACAGTATTGTTGTTACTGGCACCAATAAAAACAGGAATCTTTTTTGGGCTATCCCTACCATCTTCCGCGCAGATGGTACGAAGCTTCCGATTATTATCCGCGGTGAAAGCGCTAAGATAAACATTAGGGTTCCAAGCAGTACAGCCGTTCGTTCATATACTGCAGCCAATGACTACTATTTTACCAATGTAAATTTTGGTACAAGTATGGGCGGCGCTACGATTTTCGCAGGTAGCGGTAAGGTAGTATTTGAAAATGTTTCCTTTACCAATTCTAATACCATTAAATATTATGGCGACTGCGATACCATGGATGCTTTTGTTGGTTGGGATGCAGATAAACTTGCTGCCAATTCCAACAACGGTTTTCTTGAGACCGGCATCGTTTTTGGTAAAGACGTTACCTTTAGCGGTAGCTTTGGATCCGATTTTCTCCTTGCTGCCGTAGGTTTTGACGGCGATGCAACTACCAATGGCGAGATTTTTGGCTATAAAGTAGAAGCTGTGAATCCTACCTTTACTGCCAGCAATGTTGACGCAGTAAAGGCAGCTGCTGAAACTGCAACTTTCGCGCCCGGTAACAATATTACCTCAAATTGTCTGGTTAAGCCCTGCAACCTTTCTGCCTCCGTGGTTTTGGATAACGGTAAGGCTTCTGATGAAACATACGACTATCCAAGAGCATGCGCCAGAAAGGGGGTATCTCCTGTTGCTAAAGCAACTGTTGAGATGCGTTCCGGCGATGTAGCGTACATTTACGGTGATGATGGCTCTACGGTTTTTAACGAAACCTTCGTGGGCGATACCAAAGTGATTTTCCGCGGGGGATACATTTCCAGTATTCGTCTGGCTACTCTTAGTATGTGGGTTGGCGATATGACCGTAGAGGTTCATGAGGATAGCAGCACGATTCCCACCTATACCTCTTTCATTCAGTCTTGTCCCAACCCGAATACCAGCTCAGCTCCCGAAAGTGCAACCAAACTTTTTGGTAACTATCATTTCTTGATGACCGGTGGTACCTTGGGTAAAGGCACAGAGGCTGGTTATTATGGCGCTCTTCAGGCAACCGGTACGGTTGTCAACGAGGTTCGCGGTGGTGCGCTTTCGAAATTCGCTGCCGTACGCTATGGCGACCAGTTTGCAGAAAGCACTCCTATTTCGAAAACCATTACTCTTGATGAAAAGCATACGGTAACTTTAAACGAAACCGTTACGGTTCACAATAAGATTTCCGGCGGTATCTTTGGCAGTCTGGCAGAGGACGGTAGCGTGGTTGCAGGCACCGGCTTCTTCGCAGGTGCTGATAGAAGTAAACATGATTATCAGCCTGCCTCCGTATGTAACGAGATTTCAGGCGGTACCTTCTATAACTTTACCGCGTCAGGTACAGATGTCACCAACAAATTTGAAAGTGATATTTATAACTTCATTTCCGGTAATGATACTAAATTCCATTGTGAGTTCCACGGCGCCGGATCAACCAGCGTTACAAACAATGTTGTTAACGTGATTGAGGGAAGTCCTACGTTCCAGAGCATTGATGGCACTACTAACTTGGATATTTACGGCGGTACTACAGAGGGCACTGTAGGAACAATTACCAACTACTTGCTCGGTACTCCTGTATTTGGCAACTTCAGTGGCGGATCCAAAGGCGCTACTAATGCAGGTGTTGTGGATTCCGTTGTCAGTCATATTTCCTTGGGCAATACTGCAACTTTTGCCACCATTTACGGTGGTAACGGTTCCGGTAACGGCGCGAACGTAGTTAACCAAAAGTTGGAGACTAGCTTTTACAAAGGAAAATTTAATGGAGCGAATATCCGTGCTATGTCCCGTGCCGGTACAGCTACATGCGATACTGTTTTCAGCATTTACGGTGGCTCCTTTAGCGGTGAGTTTGCACCTGTCTCCGGTTCTGGATACGGTGTAGTGGGCTCCGGTTATAAGGTTATCAATAACATTTCCGGCGGTACCTTTGGCGGTCGTTGCTTAATGGGTTCCAAGCAGAATTGCCGTATTGCTGTTGAAAATAACGTTTCCGGCGGTACTTTCAATCATGATTATGTTGGCGCCGGTCGTCTCGGTGTAGCCAGTGTAACCAACAACATCTCCGGTGGTGAGTTTAACGGCAATTATTACGGCGGTCAGGATAGCGGAAACGGTGCGAACAATTGCACTGCAATCATTAACAACATCTCCGGTGGTGAGTTCAATGGTGCATATTACGGCGGCGGCGCAGTTTCAATTGGCAACGCTCCGATTACCAATACGATTACCGGCGGTATCTTTAATGGCGTATATTATGGTGGCGGTGCTGTCAGTGCAACGACTGTAGCCAACAAAGTTTACGCAGGTACCATTAACAATACTTGGTACGGCGGTCTTTCTGCAGGTGACTGCACCAGCATTACCAATAATTTCTACGGCGGCGCAGGCAATGCCGATACTAACGCATCAATTTACTGCGGTAGTGCAGCTACCTTTACCGGCACCATTACAAATACCTTCCATGCTCCCGGCGAAAATGGCTCCGGCTTTGATGCCAAGAAGTCTTATGTGTATGGCGGCGGTAGTGCGAATCATGCGAATACTACTGCGGAAAGTGCCATTTTGAATACTATTAACGGCGGTACTTTCATTGGCTTCTTTGGAAGCAATGGCGGCGGCGCTGTAGATGGCAAAGTAAAGACTGTCGTAAACGGAGGTACTTTTAACCCCTGGAATGCAACCAATAATAACCAGAACGTTGTTATTACCGGCGGCACCAGAGGAAACGGTATCACGAACGGCGATGTTACTCTCGAGATTAATGGCGGCACCTTCAACGGTGAAGTAGTTGGTGGAACCACCTATACCTCTGGTAGTACTGCAAGTGGAAAGACGGTTAATGGTAACGTTGCTGTGACCATTAAGGGCGGTACTTTCAATACTGTAAATGGTCGTCCTCTCATCTCTGGTTATACAAAGAGCACTTACCAAACAATGGTAACCATGGCAGAAGGCAAGACCGCTACCATCACTGGTGAGCAGGTAGCAGAACAGCCTCTAGCACTGTACGGCGAGGTTGAATTTGATAGCTTTGCTGCAAATGGTGAACCAATCAACATCAATGCTGATACTGACATTGTTATCAAGGAGCTTACCGGTAAGATTGTTTTGAATCAGACTGAGGATTGGATGGAGCGCACCTATGCGATACTCCCCGCGAATTCTGAGTGTGATGTTACCGAATCTCCCGCAATCTCTGGTGCAGGTGCTCCCGTAAATGAAGATGGAAGAATCGTAATCAAAGGATTCCTCCCCGTTAAGCTGGAAGGCGCTACTATTCGTCTGGCTGACAGACTGGGTGTTCGCTTCCTGCTGAATATTGACAATGTTAATAATATTGGTGCTGCCTTTAATTACAAGGTTACTATGGACGATGTAGTTCTGGCTGAGGGCACTAAGGCTAACCTTGAAGAACATCAGGGCTATTACTCTTTCGTTATTGACGGAATCGGTCTTGCACAGTTTGATAAGACCTTCAAGATTACCAGCGACTTTATGACCGATGAAACCTACAGCATCGTTGGTCTTGCAGAGCTTGCACAGACTGCTTGGGCTAACAATGCAAAGTGGAAGGCTTATGCAGATGCCATCATCGAATTCCACAATGTTTACAATCTTGGCAAGGATAACATCTTGACCTATAATGAAGTTGTATCCACTCCTTCCGCTGAAAAGGGTGAGCTTGGCGATGAAATTGTAAGTGCTAAAGCGACCTTGCTGATGAGCGATGCGGCTGGCGTGAGATTGACCGTTACCTTGAATGCAGCCGCTCCCGCAGATGCAAAGTTTGAAGTAGAAGGCAAGGAATTTGCGGCTACTGTAGATGGCAACACCATTTCTGCTGATATCTTCTTTTCACACGAGGTTTTGGATCAGGAGTTTGTAATTTCTGTTCAGAATGCAGAGGGTCAGGCGTATATGACCTACACCGCTTCTATTGAAGGTATGGCATATGAGCTTGCAACCGATGACGGCAATGAAAATCAAAAAAATGCTCAGGCATTCTTGTGCTACATCCAGAAGGCTGTAGCTTGCAGATAAGGAGGTGCATGTACAATGAAAAAAACTTATATTGCACCCTCCGCAGAGAGCATTGCACTTGAAACCGAGGAGATTCTTGGAATTTCCTACACCGGAAACGGTTCTGCTTTGGATGAAAAGAACGAGGCAGATAAGAAACCCGCAACCGAGTTCGGTGACATTGATTTGTTCTAAGTAAAAAAGGTGACCCGATTCGGGTCACCTTTTTTCTTGAAAGAAAAACCTCCGCGCCTGTGTTTACTCTTTGGAAAAACAGGGAAGAATTGTACCGGGGGATAATTGGAGATTTTATGAAGATTAAAGATGATATTTTTTATGTAGGACTCAATGACAGAGAAGTGGACCTTTTTGAGGGGCAGTACATTGTTCCTGAGGGAATGGCATATAATTCCTATGTGATTTTAGATGATAAATGCGCTGTTCTGGATACGGTATCACAAGGTTTTGAGGAAATTTGGCTGGAGCAGGTAAAGATGGCGCTTGGCGGTAGAAAAGCAGATTTTTTGGTAGTGCATCATATGGAGCCGGACCATTCCTCGGGGATTGTTCTGTTTTCCGAGGTTTTTCCCGAGGCGAAGATTGTAGCCTCTAAGGCGGCTTTTGCCATGATGAAGAATTTCTTCGGAACGGATTTTCTTCAGCGAAGAATTGTTGTAGGCGAGGGGGATAAGCTGGAGCTTGGCAAACACTCTTTGACCTTTTTGACAGCGCCTATGGTCCACTGGCCTGAGGTTTTGCTGAGTTATGATTCTACTTCTGCAACTTTGTTTTCTGCGGATGCCTTTGGTAAATTCGGCGCACTGGATGCCGATGAAGATTGGGCCTGCGAGGCGAGAAGATATTATATCGGTATCGTTGGAAAATACGGTGCGCAGGTGCAATCTCTTCTGAAAAAAGCAAGTCTTTTGGATATTGAAACCATTTGCCCCTTACACGGTCCTGTATTGACGGAAAATTTGGGGTATTACATTGCTTTGTATGACACCTGGTCTTCCTATCGGCCTGAGGAGGATGGAGTTCTTATTTGCTACACCTCCGTGTACGGGAACACCAAAAGAGCAGTGGAGAAATTGGCGTTTGCTCTGGAGGAAAAGGGTGAAAAAGTGGTTATTAACGACCTTGCCAGATGCGATATGGCAGAGGCGGTGGAGGATGCCTTTCGCTATTCCAAACTTGTTCTTGCCACTACCACATACAACGGAGAAATTTTTCCATTTATGCGGGAATTTATTCATCATTTAACTGAGCGGAATTTTGCCAATCGCACCGTAGCTTTTATTGAAAACGGAAGCTGGGCGCCTACTGCTGCCAAGGTGATGCGTTCTATGCTGGAGGGAAGCAAGAATCTTTTGTTTGCACAGCAAACAGTTCGTATTCATTCTGCTCTGAGCGATGAAAGCTGTAAGGCAATTGATGCGCTTGCCGAAGAGCTTTGTACAAATTATCACGAGGAAAGTGAGGAAAAGAAAATGAAAAAATATGCTTGCGGTGTTTGCAAATGGGTGTATGATGAGGCGGAAGGTTTGCCTGAAGAGGGAATTGCAGCCGGCACAGAATGGGAAGATGTTCCTTCCGATTTTGTTTGTCCCTTGTGTGGAGTAGATAAAGAAAATTTTGAAGAACTGATTTAAAAAAGCGGGAGCCAAGCTCCCGCTTTTTAATGGGCAAGGGATAGGATATAGACCTTCATTGCGCCTGCCTTCTTTAAAATGCGGGCGCCTTCGCGGGCGGTGGCGCCTGTGGTAACGATATCGTCAATGAGAAGAACAGTTTCTCCCGCAAGCTCGCAATTTGCGCGGAAGGCTCCGTGAATATTCTTTTCTCTATCTTCAAATTTTGATTTGCTCTGCGCCTTTGCCCTTCCCTGGCGCAATAAAAGGGCTCGGGTAGGCAGACGGAATTGGCTGGAGAAAAGCTTTTCAATGCGCTCTGCCTGATCAAATCCGAATTTTTTCCTTGCCGCAGTACGGCGGGGCAAATAGGCGATGCAGTCGATTTTTTCGGGCAAAAGATTTTTCTGGTAAAAGCGCTTTATATAGGGGTTAAAGATAAAGGGCAGGTCGAAAAAATCCTCATGCTTCCAGCTCAGAAGCAGCTTTTTCACCGTAGAGTCATCATAGGGAAACAGGGCGAACATGGCATCGGCAAAGCCGTTACCGCCATTTGCCAGAAATTTTCTCGGTTTAAAGGCTTCGTCCAGTTTTTCCGCGCATTTGGGACAAAGACCGGTATAGCCGATGGTACCGCAGTTGGCGCATTTGGGCGGATATAAAAAGAAAAGAAAGCGCTCCCGAAGTTGCGCAATCTTTCCATTCTTTTTTATTTGTTTCATCTTATGGCTAAAATAATTCCCGTGAAAATCAGAATACCTGCGGCGAGCATCAGCCATTTTCCTGCGCCGTAAGGCTTTTTCAATTTTAGATGGCTAATCTCAAGCGCGGAGAACAGGCACAGACAACCGGGAGCAAAAAGGTTTAAAGGAAGGTCAAAGGAATTGCCGATCAGGAGCGCGGCGGGAAAGAGCAAGGCTAAGGTGGTAACGGGAAGACCCGTATAATGGGTGAATTTCTCATTTTGATCTCGAAGGGTTTCCTGTACGTTGAAAAAGCCCAGGCGAATCACAGAGGAAAGCAGGATCAGCGCTGCGCCGATGCGGGAAAAGGCAGAATGTTCTGCAAGGCTTAAAGTGATACAAGCGGGCAAAGCTCCAAAGGCAACCAGATCGCACAGAGAGTCAATTTGAATACCGAAAAGCTTTTCCTCTTCGTTTCGATTGCATCGTTTTGCAACGGCGCCGTCAAGCATATCGCACACGCCGGAAAGCATCAAAAAGAAAATAGCGGCGAAAAGATTGGTTTCGCCTCCCTCCATTGCGCGGGAAATGCCGAAGGAAGCAAAAATAAGGCTCAGATAGGTTAAAATTACCGACGGGTTGTAGTAACCAAGCATAATTCTTTTTCCTTTGTATATATTGATTTTGCAGGGGGGAAATCCTGCGAAGAAAATTTTAACATATTTTTCCTAAGGGGTCAACAGTTTTGAATAAAAAGAAAACTTTAGCCAAACTATTGACATTTTCCTTTCGCCTTGATATAATAATAAGTGCTGGTGACTGGAGACCATACGCCGTTGTGGCGGAACTGGCAGACGCAAGGGACTTAAAATCCCTCGGTGGAAACACTGTACGGGTTCGATTCCCGTCAACGGCACCATTCTATATCGCGGGGTAGAGCAGTTGGTAGCTCGTCGGGCTCATAACCCGGAGGTCGTGTGGTTCAAGTCCCACCCCCGCAACCAAAGTAGCACCGATTTAGATGTCGGGGCAAGAAATCCAGTAACCACAACGGTTACTGGATTTTTTTATCCCATTTTTTCAAGTGAAACTGGGTAGATATCCTAAGCCCAAAACGGCTTTCGGGAGGACTTAAACTATGTTTATAAAAATAATAATTTTACCGTTGCTACTTGCATTTAATTGGGTTGACAAGTATAATGTGCTTGTGTTTATTAATAGGGGGTTTGTTTTTGAACTATATAACAATAGTTATATTAATGTTTTCGTTAACCGGTGCCATTGATTACTTAATAGGCAACAAATTCGGCATCGGCAAAGAATTTGAAAAGGCATTTTTACTGTTTTGCCCGATGGCATTGTCGATGCTCGGTATGATTGTTATTGCTCCTGCCATCGGCGCGTGGTTGACCCCACTGTTTGACGGGTTTTACAAGTTGCTTGGCATCGACCCGTCGATCATCCCTGCGTCGTTGTTTGCTAACGATATGGGCGGGATGACACTTGCTCAAGCAATTACAAAATCTAAAGCCATAGGAAACTATAACGCCTTTATAGTATCTTCTATGATGGGCTGCGTAATATCATTTACCATACCTTTTTCACTTGGTATTGTTAAGAAAAACCAACATAAAGAACTTTTTCTTGGCCTGCTTTGCGGTATTGTAACAATACCGATAGGCTGCTTCGTTGCAGGGCTTATTTGCAAGATAAATTTCATCGTTCTGCTTGTAAATTTATTGCCTTTGATTATCCTTGCGGTAATTGTTGGAGTGGGACTTATTTTCTTGCCAAATTTATGTATTAAATGTTTCGAGATTTTCGGATTTTTTATGAAAACCTTGGCGCTTATAGGTCTTGTGTGCGCAATATTTACATTCCTAACAAAGGTAGAAATCAGTCCGAATTTTGATACGTTCGAAAATGCCGCATTCATCTGCGCTAACGCTTGTGTCACCCTTTCGGGCGCGTTGCCTTTTATGTTTATTGTGTCTAAATTACTTAACAAACCCTTAAACAAATTGGGCACAAAAATTGGTGTTGACGGAATATCGGCACTCGCATTGTTGGGCAGCTTGGTAACAAATGCCTCTTCCTTTGGCGTTATGGAAAAAATGAACAAGAAAGGCGTTGTACTGAATTCAGCTTTTGCTGTGTCCGCTTCCTTTGCGTTCGGCAGTCATCTCGCATTTACGATGGTATTTGATAAAAGTTATATTGTACCTATGATTATCGGTAAAATCACTTCCGGTATTTGTGCTGTAATTTTGGCTCTTTTGATTTACAAAGGTGACGCACAAGAAAAAAGCAAAACAACCGATATCTAAATCGGTGCAACTTGCCAACATTGAGCACCGATTTAGATATCGGGGCAGAAAACCCAGTAACCACAACGGTTACTGGGTTTTTTCTTGCTTTTTTTGAAGTGTAACTCAAAAGATATCCTAAGCCAAAAACGGCTTTCGGGGAGGACTTGAACTAAATTCAATAGTTGAAATCAAGTTTAAACGCGATCCCGAAACAGAAATGTCCCGAAGTGATTACAGGGATTTCCTTCGCTTTTATACCCAGTTGGAGATGCGCTTTTATGACCAAGAAAAAGAGTTCATATTCACTGAAATCGAGAAAAAACTATTCTTGGCTCTCAAACCGAAATCAAGTGAATCGTAACAAAGTTCGACACATTTTCACTACTTATTGCGAAACTCGGTATTTTATGTTATAATTTATAAAAGAAAAAGAAGTAAGCAAATCAGGATTTAGAGAGGACGATGATATGAAAAAGGTTCTTCAAGTAATTTGCTGTGCTGCAGGCGGCGGAATGATTGGTTTCTTTGCAAATCTGTTGAATACAGTAGTGGGATGTGTGTGTTTCACACTTGGTGTTGCTCTGCTTGTTGCTTCAATTGTTATAATCAGTAAAAAGGATAATCAGGATAACTGATAAATTCCAATTCGAAGGGGGGCTATATTATGGCAAGTTATATTGTTGCTTTTCTTGTAGGTGTTGTATGTATTGTTCTTGGAATTTCAAATATGCGAGGAAACATATCATCTCTTCATTCATATCACAGGAGTCGTGTTTCAGAAGAAGATAGAATACCATTTGGAAAACAAGTGGGCTTGGGTATTATTATTGTCGGTATTGGCATAATCGTATTTAGTGTTCTGTCATCTGTAACCCTATATACTGAAAACGATATTTTTATTTTAGTTGGAACTGCTGTTTTGATTATTGGTATTATTCTTGGACTTGTTATAAGTTTTCGTGCCATGATTAAATATAACAAGGGTATTTTTTAATTCGTCAAATTCTTATTTGTCTAACAGGACAGGCACATTACTTTTGGGTAGTTTTTCTCCCAATTCTGCTCCGTTTAGGTAGTCTTTCGCAACAAAAAGACAGGTCTTAGGGAGACACTTCGTAAAGAAGTGTTCTCCCTACTTTCTTTTTATATAAAAATTGACACTTTTCTGTTGAAAGTGTCATAGTGGGTTACGCACTTTCAAAAGGTGCGTAACTATATTAAAATTAACCTAGCTCAAAGA
>JAZODR010000004.1:0-102363 GCA_045597125.1 Eubacteriales bacterium | reverse complement strand
ACTTTCCCACCAATCACGGAAAGGCAGAGGTGATCGAGGATATCTTTCCCGTGTTCAACGTCTGTATCACCCTGCACGTTCCCAAAGCCGTCAAGCGTGCATATCTGCCTTTGACGGGAGAAGAGCTTGCGATCACCGCAAACGGAAACGGTCAAAGCGTGACCGTACCCAAACTCCGGTGCCACGAAACAGTGGTCTTCGAATACGAAGCGTAAAACCAAAAGCCCCGATCTTTCGTAGGTCGTGCTTAGGGATCAACCAAAACTGCAAAAAAACAGCCCGTTGCGAAATACGTGTTGTCCTTAACGGAGAAATTGAAAATTCTTTAATTTTGGTTAAAAACCAGCATCGCATTTGTATGTACAAACGCACTTGGGCAGCAGCCCAAACCCACAGAGGCAGAAAAGAGAAGATTCGTTTTTTTAGGGCGAGTCTTCTCTTTCTTTTTTGTCTGTTAAGTGATATGCTGACTAACGTCAGCGTGATTTTTTCGCTTTGCGAAAGTGATATTAAACCTATCGGTTTAGTGATATTCTATTCGCCATAAACTGTCCGTAGGACAATATCACTATGCGTAGCATAATATCACTGCGAAACAATATCATTCTCCGTTAGGCGAATCATAACCACCCGTCAAACGGGTGGTTTGCACAAGGGCTAAAAGCCCATGAGACTGACCCGCGTCTAAAGGCGCGGGCTTTCTCTTTGTTCAAGCCTTAGAGTCTTTGCCGCTTTGGCCACCCCTAAAGGGGTTTATTTGGCAAACGGATCCTCGTATTCTTTTACACTTAACTTATCTAAGGCTATATCCGCTTTCTCTTGGTCTTGGATATATTTCTTTATCGTTGCTTCGTTTAAACCGACTGTTGTTACATAATATCCTTCTGCCCAAAAGTGCCGGTTGCCAAACTTGTACTTTAAATTCGCGTGCCGGTCAAACATCATTAACGCACTTTTCCCCTTTAAGTACCCCATAAAACTTGATATACTCGTCTTCGGCGGAATACTCAACAGCAAATGTACGTGGTCAGGCATCATATGCCCCTCTATGATTTCTACCTCCTTATACCTGCATAATGTCTTGATTATGTCTTGCAGGTCTTTCCTATACTTGTAGTATATTACTTTTCTTCGGTATTTCGGAACAATTACAATGTGGTACTTGCATAACCATTTCGTATGTGCTAAACTATTCGTGCGATTCGCCATAAAATTCTCCTTTCGTTGTACTCTAAGACTTGAACAACCTTATTGTACCACTGGGGAGAATTTTTTGGTATAACCTCCGACGCGCACCCGCCTAGCGGGTGGTTCTTTGTTTCGGACGTTCCGTCCTCAACCGGCTAAAGCCACTAATAAAAAAAACAAGTGCACATTGTGCACTTGTTTTTCTTTTATCCAACGATACCGCTTCGCTCGATACCCTGTACAATATACTTCTGACAGAAGCAATAAATGACAACAAGAGGAATAATAATCAAGAGTGCTGCAGTATTGATAATCGCCGAGTTGTAAATGCCTACCGCCTCGAAACCTGTGGTATTCAAGGAAGGCGGAATATTTACAATATCCGGCATCAAATAGGTAGAGGTTCTGGTGAAGAACATCGTAGTGTAGAAATCATCGGTCCACTGCCAAGAAAAAGCAAAAATGAACACGGTAATCAACATCGGCACGGAAAGAGGAACGATGATACGAACAAAGGTCTTGAATACACCGGAGCCATCCACGTAAGCCGCTTCTTCCAATTCATCGGGTACTCCACGGAAGAACTGCCGCATCAAGAAAATATACAGACCATTCTTGAAAGCAAGACCACCGATGGAAAGCAGAGTCAACGGCCAATAAGTATTGATCAAATTCAAGGTATTACCCGTCAGAAGTTTAATAATTCCGTACATATCAAAATAACGGAACTTCTGGAACAAAGCCAATCTCAAAGCCTGGTGAGGAACAATCATCGTGAAGATTACCAGATAAAACAGCAGCGTATTTCCCTTAAATTTAAATTTAGCCAAACCATAACCGATAATCATCGTAGTGATCATCTGCACGACAGCACAAAGCAGGGAGATAATGGCTGTATTAAAAAGAGCTTCAAAATAACGATTTTCCGTAATAATTGCCTTATAAGTATCCAAAGTAGGATATTTAGGAATCAGTTTTACCGTTACATCAACAAAGTCCTCAGGGCTCATAAAAGAACCGAATACCTTTGCAATGAAGGGATAAAGAATTACGTATGCAATACCGATCAGAAGGACATAACGGAAGATAGCCCAAGCACAATTTTTCACAAAAGTAAAGGTGAAAAATCTGGCTTTTATTCGCTGCCAAAGAGGGGTGCGATCATTGAATTCCACATCGAATTCTTTCTTGCCGAATTTCTTTTTGGTTTTGGTGTCAGCATTCATCTTTTTGTCCTCCTTTCTCAGTCTCTTCTCTGATAGAATACATAAGTACTCATAATCGCTGCTACAAGGGCAATTACCAAAATTACAAGAGAGAAATAGATCCAGTACATTGCCGTAGCAAGAACATCGCCGCCGGTGGTGGTAACACCCTCATATACTGCTCCAATATAATTCATAACCTTGTTGGAAGAAGAGGTAAAGGAATCGATTACGGTGTAAACAGCATTTACCAGAATCATAGGGCTAATCATCGGGAAGGTGATCTTCCAGAAGGTTTCCCAAGAAGTGGCACCGTCAATGGTACAAGACTCGTAAATCGCGGGAGAGATTGACTGAAGACCTGCAAGGAAGATCAGCATCTGTACACCGGAACGGTTTACAAGGTCATAAATGTCATTAACGATCTGAACAACGTAGTCAACCAGCTCAGTACCAACCTTCATCGTAGAAAACAAGCCCTGCAAGTCCATTGCATTGATAATACCACCGGACTGCTGAACCGTTTCTCCTGTAGCACTCGCTCCTTCCTCTCCGGCAACTGTGGCTCCCTCTGCATACTGTGCAAAGGAGTTCGCAGCATCAATATCATCAATCAAACCGGTAGAAAGAATAACGGGAATAAAGAAGATGGCACGGAACAAGGTACGACCAACCATTTTTTGGTTCAAAAGCACTGCCATAAACAAAGAGAATACAACGATGGCAGGAACCTCCAGCACAAGCTGTTTAATACCGCCCGTCAGAGTGGTAACAAAGCGTGCATCCACAAACAAAGCATTATAGTAGTTTTCCCACCCAACATAGTCCAGAACGAATCCACCGCCGGACAAGGGGTAGATGGTATGGAAGCTATATTTGACAGAGTCAATAATAACAGGAAGATAGATCAGGAAAAAGATCAGTACAAAGGGGGCAACGAAGAACCAACCGGATCTTGCCTTCGCCTTGTCAAGACTTTTTGCCTTGCGCTTCTTGGGAGGCTTTACGGGTTTGGTCATGGGAGCCTTAGGCTCCATAGCCTCTTTGGCTTTCTTAGTACTCATATTCACCTCTCCTTTCCTTACGCATTAACCACGTGATAGCTCATCGCCGGGATTTCGAGCGTATCAGCCGTGACTGCAAAGCTATTGTAGTTGAGGTAGATCTCAGTACCGTTTTCATAACATACCTTAACAACTCTCTCTGCGATGATCTCATGCCCGGTAATCAACTGATTCTGCAGAGGAGCAAGTACCTCATTGAGCTTCTTGTATTCTTCAATGATTGTCTCTTTCCATACACCATATTCTACGGCATAGTATTCGCTATAGCCATTCATCTTAAGTTCTGGAATATTCTCATAGGCTATGACGAAGTAGGGATTCGCACCGTTCTCAATGGTCTTAAGGAGCGTGTACTCATAGTCACCGGCCATATTAATTGCCTGACCGGTATAATTCATATAACCGTGAAGTACGATTCCAAGGAAAGGAACCTCAGCGGTGGTGGTAATACGATTAGAGCTATCCAGCGGAATATCCAGCACCGTATCAGCATATTTCCAAGTGTAGTAATTACCTTTTTCCACCAGAACGCTTTCATAATCCTTGCTGATTTTCTCCAAAGAGGAAATCGTATAATCCTTAGCATCCTCGCGGTTCAAGGGGAATTCCTCATCTTGGCTGGAATTCAGCGCGTAACCCAGCGAACCCATAGAAATTGTCTTTTTTCCTTCGGAAAAGAGCTTGGCATACTTGTTAGAAATGTTTTCGTAATAAGAATCAATAGTCTTAGCAGAAATTACAAAAGCAACCTGCTTATTGTAAGACTGCACGATGGGGTTGTAAGTCTGGAAAAACGCAGCCTTACCGTCAATGGTCTTCGCTGCATCACGCTTTTCATTGTATCCGTCAAAACTTGTGAGAGCTTTGATATAAGAGAAGTCCAAATCCAAATAAAGATCACTTCCCTGCTCCTGAACATAGGAAATCAGTTCCTTCAGTTTCTTTTCGCCACCCAGGTGCTTCACAACCTTCAACTTTGCAGTAGCAGTAGAGGCCATACCCCCGTTTGCCCAGCCCAGATAACGGAGCACCTGCTTGGAAACACCCGCTTCACGAAGCTCGTCAAGAATAATCTTGGCATCTTCAAAAGTAGTCAGCTCCGCCTTGGTTGCAACGGGTACACCCAAAATCGTCTCCGTGGTATCAACAGCACCAATCAGATCCAGATACAAATTGATATCCTTTCCCTGATCCTCCAGCTTTTCAAGAACACCGCTCTTCAGAAGGAATTCTCTGTAAGCATTTGCCATACCTACATAATCAGCCTGATCATCAAAAAGCAGTCTGTATTTAATGGTGTAATTACCGACATACTTTCTGTCAATAGCCTTGGTATAAACTGCTACACCACCGGAAACGGTAATACCGTCCAGAGGATAAGAGTCGGTCTGACGTGCAAAGAAAGTAGTAGAAACAGAGTGATAATCATGTACGCCGGTACCGTTGACAGAGTCAATACGAGTAAGGGACTCACCCTCGGTGATAAAGGCAACATAGCCCTGCTTCACCTTGCGGGTCTCCACAAATTCTTTTACTGCTTTCCCTTCGTCGTCCACAACCGCCTTGCCCTCTTCATCAAAGACGGGCTTATTAATGGTCATTTCGGATTCCATAACGGTTCCGTAAACAGGAGCGCGCCATACCTGATAATTTGCAGTAACAGCGCTAACGCTGTTGTAGAAACCGAAATCGCTTCCGTACATCGTACCCGAAACCTGAGTGTACTTACTGTTTTGTGTAAAGGAAATTGTTGTACCGGAACCGTCAGGAATAAAATTATAACCGGTATCCTTGCGGATGGCACCCTCCGCGCCAACTCTACCTGCACCCAGATAAGGCAGAATCTTAACCGTCTCAAGGGTATAGGTAGCAGCGTCAAAGGAAATACCTCTTGCAGGCAGTCTTACTTGGAAACCGTCCTCTTCAAGAGTGTATTCCAACGCCATCTTAAAGATTGCGGGAGAACCGTCCTCCATTACATAACCCACTTCTTCGTGAGCGGCAAGCATATCATCCAGAGAAAACTCGGTGTAATCACGAATGTACTGCTCCAAAGTATTCAAAGCAGCTGTCTTGATTTTCTCATCCAAAAGATAAATCGCCATATCCTGGGTAACGGGATAAGTTGCAAGAATGGTTGACTGCTCACGAGCAGTCAAGGAAGGATCGGACAAATCATACAAAGTATAGAAGGAAAGAAGCTGACCGAATTCAAAAGACTCCGCTGCAACGGCTTTTGCCTGTTCAGCAAGATCCTTACTCTTTTTCAAAGTCATATACTCATCAAAAGACAATTTAGAATCATTGGTCTGCTCATAGAAAGGTCTAAGAATATCCTCCTCAAAGCGACTCTTTTCAATTTGATAAGGAACGATTCTCTTCTTAATAGCTTCGCCCATCGTGTACTCTACACGCACACCGCCACGAATCAGCTTGATGTTAATCTGCTCAGATTCCGCAGCATCCAAGAAACTATTGAGAGTTCCGCTCTCGCCATTGTTCCCCTTATAAGTGAGCTGAATTTGACTGAGAAGTTCATACTTAATTACATTGGAAACGCCGGTGTCAGCAACGTCATAGGGGTTGGTAAACAGCATCTGACCGGTTACCTTATCTACAACGCAAACCTCAGCGGAATACTCCTGAATAAAAAGTGCATAGCGCTCGTTCTCAACAACTTTTGTCATTGTTTCAAGCTTTGCTTCAGGAGAATCATATACAGCCTTGGCATAGCTATATGCCTTAAGCTCTTCATACAACTTTTTGTCACCAAGAACACTCTCTGCATTAGCAGCAGGCAGAAGAGGAAGAACCATGCAAACTGCCATAACAAGGCAAAGTACCAATGATAAAACTTTTTTCATTTAAAGGCTCCTCCTTTCCTAAACTCTGAGCGAAAGCTCGGTATAAATATTAACAACAAATGAAATAATCTTTCCAAAAAGTCCGGAGAACAAAAGGGCAAGGAACATGATGATAACCATTCCTACCAGTGTTCCGAGAACCGTAAGAATATTCTTTGAGAAGCTGTAATCGTGGGTAACCATTACTCCGAAGAACAAAAGCATACCGGTCCATACATACCCGATACTAATCAGCAAGCTAACGATTGCACCCTCCTCCAAAGTGAGAATGTGGGTCAAAATGGTTGCAGGAATCATCATCATAGGCAAAGGAATCAGTGCATAGCAAGTTGCAAGACAAATATCTTTGAAACTGCCTTCGCCCTCGAACAGCGTGGTCAAACACCAGTTGGAAACAACCCACAAAGCAAAGGGAACCAAAACACCGGCAAGCTCACCAAAAATACTGATACCTTGATTGTAAGGATCAAACCAGAAGGACTTACCTATTCCATTATAAATGTAACCCGCAATGGTAAGAATAACAAAGAAAATTCCTGCCTTGAAATTACCTCGTTTCTCATGCTTGAGATCCCAAAAGCCGTCAAAAGGATGGAAAATCACGTGACAACCATAAAGAGCAGCTTCCTTGAAGGTACGCTTGTCCTTCATTACCTGACCCTTTATGTTTTCTTTTTCCGCATAAGCAAAGAACTTGGTAATGAGAACGGCAATTACCACTACTACAATAGGAATCAGAATGATATAATCCTCAATCCATGCCTTACGAAGCTTGGAATAGCTCTTGGAATAGCCTTCGTCATCATAGGATGCAGCGTAATATTCCTGTGCCTTTTCATACTCACCTGCACGGTAATAGCTATCTGCAATACCAATATAGGCTTCGTCAAAATTGGAGTTTCTCAGCAAAACCTCCTGCCAGAACTTAGCAGACTGGTCGTAATTTCTATCCTCTACATTCTGAATCGCTGCCATCAGACTTTCTCCGTAAGCAGTACGCTTATAAATGGTAAAGGAATTGTTATTGCGATCCAGCACCAGAAGCTTATCGTTCTGATAGCAAATGGAAGAAATGCTGTTATTGTTACCAAGCTGAGGACCACTATCACCAAAGATAAAGAGCAAATTGCCCTGAGAATCGTAGGTGTACAGTCTCTGACGCTCGCCGTCAGCTATGGTCCAAGTACCTGCCTGACCAAGTGCTACGTCGATAATCATAGATACGTCGGTATTTGCATCAGCACCTACAGCTTGATAGGTAACAACCGTAACCTCACCGGAGGGAGGCCAGAAACCGGTACGAAGCATAACGTCAGTACCCTCGGAATTCAGCTTTTTAACAGGTGCAAAATCGCCGGAGGTATCCTGAGAGGCAATGGCGCTCGCCATCTTTTCTTCATCCAAAGAAGAAATGGTAGCGTAAACAAAACCGGAAGCATCAATAGCAATATTATTGTACTCAGTGGGAACCAAAGACTGAAGAGACGCTCTCTGCTCCTTGGTCTGGAACATTCTCCAGAAAATCTGCCAAGCAGAAGGCGCAGTCTTCTGAGCTCCGAGGAAGCCAAGGAAGTCACCTGCGGAGTTCATAGAAATAATACCAAGGTTGGTAGTAGAAGAAACAACGTAGATTCTTCCCGCAGTATCTACGGCACAAGCAATCGGCTTATAGGTAGAACCTTCGGGAAATGCAGTGCTCTCCGGCTGCCCGATTATACGATTGAATACCAGCGCTTCAATCTTACCGTCTTTATCTGTCTTTTTAGTAAATACGACAATTCGGTTGTTCTCCGTGTCACACACGAAGATTTCTTCTTCCTTTACGAAAATTCCGCGGGGCTTATCAAAGCTATCCGGAACACCCTGATCGTTGAGAAAACGAGAATGTGCCATATTAAAGGTGTAATCAGAATTCAGTACCAGGAAGCGGTTATTGTTGGGGTCTGCGATAAACAGGTTTCCGCTCTCATCGGAAACAATATCCGTGGGAGAGGAAAGTTCCACGCTCAAACCAATGTCCTCGGAATCCACAATGCGGTCCGGAACATATGCGTGGGGAGATTCTACATAGTTGCCATCAATATCATAAGTATAGGTGGTATAGGGCACCAATGCACTTACGGTAGGTACAAGGAGAGCCACAATGCAGAAAATCAAGAGAAATACTCTTAACGCTTTTTTCATATGCTTTTCTCCTTTTCTTAGTCTTTCATACCGGAAGTGGACATGGTTTCAATAATATTACTCTGAGTAACAACAAATACCAGAATAGGCACCATCATCATAATAACGGTGGATGCCGCGCCCGCGCCCTGACGGGAAACACCGCCGGTCACAATCTGACCGATGGCGTAGTTAAAGCTCTTAAGCTGTTCAGAATAGATGTAGATGGAAGAACCTGCATTCCACAAATCCTTGAAACAGAACACAATCAGAGTCAGCCAAGCAGGCTTAACCATAGGCATTGCAATCTGCCAGAATACACGAATCTCAGTTGCACCGTCAAGACGTGCGGACTCCAGAACGGAATCCGGAACAGAGGACTGCATAAACTGACGCATCAGGTACAGACCCATACTGGTTGCACAGGCAGGAATAATTCTTGCCAAGTAGGTATCAACCAGTTGAAGCTTACTCATGGTCCAGAAGTTTGTAATCGCAGTTACCGTAGTATGGAACATCAAAGAATACACAACAATCTGGAATAAGAATTCCTTGCCCGGGAACTTCATCTTCGCCAAAGAATAAGCAGCCATAGAAGACAACATTACGTTACCGAAGGTACCCAAAATAGATACGAATGCGGTGTTAAAAATATAGCGAGAAAAAGGAACCCAGGAGGTGCTCATCAAATTGAACAGGGTCTTAAAGTTATTCAAAGTGGGGTTTCTAACGAAGAAACGGGGGGGATACATCCAAAGTTCATCCAAAGGCTTCAAGGACTGCATAATGGTATAAAGCATAGGGAGGAACATAAACGCACCCATAATCAGAAGAACAACATTGATACCGATATCTCCGCCCAGAGAGCGGTTCATTGCATGGTTGGATTTGCGAATTCTCAATTTTGCCATATCACTTACCAACCTTTCCAAGCAATTTGCGTACCAGCATATTAGAGCCAATCATCATAAAGAACAGTACCACTGCAATGGTAGAAGCATAGCCCATCTCGAAACGAGATCCGCCATAGTCATCCAAATGGTGCATAATGGTGTGAGCACAGTAATCGGGAGAGGGGAAGCCTACCAGACCCGTAATAACCGCGCCAAAGCCGAAGGACTGGGTAATTGCCATAACCGCACCGAACATCATCTGGGGCTTCATATAGGGCATCGTAATATACCAAAGCTCCTGCCAACGGTTCTTAACACCATCCACGGCCGCCGCCTCGTAAAGGGAACGGTCAACCACCTGGAAACCGGCAATAAAGGTAAGAAATGAGGTACCCAGCGAAGTCCACAAAGCTACGATAATAACGATTGCCATAATGTAATCGGGGTCCTTCAAAAACGCGATGGGCGTTGTGATCAGTCCCATATCCATTAAGGTACCGTTCAAAAAGCCGTGGGAGTCTGCTGAGAAAATATAAGTCCATACCATATATACGTTACCCGAGATACTGGGTGCGTAGAAGATCAGAGTCATAATGGCACGAATCTTGGGGGGAAGCTCATTGATAAACCAAGCCATAATCAGGGACAACAGGTAAGAGCCGGGACCCGTAATAGCTGCGAATATCAATGTATTCTTAACAGACAGAATGAAAATGTCGTCATCCAAAAACAGACGGATGTAGTTGTCAAACCAAATAATATTGGGTGTCTCAAGCATATTAAAGTCGGTAACGCTGAAGAAAATTGACAAAATAACCGGGAGGACGGTGAAAACAAAGAAGATGATGTAGAACGGTGCCAACAGGAAATAACCGGTCTTGTTATTCTTCATCTCTTTTAAGGTCCACTGCCACTTGGTCATGTCTTTTCTTGAGACAGGTCTCTTTGCAGTTTCAGTCTTTTGAGACATGAGATTATCCTCTCCTTACTTCTAGATTAAGCCTTTTGCTGGGCAAGATATTCTTCGTAATTTTCCAAAGTGGGAAGTCCGAACTCGCCACGCTTTCTGGTAAGCTCAGAATTGATCGCATCAATATAGTCCAGCATAGACTCTACCGGATCCGCATCATCATTGTAGGCTGCAAGGAATGCAAACTCTACGTAACGAGCTACGATATAACCACCCGGCATCTCGGGAGTTGCCTGAAGCCAATCAAACTGATTCTTCAGCTCTGCCCTTTCATCTGCAGACCAGCTCATGGAGTAGAGCGCCTCAATATTTGCGGTAGTGTACTGACCGGAAGCGCCCAAGAGTGCGTAATATTCCTGACCGTAATTGGACTGGCTTTCTGCGCTGACCCACCATTTCATAAATTCCCAAGCAGCTGCAACTTCCTTGCAATCTCTCATCATAACGATACCGGTTACAGTGGTATCAGCAGTGTGATCAACGAAGGTAGTTCCATCCTCGTTGGTACGAACAGTTCCGGGAAGAACGGTGAAGCCCCACAGACCGCGAAGCTCGGGAGCAAAAATTGTCAACTGAGAGTAAGTAGCGTAACCCTGTACGCCGATAGGCATTTCACCGGTACGGAATCGGTTAGCAAAGTTATAAGAATAGGGGAATCCGTACATGGTATAAAGCTCACACATTTCCTTGAAGGTTTCCAGGGCAGCATTGGAATCCAGATTGATCGCCATTGCGCCGGTCAAGCCGTTTTTGGGGTCGGGATCGCCTTCAACGGGCTTGGAGTACAGCTGTTCGCCGCGCTGATACAGCATAATGAGAAGACCCGCCAGGGATTCGTGATAGCCAAAGTCCAGATTGTTGGTCTGGAGAGTAGGAAGCATATTGTAAACATCTTCCCAGGTTTCGGGAATCTCAAGTCCCAGCTGCAGGAGGATATCGCTACGATAGAATAGCATGGAAAAGGCTTCCGTCTCAGGCAGACCATAGGCAACTCCGTACAATTCCAAAGGAATGGTTGCCGCTTCATCAAACCAAGAAATAACCTGTTCGTAGTCAGAGAAGATTTCACGGCACTCAGCCTTAAACTTAAGCGTCTCTTCATCGTCGCCTTCTTCATCAACATATCCTTCAGGGTTGATGGGAAGCACTGCGGAACGAATCGCATAGTTAATAACGGTAGAAGATGGCAACGTCATATTAACATCGGGACCGGAACCGGATAGCGTTGCAGGAAGCAGAGAACCTGCGGCAACCAGTTTCAGGTCAACGGCAATATTCTTCTGAGAAGTAAAGGAGTCACTGATCAAAGATCTCATAATGGTGGACTGGTCACGACCGGAGGTAGTCCACACTTCGATTGATGCAAAGTTCTCAGAGCCTTCTGCGGTTCGTACACCGTAGCTGGAGTAGTCGCTCATCCAGCTCATAATAAACTGTTTGAACTCATATCCCATTGCTGCCCAGAAGCTTGCGGTAGCATCGAAATCCTGATCCTTCATATATTCTGAAGCACCTTGAGCCTCAATGTCCTTTGCGGGAGCAACTACCAAATAGTCAAACTGCAGAGGCTGATTACGGGAAGTCATAATCCAGGTACCCAAGTTACCGATGTAATCCTTGAGTTCGGTAAAGTTGGGAGCGATCAGATCTTCGTCCTCGCTCATTCTCTCCAGAAGCATTGCTACATTATCCAGCGTTACGGAGTCAGCACCCTTGGTTCCATTGATTTTTTCCAGCTCAGCAGATACCTCTCTGAGAATCTTTGCCTGAACGCCCATACCCTTGAGAACCTCAGGCATCAGACGGCTGAACTGATAATCTCTGTATTCATCGGGCTCAGAGCCGGTAAGCATCAAAATCTGCAAGGAATAATCATTAATAGTTGAAAGAACAGACTCGACAGTATTGAGAATTTCCGCCATATCGCCAAGCACAACGCACATCTCAAGCTGATGGTTGCCCTTAGTCAAATAGAATTGGAAAGCTCTTTCTGCGCCGGTCTTTTCGTCGATCTCACCGTCGGTAACAGGATGCAGCTGCCAGTCATCGCTATACTTAAAGCGAAGAGTAGAGGCCTCAGCAAAAGGCTGCTCGCCGTCAATCTTCAAAGAACGGGTAACGTACATACCCTCTGCAAAGGACTGCAGAAAACGAGGGCTGATCGTGTAGAAGCCCTCTTCGGGTACTTCAAAATTCCAAGTAATCCACTGTCCGGCAGTCTGCCACTTTTCACCGCCCAGGGAGTTAAGGAAAATATTGTATGCACTCTGAGGCTGAGTAGCCGCAGAAGAACGGTCGTAAAGGGGATATATAATATTGGAGGAGGTACGATGGGGAATTTCTGCGTCAATCACAACGGGAGCCTTGCCTTGCGCCTTATCGCTCTTGTCCTTATTCGCCTTCAGATAATCCTCATAAGAAAAAGCACTTTCCTCATAGAAGATACGGATTTCCTTCACGGCGCAAACCTCTTGCACCTCTGCAAGAGTCAGCGTATGTTCGCCTTTCTCAATATAATAAAGGAAAGGATCTACGATATAGCCCGTAGAATCATTACAAGTAACAGTTCTCCATTCGGGGCTTTCCACCTTTTTGGGTTTGATTTCGTTTCCGTCGTTATCCAACACAAAACCACGGTCATTGGAATCCTCGCCGCCCATAATATCTTCCCATACACGGGGAAGCTCGATATAACGGGACTGCTTGAAAGGATAAGAGCCGTCCAAAAGCAAAGCGCGCTTGATGGTAGCGGTGTTGCTCACCAAATCAAGACTGTTATCACTATCGTCGATCTTTCCGTCACCATCAGCATCATACTCTACCACGGGAGCATAGGTAATTTCGATATAATAATTACCGGTCTTCTCAGCAGTAAAGGTCCAAGTAATGTCACCAATCTCGGAAACAAGGGCAACCTCGTCTTCGCTGCCAAGATACTTATCCTTAAACACCTGGGCAGTGGTTTTTTCCTCGTCATAATCCTTGCCGGCAAGGACAATTTCGCCTTCGCCATTAGGAGCATCCTTGTGAATAAGTCTGTACTCCTCGTAAGTGTTGGAGTTCAGAAGCTCCTCGATCTCTGCCAGCTTGGAGGCATTTTCCTTCTTGCTCTCAGTGGCTTCGGGAGCGCTCTCGTCCTCGGTCTTAGCTGCAAAAACAGCGGTTCCGAAGCAGGAAAATACCATCAAAAATGCAAGCAAGACAACAAGCGTTTTTGACAGAAACTTTTTCATCATACAAAATTCCTCCTATTAGTCATGTGTATGTAGCGTAATCATAACATAACGATTTTTCTTTGTCAAGAAGCCATAAAGCTAGTAAAATCAAAGGATTCCGCACATTTTTGCAAGCAAAAAAAGCTGCTTTTTGCGCTTTTTGCGGCGGCTTAGTGAATTATTTGATTTTCAAAATTGCACAAAAAATATCGAAAAAATATATTTACACTTTCAAAACATATTTTTTCCCTTGATTTTACTAGGATTTTTTCGGTTGTCAAGTTTTTTATGTTATATTTTTGCATAGTATATTTTTTCTCACATTTTGTTTATAATTTACATTTTCCCCTTTTTTTCCCCTTTTTTCGTCATTTTCCGAAAACGAAAAAAGAGGCAAAATCTCACATTTTTTATTGTGAGATTTCGCCAAATTAAAAAGACAAAATTCTCTATTTTGCACATATCTATTTTTCGCAATTATGGACAAATTTCGCCACCAAACAACAATTTATCTCCAAAATAGAAGCAAGCAGACTGTCCCGGGGCAAACTGACGCACAGGCGCATCAAACAACACCGTTGCTCCGTTTTTCTCAAAATTCACGCGGCATAAAATAGGCTCTCCCCGATTTCGCCCCCGGAAACCAAGACCTTCTCTCGGCACCTGGCTTTTGCGGCATGATACAAATTTCAAATCCTTGACATGCACCTGCTTCACGAAAAGCTCCGACTCTTTTCCAAGCACCACCTGATTTTTCTCGGGTCTGAGCTCCAGAACAAAATAGCGTTCGCCCATAGCGATACCGAGTCCCCTTCTTTGCCCTACCGTGTAATGCGCCAGACCCTTATGCTGTCCCAAAACACGACCTTCTGCATCTACAAAATTCCCCGGCTCACTGCGCAACGCCCTTTCCAAAAATGCGCCCGTATCTCCATCGGGAATAAAACAGATCTCCATGCTTTCCTTTTCTTCGGGAGATACATATGCTTTTGCTCTCTCTTTAACATCCCCCTTTTCCGCTTCTGCCAAGGGGAACAAAATACGCGAAAGCTGCTTTTGGGTCAATTTCCAAAGAAAATAACTTTGGTCCTTATTCCGATCCCTTCCACGGCAAAGCTCCATTCTTCCGTCCTCCCGACGGCGCACCGATGCGTAATGACCCGTTGCCACCTTCTCGATACCAAGCCGATCCGCCTCCTCCAAAAGACAGGCAAATTTCATATAACGATTGCACTCCACGCAAGGATTGGGAGTCAAACCCTTCTCATAAGTACAAGCAAAGGGTCTGATTATCCGATTTGCAAACCTTCGTTCCCGCCTTGCCACGGTAAAAGGGATTCCCAATTTCTCAGCAACATAGCGGGCACGCGCTTCTCCTTCTCCTTGGCAAAAAGAAAGATACACACCGTAAACCCGATATCCCTGCTCCTGCAAAAGCAAGGCAACCGCGGTGCTATCCACACCGCCGGAAAGTCCTACCAATACTTTTTCCATAGCCTTAAAATTTCTGCGATTCACTGACCGCTACCGCATCGCATCGCTCGTTATACGGATGCCCCGCATGGCCGCGAATCCAGGTAAAATTCACCTTATGCCGCTGCAATTGGGGCACGAGTCTTTGCCACAATTCTACGTTCAAAACGGGCTTCTTATCAGATTTTCGCCATCCCTGGGACTGCCAAGAGGAAAGCCATCCCTTCTCAATGGCATCTACAACATATTTTGAGTCACTGACTACCTCGACCTGACAAGCTTCTTTGAGCGCCTCCAAAGCAGAAATCACCGCTAAAAGTTCCATTCGATTATTTGTAGTCACTTCTTCACCGCCGGAAATAACCTTTTCATTCCCCGCATAAACTAAAATTGCACAAAAACCACCGGGCCCCGGATTTCCGGAACAAGCCCCATCGGTATAAATTTTAACCGCCTTCATTTTTACTCCTCATACATTTGTATTCCTATTATACTACACACAAAGAAGAAAAACAATCTGTTTGCAGCAAAAAAAGAACCAAGGAAAAATTCCCTTGGTTCTTTTCAATTATACCTCAGCGTATGCAAGCGCAGCCTGAATATATACCAAAAGTTGCTGAGCCGTCATGTAATTATCGTGCGTCTCAGGATAAGAAGCCGCAATGGCATCTACACGGTCCGTCAAATTCAAACAAACCTTATTTGTGGACTTTTCCGTAATCACAATATTCAAAGGAGTATCCATACTTTTTACATGAACATACAAGTCAATGGCATACTCGTTTTCATTCTGACCTGCCGAAACAATCGCTTTCTCCGTTACGTCACTACCGTTTACAGTAATGATAAAGTCATTTGCAGTAACAAGCGTATCAGAAGAACCATAGATGCGGATGCCTACCGCATTGCTCATAACAAGGCCCTTACCGCTCACCTTGAAATTAGTTCCGTTTTCACATTCAACAATTGCTTCGAAATCTTCATACTTGCTGGAATCCACCTTCAATTCAGGATGAGGCAAGGATGCTGTAGGATATGCTGCAACAGTAGCAAAATTCTGTATTGCTTTGGCAAGCTGCACATACACATCATTTCCTTTCCAAGCATCTTCCGCATTCGCCGCAAGACTCTTGACGGAAAATTCCGTTCCCCAAACATCACCGCTTCCCGTGAAAGAAACAGTCTTAAGAAAGTCACTCGCACCAATCTTGTCAAGTACAATAGAATAATACTCATCGCCCCAAAGTTCAAGGTCTCCCTTAGAACCGCTTGCAAGGGTCTGACTATTCATTACAAAGGAGAAGGTGAAATCTTCGCTTTCATCAATACTTGCCTTATCAAAGAGAGCACGAACCGCAATTCTATCAGTGAGAATCATCGTAGCAGCAGAAAGTTGAACACCGCCCTTAACCGTTACCACAGAAGTTCCAATCTTATCAACAGAGAAAGTGCCCTTAGCTGCGTCGGCATTTGAAACAGTTACATTTGCCGTATTGCCCGCAGGCAAAATCACGTAAGACTGCTTCTTCCAAGAATCCTTCTGCTGAATTTTTATATCACCGCTAGCGCTTGTAGCTTCAATTTTGGCATCTGCTCCCAAAACGATTTTATGCTTATCTCCGATGATTTCATATTCTTGCGCACCTACAGTATCCGTGCGTATAGTCATCTTGGAATTAATTACAATATCACCCTTACTGGGATTGAGAACAACAGTTCCCAGCTTGCAAGCACCCCATTTAGAATTGGCAAGAATTGGCCTATTAAATGTTCCGCCGTTGATTGTAATTTTTGCCGTTGCATTAGGATCATTATGGCTATGATTGGATGCACTGCTGTTAGGATAGGAGCCGGCAGTCACCTCGCCGCTAAATGTACCGCCGTAGATAAAGGCTTCTGCCTTTCCGGAAAGATGCTTCGCTCCGCGGGTTGCCGCATTAAAAGCACTAAGTCTCTTGGAATCCGTGGCTTTGTACAAATCAAAAGTTCCATCATAAATGGTCGTCTTAATATTTCCCGTCAAAGAATTGCTTGGGTTACCACCGCCACCCCAAACACCTTTGTAAGTACCGTTGTAAATCGTACTCTCAACAACATACTCTTCCAAAAAATTTTCAGGCGCCACAACATTTCCCAATCCCGCAAACATAACGTAAGTAGCAACATTTGCATCATGAATAACGCTGGTAATCTTACCGGTAATACGAGAATTTGATTGACCGCCGCCACAAAGACTACCCGTGACATCAATATCAAATATCTCAAGATCAACACCGGTGCAAGACCCTGCATAGGCACCGCCATGAAAACCTGCTCCAACCGTTGCAGATTGAACAGTTGTGTAAATCTTACCTAAGGTTCCGTTATTTCCACCGTAGAAATTATTATTAAAAGTAGCATCAGTAATAATATGATAAATGTCCCCTGCGGTTCCCTTAATACCGGAACCGTAAAAGTCACCCGTACGAGTTGTGGTTCCATCTACCGTAGTTACGCTTCCGAAAGTAGAACCGGATATGTAGTTGACAATAGAAGCCGTAACCTCTTTGCCGCCAACCACAGTTTTCGCACCGGTAATTTTACCATTTTCATTGTAACTTCCCGCATAAGTATTACCGGTTATGACTCCACCCTCAAAACGGTTGATAATCATTCCAAGAGAAGTGGTTTCATAATGTCCACCGTAGAAATCTCCCTCCAGCGTACCGCCGGTAAAATTATTTTCTACAGTCTTACCCGATCCGCCATAACGAATACCAAAATAAGTTCCTATCAATCTACCGCCGGAGATGGTATTAATAATCCTGCCCGTAGCATCACCGCCGCCATAGAAAGCATGTTTATTATCATTATTTCCTCTGATAAGGGCATTTCCACTAACCGTCATGCGCATATCGCCGTCAATTTTACCTGTTTTAAAACTACCGCGAACGCTAGAATTTATCACAGCGTCACCGCCGATTTCAATGACCAAATCTCCCTTCATGTGTGACGAGTAAGTACCGTAAATACAAGAACCTACTTCACCACCCAAAACGGATATTTCCGTATCACCATAATAATAATCTACTGTAGAAGAAGAACGATTATCGCCATCAATACTCGACGACACGGTACCGCTATACATTTTTACCTTGGCAGTAGAGGGCGCATGCCCCAAATGTGCGGAAACATTATAAAGCGTTCCTCCGTCAAGAACAATAGATGCCTCCACATCAACAGGGCGAATATCGGCAACATCCGTGTAACCTTCCGCAGCTGCTTGATAAGTAACCTGCGCAGCGGTCGCATCAGTTAGCGCAGCACCCTCATAATCAGTCATATAGCCGACAGCAGCAACATAATGTGTTACGGCACTACCGGTATAAGAAACACCCTCACCAAAAGTCAGAGAAGTTTGCACCTTCTCCCCATCCTTCAATTCAGGCCAACCGGAAAATGCCGCCTGTGTACAGTTATCACCATAAAAACGACCGGAACTTGCAGACAAAGACGTATCCGAGCCGGGATATCCAACCGGCTTAATGGTTGCCTGATACCAAAGATAACGGGAATCAGGATTGGTTTGCTTGTAAAAAGCATATAAATTGTCTGCAGAGGTGCAGGTGCGCAAGCAAGCGTTGTAAGAATTCTCATAAGATTCAGCGTAAAAATTCGCGGGATAAGAAGTGCTTGTTTCGTAAATACCAATGGCATCCCAATCATACAATTCAATAAATTTATCAAAACCGACACCGGTAAACATTGCGCCTGTTGCAGTATTCACATTTGCCGTAACAGAATTTTTCTCATACAATCGGAAAGCATAGTTGCCCGTTTGATTGACCGCCCAACTCCACTGAGTAGAAATTTTCACGCCTGAGTAATACGCCATACCCACACGCGCAGTGAACCCCTGAGCATTAAGCATCTGAGAAATTTCATCTACGAAATAGTAACCTGTGGAAGAACCAATAACGAGAATATTAACCTCATTGTCTTTAATGGTATCAACAGAATAAGAATCGGAATAATAATCATTACCATAATGCTGAGAAACTGCCTTGTGCGCCGCTTTTTGCAATTCCTCAACCATACTTTCTTCCAGTGTGTAACCGCAAATCTCTTCCGTTGGCCTCCAAGTATTGCCAACACAGCTCTTTTTCGTTAAAACCTCATACCACACACAAGCATTCAAATACTGTCCACCGCCAATATCACCGTCATGAAGATAGTCGCCCTGGGGTCTGTTTTTCTTTTCCGTCCTCCAGAGAGAATTGCCGATATCAGAATTGTTTTGAATCAGATCCATCCAAGCATCACCGGCAGGAACCAAATCGGTATTATTTCGAGTGGATACCTCGTGAGCAACAGCGCGAATCACATCATGCAGCATTTTCTGTTCCTCTGCATTACTGATGATAGTATCGTCCTCCTTGAAATTCACGTTTTCAAATCGAACATTACCGGATCCGGCATAAAATTCCGTCAGCTGATTGCCAACAGGCAAAGTCATATTGATAAAGGTATAGTCGTTAGCACAAGCATACCAACCGCCTACAGCATCCAAATAGATATAAGCATCACGGGGTTTTTTCGTATCCACACCGCGAATAATGATAGGAAGCTTGGTCCCATCCTCTCGCCAGATGGTAGTCTGCCCAAACAGCAAACCGTTCTGCTGACCGCCGGAAAAATCGCCTTTAAAGCGAATCTCCAAAACATCGTTGGCTGCCCATTGATGATTCTTGGCCTCAGCAGCGTCAAAAGCGGGAACAAAGTCTTCAAAATGTTCTGCGCCTTCCATTTGTACATCACCCACGGTATAATACACCGTAGCTTCTTCCGCTTTAGCACCCACCGCAAAGATTCCTACTGTACAAGAAACAAGTAGAATCATTACAGCCAAATACAACAAAAATCTAGTATGCTTCATCTTTTTCTCCTCGCAACAATTATTTTTTTTTATAAGTAATATATCAAATTTTATTAGATGTATTATACAGTCAAATTCCTATCTTGTCAAGGCACACTTTTTACTATTAATGAGAAAATAACAGGAATCGTAATGCAAGACAATGCATGAGAAATTAAAGCCATACCCGCCGCCTGAGAAGTATCTTTTCCATAAGCGGCAGGAACTACAATGGTACTCAGTCCCAGCGGCATTGCAAGGGTACAAAGAGCGCAAAGAAACAAAGTCCCATTATCAAATCCGAATAGCTTTGCAACAATCATAAACAAAACGGGAAACACCAAAAGACGAATAGCAGACACCACATAAATACTTGCACAGGTAAAGGTCTTTTTCAGGTCAATAAAGGCAAGCGTAATGCCTGTAAGCAGCATTGCAAGGGGAGACATACATTTTTCGGCAGCGGCAATCACGTCCATAAACCATTTCACCGCACTATGCGCCACGAAACTTTCTCCCGTGGCATCCATAGAGCCCATCACACCCGTCAAGCCGAAAATCATACCGATAATCATACAGATAAACATAGGATTAATAAAGTTTTTCAGTCCGGCCCTTATCCCCTTTTGATTTCCATCGGCAATGAGAAGCACGGGAGTTCCCCAAACGTAAATCCCCATCCAAAGAGGCAAAGTAAACAGTACATACTCAAAGTAAATCTCGGGGAACAAGGCATTTACCACCGCATAGCCCATAAATCCAAAATTAGAAAAAGAAAGACCAAAAGTATATATCTTGCGCAAATACCCATCACAAGTCAAAAACCGAGTCAAAATCAAAGAAATGCCAATGGCAATCAAAAGCACTACCGCGCTATAAAGCAAAGACTTTCCCGCGGTAGCCAAAGTTTCGACGGTAAAATGCCGAGTAAAAGTATTCATCACCATTGCGGGGAGCAAAAGATTGTTCTCCAGTTTGGAGACCACCTTTGCGGAATCCCTCGGTAAAGCGCCAACCTTAGTCAAAATAAACCCCAGAGCAATAAAAGAAAAAAGATATGCCATCTGGGACATTGTGGATAAAAACAACTCCATTATAAACGGTCCTCTTTCAATTCAATCATATATCCCATTTATTCAAGGGTATCGGCAATCTTAAAAATCAATTCCTTTGATTTTTCCCAGCCAAGACAAGGATCGGTGATGGATTTGCCAAATATATTTTCTCCAACCTTCTGAGCACCGTCCTCCAGATAGCTTTCGATCATCAACCCTTTCACCAAACTGCGGATATCTCCGTTATGATTACGACTGTAAACTACATCCTTGGCAATACGAATTTGCTCCAGATATTTTTTTCCGGAATTGGCATGATTGGTATCAATGATTACTGCAGGATTTTGAAGTTTGGATTCTCCGTAAAACTCGATCAACTCCACCAAATTCTCATAATGATAATTGGATACGCACTTGCCCGTGTAATCTATATAACCCCGCATAATGGCATGAGTGTAAGGATTTCCGTCACTCTGCACCTCCCAACCACGATACAAAAAAGTATGAGCGCATTGTGCCGCATGAATGGAATTCATCATCACGTGCAAATCGCCGCCGGTAGGATTTTTCATTCCTACGGGAACCTCCATACCACTGGCAGTCAGCCGGTGTTGCTGATTTTCCACGCTTCTGGCACCAATGGCTACATATGCCAGAAGATCAGACAGATATCTGTGATTTTCAGGATAAAGCATCTCATCGGCGCACGTAAAGCCGTAATCGGAAAGTGCGGTGCGGTGCAATTCGCGAATGGCAACAATACCGCGAAGCATATCGGGACGGGAATTGGGATCGGGCTGATGAAGCATTCCCTTATATCCCTCTCCCGTAGTACGTGGCTTGTTGGTATATATACGCGGAATGATAAGAATCTTGTCGCGAACCTGCTCATCCACCACAGCAAGTTTTTCTAAATAAGTTAAAACCGAATCTGTATGATCAGCAGAGCAAGGCCCGATAATCAAAACGAACTTGTCGCTTTCTCCTCGAAAAATTCGACGAAGCTCTTCCACCTTTTCTTCTCTTTTCTTCACCCACTCAGGCTTCAAAGGAAATTGCGTCTTAATATCCTGAGGAATGGGAAGTTTGCGAATAAAATTCATTTATTTCTCCTTTTTATCAAACAAAGCACGACGAGCCGTGGAAAGCCGCATCATCTCTTTCATTTTTTCCGTATCTTCTTGTGCAATGGCGTCTTTCAGCAGAGAAAAAGTCTTTTCAAATTTTTCCATCTGCTCCAAAAGCTGCTTCTTATTCAAAAGAAAAAGCTCCGACCACATATTTTCCTGAATCTTTGCAATACGAGTCAAATCGCGGAAAGAGTCACCCGTGTAATCCACCAGCCCCGTATCGTCCCCCGCGCACATAAGGGAAACGGCAATGCAGTGAGTCAGCTGAGAAAGAAAAGCAATCATTTCATCGTGCTTTTCAGGACTCAGCACCGAAATATTGGCAAAGCCAAGCTCTTCTCCAAGCTCCTTGCAAATTTCCACACCCTCGTGAGTATTTTTGGAAGTGGGGACCACAATGTAGTTGGCACCGCGAAAAATGGCGTCATCACTGTTTTCCACTCCTCCCACCTCTTTTCCCGCCATAGGATGGGCGGGAATATATTCCACGCCATCGGGTAAAAGCGCTTGAACTTGATGAACGATGTCACTCTTAACACCCGTAACATCAGTCAATACAGCGCCTTTCGGGAATTTAGACCCGTGCTCTTGAATCCACTCCAAGAAAATATGGGGGTAAAGAGCAAACACCGTGATATCCGCTTCCTTAAGAAAACCTTCCTCCACCAAAGTAGAGCCACGGTCGATAATACCCTCTTTCAAAGCATATTTCACGGATTCGTTCTTTTTTTCGATTGCCCAGACCGTATAGCCCTTTTTCTTCAAAGCACGGGCATAAGAACCGCCCAGAAGACCCAGCCCAACAATCAATATTTTCGTATCAGCATTCTTATTCAGCTTCATATTCTTTTACACCAATTCCAAGATTTTGTATATCCTTAAAAAAATTCGGGTAGCTTTTCGCAACCGCTTCCGCACCGTCAATCACGCCGCCCAAACGGGTCAAAAGCACACTCATCGCCATCACGATTCTGTGATCGTTATGACCCAAAATGACTTCCCTGGGCGGATAAAGCCGAGCTTTTGGTACGATAATTTCGTTTTCCTTGATTTCAAGATTTACACCGCATTTTGCAAGTTCTTGTGCCATTGCCGCGCCGCGATCGCTTTCCTTTATGGCAAGTCTGCGCGTTGACGTAAAACAAGCTCCGTGAAAATATGCCGCCAAGACAAACAGTACAGGCGCAAGATCGGGGCAATCGGAAAGGTCAATGGTGGGCGCGCCTTTTTCCAGCGCCGCAATCAGCTCCATGCATACCCGATCCCCTTGCAAGGAATCTTCATGCAATCCCTTCACCGTCACATTTCCGCCCAAAACATTCAGCGCTTCGAGAAAAGCCGCGTTGGACCAATCGCTCTCCACGATGTATTCACGAGAAATATATGCTTGTCCTGCTCCAACGAAAAAACCACTTGCTTCTCTTAAAACTTTCACACCAAAATCCCCCATAGCAGAAAGGGTCATATCCACGTAGGAAGCGCTTTCCAAAGGTGTGGTCAAGCGGAGAAAACTATCTTTCTCCAAAAGGGATAAAGCAAACAAAAGCCCCGTAATAAACTGGCTGGAAACATCTCCCGCCACGGCGTATTCTCCCGCCTCCAGCTTTCCCTGTACGGTCAAAAAATTCCCTCTTTTTTCAAAAAGAAAGCCTTTTTTATGACATAAATCCTCATATACGGAAAGAGGCCGTTCCATCAAGCGAGGCGCACCCTCCAAGATAAACTTTTCCCCCGTCAAAAGACAAAGAGGAAGAAGAAATCGCAGAGTACTTCCGCTTTCCATACAATTTAAAATGCCCAAATTCTTCAGTTTCGTTCCGATACCACACACCCGAACGCAATCCCCTTCTCTGGTAAAATGTGCACCCAGAGCCGAAAGGCAACCCATAGTCGCTTCCATATCCTTGGACAAAGAAATAGGAGAAATTACGCTTTCCCCGCAAGCAAGAGCGGCAGCAATAAGGGCGCGATGCGCCATACTTTTCGATGGGGGCGCAGCGATGATACCTGAAGCTGCAGAAGGCGAAATCTCGACTCTCATGCTTTTTTCCCTTTTTCGTCAATCAGAACATCCATAGCTTCCAAATACCCGTCAAAGCCTTTGCCGGTGACGGTTGCAAGACAGGCTGCTCGAATATAACTTATCTGACGAAAAGCCTCTCTCTCCTCCACCTTGGAAATATGCACCTCCACGGTGGGAAGACCCACGGATTTTACGGCATCCAAAATGGCTACGCTGGTATGGGTATAGGCAGCAGGATTCATCACGATTCCGTCTGCCTTGCCGTAAGCTTCTTGAATAGCATCCACCAAAGCCCCTTCGTGATTGGATTGAAAAAATTCCACCTCCACGCCCCGCTTTTCCGCGTGGCCGCGAATCAAATTACATAAATCCTCATAAGTTCCTTTGCCATAAATTGCAGGCTCCCGAATCCCGAGAAAATTTAGATTGGGGCCATTAATCACCAAAATTTTCATCCTAACACCTGTTTAATTCTTTTTAAATTTTCTTCAATATCCCGCGTCACGGGAATCACCGTATCTGCCGAAGCAAGATAAATGTGATATCTCTCTTCATATCGCTTTTTCAAATCCGCAGCGGTACCGGTCAAAGGTCTGTCATCGGTAGGCAAAAGAGTTTCAAGGGGTGCATCCAGAAAAATCAATTTTCCGTTGGATTGCAATGCCCGCACGTTCTCATCCCGCAAAACGGCGCCGCCCCCCGTTGCTATCACCTTTCCCCGCAAAGCGGAAAGAGATGCTATCACACGGCTTTCTATATCCCGAAAACCTTTTTCTCCCACCTCACGAAAAATTTGGGGAATGGTCTTTTGTTCTTCCTTTTCGATTACCGCATCACTATCGAAAAATTCTCTATCCATTTCTCGGGCAATCGCCTTACCCAGCGTACTTTTCCCCGCACCGGGCATCCCAATCAAAACAAGATTCTCCTTTTCTGCCCGCACCGCCTCATAAATAGAAGGGGCAAGATGGAGAAGGTCCTCTCTTCCCGTCCAGATTTCCGCGGCATAAAGCGCCTGAGAAACCAGCATATAAAGTCCGCCCACACAAGGGATTCCCAAAGATTTTGCCTCCATTAAAAAGGCAGTTTTTTCGGGATTATAAATGGCATCCGCCACACCGCAAAGTCGGGAAAAACGAGCAAGGTCAATGGGACTTGTACCTGCATTGGGATACATTCCGCAAGGGGTAGCGTTAATTATGATTTGAGTATCCTTGCGCGCATACGCCTGATCGTAAGGGATACATCCGTCTTTGTGACCGCGGCTCACAAGCTCTACCCGTTTCGCTCCAAGGGCTTGACAAAGCTGAAAAGCCGTTCCCGCAGTGCCGCCCGAACCTAAAATCAGAACCTTTTTCCCTTTCACTTCAATCCCGCCAAAGGAAAGCATCGCCCGCATTCCCGCAAAGTCTGTATTGTAGCCGTACAGCGCCCCATCTTTTTTCACAATGGTATTCACCGCACCGCAAAGCTTGGATTCGGGTGAGATATCCTTCAAATAAGGAATCACATCTTTTTTATAAGGAATGGTAACGTTGATTCCGTCAAAGTCCGCTCGGGTCATAAAGCCGTGCAGTTTTTCGCGGGGAATCGGCATCAGCGTATAATCGTAAAGACCCAGTTTTTCATGGATCTCCACGGAAAAGCTATGCCCCAGTTTTTCTCCGATACAACCGAATTTCATTTTATTTTTCTCCGAAAAAGTCCGTCCCGAAACGAGCAGACAAAGCATCATACAAAACAAAAGCCGTCACAGATTCCTGTACAATTCGTGCCCGATGCACGATACAGGGATCGTGTCTTCCCTCGGAAGAAAGACGCACCGCTTCGCCCGTCTCCCCATCCACCGTATCCTGCTCTACAAAAATGGTGGGGGTCGGTTTAATCACCGTGCGAAATACAAGAGGCATTCCGTTGGTAATACCGCCGTTAATTCCTCCGTTTTGATTGGTACAGGTGCGAATCACACCATTTTCCTTAATGAAAGCGTCATTTGCCTGAGAGCCGCACATGGCTGCAAATCCAAAACCCGCACCAAATTCCACACCCTTGACTGCAGGAACAGAAAAGAGCGCATGGGAAAGCATCCCCTCCAGAGTATCAAACCAAGGTTCGCCTACTCCCGCAGGCATTCCCGTCACAACGGTTTCCAAAATCCCTCCAACGCTGTCTCCCCGCTGTTTTGCAGCAAGAATCTCCTCTTGCATCTTTTTTCCCGCTTCAGGAGAAAGCGTGGGAAACGAAAGTTCTTCCAAAAGTCTCATTTCTTCATCAGTTCCCGAGAAAGGAGAATCTACCACGGAATGAATGGAAGCGATATGCGTTCCCATTACAATTCCTTTTCTGGCAAGAGCCGGGCGAAGAATGGCACCTGCCGCCACCAAGGGAGCAGTCAGTCTTCCCGAAAAATGTCCGCCGCCGCGAACATCCTGAAAACCGTGATATTTCATCTGTGCGGTAAAGTCTGCATGACCGGGACGATAGGCGGTCTTCTTTTCATAATCCGAAGAACGCTGCGCCACATTGGGAATCAGAATACAAAGGGGCGTTCCCGTAGTCTTTCCCCGATACACACCGCTAACAATGCGAAAAGCATCCGGTTCCTGTCTGCCCGTGGAGATAGCACCTGCAGGACGTCGCTTTGCAAGAGCATTTTCCACCGCTTTCAGATCCACATCCATTCCCGGAGCCAACCCGTCCAGTACGCATCCGATTTCTTCCCCGTGACTCTCTCCGAACAAAGTCAAAGACACGGCATTTCCAAAGGTATTTTTCATCAAAATTCCTCTTTCACTTTTTCCGAAAACACGGAAAAAGGCATTTTTTTCATTCCATAAGTTCCGATTTTTTCTACAACAATCAGCGTAATATCTCCTCCGCTGATCTTTTTATCGTGTCGTAAAGCCTCAACCAAACACGCCCCCGAAAAAGGAACGTTGGTCGGAAGATCCAGCTTTTCCAGAACGGGAATCAGTCTTGCCCGAACTTCGGGGGTGCACATGGGAATCATTCCCGCAGCAACGCATTCTCCGTGATAAAAAGGATGGGCAGTCTTATGACTTTCCGTTTCCATCGCGTGGGCGAGAGTATGGCCGAAATTCAGCACCTTTCGCAAGCCCGATTCCCGTTCATCTTCCTCCACAACACGTTTTTTAATGCGCAAGCTTTTCTCAATAACCTCATCCATTTTTTCCAGTGCCTCTCCCCTCTCAAAAAGCGAGAACAACTCATGGTCGAAGGTCACTGCCATTTTGACAGACTCTGCAAGACCGTTTGCCACCTGCCTTTTCGGCAAAGAACGAAGGGTCTCAGGATCAATCAGCACCGTTTTCGGGGGGTAAAATGCACCCACCATATTTTTCCATCCCTTGAAATTCACTGCCACCTTACCACCAATGGACGAATCCACCTGAGAAAGAACGGTAGTAGGGATATTGTAAAAATCCACACCTCTCTGGAACGATGCGGCAACAAAGCCTGCCAGATCTCCCACCACGCCTCCGCCAAGGGCGATGACACAATCACTGCGGGAAAAATCCGCTTCCAACATCACCTGGACCACCTGTCCCAGCATTTCCAAGGTTTTGGAAGCTTCCCCCGCGGGAATCACGAATACCCGCGGCGCCTTACATTGGGCAGACAACATCTGAATATATTCTTTAGGTATATTTTCATCCGTCAGGATCAGGCATCTGCGATCCAGCTTCAGATATTCTCCCGCTTTTGCCAATACCCCGCGCTCCAGCACGATCGGGTAAGAGGACAAAGCGGTTTTTACAGAAAGGATCATATTGCCTCCTTACAACAAAACAATTTCTTTTTCAAAGGCGCCCAGAACCTTCAGATCGTTGCAATTTTTTCCAAGCTCCAAAAGCATTTTTTCACCTGCCTCACTGTGAATACATCCCTCTCCCTCGCAGAAGAAATAGTATTCCCAAGAAAGATTCTTCGTAGGTCTGCTTTTGATGGCACGGAGATTAAAACCGCCGTTTCCGATGGCAGAAACTGCCTTTGCCAAAGCCCCCGCCTCATTTTTCACAGTAAATACGAGAAGAAACTGACGGTCTTTTTCGCCAAAATCCTTTTCCGTGCGAGAAAAAACGGCAAAGCGGGTAGTGTTCCCCCCTTTTTCCTGAATATGTCTGCACAAAAGGGCAAGTCCGAATTCCTCCGCAGCCGCCTCACTTCCAATGGCAGCAAGAGAAGAGTCGCTAGACTGGGCAACCTCTTTCGCCGCAACCGCGGTATTTACCGCTTCACGGATTTCAACTCCCATTTTTTTCAAAAACGCGCCGCACTGCTTCAACGCCTGGGGATGGCTGATTACCGTCTTAATGTGGGAAAGCTCCGTGCCCGGTTTTACCAAAAGGTTTTGAACCACTTCAATATCATAAATTCCGTTGATCTTAAGTGACCCGAAAAAGGCAAGGTCCATCACCGTGCCTACATCGCCCCCTGTATTATTTTCAAGGGGAAGCACTGCCACGTCACATTCGCCGTTTTCCACTGCGTGATATGCGGCGGCAAAATCCGCGTACCCCAAAGCCTCGGCATCAGGGAAAATACGATTTGCGGCAATCTGTGCAAAAGCACCCTTTACTCCCGAATACGCTACTCGCATCCCACCAAGTAAACGAGATTGGTATGCCTTGGAAATATCCATATTGGCATGAAGAAAATTCACGTAATAACTGCGCAAAGTTTCATTCTCCACCCGCGCACTGCCGCGACGGATGACCTCTTCCTCTCTGGCAGGATCAAAGATGGGCATCCCCGTTTCCTTTTTATATTGGGCTACCTTTGCCGCGGCCTCCATTCGCTCCTGAAACAATCGCGCCATCTCCGAGTCAATACGATTAATTTCCTGCCGAGCCTCTTCCAGTAAAGATTTTTCTTGTTTCATTTGTACTCCTCCATCAAGGCGCGGAAAGCAGGAATGGAATCGGTAATGGTCTTACGGCTGACGCAATATGCAATACGCACAAAGCCTTTCACCCCAAAGGAATCGGAAGGAACCAGCAAAAGCTCGTATTTTTTTGCTTTTTCACAGAAGGCATAGGCATCCTCCTCAGGGGATTTTACAAACAGGTAGAAAGCACCCTCGGGGGGTGTCACGGTATAACCCTGCTCCGTCAAAGCCTCGGACAAAATACGACAATTTTCGCGGTATTCCTCCACGTTGGCAGTTTCGCCAAGACACTTTGCAATCACTCTCTGCCACAAAGAAGGGGCGCATACAAAGCCCAGACTTCTTCCCGCGCCGCAAACGGCGGCAAATACATCTCCTGCGTTTTCCATACGGGGAGATACCAAAATATAGCCAATGCGTTCACCGGGCAAAGACAAGCTCTTACTATAGGAATAAGCAACAATGGTACGCGCATACAAATTGGGTAGCCAAGGAAGCGTTCCCTTGCCATAGTAAAGCTCACGGTAAGGCTCATCACAAAGTAAATAGATCTCGGTGCCGAATTCCATTTCTTTCTTTTTCAAAATCCCGGCAAGTGCCTCCAGACTTTCCTCGGAATAGACAGCACCCGTAGGATTGTTAGGAGAATTGAGCATTACCACTTTTGTCTTTGCGGTGATGGCCTCTTCCATGGCCTCCAGATTCAACTGGAACGAAGGCTGATGACACAAAACGGGAACCAAGATGCCCCCTGCCTTTTCTACAAAAACCCGATATTCAGGGAAGAAAGGCGCAGGAACCACCACCTCGTCTCCTGCATTCAAAAGCGCGTGAAGGGAACAGGTCAAGGACGCCGCCGCACCACAGGTCATATAAATCATAGCAGAATCAGCTTCAAAGCCGAAACGATCACGAACAGAGTCTGCAATCGCGCGGCGAACCTCCATATCACCTGCGGAAGAGGTGTAACCGTGAAGCTGACAGGGCTCCATCTGCCGAACCAATTCCGTAATGGCTTGACCAATGGAATGGGGTGCGGGAATACTGGGATTACCCAAGGAAAAATCGTACACGTTTTCCGGGCCGATCTCCTTTTTTCTTTTTGCACCGTATTCACTAATGGCACGGATTACCGATGCCTGTTTACCAAGCTGAAGCATTTTCTGCGAGATCATTTTTCCATCCTCCAAAAACTTTTTCTTAAAAACAAAAAAATCCGCATCTTCGTTTTCCTCCTATACGAGAATACACGAAATGCGGACAACCAAACCGTGAAAGAAGCCGAGGCTTACTTTTCGGAGCACAGGCAGTCCGCTGCAGTAAAATAATAAAATCGGGTGGAATACAAAAACTGAGTCATACCGCCTTCTCCTTTCAAAATTTTTTTCATTATAGTTTTTTTTCAAAAAAATGTCAAGTAAATTTGCAAAAAAACTTCAATTTCACGATGCAGAGAAAAATTCTTCCCGCATTTTTTTCAAAATTCGCTTTTCTTCGCGGGAAACCTTGACTTGAGACATCCCCAAAAGGCGGGCTGTCTGCTCTTGGGTCAGATTATGAAAATAGCGCAATGATATTAATTTTCTCTCTCCCTGTGGCAACGCCGCCACCGCCTCCCGTAAGGCAAGCGTCGTGGTAATTTTTTCAATATTGTCCTCCCCCACCACTTTTTCGGGAGAAAAACCGGTGTTTTCATCCTCAGCATAAAGGGAAAGTGCAGGACGGGCAGCCTCCAAAGCCAAGACCACCTTTTCTTCGGGAAGCTCCAAAGCGGCACAAATGGTTTCCATGGTAGGGCTTTTCCCCTCTTTTTTTTCATATTCCTCCGTAAAACGAAAGATTTTTGCCCCGTTAGTGCGAGTCTCCCGCCCAATTTTAATCCAGCCATCGTCACGGAGAAAGCGCTTGATTTCTCCCATAATAAGCGGTACGGCGTAGGTAGTAAATTTGCACTCCTTTTCCGGTCGAAATCCGCGAATCGCCTTGATCATTCCCAGAGTACCAATCTGAATCAGATCTTCCGTTTCAACACCGCGTCCCGAAAACCGCAAGGCAATACTTTTCACCAATCCTAAATTAGAGGAAACCACCCGCTCCATTGCTTGAGCATCCCCGCTTTGAGCGGCAAGAAGGGTTTCGGGGTCAGATATGTAATCAGACATCAGATCTTTTTCTTCATGGTCAAACGGGTAAAGCCGGGACGGCTAACCACCCGAATACTGTCACAAAAGGCACGGATAATAGGAAGACCCATTCCGCTGCGCTCCCCTTCACGATCGGTAGTGAAAAACGGCTCCATGGCTTTTTCCACATCCTCAATACCCCGACCGCGATCCGTCACACGAATGAGCAAAGTTCTGTCTTTATAATAGCAAAGCTCCAGCATTACTGCGCATTTTCTCCCATCCTCTCCGCGGTATCCGTGAACAATGGCGTTCGTCACCGCTTCGCTGACCACGGTTTTAATATCCGCAAGCTGAGAAGGAGTCACCTGCAAATGCATCAAAAAACCTGCAGTCAAAGTGCGGGCAAAGCCTTCATTTTCACCGACGGCAGGAAAGCGTACGCGAGCAAAATTAATCATCTCTTTCATATCCGTTTCCTCACACAAATTTCATTTCGATTTTATTTTCCATTCCCGCAAGACGCAGGATTTTTCTGCATCCCTCGGTAGGATTGATAAGGATCAAGGAGATCCCCATTTCATCCGTTTTTCTCTTGCGCCCCAAAATCAGCCCCAAACCCGAGGAATCCATAAAATCCGTCCCTCCAAGATCCATCAGAAGACCCGTCGGCTTTTTTTCTTCCAGCAATCGGTCGATTTCCTCCCGAATCCCCGGCGCACTATGGTGGTCGATGTCCCCTGTAATACGCACCACAAGGTCACCGTCTTTTTCCGCTGTAATCAATTTCATCGTCCTTGTTCCTTTCCTTGTCTTTGCACCATTGTACCCCCGCCCTTACGGCGGATTTTGTCATTTTCGGGCGCCCTTTCATTGACTTTTTCAGCTGTGAGCGCTATAATACAAAAGAACAAGATGTAAAAAAGGAGTGGCAAAAAATGAAACTAATCTCTTGGAACGTAAACGGTCTGCGTGCCTGTTTGGGAAAAGGTTTTTTGGATTTTTTCAATCAGGCAAATGCTGACTTTTTCTGCATTCAAGAAAGCAAAATGCAAGAAGGCCAAGCAGAGATTCTTACGCCCGGCTACCGCCAGTTCTGGAGCAGTGCCGAGAAAAAAGGCTACTCCGGCACGGTCATCTTCTCCAAGCACCAGCCTCTTTCCGTGCAGTACGGCATCGACGGCAAATACAGCGATGAGGGACGGCTCATCACCTTAGAGTTCGACTCCTTTTATCTGGTCAATTCCTATACTCCCAATGCCCAAGCCGAGCTGAAACGCCTGGACTACCGGATGAAGTACGAGGATGACCTACGCGTCTATCTTTCCCGTCTTGCTCAAACCAAAAGCGTCATTCTCTGCGGAGATCTGAACGTTGCCCACGAAGAAATCGACCTGAAAAATCCAAAGGCAAATATCGGAAATCCCGGCTTTTCCTATGAGGAACGAGAAAAATTCACCCTCCTTCTGAAGGCGGGCTTTACCGACAGTTTCCGCTATCTGTACCCAACCAAGGAAAATGCCTATTCCTGGTGGAGCTACCGTATGAAAGCAAGAGAAAGAAACGTAGGCTGGAGAATCGACTATTTCGTGGTATCCCGCGATTTAAACGATGCCATTGCAGAAAGCAACATACATTCCGAAATTACAGGTAGCGACCATTGCCCCGTAGAACTGATTCTGAATAAAACTCTATGAAACAGCTCTTTTTTTCCTTTCCCCTGCTAAAGACGAAGCGGTTTTACCTGTTTTTGACTTTGATTATGCTCTTTAGCGCCCTTTCGGGACTGCTCTATACCCCCGAAAAAATTTACAATGAACCATCCTTCCAAGAAGAAAAAAATGCGATTGAGGAAGCACTTACTGCAGTTGAAAAGCGCCTTGCAAAATGTGACGATGATTTCAAACCCATTTATTTACAAGAAAAGGCCTTTTATGAAGGTGCATTAAAATTCCGGCTTTCTCCTTGGTCCTCTTATTTTGCACAAGAGGCGCTTTCTCTCCGCGCAGAACTTGCAGTTTCGGGAAAAGATGAGAAAGCCTTGCAGGAATTGGAGCGAATTTTAACCGAGCGAGATAAAGAAGGACTATATGAATTCTGCAAAAAAGACCCCTGTCTTCCTGACCTTGATGCCCGTCTTCTCTTTGCCGAAAATATCCCGGAGTCAGCGGGCAGAAATGCCATTCTATACGATATTGAACGTTTAGAAGAAAGTCTTTCATCGGGAAAAGACCTCTTTTTCGCTTCAGAGGAAAATTTATCCGAATCAGACAAAGCACTGTTTCAAAGCCTTTTAAAACAAAAAGAACAAAAACTCCTTCACAGGAGCTTCAATCCCGTTCCCGCCAACAAACAAACCCTACGAACCATAGAACGGGGCGTATGCTGCTTTCTGACCATACTCCTTTTGGCGGTAGCAGGCACGGGGGAAAAAAGCATTCTGCTTTTCATAGTGCCTCTTATGGGAACGGTGCTTCTTTGCTCCACCGTTTTATTTCTCACCACTTTGTTTTTTGCCCCCGGTACAGTAGAACCCGAATTTTTACAATGGGGCGGTTCGCTCCCTTTTTTCCCCGCTCTGTTTCTCAGATCCCTTTGTCGCGTTCTGGGTTCATTCCCCTTAATTCTTTTTGTCTTTAACAAAAGCAATCCAAAAATTTGGAAATACGTTTCATTCCTACCCTTACTTCGTTTTTATTTACAAAGCGGAGCACCGTATGTCCCAAAGCTCCGTTTCTTCGTTTACCTTGGTGATTTGGCAGAATGTATTTTTCCCGATCTATCCGCACACGCCATACGCCCCTTCGCTCCATGGATGGGAATTTGCCTGTGGGCTCTTTTCACGATTCTTTTGCTATGCAAAAAAAATGACGGAAGCTAATGCTTCCGTCGCTTTTTATTCGTATATTCTTTCTACACGGGGCAAGAAGGTACACAAAACCTCGTAAGAGAAGGAATTTGCCCATTTCCCAAAAAGATCTGCGGAAATTTCTTCCGTTCCGCTTTTACCCAAGATCACGGCAAAATCGCCAACCTTCACCTCGGGAATATCGCTCACATCTACCATCATCTGATCCATACAAATCCGTCCCACAATAGGCGCCCGCTTTCCGTAAAGCAGAACATAGCCCTCCTCGGAAATACATCGGTTGTAACCATCCGCGTATCCGATGCCAAGAGTAGCAATGCGCCGTCGGGTGGGTGCAATATACGTATGTCCGTAACCGATGGGCGTTCCCGCTTCCACATCCTTTACATGAAGCACCGCGCTTTTTACTGTCATTGCATGTTCCAAAGAAACGGGCATCTCCATTTCGCCATCGGGCGCATAGCCGTAAAGAGTAATACCAAGTCGGCATAAATCGTATTTATGCTCCATCCTCAAGCTTCCCGCACTGTTGCAAATGTGCCGCAAAGAGGGACAAATCCCCTTTTTCTCCAAAAGAGATAAAAAATAATCAAAGCGTTTTTCCTGCTCCAGCGCAGAATCAAGAGTCCGGGCATCCGCACAGGCATAGTGGCTGAAAACCCCTTCCAAATCTAAGCCTTCCATTGCCGCAATCTTCGCAGCAAGCCGGGCTCCCCTCTCGTCGGGAGTAATGCCGATACGCCCCATTCCCGTATCCACAGCAAGATGCACCTTCACTTTTTTCCCAAGAGAAAGAGCCACGGCGGAAAGTGCCTGGGCCTCCTCCACATTGAAAAGAGTATCTGTCAGCTCCAGTTCTACCAACTCCCCGTACAAAGCGGGCGAAGTATAGGATAAAATCAAAATGGGCTTTGTAATTCCCGCTTTCCTTAACTCCCGTGCCTCCTGCAAGCAAGCAACGCCAAAATAATCCGCCCTGTCTTCCAGTGCTTTCGCAACGGGAACAGCTCCATGGCCATAGGCATCTGCCTTAACCACCGCCATCTTCTTCACCTCGGGAGGCAGAAGATTGGCAAGGGCGTCAAAATTATGCAGAATCGCCTCCGTGCGAATCTCGGCACAAGCGCGGAAACGAATCTCCGAGGAAAAGAATGAGGACATAAAAAATCTCCTTAAACAAACAGAATGGGGAAATGTTGTTTTTTTCATTATACAACATTTCCTCATTCCTTTCAAGAGCGATTTTATTTTTTACAAATATGGGCGCAAATCCTTACCCAATCGTTCCTCTAAAGAAATCAACCGCTTGGTAATATCCTTGGCATTCTCATCCGCCGCCTTGTATTGATTCAAATATCGGCTGAGAGATTTTACTCCCATATTACAGCCATCCAGCATCAGATCTGCCACCGTACTATCCGAATCCTTCATCCGCAGTTTCCATTCGGTCTTTAATTTACTCATCCCCTCAGCAATCGGATTCGGATCCTTTCCCTCATCCCCAAATCGGTCCAAGGCATCTTCAATTTCCCTGCAAAGCTGCTCGTGCTCCTTTTTGCAATTCACCAAAATCTCTTTCAAATCGGAATTTCGCACCGAGTCACGCACATCATCAATGGATTCAATACCCATCTGCACACCAGCATCGCATTCCCTCAGAAGACGAATCGTATCTTGTTCAATCATATAAAAACCTCCTTTTTTCGTAGTATTCCATTCCTTGAAGGTTTTTATTCCCATTTTCAAATTCAGATCAGTTGATGGTTACCAAAGGATCTGCATCTCCCTGCACCTGAGGAAGTTTGCCATCCCATTTCTCGATCTTCTTGTTTTCAATAACATATTCATTCAAAGACTCACTGACAATCTTATTGGCCTCTGCCTCTGCCTGAGCCTTAATGCGAATGGTCTCCGCCTCTGCCTGAGCATTGGTAATGGCGGTCTGCTTCTCGGTTTCCGCCTTCAGAAGCTTCTGCTGAGCAACTTGCTTTTCCTCAATGGCGTTGATAAAGGCCTCAGAAAAATCAAAATTGAGAATATTCACATCGGTAACGTAAAGTCCGTCCCCATTGAGTTTTTCATTCAGCCCCGTAATCAGACCGTCGGAAATAATGGCGCGGTTGGTAACGCTCTCCTCGGCAGTATATTGAGCGGTAATCGCCTTCAGTACTTCATTGACCGCGGGAGTGACCAAAACTTCTTCATAATTTCTGCCAATGTTTTTATAAATGCTGTAGCTCTTACTTGTATCGACACGGTAATTGATAGCAAGAGTGGTAGAAACGGTCTGCAAGTCCTTGGAAAATGCTTCGGTATTCACTTCCAACTTGCAAATTCGATTGTCAATCTGAGCCACCTGCTGCACAAAAGGCGCCTTCAAATGAAAGCCCTCCTGCAAAACGTTGTCGCTCACCTTGCCCAAGGTCAGAACCACGCCTGTATGGCCCGCCTGCACAATGGTAAAGCAATTGGCAAGAACAAACACAATGGCAGCGACAACAATCACACCTACAACAATACCTATACCTTTTTTCTTGATGTTCATAATAATTCTCCTTTTTACTGAATAAAAGTTTGGTTTACTACGTTTTTCGCATTGCCTTGCAAATAGCCGGCAAGATTATCGCTCAAAATTTTCACAAGCCGAGCACGAGTCTCCTTGGCGGCCCAGGCAATATGAGGAGTCAGAATGCAATTTTTTGCTCCGATGAGAGGGCAATCCGCTTGTTGCGGCTCTACGGTCAAAACGTCCCCCGCAAAGCCTGCAATTATGCCACCGTCCAGCGCCTCCCGCAAAGCCACCTCATCCACTAAACCTCCTCGAGCAGTATTAATCAGATAAGCGCTCTTTTTCATCTTCGCCAGATTCTCACGGCAAATCAGATGTTCCGTTTCCGCAGACAAAGGCAAGTGCAGAGAAACATAATCACTTCTTGCAAAAAGCTCCTCCAAGGAAACATATTCCCGCGGAGAATCCTTTTTGCTTCGCGTATGATAAATCACCTTCATTCCAAAAGTTTCTCCAAGACGCGCCACCTTTTCTCCGATACTGCCCATTCCAACAAGCCCCAAAGTCTTACCGCCAAGCTCCGTCAAAGGATACGGGTAATAGCAAAAAAGTTCCGACCGAAGCCAATCTCCCCGTGCCGTAGAAGAAGTATAATCCCCAAAACTTGTAGCAAATGCCAGAATAAAGGTTAAGGTCATCTGCGCCACCGCGTCAGAGGAATAATCGGGAATATTGGTCACCGTCACGCCCCGCGCACCACAAGCGGCAAGATCAATATTGTTATAACCGGTTGCCATCACCCCGATATATTTCAGGTTGGGACAAGCATCCAAAATCTCCTCTGTCACCAAAACCTTACTGCAAAGCAAAACCTCGCTATCTCCAATCAAAGAAGGAAGCTCCTTTTCAGAAGGCTTTCCGTAGTAAGAAACCTCGCCCAGTTGTTCGATTTCTTCAAAGGAAAGATCGTCGCCGCAAACACTTTTCCATTCACATGCGCAAATCTTCATTGCTTTCACCCTCCTTTTCTCTATTCTACCACAGTTTTTTTCTTTCTTCAAGTCACAGAAAAAAATTTTCCTCTTGAAATATTGTACGATTTATGGTACAATTATCTCAAAAAGGAGGGATATTATGCCCAAATCATCCCGACAAAAACAAAAAATTCTATACTTGGCAAAATTCTTTCTGGAGGAAACGGACCAGGAGCATCCCGCTACCATGTCAGACATTCTCTCCTACCTTTCCCGCGCAGGCATTGAAGCCGAGCGCAAAAGCATTTATTCAGATTTGGAAGAACTAAGCCTGTTCGGACTGGATATCGTCACCCTTCGCGGAAGAGGAGGTGGCTACTTTTTAGGTGAAAGAACCTTTCAGCTTCCCGAGGTCCGTATGCTGGTAGATGCAGTCCAATCCTCCCGCTTTCTGACCCGTAAAAAAAGCGAGGAGCTGATTAAAAAGCTACGTTCCCTAGCCTCTCGCCATCAATCCTGTGCTTTAAGCCATACCGTATCCGTTGCAGGAAGAATCAAAACGATGAATGAAAGCATCTACCGCAATGTAGATGCCATCGGAAGCGCCCTTGAAACCAACTGTAAAATCCGTTTTCGCTATTTTGAATGGTCTCCCGAAGGAGAAAAACACCTGCGCCGAGACGGCGATTACTACGTAGTTTCCCCCTATTTTCTCATCTGGGACAACGAGAATTATTACCTGATTGCCGTAGAGGAGCAAAGCGGCGAAAAGCGCCATTTCCGTGTGGATAAAATGCTCTCCATTGAAAAACTGGATTGTTTGCGTCAGGGAAAGGAGCTTTTGGAGGATGTGTCTCCCGCCGATTATGAAAATCGCACCTTCGGTATGTACGGAGGGCAAGAAGAGCGGGTGACCCTATGGTGGAATGAAAATCTCAGCGGCGTCTTTTACGACCGCTTCGGGAAAGAGCAAACGGTACGCAAAGCCGACGGGGGCTTCATTTCTTCCCACCGCCTGATGGTCAGCCCCGTCTTTTATTCCTTTTTAATGGGCTTTGGCGGGGACGTAAAAATTCTTTCTCCCAAGTGGGTGCAAAAAGAATTCTGCGACCTTGCAAAAAAGAGCCTTGCCCCCTATGAAAGCGAGGAAAACCTATGAAAAAAACATTTCTTTCCCTTATATTTGCCCTATTGTTCGGCGCCCTTTTGTGTGTAGGTGCCGCAGGTGCATCGAAGGGGAAAATGTCCTTAAGCGGCTCGATGAGCTCCATTCGGCACGGAGATACCGTAATGCTTACGGTGGAACTGAATCGCAATCCCGGAATCAAGAACCTGCGCTGCACCGTAGGCTACGACCCCAAGGTGCTAAGCTTCGTCAAGGCGGAGGGTACCAAAACCTTGCCAAATTTCAGCTATGAAGAAAAAGAAGACGGTGTTCTTCTCCGCTGGAAAGCAGATAAAAATCCAAAGGCAACGGGCGAGGTTGCCCATGTAACCCTGCGTGTGCGAGAGGATGCCATTTTCGGAGATAGCGCCGTAACACTGACCGTTGACCAAAAAATGTACGACGCGCAAAACGAAGAAGGCGAAGCCGTCGCTTTCGACACCGCAGATTTAAAATTTGTGCTTTTTTGCCCTCACAAAGAAACGGTAGATACCGTGGAGCAGGAAGCCACCTTTGAATCAGAAGGAATTCTTAAAAAAACTTGCACCACCTGTCAAAACGTGACCCTGCAAAGCCTGTTTCCCTCGGTCAAAAGCTGTGACGGAAGAGTAAGCGCCGAATTTTCCGTAGGAGAATTTTCCAAGGACGATAAGGTAGAAATCTTCGTAAAAGACCTCTATGGAAGCGAAGAAGAAAAAACTGCCCGTGAACTCCTCGGGAAGGATATGCTCTTTTCCTTTCGCATTCGTTTCACCAAAAACGGGGAATCATACGTGCCCGGAAAGGATTGCACCGTGCGCCTTCTCTCGGACTTTACGTTGCCAAAAGAACTCGTTTTGTACGCATTGATGGAAGGCGGTGCCATCCAGCCGAAATTCAATCAAACAGATAACGCTTTGCAATTTGCCTATGACGATGTCATCTTTGCCTTCGTATCGCGCCCCTACGTAGAGCCGGTCATTCCCACCACGACCACTACCGTAACCACCACCCCTCCCGTTACCGCAGACCCTTTTCAGCAGGAACGGCAAAAAGACCTGCTTCTCATCGTTGCAGGATTTGTGACGCTGGTGCTGTGCGGCACGGGAATCATTCTGCTTCTGAGCAGAAGAAACCGTTACTGATTTACCCTCTTTTCCCTTGAAAATAATTCTTTTCACAAGATAAACTTAAATTTCGTTCTTTTTCCTGTTTTTCCTTTAAAATCTCCTTGACTTTTCCCCCCATTACATATATAATTTGTAGGGTACGGCCATATTGAAAAAGATATGGTTGATTACGTACTTACAATCAAATTCCCGCGTCGCCCAATCGGTGCGGAAAAAAATATAAGGAGGGCTATCATGGCTCATTTAAGTGAAGCGGCTGTAGCAAAGATTCATGAGATTTGCGATCGCTATGCCGACGAAAGAACACCCTTGATGATGATCCTGAGTGACATCCAAAAGGAATACGGTTATATTCCTTTGGAGGTTCAGGAGCTGGTCTCCGCAAAAACCGGAGTCAGCGTTGCCGAGATTTACGGTGTAGTAACCTTCTACTCCTTCTTCTCGCTCAAGCCTAAGGGAAAGTACATCATTGGCGTATGTCTGGGAACCGCCTGCTACGTAAAAGGCGCTCAGCAGGTAATTGACAAATTTTCCGAAATTCTCAAGATTGCTCCCGGCGAAACCACCGAGGACGGTCTGTTCACCATTGATGCACTCCGTTGCATCGGCGCCTGCGGTATTGCTCCCGCAGTATCCATTAACGGTAAGGTCTACCCCAAGGTAGAGATAAACGCAATCCCCGGTATCATCGAGGAACTGCGTGCTGAGGGAGGTGCAAACGTATGATTAAAACTTTTGAAGAACTGGAAACAAAACAGGCACAATGTGCCAAATGCATGGAAGGCAAGTTCAAGGGCGAAAGCGGCAAGAGATCCGTTGTACTTTGCGGCGGTACCGGCTGTCTGTCCTCCAACTCTGCCGAAATTCAGCAAAAATTCGTTGACCTGATTCAGGAGAAGGGTCTTTCCGATAAGATTTCCGTCAACCAGGTTGGTTGCTTCGGTTTCTGCTCTCAGGGTCCCTTCGTTAAGATTTATCCCGAAGATACTCTGTACAGACTTGTTACTCTGGAAGACGTTGAAGAGATCGTTGAAAAGGATTTGATCGGTGGTCAAACCATTGACAGACTTCTTTACATCGACCCCATCACACAAGAGAAAATCGCAAAGCAGGATGACATCACCTTTTATAAGAAACAGGTGAGAGTTGCCCTCCACGGGTGTGGCTCCATCAACCCCGAAGATATCAATGAGGCGCTGGGTTCGGACGCATTCAAAGGCCTTGCCAAGGCTTTGAAAATGGATCGCAAAGCAGTAATCGACGAGATTCTGGCTTCCGGCTTACGTGGCAGAGGCGGCGGTGGATTCCCTACCGGTATGAAGTGGACCTTTGCTTACAACCAGCCCGATGGCGAAAAGTATGTGGTTTGTAACGGCGACGAGGGTGACCCCGGTGCATTTATGGACCGCTCCATTCTCGAGGGTAATCCCCTTGCAGTTATCGAGGGTATGGCAATTGCCGCTTATGCAATCGGCGCACAGAACGGTTATTTCTACGTCCGTGCCGAGTATCCTATCGCCGTAAACCGTTTGAAGCTTGCCATCAAGCAGGCAGAAGAGCTGGGCCTTCTGGGCGACAACATTTTAGGTACCGATTTCTCCTTCCGCGCACACATCCGTTTGGGTGCAGGTGCATTCGTTTGCGGTGAAGAAACTGCTCTGCTCAACTCCATCGAGGGTCAGCGCGGTATGCCCCGTCCCCGTCCTCCCTTCCCTGCTGTAAAGGGTCTCTGGGCTTGTCCCACCATCGTAAACAATGTAGAAACTCTGGCTTGTGTTCCCTACATTATCCGCAACGGTGCTGATTCCGTGAAGCAGTACGGTACCGAAAAGAGTGCAGGTACCAAAGTATTTGCTCTTGGCGGCAAGATCAACAACGTTGGTCTGGTTGAGATTCCCATGGGTACCACTTTGCGCGAATTGATTTATGACATCGGCGGCGGAATCCCCGGTGGCAAGAAGTTCAAAGCAATCCAGACCGGCGGTCCTTCCGGCGGATGTCTGACCGAAAAGGATCTGGATACCCCCATCGACTTTGATAACCTGGTAGCAAAAGGCTCTATGATGGGCTCCGGCGGTGCCATCGTTATGGATGAAGATAACTGTATGGTTGACGTTGCAAAATTCTATATGGAATTCATCTGTGACGAGTCTTGCGGTAAATGTTCTCCCTGCCGTATCGGTACCAAGCGTCTGCTTGAGTATCTGGAAAAAATCATCGACGGCAAGGCAACGATGAAAGATTTGGAAGAGTTGGAGGAACTTGCTAATACCATTAAGATTGGTTCTCTCTGCGCTCTGGGTCAAACCGCAGCCAACCCCGTGCTTTCCACCTTGGCTTCCTTCCGTGATGAGTACATCGCTCATATTGAAAAGAAAGAATGCCCTGCTAAGGTTTGCAAGAATCTGATGAGATATACCATCGAGCAGGATAAGTGCTTCGGTTGCGGCGTCTGTGCAAGAGCTTGTCCCGTTGATGCAATTGTTAAGACCGATTACACCGCTCCCGGCAAGAAGCTTCCTTCCTACCAAATCGACGCTGAAAAATGCGTTAAATGCGGTATGTGTATCTCTTCTTGTAAGTTCAAGGCAATCGTAAAGAAATAAGGAGGAAAGAGATATGGCAAAAATTAACTTAATCATCGAAGGTATCCCCTACGAAGTTGAAGCAGGGCTTACCGTTCTCGAAGCCGCTCGTCTTTGTGGCTACGAAATTCCCACTCTCTGCGCTTTCAACCACGGCGAATGCAACAGAGGCTCCTGCCGTGTATGTTTGGTAGAGATTCAGGAAGGCAGAAAGAATGAAGCAGGCGAAGTTATGTACGGTCCTCAGCGTCTGGTTGCTTCCTGCGTTTACCCCATCACTCCCGATATGAAGGTAATCATCTCCTCCCCCAAGGCTACTGCAGCTCGTCGCGCTTCCGTTGAGCTCCTTCTTTCCAACCACTCTATGAAGTGTCAGCAGTGCGACAAAAACGAGAAGTGTGAGCTTCTCCATGTTGCAAAGATTACCGGAGCCAGAGAAGATATGTTCCTCGGTTCTCAAACCGAAACCACCTATGACGACGTAACTCCCTCTATCGTCCGCGATACCTCCAAATGTGTACTCTGCGGCAGATGCGTTGCAAGATGCGCCAACGCTCACGGCGACGGCGTCCTGACCTTCCAGAACAGAGGCTTTAAGACCATCATCGGACCTGCTCAAAACAGAACCTTTGATAAAGCACCCTGTATTATGTGCGGTCAATGTATCAACGTATGTCCCACCGGCGCTCTGATGGAAAAGAGCGACATTGCGAAAGTTGATAAAGCTATGGCAGAGGGCAAATACGTAGTTGTTCAAACCGCTCCCGCAGTTCGTGCCGCTCTCGGCGAAGAGTTTGGTATGAAAATCGGTACTCCCGTTACCGGCAAGATGGTTGCCGCTCTGAGACGTCTCGGATTTAAGAAGGTATTTGATACCAACTTTGCCGCTGACCTTACCATTATGGAAGAAGCTACCGAACTTCTTGGCAGAATCAAAAACGGCGGCAAGCTTCCTATGATTACCTCTTGCTCTCCCGGATGGGTCAATTACGCTGAGCTCCGCTTCGGCGATTTGCTTGGTCACCTGTCCTCCTGTAAATCTCCTCATGAAATGATGGGCTCTGTTTTGAAGCATTTCTGGGCTGAGAAGCAGGGAATTGATCCTAAAAATGTATTTGTTGTATCCGTAATGCCCTGCTCCTCCAAGAAGTATGAGGCAGAGCGTGAAGAGCTCAAGACCCGCGGTCTTAAGGATGTTGACGCAGTTCTCACCACCAGAGAATTGGGCAGACTCATCAAGAGAAGCGGTATCAACTTCACAAAGCTTCCCGATGAAGAATTTGATATGGATCTAATTGGCGAATACACCGGTGCAGGCGTAATCTTCGGCGTTACCGGCGGTGTTATGGAGGCTGCAGTTCGTACAGCTCACTTCGTTCTCACCGGCAAGGAAATCGAAGGTGTAAAATTTGAAGCCATCCGTGGCTTTGACGGTATCAAAGAAGCCAGCCTTGATCTAAACGGCCAAACCATCCACATTGCAGTTGCTCACGGTATGAAAAATGCCAAGGTTCTGCTGGATGACATTCGTGCCGGCAAGAGCAAGTATCACTTCATTGAGATTATGGGATGCCCCGGCGGTTGTATCAACGGCGGCGGCCAACCCTACGTCAGAGAGTGCTTCCTTCCCAATGAGGATTTGGATATTATGGACACCTACAAGGCTAAGCGTGCCGCAGCCCTCTACTCCGAGGATGAAAGACAGACTCTGCGTCAGTCCCACAACAATCCTCAGATTAAGGCTCTGTACGACCAGTTCCTTGGTGAGCCCAACTCTCATCTGGCTCACGAGCTTCTCCATACCGAATACGCTGCAAGAGAAGCTTACCCCGATATTGATTAAAATTTCTAAAACAAAAAACCTCGATGAAAATTCATCGAGGTTTTTTTATTAGCGTTCTTCTCTGAAATAAGGAAGGCCCAATGCCGCAGGCGGCTGATTTTCCTTCTTATCCCGAATACTGATTACAATCAGAACCAATACCGTAAACACGTAAGGAATCATTTTAAGTAAAGCAATCATTTCAAGGCCCATCTGCACCCCCAGAAGAATGGGCAAATAGGAACTGGCAATGTAAAGCGCACCAAAAATCACCGAACCGATAATTGCCAGATTCGGGCGCCACAAAGTGAAAATAACCAAAGCCACCGCAAGCCAACCCATAGACTCAATTCTCAAATATGCCTCCTGAGAACCGGAATAGTCCATAATGTAGAACAGGCCGCCCAGCGCCGCAATTCCACAACCGATACAAGTAGCAACGTATTTATAAAGAGTAACGTTGATACCAACTGCATCTGCCGCCGCAGGGTTTTCACCCACCGCGCGGAGATTGAGCCCTACACGGGTTCGCTTCAGCACAAAGGAAACCAAAAAAGCGATAACAACGGCTAGATACACCATACATCCACAGTAAATAAAACTGCTTCCCGCCTTAAAAGGATATCGAAAATACTCCAGCGCATACTGACACTTGTTCCAGGAAACGTACATCATCACGTAATTGGTCAGCGCCACACCAAAGGTAGTCATGACAAGACCCGTCACATTCTGATTAGAACGAAGAGAAACAGTCAGAAAACCGTAAATCAGGCCCATCAGCATACCTGTCATAAAACTTGCCAAAATAGCAATGGCAACTACGAGAATAGGGTGAATCCCCTTACCCGCCATCATCTGTAGAGCTACACAGCCGCCTGCGCCGCCCATACACATAATACCGGGAATACCCAGATTCAAATGTCCCACCTTTTCCACAACGATTTCACCCACCGCGCCGTAAAGGAAGGTCATACCAACAGGAATGGCGGAAAGAAGGAAGTCAAAAAATACACTACTCATTTCTTCTCCCCCTTTCCTGCAGAACTGCAAAACTTAATTTGATAATTGATAAAGAATTCACAACCGACAATAAAGAACAAAATAATACCAACGATAATACTGGGAAAATCAGAACCTATACCACTGGGGGCATCCGCGCCCATACTGCGAGTCAAAAAGTTATCCACACGAGCGCTGGAAAGCGATGAAACAAGCTGCGCCGCACCACGGTCCAAAAAGGCAATAATAAAGGCAGTACCAATCATGACAAGAGGATTAAATTTGGCAAGCCAAGAAACCATAATAGCGGTAAATCCTCTGCCGCCCGCCGTATCCACCGTCACCGAGTGATCAAAAACAGATACAATCAGAAAGCCAACCAATCCGCACAAAAGGCCTGAAAGAACCAAAGTGCGCATGGTCACCTTCTTTACGTTAATACCGATATAACGAGCAGTATTTTCCGATTCACCCACTACGCTGATCTCGTAACCCTGTTTGCTGTAACGCAAATAAATATACATCAGAATTGCAACGGCAAGGATGATTGCAAGCAAAGTCAATTCATCACCATAATTATCAACAAAGGGGAATAAATTCAAATGGCCGAAGTTCAGCTCACCCAAGGTATTGTCCTTCGGTTCCCAAATCGCAATCATAAATGCCGTAAGCTGAATCGCAATATAGTTCATCATCAAAGTAAAAAGGGTCTCGTTGGAATTCCAGATTGCCTTGAAAAACGACGGGATAAAGCCCCAAAGTGCACCCGCAAGAAGAGAAGTAGCAAGCATCATCAAGAGCAGTGCCGCTTCCGGAATCTTACCGCCAAAATACACCACGCAAGCAATGGAAGCCAGTGACCCTACCAGCACTTGACCTTCGCCGCCGATATTCCAGAATCGCATCAAAAAGGCGGGAGTCAGCGCCAAAGCAACCCCCAACAGCAGAGCAAGCTCCTTGCCCATCTGCCAAGTGCGTCGCTCAGTACCAAAAGTTCCGTCCACCATTGTAGAAAGCAACTTTGCAGGGGATACATCCGCAAAAATCCAGGCAAAAAGAGAACAGATTACAAGAGCACAAACAACTGCCAACACACGAATCACCATACTCTTCCAAATTGGGAGACGGTCTCTTTTTACAATGTGGAACAGAGGTTCACGAACTGCTTTTGATTTACTCATTGTTCATTTCCCTCCTTCAATTCGGCTTTTCGGTCAACCTTGGTCATCAAAAGGCCAACCTCCTCCTTAGTCACACGCCTTCCATCGCAAATGCCTGTGATTTTACCGCCGCAAATAACCATAATGCGATCACAAAGCTCTAAAAGAACATCCAAATCTTCACCCACGAAGATTACGGCAACACCTTTTTGCTTTTGTTTGGTCAAAAGATTATAAATGGTGTACGAAGAGTTAATATCCAGTCCTCTTACGGGGTATGCAGCCATCAATACCGTAGGCGCGGAAGAAATCTCTCTTCCTACCAAAACCTTTTGCACGTTACCACCGGAAAGCCGACGAACAGGCGTCGATACATCGGGAGTAGAAACCTCCAAACTCCGAATAATATCCTCTGCCAATTTTTTGGGATTCTTTCGGTCCACAAAAAAAGAGTGCCCTTTGCTGTAACTGCGAAGCATCATGTTGTCAACGATGTCCATATTACCCACAAGGCCCATACCCAATCGGTCCTCAGGAACAAAGGAAAGACGTACGCCCAAATCACGGATCTGTAAAGGGGTCTTTCCCTTCAAATCCTCGCGGGAATTTGTTTTAGGATTAAAATAAACGATCTCGCCTTGATCCGGCTTCTGCAAACCGGCAATGGTCTCCAAAAGCTCCTTTTGTCCACTACCTGCAATTCCCGCAATACCAAGAATCTCGCCTGCCTGTGCAGTAAAGGTAACGTCGTCCAAAATCTTTCTGCCGTCTTCATCAGCAAGGGTCAACCCCTGTACCTCAAGACGTGGCAAGGTATTTTCCGGCTCGGGACGGTCAATATTTAAATCGACCTTCTTACCTACCATCATTTCCGTCAAAGCCGCCTCAGTGGTTTCGCTCGTTTTCACCGTAGCAATATGTTCGCCCTTGCGCAAAATAGCTACACGGTCGGAAATGCTCATCACCTCATGAAGCTTATGGGTAATAATGAGAATAGACTTTCCGTCCTCGCGCATCTTACGCAGCACCTGGAAAAGCTTATCCGTCTCCTGAGGAGTCAAAACTGCCGTAGGCTCATCCAAAATGAGAATATCGGCTCCTCGGTACAAAACCTTAAGAATTTCCACAGTCTGCTTTTCGGAAACACTCATTTCATGGATCTTTTTTCTGGGATCAATGTGGAACCCGTAACGCTTACACAATGCAAAAACCTTATCGTTTACCGCCTTCAGGCTATATTTCTTTCCGTCGTTTACGCCCAAGGTAATATTTTCGGCGGCAGTAAAAACATCCACCAGTTTAAAATGCTGATGGATCATACCGATCTTATAGCGAAAGGCATCCTTAGGAGAACGAATTACCGCCTCCTTGCCTTCCACAAAAATATGTCCCTCATCAGGGTAATAAATGCCCGAAATCATATTCATCAGGGTCGTTTTGCCACATCCGTTTTCGCCAAGCACCGCAAGAATCTCCCCTTTAAATACGGACAGATCTACCTTGTTGTTGGCAATGACGGGTCCGAAAAACTTAGAAACCCCGCGAAGCTCTAGGCTTAAGTTCTGATTCACTTTAATTCCTCCGAATCCTCTCTATCGAAGAAAGGCGGAGCCGAGGCTCCGCCTTTTTGGTTTGTCTTGTTAATTTAGAACTTTGCGTTCAAAAGGGTGATGCCGTCAATCTGCAGATCGAAATAAGGAGCAGAACGATGCTTAGACTCCTCAAATACCTTTCCGTCTTCGGAAACAACCTCAGTATCACCGGTAAATGCTTCATCGGTATCAACGTCTGCCAAATAAGAGGTAAGAACACCCTTTTCATCGGTAGTAGCATTCTTATTCTTAGTATCATCTACGGTAACGGTGAATGCCTTAATCTCGAATACTTCGCGAGTATTAGAGCTCAACTGACCCTTATACTCGTCAATCTTCTTCTGAGTATCCTTAGCAGCAGCCTGTTCGTTTACTGCAGTCAGAACTACGGAACCGGTCTCAATGGTACCGGTGTAATCGGTGGGAATTTCGTTGCCCTTACCTGCCATGGTCTTTTCACAGATCAGCTTGAAGTAAGGAGTCCAGTCAATCTTGGAAGCCACGATAAAGGTATTAGGACAAGCCTGTGCATTAGAAACGTTGTAGGAAATATTGGGAACACCCTTTTCCTCACAAACAGAGGGAGCGCCCATAGAGTCAGCGTGCTGAGAAATGAGAACACAGCCGTTCTGAATCAGAGCGTTTGCAGCGTTCTTCTCTTCGATTTCGTCATACCAAGAACCGGTAAACTGTACTTCCATGGTAACTTCGGGAACGATTTCTTTTACACCAAGGTAGAAAGAGGTGTAACCGGAGATAACTTCAGCATAGGTGAATGCACCAACGTAACCGATCTTGGGAACGATGGTGGAATCAGCTTCCATCATTTCCTTCAGCTTCAGACCGGCAGCGATACCAACCAGATATCTACCTTCATAGATAGAAGCAAAAGCATTGTGGAAATTATCCAGCTTTTCGGTATGAGCCGTGGTACCGGTAGCGTGGCAGAACTGAACATCCTTAAATTCCTTAGCAGCCTTGAGCAGATAAGACTCGTGACCGAAGGAGTTTGCAAATACAACATCGCAACCCGCATCTACCAGGTCAGCAGCAGCGTCGTAGCACTCGTTGCCCTCAGGAATATTCTTCTTAATAACGATTTGATCGTCCTTGAGACCCAAATCCTTTGCAGCTCTCTGAACTGCTTCGATAAAGTTCAAGTCATAGGTGGATTTCTCATCGTGAAGACAGATAACACCAAGCTTGAAATCGGAAGCTGCAGCGTCTTCTTTCTTCTGTTCGCAAGAAACGAACATAAAGCAGGAAAGAAGCATAACAACTACCAAAATGACGGAAAGAATTCTTTTCATTTTTTTCTCCTTAAAATTTTTGTTGTTCAAGGAAACTTTTGTTCCCAAAACACATATCAATTTTAATACGAATTTCGTAATATGTCAACATTTTTTAGCAAATTCTCCACCGATTGGAGCGTTTATTTTTTATCTCAATTCGATTCCGTACATAAAGGACAACTTCTTCAAAATTTTCTGAATGTACTTATCAATCTCGTCCGGAGTAAATTCGTGATCGGTAGGAGTAAAGACCAGACTAAACGCCATGCTCTTTTTTCCTTCTCCAATTGCCTGGGAGCGATATACATCAAAAAGAGTCACCTGTGTCAAGTATTTGCAAGAGGACAAAATTGCCTCGGTAATCTCGCCGCAGGTCATTTCATCTTCTACCACAAGAGCAAGGTCGCGCTTTTCAACGGCAAATTTAGAAATAGGAGTATAACGGAACTTTTTATCCAGCATGGGCGCAAGAAGCGCATAATCCAGCTCTACCAGGAAAATAGGTTTTTCAACAGCCAGTTCCTCGCAAATTTCGTAGCTGACGCGGCCCATCACACCAACCTCTTTGCCATCACACCGAATGGCAGCGGTCATACCGGGATGGTAATAAGGACGAATGGCTTTTTCATAGGTAAACTTTACCCCAAAGGCTTCCGCAATACTCTCGGGAGCGCTCTTGGCAGTAAAGAAGGTTTCACCATCTCCAAATGCCATCATACACAAAGTATCTCTTTCCTCGGGATACTCAGCAAGAGGCAACGCCTTAGGACGGAACACCCGTGCAAGCTCAAAAAATCTTCCCTCGGTATTGCCGCGGCGCAAATTTCTCACAGCACAGTTAATCATTGAGGGGACGAGAGTGGTGCGCATCAAAGACAAATCCTCAGTCAAGGGATTCATCAAACGAATTGCCTTGCGCTCGGGAGCATCCTCAGGCAAACGAATCAGATCCAAATCCTTGGGGGAGAAGAAGGAATAGAAAACGGACTCTGAAAAACCGGCCTTACACAAAGTCAGCTTCATCTTCAGCGCCTTTTTCTGCTCATCGGTTCTGCCGCCACTGGTCACGTGGGCAAGATCAAGGAAACGGGGACGAATGTTCTCATAGCCCCACATACGAATAATCTCCTCCGCAATATCTGCGGCGCTATCGTCAATATCGTCACGGTAAGCGGGAACCTGCACGGTCAAAGCGTCACCGTCAAGAGTAGGCGCAAAATCCAAAGCAGACAGCTCGCGAAGCGCAACCTCAGCAGGAACCTCAACACCCAAAATTTCATTGATTCTCTTCATAGAAACCGTCAAGGGACGGGCAAGAATTTCAGGCGTAACAGCAACATCCAGATGATAGGAGGTTACTGTGCCGCAGCCCAATTCTTCGACCAGATGCAAAGCGCGCTTCATACCCATTACGGTAGAATACTCATCCACACCCTTCTCGAAACGAGAAGAAGAATCGGAAGACTGACCCAGGCTTCTGCCCGTCTTACGAACACTGTCACGGGCAAATTTTGCCGCCTCAAACAAAACCTCGGTTGTAGTATCCTTAATTTCAGAATTGAGTCCGCCCATAATACCTGCAAGAGCAACAGGACGGGTCTTATCGCAGATTACAAGATTATCGGTGGTCAGTTTAAAGGTCTTTTCGTCCAGCGTGGTAATCTCCTCACCCTCGGTAGCGCGACGAACAATGATGGTATCATCCTTCAAATCTCTGCGATCAAAGGCATGCATAGGCTGACCGAATTCCTTCAGCACGTAGTTGGTGATATCTACGATACCGGAAATCGCATTGATGCCCACAAGAGCCAGTCTTCTCTGCATCCAAGCGGGAGAAGCGGTAACCTTTACGTCCTCTACTGCGTGGCCGATATAACGGGGACAAAGCTCGGGAGCTTCAACAGAAATAGAAAAATCAATGGTCTTTCCGTTTTCGGTATAAGACAAATCGGGCATACGGAAGGGCTTTTTCAAAACGGCAGCTACCTCACGGGCGATACCGATGATGCTCTGACAGTCGGGGCGATTTGCGGTAATGGCAATATCGAAAATCACCTCGTCCAAGCCAACGATAGGCTTTACGTCTGCGCCAACGGGAGCATCAGCGGGAAGCTCCAAGAGTCCCAGATACCCTGCACCGGGATACATTTCCTCGCTCAGACCCAATTCAATGCCGGAGCAAAGCATACCCATAGATTCCTGTCCGCGGAGTTTGCCTGCCTTAATGGTCATCACGCCTTCAATGGTCACATGATCCTTTGCGGTAGCATAAACCGTAGCGCCCACAAGTGCCGCAGGGAATTTTTTACCCGTGCGCACGTTGTCCGCACCACAGCAAATTTGAAATGTACCATGTTCGCCGCAATTCACACAGCAAACGCTGATATGGGTATCGGGAATGAGATTACACTCCTCCACAAGACCCACAACAACCCCGGAAATATCCTTGCCAATTTCTTTTACTTCTTCAACCTCGAAGCCTGCGGAGAAAAGTTTTTCTTCAAGTTCTTTGGCAGAAACGTCAATGTCAACGTAGTCTTTAAGCCAACTAAGCGGTGCCAGCATACGTTTTCTCCTTTCTTAGTCGCGGAACTGCCCGGCAAAGCGGGTATCCGATTCAAACAATGTCTTAATGTTGTTGATGCCGTATTTAAGCATGGCAATTCGTTCTACACCCATACCGAAAGCAAAGCCGGTGTATTCCTCGGGATCAATCCCGCAATTCTCCAAAACGTGGCGGTTTACCATTCCTGCTCCAAGCACCTCTATCCAACCGGTGCCCTTGCAAAGCTTACAACCCTTGCCGCCGCATTCAAAACAAGAAACATCTACCTCTACACTGGGTTCTGTAAAGGGAAAATAAGAAGGGCGCAGACGGGTCTTAACACCCTTACCGAAAATCTTTTCGGAAAACAGGTCCAGCATGCCTTGCAAATCACAAACGGAAATGCCCTTATCCACCACAAGTCCCTCCATCTGAGAGAACATAGGAGAATGGGTTGCATCGTCATCGCTGCGGAACACCTTGCCGGGGGAAAGAATCTTGATGGGGGGCTGAGATTTCTCCATTACATGGATCTGTCCTGCGCTGGTCTGCGTACGGAGCAAAAATCCGGGAGACAAATAGAAGGTATCCTGCATATCTCTTGCAGGATGATCCTCGGGCGTATTCAGTGCAGTAAAATTGTAATAATCGGTTTCAATTTCACTGCCCTCAAAAATTTCAAAGCCCATGGAGGCAAAAATCTCGATCAGTTCATTCTGCACCAAGGTATTGGGATGAAGCGCTCCAAAGGTGCGCTTCTGGCAAGGCTCGGTCACGTCCACTTTCTCGGAAGCAATCTTTTTCTCCAATTCTTTTTTATGCAATACAGCATCGGTTTCCTCAAAGAGAGCGAGAGCCCATTCCTTTACCTCGTTGATACTCTTACCAACTGCAGGGCGCTCCTCCTTAGGAACATCCTTAAGGCCCTTCATCAAAAGAGAAATCTTTCCTTCCTTATTATCCAGGAAGGTCTTGCGGAATTCATACAGAGAGCGAGAAGTTTCAAATGTATTAATCTTCTCCAGAATCTCACTGCGAATTTGTTCCAGTCTTTCTTTCATAACCATTTCCTTTCTAAAAATATAAAAAGCTCCCGTCCATTTTCAGGACGAGAGCATCACTCGCGGTACCACCTGAATTTCGGGCAAAGCCCGACAACTCAAAAGCCTGTAACGGGGCAACCGCAGCAGACTACCACTCTTCACCTGCCGTGCTCCAAAGGGAAACGCACCGTTTCTCCCACCCGAAGCGCTTCCAGCCGATGGCGCTTCTTCTCTGTTGAGTTTGCTGAAAAACGGGCACACTTTTTCTTCGCATTTACCACTGCATTTTATTACAGAATTCATTTTTTGTCAAGAAAAACCTTGACGAGACAAAAACTTTCGTGTATAATGATAATCAATCTCATTAAGAAAAAGGAGGAGCCGCCATGCAAAAAAGGAACACTGCACAGAAAAAGGCAATCTTTTCTGCTCTTTGCTCTCGATGTGACCACCCCTCCGCCACCCGCCTTTACGAAGATCTCAAGGAACTGTATCCCAATCTGTCCCGCGCTACGGTTTACCGCGTGCTGAATGCCGCCGCCGACGAGGGAGAGATCCTTCGTATTCACGCAGGCGCAGAGGATCACTTTGACGGAACACAAAATCATTGCCACATCATCTGTACCGAGTGCGACCAAATTTTCGATGCCACCTTTCCCAAAGACGTCATTCCCGCTCTTCAAGAAGAATCAGGCTATCGGGTAACAAATAAAAACGTGGTCTTCTACGGAATCTGTCCCAACTGCCAAAAGGAATGAAAACACAAAGAAACTCTGCAAAAATGCAGAGTTTCTTTTTTAATATTTAGAAATAAAATGCGCCCGCTGCATAGCATAAACCACGGGAGGAATCAGTAGCAATTGAATGGCAATACCAAGCAGAGAGCCGGAAATGGTGGCAGTCATTACCATTTCAATATAAAAGGGACTCTCCTTATCAAATACGCTGATCAAATACGCCATCAAACCCCAGGCAAATCTGCCGAAAAACTGAGCAGACAAAAGAGAAACGTAAATACCAAAAGGCCTTTTAGGCAAATACCGATAAAAGAGTCCTGCGGCAAGTCCGTAAACACCAAGCTCTGCGACCATACGGATCGCATCGGGATACAAATAGGGTACTCCAAACAGCAAATGACGCAAAAGCGGCGCCACAATACCCACCACGCAGCCCCAAACGGGTCCCGAAATAAAACCGCAAAGTAAAACGGGAAAATGCATCGGCGCAAACTGTTTGCCAATGCCGGGAATATTCCCCGTCAAAAGAGGAAGCACCATACATAGCGCAAGACACACACCTGCATAAACGATACTCCGCACCTCAAAAGATTTTCTACTTGCCATCATAAGTTCCTTTCCTTTTCTGCAACGATTTTAGCACAAAAAAATTCCTTTGTCAACCAATATAAGCGCCCTTTCGCCTTCTCGTGCATATACTAAAACGAAAGAAACCTTTGAAAGGAGCGTTCTATGCCACAAGGAAGCCTTTTTTTCACCATACGCACCGCCGACAGCGCCTTTCCCGTAAGGGAGGCTACCGTTACGATTCTGTCACCCGACGGAACCATTTTGGGGGAAGACCGCATCACGGGAGAAAGCGGCATTTCGCGAGAATTCTTTCTCGATGCCCCTGACCGCGCCTTATCTCTTCGCCCCGAAGAGGCGCTTCCCTATTCTACCTATGATGCCCGAATTGAAGCAAATGGTTTTTATACCTTCTTCATTCGCGGCATTCAAATTTTTGCAGGAGAGCAAAGCATCTTACCCGCCGAGATGATTCCCCGCGGGCTTAGCGAGGATGAAGTGCTTGAATACAGTATCGGCCCCCATGCCTTGCGCACCACTCCCGAAAATCGCATCGTAGGCCCCTCGGAAGATTTGCGTGTTTTAGGAGAAGTCTTTATCCCCGAGCGAGTCACCGTGCATCTGGGAACCCCCGCTTCCTCCGCATCCAATGTTACCATTCCCTTCGTGGACTACATCAAAAACGTTGCCTCCAGCGAGATCTACCCCACCTGGCCGGAGGAAAGCCTGCGGGCAAACATCCATTGTCAAGTTTCCTTTATTCTCAACCGCGTCTTTACCGAATGGTATCCCTCCCGCGGCTATAATTTTAATATCACCAATTCCACCTCTTACGACCAGTATTTCGTCTATGGCAGAAACATTTTTAAAAGCATTTCCGACATAGTAGATGAAATTTTCAATGAATACATCCGCCGCCCCGGCAGAATCGATCCTTTTTTTGCCGAATACTGCAACGGCACCACCGTCACCTGCGCAGGACTTTCCCAATGGGGAACGGTCACCTTGGCGCAAAACGGCAGAAGCGCTCTTGAAATCCTTCAATTTTACTACGGTGACGTGGAAATTGCCACTACCAATAACATTCGCGCCATAGAATCTTCTTATCCGGGCTCTCCCCTGCGCCGCGGATTGTCCGGCAGAGATGTACGAACTCTTCAGCAACAGTTGAACCGCATTCGCGTCAATTACCCCGCCATTCCCGCCATCAACACCGTGGATGGCGTTTTCGGCACGGAAACAGAAAACGCCGTAAAAGCCTTCCAACGCATTTTCGATCTGACCGCCGACGGTGTGGTGGGCAAAAAAACCTGGTATCGCATCTCCTATATCTACGTTGCAGTGAAGCGTTTGGGTGAGCTGAACAGTGAAGGAGAACGTCCCCAATACGACGACAATTCCTATCCCGGGCTTTTGCGCTTCGGAGATACGGGAAGCTCCGTGCAAAATCTGCAATTCTATCTGAAAACCATCGCCGCCTTTAATCCTTTTATCCCGGACCTTGCCATCGACGGCTTTTTCGGGAATGATACGGAAGAGGCAGTTCGCGCCTTCCAGCGCACATACGGGCTGAACGTTGACGGCATCGTAGGAGAGAGCACTTGGAATCGAATCGTATCCGTATATCTGGATGTAACCGAAGGCGGTACGCTGACCATTCGACCCTATCCCGGCAGGCTTCTGCGTTTCGGCTCCTCAGGAGATGAGGTTCTATACGAGCAAATGCTTCTCAACCGCATTCGCCCCGTTTTCGTAACCATAGGCAAGCTGGAGGAAGACGGAATTTTCGGCTCGAGAATGAGAAACTCCGTGCGGGAATTTCAACGTCTTTTCGGTTTTCAGGATGACGGCATCATCGGAAGAGAAACTTGGAATGCACTAAATCGAGTATTCGGTTCCACCGTTTCCGGCTGCTTTGATAATATTTCTCCCGTATCGGGACGCGTATTGCAGTACGGTTCCGAAGGTAATGACGTTGCCGCCTTGCAAAACAGTCTGAACCGCATCGGCACCGCCCTTTCCCCCATTCCTTCTCTGCAAGCAGACGGCGCATTCGGCAGACGGACGCAGGAAGCCGTCATCGTGTTCCAACGAATCTTCGGTCTGGTTCCCGACGGAGTGGTGGGAAGCGCCACCCGCACCAGAATTGCCTCCATTGAACGGGCAGTCAATGCCGGATGTTTCCCTTCTTCCTCCCGCGCCGCAGAACCCGCCCCGGCAACCGAACCAAGCTGGAAACAGGAATTTCTCTCCCAAACAAAACCCCGCGAGCTTTCTCCCTTATCCATCGGTTCAGAAGGAAAAGACGTTGCGCGAATGAAAGAAGCTCTGAAACGTCACGGATTTCTCAATCCCCGTGCAGAGGAGGAGGAAGATTATTTCGGCCCCTCCACAGCCCGTTCCGTCCTTGCCTTTCAAGATGCCCATGGCATAATCCCCACAGCGGTAGCAGACGAAGATACACTCAAACAAATCTTCACATAATCTTCCCTACAAAAAAATGGGATAGAAACCTAAGTTTCTATCCCATTTTCAATGAAAAAACTTATTTTACTTCGCCCAGATCAACATTGATGCAAACACGTGCGCCGCTGGCATTGCCGGTAGAGGCAAGTCCTTCATTAAAGACGCCCTTCTTATCAATACCTGATACCCACTGAGCATTGTTCTCAAAGTTGCCGGCATTTCTCAAATAGTACTGAGCAATCTGATCCTTACCGTAAGCAATAACGCCGCTTGCCTTAGCGCTTATGGTAGGAGAAGCACTGATGTACTGTGCCAATTCACCGGTCAGATACTTATCCAGATCTTCCTTAGCGGGAGCATACGCATGAGCAACTACGTCCTCACCGGAATCAACGCCGGAAGAAGAATCAGCGGTAGAAATCTTCATCTTCAGAATCTTGCCCTGCAGAGAAGCATCGTACATCGTAAAGGTAGGATAAAAATCATTCTCACACCAATCATGCAGGTTAGATGCAGAATAGAAGGTATTTCCATCCGCCTTATTCCATCCGCCGGGCGCACCAATAATATTCTTGGAAAGGAGCAGTGCACGCGCTCTGCCGCCCTCTTTAACAACATCAAGAACGATCCATTCAACTTCTTCAGGACCATTTGCGTGGTTATTATCACCTTCGTACTTACCGAATTTTACAATCTGACCCGCTTTGCAAAGTGCAAGAGAAGAATTGGATGCGTAAATCTCATTCTTCTTCTCTTCGGTCATAGAGCTGTTCTCAAGAATTTCAGCTGCGGCAAAAAACTTCTCTTCCTTACAGAGAACTTCCTTAATATAAGCTTCTTTAATTACATTTTTGTCGCTGGCAGACATGAACAACGCCAACTTGGAATTGTTGTATGCTCCGGCATAGTCCTTTGCGCCATAAGCCTTAATTGCGGAAGATCCCATTACAAAGGCAACAACTACAAATGCTACAACCAAGACAGCAACAGCTGCAGCAGCAATAATTACGGGAAGCGCCTTCTTTGCCTTGGGAACTTCTTTCTTTTCCTCAGCAGGAACCTTCACTTCTTCTGCTTCGGGAGTGGTCTTTTCCTTTTCAGCCATAATATCCTCCTAAAATAATAAGCATAGTACTTTACATACAGCAAATTCATTATACTTTAAAAAACGATTTTTTGCAATTCTATTGTTTTACTAATTTTTTTTATTTTTTTTGTACTATTTAACCAAAAATTTCTTACCTCGCCAAAAGCTCTGCCATTTTTTGACGCTTCTCTCCCTCGGGGAACAAATTCTCTGTGGCTTTGTGATATGTAGGCGTTTTCCCCTTTTCAAAAAGGGTCACGGTGTAGGAATCGTCCTCGGAAATGATTTCTCCGTTTAGTTCCACTCGCCCAATTTCAAAACTAAGTTTTTTATCTTTTTTATATTTCATCAATTCTCCGCGGAACACCAGAACATCCTCACCCAAATTCATCCGAAGACCAAGATCTCCCTTTTCCTTTCCCCAGGAGAAAGTGATCTCTCCCGCTTCTTCTCCCGATGCGGTACAAATGGCACCCACGGTATCGGAAAAAGAATAGTTCCACTTGCGTATCAAAGCGCTTTTAGAATCCTCCGAAATTTCTGAAGCAAAGGAAAGAGAAAACAGCTGTTTTTCTTTCGTCTTCGCCTGCAAAGATGCCGACCAAGTAGCATTCTTTCTCAATTTTTCGGAAAGGGAAATGTTTGCTTCAAGAAGAAAATCACCGCCCCCCAAAAGGAAGGTCGCCGCCATCACACGTCCTTTATATACCGTCAAAGTTAGACAAACACGGCTGTTTTTTGATACAAGATTTTTCTCAAAATCGTCAAATTCCGACGATTCGCCACTAAGAAAAGACACAAAACGGAGTGCCGCTTCCTGATTTTCTTCCTTAGATAAGGTAGCAGATAAAAGACCGCGAAGTGCAGAAAAAGCTTCTTGTGTTTCCTTTCGCTTTCCTGCATTTTTCCAAGAGACAAAGGCTTTTTTCAAGCCTTCTTCATCCATTTCATAAGTGAACTTCGTAACATTTCGGTTTTTTCCGTTAATCTTGATTTCATCCGCTACTGCCACAAGCTTTGGCTTGCCCGCCCGAAAAGCCGCTTCAAAAGTGCGTTCCAGCGTATCCATGGAACGGACAAAATCAGCATCACTCAAAACCAATGCAGTGCGCAAAAACCGCAATTGCAAATCGGACATTCCCGCATCGGAAAAAGCGCTGTCGCAAAGGGAAATATCAGCCCCTTCACGAGGAGCGGAAAAAGCCGCTCCCCCCAAGGTGTCGCTTTGCAGATACAGCTCATCTCCTTGGAGCGCCACGCGGCAATTCCCAAGATTTCCCTGCTGTGTCAACGCCGCAGATTTGGGCAAAGTTGCAGTATAGGAAAGAGAACCGCGTTCCCCTTTCGCCTCAAAAGAGCCGTCCCACAGAACACGGGAGAAAAATCGAAGCACTTCCTCCTGCGAAAATTCCGATCGACTTTTTTCTACCGCACGGGCAAGACGGTTTTTCGGAGCATAGTAAATAAAAGGAGTTACCACAGTTGTAATAAGAAGCACCAAAGCCAAAAAAGCCGTAACGGGATTTTTGCCGTGCGGAGTCCTGTTTTTTCGTTCCATCAAATTGTCTCTCATCTCCAATTTCAGCATTCAGGTACAGGAGCATGTTCATCTACCATACCGGGCGTGGTTGCCGTGGGAACCTGAAGCTCGGGCAGGGTCACGCCCTCCGTGCGATCCACCAGAACCGAATATCTTCCTGTATAATCACCCACTCCGGCATCGGTGGCAAAACCACCCTCTGCCTGATAAGAAATAGCAGTCAGCAAACCGCGGTCCGTATCAATGGAAAGAGTCCCTTGGCAGGAACGAACCGTTACCGCCTGCATCCCAATCCCACTTTCAGGGAAGCAGGAAGCAATCTTCTGTGCAATTTTTCTTGCCGCCTCATCCTTCAAGGTAAAGGAAATGCTGTAGCCTCCCACCTCTTCAGCCATAGACAACGTAGCAAAATCAGAAAGAACAGGCATCAGTGTGCGCACCTCGTCTGCCCAAGGCAAAACGTCTGCCGCCTGAGTGTTTTCCCACGTTTTTTGACCCAAAATCACATTGTAGCGATTTTCCGTTTTTTGTCCTCCCGTCAAAAGCGCTTGATAGAACGTGCTTTCCTCAGGCAATCCGGGAACAGTTTTCAACTTCTGGCGAGAAATATAATATGCACCTGCTTCTTCCTTTGCATAGGTATTGATATCCTCAGACAAAACATACTTTGCCCCACCCAATACCAAAGTACCCGAGGCAACCGAGGTGGTCTGCACCTCTTTTTGAGCATAAAGCGTATCAATGGCTTTTTGCAATCTCAGTGGCAAACGAATATCTGCAATCTCCACGTAATTCTCGGGAGAGGTAGGCTTGGAAATTTCGATGGAATCGGAACGGTACTGACTCAGAACGGTCTGAAGGACAATTTGGGCATCCTCACTCTTAAGCGTAATGCTCTCTTCCACAATCACCCCTTCTCCATCCAGCTTTGCAATACCCGTCAAAGAAGTGGGCGCAAAATCAGGCTTTTCCGCCAAGCGATATAGGGAAAGAAGCTTTTCATTTTTGCTTTCATAGGTGACCTTGTCCCCATGACGCTGAAAATTCTCCAGCAAATCGGGATTGAGGGCGCAAACGGAAAATACGAATTCCGTCAAATATTCTTCCATTACGCGAAATGTAGCAAGGGCAGTATAAGCGCCTGCGGTGGTATCGGTATAAGCACGCTCACCGTCAAAAGAATAAAAGCCCTGACCTTGACGGGAATAAAGAAATCCGTCGTACCCCTTCCGTACGCGCACCGTCTGAAATTCACCCAGCTCCTCTTCGCCGCTGAGCACCTTGGTGGTATAAAGAGCGCTTTTCAAAGCCTTCATTTTTTCTTCGCCGTGACGGTACAAAAATTCACCGTTCAAACCGGAAAGATCATTCTCCTTCGTCTTCTTTTCTTCAGACTTCTCTTGACGAGAGCAGGAGAAGAGTGTGCAAATCATCAAAAGCGAAAGAATCAAAGCAACAATTCTTTTCATATTCATTTCCTTTCTTTTCAGTGGATTATACATAAAGTTTGGCAAGACCGCCTTCACTGGTTTCGCGATAGCGGTGAGATAAATCGCGACCTGTTTCATACATCGTTCTCACCACCGTATCAAAAGAGATTTTTCGAGAATCGGTAAGAAAATTTGCAAGATTGACCGCATTGATGGCGCGCATGGCGGCAACGGCATTGCGCTCAATACAAGGAATCTGTACCAAGCCACGGATGGGGTCGCAGGTCAATCCCAGATGATGCTCCAAAGCTACCTCAGCGGCATACTCAATCTGACCGATGGCCATTGCGTAAAGTTCTCCGAGCCCTGCAGCTGCCATAGCGCAAGCGCTTCCCACCTCCGCCTGACAGCCACATTCCGCGCCGCTAATGGACGCATTGGTTTTAATAAGATTTCCCATAAGGCCCGCCGTAGCCAGCGCTTTGAGAATCTCCATCTCGTCAAAACCACGCTTGTCACTAACATATTTTAACACAGACGGCAAAATTCCGCAAGAACCACAAGTGGGCGCGGTAACAATGGACCCGCCTGCGGCATTTTGCTCGCTGACCGCAAAAGCATAGGAGCATACCAATCGGTTTTCACGGGTCTCCGCATTTTCGTCAATATGACGCTGATTAAACAAATACTTTGCCTTTCTCTGCACCCCCAAGCCGCCGAAAAGCTCTCCTTCCGCGGCAAGTCCTTCTTCCATAGAACAAAGCATCTGACTCCATATCTTTTTTAAATATTCCCAGATTTGCTTTCCCTCAAAGCGTTCTACATATTGCCAAAGGCGCAGAGAGTGCGTTTGACAGTAGGCAGCAATATCCGCAAAGGAATTGTGGGGATAAACGCGCTCAGGCTTATAGACAGGCTCCCCCTTAATTTCAATGCTTCCTCCTCCAATGCTGTAAACCTCCCAGGAACCGATTCGTTTTCCCGCCCGATAAGCATAAAGCTTCATGGTATTGGGATGATACAACTCCATCGTCTTGATATCAAATTCAACATCGCATTCCACAGGATAAAAAGCATCCAGAATACAAAGGTCCGTGCGATGTCCCTTTCCCATTTTCGCAAGAGAGCCGCAAAGCACCGCCTTATAACGGGTGGCCTCGGGAAAACGACGTCGAAACAAAGTTGCCGCCTTTTCCGGTCCCATAGTATGAGCGCTGGAAGGTCCTCTGCCAATCTTATACAGCTCCCGCAGAGATTCCATCCCCGGCTCCACCTTTTTCTCACGGCTTTCCTTTTCATCATGCTTGAGGAAGAAATCCAACGCAACGCCGAATACCGTGGCAATGGACAAAAGCGTATCCGTAGAAGGCAAACTATCACCGTTTTCCCATTTGGAAACGGCTCGGTTGGAAACTCCCACTTTTTCACCCAATTCCGCTTGACTCAATTTATATTTTTTCCTTAAAAATCGAATCTTTTCAGAAAACTCCATTTCTTCCTCCAAAATCTTTTTTCACTAAAATTCTACCATTATTAGAATCTTTTTGCAATAGGTTTTCTCTTCTAAAGAAAAAAAGAGCCGAAATTCGGCTCTTTTCATTATTTTAAATTCAGCTCTTCCCCCGATACAAGGGAAAGCCCGTGGGCTTTAATGACGTTTCGGAATCCTTCTTCATCCGCAAGACGGAAAACCATAAATGCCTTGCCGTTCTGATGAGCAAACAGAGAGTACATATACTCAATATCCACATTCTTTTCCGCCAGAAGTTCCAAAACCTTAGAAAGTCCTGCAGGCTCATCCGGAACCGCTACCACAAATACGGGGGTCTTAGAAAGAATACAGCCCTTCTCCAAAAGAATCGAGGTTGCCTTCTCCGTATCGTCAGCAATAATGCGAAGAACACCGTAATCGGAAGCTTCCGCAATGGAAAGTGCGCGGAGGTTGACACCGCTGTCTGCAAGAATACGGGTAATCTCGGAAAGCGATCCTGCACGATTCTCCAGAAAAACGGAGATCTGATGAATAACACTCATAATTGCCTCCTCAAATTTTTCTCTTATCAATAATACGAACTGCCTTACCCTCGCTACGGGCAATGGATTTGGGAGCTACCAGCTTTACCTTTGCCAAAATACCAAGCATATCTTTCATGGCAATCACCAGCGTTTTCTCCATTTCCGCAATCTTGGAAAGAGAATCGGTAAACTTCTCAGGAGTCATTTCCACCAAAACGTCCAGCGTATCGGAGTGACCCACTCTATCTACCACGATTTGGTAATTTGCCTGATAGCCGTTTTCCAAAAGCACGGTTTCGATCTGACTTGGAAATACATTGACGCCCTTGACGATAAGCATATCGTCACTTCTGCCCATGGGCTTGGACATTTTCACGTGGGTTCTGCCACAGGGACAGGCCTTGCGGGAAAGAATACAGATATCGCGCGTACGATAGCGAAGCATGGGAAAGCCCTCTTTCGTAATACAGGTAAATACCAATTCACCCTTTTCCCCCTCAGGAAGCACTTCTTCCGTTTCGGGATCAATAATCTCCGCGATAAAATGGTCCTCGTTAATGTGCATACCGCTCTGCGCTTCGCACTCGAAGGCAACGCCGGGTCCGGAAATTTCAGTGAGTCCGTAAATATCGTAAGCCTTAATGCCAAGGCTCTGTTCCAATTCGCGGCGCATTTCTTCGCTCCATGCCTCTGCGCCGAAAATACCTGACTTCAGTTTAATCTGATCGCGCAGCCCCTTCTCATGTATGGTTTCCGCAAGATAGGTTCCGTAGGAAGGAGTACAGCAGATTATGGTAGATTCCAGGTCCACCATAAATTGAAGCTGTCTGTCGGTATTACCCGAAGACATAGGCAAAGTCAGACAGCCCGCCTTGTGAGAGCCGCCGTGCATACCCGAACCGCCGGTAAAAAGTCCGTAGCCGTAGCATACCTGAACCACGTCCTCATTGCTTCCGCCTGCCGCCACAATAGCTCTGGCGCAGCAATCTTCCCAAAGGTCAATATCATTCTGAGTATAGAAAGCAACCACACGTTTGCCTGTAGTACCTGAGGTAGAATGAATACGGACGCAATCCTTGAGCGGTGCGCCCATCAGACCGTAGGGATAAGCGTCACGCAAATCCGCCTTGGTCAAAAAAGGAAGCTTGTGCAAATCCTCTACACCGTGGATATCCTCGGGAGTTACGCCCTTTTCCTCCATTTTCTTGCGATAATAGGGGACATTTTCCCAAACGCGCTTAACTTGCTTTACAAGTCGCTGGGATTGCCACGCGCGAATTTGCTCACGGGAGGCGGTCTCGATCTCCTCTTGATAATAACGTTTCATTATTCTCTCCTTATATTTTGCTCTTTAAGCCTGACGTCCCATCATAAACGCTTTTTTGTTCAGTTCCAAAAATTTAGAAGGAACACTTTCCTCAATCGCCTGCATCCATTCCTCAACCGTGAAATCAAAATACTTGGAAAGTCTGCCCATCAAAGCAATATTCACCGCCTTAGAGCTACCCGCCTCTTCGGCAATCTTCAGCGCATCGAAAGCATCCAATTCAATACCCGCGGCAGAGATCTTCTCCTCAAGAGCCTCAGGATAGGTTGCCGCGCCGATGATAACGGGCATAGGATTGATTTTCTGGGTTGCGGCAACGATCTTGCCGCCTTTTTTCAGATACTCGGTCCAGCGAGCCGCTTCCAAAAGTTCAAAGGATACAATAAAATCAGCCTCTCCCTTATCAATGACGGGAGAAAATACTTCATCTCCAAAGCGGACATAGGTTACCACACTGCCTCCGCGCTGACTCATTCCGTGAACCTCGGAGACCTTTACGTCATAGCCCTTGGTCAAAAAGAGTCTGCCAAGAAGCTTGGAGGCAAGCAGACTTCCCTGTCCGCCTACGCCGACGATCATAATATTCTTCGTTTCCATATAGCCTCCTTTACAGTGCGCCGAATTTGCAAAGCTGGGTACAAACACCGCAGCCGGTGCAAAGGGTATTATCAATCACAGCCTTGCCATCCTTCATACTAATCGCAGGACAACCGATTTTCATACAAGCCTTACAAGAGCGACACTTATCCACATCGACCTTAATAGGCCCGTTATGCTTCACCGTCTTAAGCAACGCACAGGGACGACGAGAAATAATAACAGAAGGCTCCGCCACCGCCAATTCCTCGCGAATGGCAGTCTCTGTCTCCGCAAGATGATAAGGATCAACCACGCGCACGCGACGAATGCCGCAAGCACGGCAAAGTGCCTCCAGATCCACCTTTGCGGCGGGATCTCCCTTCAAATTCAGTCCCGTAGTGGGATTCTGCTGATGACCGGTCATGCCGGTAATGGAATTATCCAAAATAATTACGGTAGCATTCGAAGCATTGTAAGCAATGTTCACAAGGCCGGTCATACCGGAGTGCATAAAGGTAGAATCACCGATAACCGCAACGGTCTTGGAATCGGCATCCCCCTCTTGCGATTTCACAAAGCCGTGAATTCCTGAAATAGATGCTCCCATACAAATTGTGGTATCCAAAGCGCAAAGGGGCGGAACCGCACCCAAAGTATAGCAGCCGATATCACCGAATACGGTGATTTTATTCTTTGCCAAGGTATAGAACAAGCTTCTGTGAGGACAACCCGCGCACATCACGGGAGGTCTCTGAGGAATTTCTTCCTCAAGGGCAATGCCTGCAGGCACCGCCGCACCCATTTTCTCGGCAATGATATTCTGACTGAATTCACCGATATTGCCAAACAATTCCTTACCCGTTACTGCAATACCCAAATTTCTTACATGATCCTCAATAAATCCGTCCAATTCCTCTACCACATAAAGTTTTTCCACCTTTTCGGCAAAAGCGCGGATCTTTTCTTCGGGCATAGGCCAGATCATACCCAATTTCAAAACAGGATACTTGTCACCAAATACCTCGCGCACATACTGATAGGAAGTAGAAGAAGTAATAAAGCCAATAGAATTGTCCTTCCCCTGGGTAAGCACATTGATCGGATCGGTTTCTGCCAAACAAACCAGCTTTCTCGTTCGTTCTTCTACAAAAGGATGACGACGCTTAGCATTACCGGGCATCATAATGTACTTCTGAGGATTCTTCTCATAAGTCTTCTCTGCAAGAATCCGTTCGCCTTCCTCCACAATGCTCTGGGAGTGGGAAACACGGGTGCACATTTTAAGAAGCACAGGCGTATCATATTCCTCGGAAATTTCGTACGCGCGCTTCACGAAAGCAATCGCCTCAGCGGAATTGGAGGGCTCCAACATGGGAATTTTGGCTGCTCTGGCATAATGACGGGAATCCTGCTCATTTTGAGAGGAATGCATTCCCGCATCGTCTGCAACTCCGATAATCATACCGGCATTCACACCCGTATAAGAGATGGTAAAGAGCGGGTCGGCTGCAACATTCAGACCCACGTGCTTCATACCGCAAAAGCTTCTTTTCCCCGCAACGCAAGCACCGAAAGCAGACTCCATAGCCACCTTTTCATTGGGCGCCCATTCTGCATAAACCTCCTCAAAACGAGCAACCGCCTCGGTAATCTCAGTACTGGGAGTGCCGGGATAACTGGATACAAAGCTACATCCCGCCTCAAAAAGACCACGGGCAACGGCTTCGTTTCCGAGCATCAATTTTTTCATAACAAACTACCTCTGACTGTTTTCATAAGATTTTTTCATTATACTACTTGGCATCTTGAAATGCAAGAAATTTTTCAGTTGTTGATCTGTGCTTCCACAAGGCTTCCATTGCAATATTTTTGGCGCAACACAGGCTTTTCAATCTTGCCCGTAGGATTGCGTGGCACCTTATCGAAAAAGACCTTTCTGGGTCTCTTATAACGAGGCATTCCTTCACAGAAGGCATAGATCTCCTCCTCGGTAATGCTGACCCCTTCCTTTGCCTCAATAATGGCTGCTGCAATCTCACCCAAACGCGCATCGGGAAGACCGATCACGGCAACATCCTTGATCTTATCATATCCGCGAAGAAAATCCTCAATCTGCACGGGGTACAGGTTTTCACCGCCGGAAATAACCACGTCCTTCTTGCGATCTACCAGATAAATAAAACCATCTTCATCTTCTTTTGCCATATCTCCCGTGAAGAGCCAGCCGTCGCGAAGCACTTCCTTCGTGGCTTCTTCATTCTTGTAGTAGCAAAGCATAACGCCGGGCCCCTTAACGCAAAGCTCGCCCACTTCGCCTCCGGCAACCTCATTTCCCGTACTGTCTGCAATCTTGGTCTGCCAAAGATATCCCGCCTTACCGATAGCGCCAACCTTATGTACGTTCTCCACGCCCAAATGCACACAGCCGGGGCCGATGGACTCGGACAAGCCGTAATTGGTATCATACTGATGATGTGGAAAAAGCTTGAGCCAACGATGAATCAGACTGGGGGGAACGGGCTGTGCACCAATGTGCATCAAGCGCCATGAATCCAAAAGGTACTCCTCAATACGCACTCTTCCGCTATCCACCGCATCCAAAAGGTCCTGCGCCCACGGAACAAGCAGCCAAACAATAGTACACTTTTCTTCAGTAACGGCACGGAGAATCCATTCGGGCTTCACCCCACGCAGGAGTACCGCCCGGCTTCCCGACAAAAGGGAACCGAACCAATGCATTTTCGCACCCGTATGATATAAAGGCGGAATACAAAGGAATACGTCGTCTCGCGTCTGCCCGTGATGATTCTGCTCCGTTTGACAAGAAGAAACCAAAGACCGATGATCGTGCAAAATCGCCTTGGGAAAACCCGTGGTACCGCTGGAAAAATAAATCGCGGCATAATCACCGTCCTCCAGTTTCACGGGAGGCGCAGAGGAAGAGCAGAAACCCATCAAGCGAAGGCAATCCTCGGCATAAAGGGGAACATTTTTGCCTACGTAGAAAAAGGTCTTGACTCCGGTCATCTCCTCCACGATAGGATCAATTCTGGATACAAATTCCGGTCCGAATACCAAAACAGAAACATCTGCCAAATCCGAGCAATATTTGATCTCATCACCGGAATAGCGAAAATTCATAGGCACGGCAATACAGCCTGCCTTAAGAATCCCAAAATAAAGGGGAAGCCACTCCAGACAGTTCATCAAAAGAATGGCAACCTTGGTCCCGCGACCGTAGCCACGGCTAAGCAAAAGATTGGCAAAGCGGTTCGCTCTGCGGTCAAAGTCGCGCCAAGAAAGCTCCCGTCTGTAGGGGGCGTCTGCCACACTTTCAATCAACCGATACTCTCTCCAGGTAACGCTTTTGTCCCTCTCCTCGCTGGGATTCAGCTCCACTAGCGCACACTCCTGACCGTAAAGTCTGGCATTGCGCTCCAAAAAATCGGTAATCGGCATAATAAAACTCCTTTCGGTATCAGAAAAAACGCCCTCCTGCCATACGGCAAGAGGGCGAAAATCGCGGTACCACCTCAAATTCACCGCCAAAGGCGGCCTTACGGGGAAAACCCCACACGCGTTATCGGGCGCATCCGTCCTTCCCTACTGCATTTTTCAGGAAAGCCGCTCGAGAGTGTATTTCGCATTCTTTTCCTTGCTGTCTTGCACCAACCGACAGTTCTCTGAAAGAAAGAGAGAAAGCGTACTTATCTCCGTCAAAGCGTTAATTTGTATTCGAATAAACAAGGTTATTTTATCACTTTTCTTCGATAAAGTCAATGAAAAAAAGCAAAACATCTTCTTTTTTAAGGAATGACATAGAATTTTGTTCCAAAAATCGGAAATTTTGTTAAAAGAATCTACTTTTCCTTTACAAAAAAGAACTTTCCCTTTATAATTGGAAAAGTATCCAAGAACACTACCTAAGAGGTTTTACTATGTTATTCAATTTAGAGGTCTGTCTTACCACGGTACAAAAGGTTGCCTTTCTTCTGACCGTTATTTTTATCGGCTATATGATGCGACGCAGCGGAAAAGTGGAACACAAGGCAGCAAAGGTTTTGTCTATCTTGACCACTCATATTTTTGCTCCTGCCTACTCCCTCAGAACCCTACCCGATAACTTTACGGTGGATAGACTGGGCTCCAACCTTGCAGTGCTGGGACTGTCCTGTGTGCTTTTATTCGGGGTCATTTATCTGGCTCGCTTTATAGCAAAAAAGGTTGGCAGAACAAATTTTGAAACCCGAAGCCTGTCCTATGTATTTGCTTTTGCCAACACGGCCTATTTCGGATTTCCTGTTATGGAAGGCGTATTTGGTCAAGCAGTGCTAAGCCAGTTTATGATCTTCTGCATCCCCTTTAATTTTGCTCAGGGTAGCTACGGCTACGGCCTGTTTATGTCCGAGGGACAAAAAATCAACTGGAAAAAAGCATTCACCTCCCCGGTGATGGTCAGTTACTATGTGGGTATCACAATGGGCCTGACGGGTATCACCACAAAGGGATTTCTTACCGATGCGGTCGTCGGCCTTAGCACTTGTATGAGCCCCGCCTCCATGCTTTGCGCGGGAATTGTTTTGGGCGACTTTAGCGTAAAAAAACTACTTGCAGGCTTTCGTCCTTATCTCTACAGTTTAATTCGACTTATAGGTGTCCCCGCTGTTTTTGCTCCCCCGCTGTTTGCCATGATTTATTTTTTAAAGATAGACGGCATTTTTCTGATTTTACCCATGGCTGCACTTGCCTTGCCCGTGGGATTGAATACCGTGGTGTATCCCGAAAGTTTTGGCTACGATGCCTCAGATAATGCCAAACTGTGCTTTATATCCTTTGTTATGTCTATTCTAACCTTACCCGTCGTGTTCTCTCTGGTTTCGGCGGCTGCAGGTCTGTAATTTTTGGAGGAACATTATGGGATTTGTAAAAACCCCCGTTAAGGGAATGAACGATTTTCTTCCCCGCGATATGGAATTGCGCCAGAAAGCGCTTTCCATGATTCGGGAAACCTATGCTGCATTTGGCTTCCGCGAAATTGAAACACCCTGTATGGAGCATATTGAAAATTTGACCGGCAAGCAAGGCGGCGAGAACGAAAAGCTGATCTTTAAGGTACTCAAACGCGGTGCAGCTTTGTCCCGCGCTTTAGAGCAGAGCAGTGAATTGGCAGATAGCGGTATGCGCTATGACCTGACCTTACCCCTATCACGCTTTTACGCCGCAAACTCCGGCGCACTCCCCTCTCCCTTTAAGGCGCTGCAGATTGGCAACGTATGGCGCGCCGATCAACCGCAAAAAGGCAGATTCCGTCAGTTTACTCAATGTGATATTGACATTTTGGGTGACTCCTCCATTTTAGCAGAAATTGAGCTGGTAGGTGCCACGGGCAATATGCTTGCCAAACTTTTGGCAGGTACCGGCATCGGTGGTTTTACCATCCACATCAACGATAGGCGGATTCTTCGCGCCATGGCGCTTTCCGTTGGCTTCCCCGAAGAAAAACTGGAGAGCGTATTCATCATTTTAGACAAACTGGACAAAATAGGAATCGAAGGAGTAAAAGCAGAGCTTCTCTCAGAAGGGTTAAATGAAACCTCCGTAAATGCCTATACTGCCATTTTCGAAAAAAACAGTTCTGTTTCTGTTGCCCAGTTCTGTTCCTTCCTCTCTGAAGAGTTTCTGGATAAAAAAGTTCCCGAAGGACTGGATACCATTCTCGCCTGCGTTGCCAAAACGCTGGACGGTAAAGCAAAGCTGAAATTCGATCCTACCTTGGTGCGCGGTATGGGCTACTACACCGGCACCATTTTTGAAGTCAAGCTGGACGAATACAACTTCTCCATCGCGGGAGGCGGAAGATATGATGAAATGATCGGGAAATTTTCCGGTCAAGCAGTTCCCGCTTGCGGCTTCTCCATTGGATTTGAGCGTATTATTACCATCTTACGCGACCATCCCGTCAAGGAAGAAAATGAAACAGGAAAAATTGCCTACTTAGTAGCAAACAGTATGAGCGAGGAAAATTTACAAGAAATTTTCCTGAAAGCAGCAGACCTTCGCGCAGAGGGCAAGACGGTTACCGTGCTTCCCTTGAAGAAGAATGCCAAGTTCCAGATCGACCGTCTTATGGAAGACGGCTTTACCCAAATTGAGCGTATATACAACGATTAAAAAATCAGGAGAGAACGATGGAACATATTAAAAATAAAATCGGTTTTATTTGCGATATGGACGGTGTAATCTACCACGGAAACCGAATCCTCGACGGCGTACCGGAATTTCTGAATTGGCTCATCAATTCCCATAAAAAATTCGTATTTTTAACCAACAGTTCCGAACGAACTCCCCATGAATTGAGTATGAAGCTTGGTAGAATGGGACTGGATATCTCTCCCGACCATTTTTATACCAGTGCAATGGCAACAGCCGAATTTTTAAGCAATCAAAACCCCAATAGCACCGCATACGTAATTGGCGAAGCCGCTTTGACAAAAGCTCTGTACGACCGAAAAATTTATATGAACGACGTCAATCCCGATTACGTAGTAGTGGGAGAAACTCGCTCCTACAACTTTGAAAAGATTGAAAAAGCCATTGATTTCGTGCTGAAAGGAGCAAAGCTCATCGGCACCAACCCCGATATTACCGGACCCTCCGAGCAGGGACTTTTACCTGCCACCGGTTCCCTGATTGCGCCCATTGAAATTGCGACGGGAAGAAAAGCCTACTTCGTCGGCAAGCCAAACCCCTTAATGCTTCGCCATGGGCTGACAAAACTGGGTTGCCACAGCGCAGACATTGCCTTTATCGGAGATCGGATGGATACCGATATCATCGCCGGAATCGAATCCAACGTAGATACCGTCTTGGTGCTTTCCGGAGTAACCTCTATGGAAGACATTCACCGCTTCCCCTACCGCCCCAAATACATCTTGAACAGTGTCAAAGATTTGGCAGAATAAAAAACGGGATACCATACGGTATCCCGTTTTTTTATTCTTCATTTTCCTTTTTCTTTTTTTCCTTTTTCTCCTTCTTTTCCTCTGCGGATTCATTAGGCAGAAGACGAACCGAAACAAACACGCTTTTTGCATATAAAATAGCGGAGAAAGCATCACAGCAGGTACGTACCACACGGGCACATTTTCCCTTTTCGACCAGAACGGGACGCTCGCTTTCTTCAAACAATCGAGCAAGGGACGCAGTCAATTCCTTAGAAAAAAGATTGAAAGCGCCTTCCTCACCCAATTCCCGAACCAAATTGTCCAGAAGGATGCTGATATCGGAAAGCTGCATAAACCGCTTTAAAATCGAAATCATAAACAAATTTGCCAAATGCTTCTTTCCGTAACGCTTGTTTTCAGGTGGCGAAAGCAAACGCTGCTTCACATAATTATTAATCATCGTAGAGGTAATGCACTTTTCCTCCTCAGGAAAAAAAGGAGCAAGATATCGCTCCAATACACTGATAACCTGATCCATATAAAGTTCAATATCAGGAAAATCCGACCAAACGGGACAAGTAAAACTTTTCGTTTTTTCTTTCGACACAATTTTTCTCCTTGAAATATTTTTCCAATTGCATTATAATTATAACACAAGTTTCCCAAACAGTCAAGAATCGGAAACAAAAAGTTTTTGTCCAAAATATCTTGACATCGGTTTTAAAAACTGATAATATAGTATCGAAAACTAGATGTTTTTTGAAAGGAGTCCCCTATGGCAAAATTCAAGGTAACGCCTCTCAACGAGGTATCCAAGATCGAGAGGATTGTTGATATCCTCACCCAAGCAGAGGCCGAATGCCCCGAAAAAATTGCGTATCGCTACAGAAATGCAAAGCAGGAAATTGTTGATGTCACCTACAAAGCGTTTGGTGAAGATGTAAGAGCGCTTGGCTCTGCATTGGCTGAAATGGGCGTTGATCAGGAGCACATCGCTATCGTGGCGGAAAATAGCTACAATTGGATTAACGTTTATCTGTCCGTTCTTTGCTCCCGTGGCGTATATCTGCCCGTTGACAAGGAGCTTCCCGCTGAGGATATGCTCTACGTATTAAACAACGGCGACGCAAAAATTCTGTTCTACTCCAAGCGTTTTGAGAAGCTTTTCCAAGAGAAAAGAGCAGAGCTTGCAAGCGTACAGTACTTTATCGGCTTTGACCGCGAAGAGGACGAAGGAGAATTTCTTTCCTTTGCGCGCTTGATGGAAAAAGGTAAAAAGCTCCTTGCAGAAGGTTACTCCGAATACACCTCCAATATGACCTCCTCCGATCCCGAAAAGCTCAAACTGCTGGTTTACACCTCCGGTACCACCGGCATTGCAAAGGGTGTTATGCTTTCCGAGAAGAATTTGGTTTGCGAGGTTTATCACGGATTGCAGGTGGCAGACATTCTCACCGTCGGTCTTTCTGTACTTCCCTACCATCATACCTATGAAGCAGTAGTAGGTATTCTGGTTTACCTACACCGTCACGCAGTCACATGTATCAACGATTCTTTGGCGGCAATTCTGAAAAATCTGAAAACCTATCAGCCCGATTTCATCTATCTGGTTCCCGCATTCCTTGAGATGTTCTACAAAAAAATCCGCGCCAATATGGAAGAAAAGGGCAAATGGGAAACCTTCCAAAAAGGTGCCAAGATTTCCAATTTCCTTCTCAAATTTGGAATTGACGTGAGAAGAAAGCTGTTCAAGGAGCTGCACGAAGTATTTGGCGGCAATCTTCGCCTGATGGTTGTAGGCGCCGCTCCCTTAAGAAGCGAGGTCATCAATTTCTTTGAAACCGTGGGTATCACCGTTTGCCAAGGCTACGGCATTACCGAATGTTCTCCTCTGGTCAGTGTAAACCGTAACAACAAATATGCCGACCCCGAAACCGTTGGTATGCCTCTGCCCTGTCTGGAAGTGAGAATCGATAATCCCGCAGAAGACGGAACCGGCGAAATTTGCGTCAAGGGAAAGACCGTTATGCTGGGCTACTACAAAAATGAAGAAGAAACAAACCGCGTCATAACAGATGGATGGTTTCACACGGGAGATCTGGGTAAGATCGACCGGAGAGGATATCTTTCCATTACCGGCCGTTGCAAAAATCTAATCGTTCTGGATAACGGCAAAAATGTTTATCCCGAAGAGATTGAAAACTACATTATGCTCGTTCCCTATATGGCAGAGGTCATCGTAAAGGGCGTGAAAGACGAGAATGAAAAAACCGTTCTTCTGGCTGAAGTCTTCCTGAATAAAGATAAGGTCAAGGAAATGGAAAAAACTCCCGACGAGGGTCAGATCCTGTCCGATATCCGTATTCAGACCGCAGCTCTTCCCATGTACAAGCAAGTGACCAAAATCAAGATCCGTGACACGGAATTTGAAAAGACTACCACCAAAAAGATCCGCAGAGTATAAACCGAAAAGGAAGCCGAATCGGCTTCCTTTTTTGTTGCTACTTGAAAAGACAAAGAAAAAATGGTATAATACTTATTGGATTATTTTATGTACAAGGAGATTTTTATGGCTCTGACCTTTCGCGGAGGCATTTACCACGAGAAAGAACCCTTAACGGCAAACCTTCCCATCAAGGAAATGCCCTCCCCCGATTCTGTCACCCTTCCCCTTTCCGGTCATGGTGCAGACACCGCCACACCTCTCGTTGCGGTAGGAGACCATGTCTTGAAAGGACAAAAAATTGCAGACGGAGAAGGAAATGTTGCCCCCATTCACGCAAGTATTTCGGGTACAGTTTCCGCCATCGGCGTTTTTTCCACCCCATCGGGCGAGGAGGAATGCATCATTTTGGAAAACGATTTTAAGGAAGAACTATCCCCCCAAGTTTCCCCTTTTGATACCCCCATCGGCAAAGCAGAGCCCGAGGAGCTGATTCGCCACATTCGGGAAAAAGGCATTGTAGGTCTGGGCGGTACAGGCTTCCCCGCTTGGGAAAAACTGGAAGAAGCCCGAGGAAAGGCCACCCGCCTCATTGTCAACTGCGCCGAATGCGAACCTTACCTAACGGGAATCCACCGCCTACTCCTGGAAAAACCCGAAGAGGTTGTGGGCGGTGTCAAAATTTTAATGCGCGCGGCAGGAGTAGATAAAGCCATCTTCGCGCTGGAGGATGATAAAGAGGATGCTGCCGATGCCATTTTAAAGCTGGTGCGGAGCAGCCAAAACTTTGCCGTTGCAATCTTGCAAACCAAATACCCTCAAGGGGACGAGCGACAATTGGTACGCGCCCTGTTACGGAAAGAAATTCCCAAGGACGCTCTGCCCACCTCTGTTGGCGCAGTGGTCTTTAATGCAGAAACTTGCTGGGCAGTGTATCGCGCCTTTGTTTCGGGACTCCCCGCCATCACAAGACTTCTTACAGTCAGCGGCGATTGCATCAAAGAACCTGCAAACCTGCTGGTGCCTATGGGCACCTCCTTCCGTGCGGTACTGGACTTTTGCGGCGGTTTTTCCGCCAAACCCGACAAACTCCTTTCAGGCGGCCCGATGATGGGTCGAGCACTTTGGAGTACCGCAGTCCCCGTTACCAAAAAGGTAGGTGGGATTTTAGCGATTACCTCGCCCCTCTATGAGGCATCCCCCTGTATTCGTTGCGGTAAATGTGTCAGCGCATGTCCGCTCCAGCTAATGCCTTCAGAGCTTTACCGCAGTGTGGAAAAAGGCGATATGAATGCCGCAAAATTTTACGACATTGATTTATGCAACGACTGTGGCTGTTGCACTTACGTTTGCCCCGCAAGAATTCCTATTTTACAAAACATTCGCGTAGGCAAGGAAATCCTTGCCAAGAAGCGTTCCTGAAAGGAGGGAGAGGATGGAAGTTTTTCGTGTAGGCATCTCCCCCCATATCCGCAAAGACGGCACCGTTTCGTCAATGATGCTGGACGTGGTCATTGCCCTGATTCCCTCTTTGGTTTGGGGCATTTACGTCTTTGGTCTTCGCGCTTTGGTCATTACGGCTCTTTCCATAATTTCCTGTATGGGAGCGGAAGCCTTGTGGCAATTTTTGCGCAAAAAGTCCTTTACGCTGCCTGACCTTTCCGCTTTGGTATCGGGATTGCTTTTTGCAATGCTTATGCCCGTAGCCGTGCCTCTATGGGTAATTCCCCTCGGCGCAGCAATAGCAATGATTCTGATTAAGGGCTGTTTTGGTGGATTGGGGAAGAATCCCATCAATCCCGTAGTGACTGCAAAGGCAGTTTTATTCGTTCTCTTTCCTTTGCAGCTTACCCGTTATACCTTGCCCTTCTTTGCCCTGCCACCTTTCAAAATTCATTTGTCCCAAAGCTTTTTGAGCCCAATTCTTTCCCCCTCTACCGTGGATACCCTAAACGAAGAAAGTCTATCCTCTCTTTTCACAGGTGCTACCCCGGGAGCCATCGGTGAAGGCTCTGCCCTGCTTCTTTTGGCCGGTCTGCTCTACCTTCTCGTACGGGAAACCATCACCTGGCACATCCCCATCTCTTACCTATCCTCCGTGGCAATTTTTTCTCTATTTCTTCCGGCAGACGGAATCCTCTTTACACTCCGATATCTGCTTTCAGGCGGCGTGATCTTTGCAGCAGTATTTCTGGCAACGGATCCCGTTACCTCTCCCGTAACCCCATGGGGCAAGATTATCTACGGCATTCTCTGCGGCACACTTACCGTATTTGCCCGTGCCATCAGCGGCGGTGAGGGAATCCTCTTTGCCATTTTACTTTCCAATCTTTTCGTGCCTGTTTTAAATCTTTATTTGCGCCCCAGACCCTACGGAACAAAGCGATTCCGCAAAAGAAATGATATTACTCCTCTACCCATTGTTTGGGCTTCAAAGGTGAAAAAGCTTTTTGCCAAAAGACAAAACACCCCCGAAAAAGCCGAAGAAGCCCGCCCAATTGCCCGCGTTCTTTGCGCAGGGGGAATAAAAGCAAAGGAAAAATACACCTACGAGGGCATTTCCGATTGCCGTATTGCCCAGACTCTTTCCGGCGGAACAAAGCATTGCCGCGGCGGTTGCGTTGCCCTGGGTAACTGTGTGCGCGCCTGTCCCTACGGCGCCATTTCCATTCGGGAAGGCGTTGCAGCGGTAGATGAAACCAAATGCCGCGGATGCGGAATATGCGTTGCCTCCTGCCCCAAAAATCTAATTGCGCTTCTCCCCGAACACATGCCCTACACCGTCCTGTGCCACAGTGCAGACAAAGGAACGGAAATCATCCGCTCCTGCGAGGTAGGCTGTATCGGATGTAAAAAATGCGAAAAAGCATGTGAAGCAGATGCCATTCAGGTAAATGAAGGCTTTGCCGTCATTAATCCTACGCTTTGTACCGCTTGCGGTTCCTGCATAGAGGTTTGCCCACGAGGCATTATTCGTAAATTTAATTAAAAAAACTGCAATCAATTGATTGCAGTTTTTTATTTTTATATCACATGGGGAATTTCCTGAATATTCAATTCGTTGAGAAAATCTTCATTGATCTTAAATTCTTTTTCCGCCTTGCTGACCAAAGCAAACTTCTTCACTTCCTCCAATTGAGCGCGAATCGTCTCTTTTGCCCCTTCAAAATGGTCCATATTCAAGGGTCTGCGGCGCAAGATGTAAACCCCGCCGTCCGTATCCACACGGGCAATCTCACCCGATTTCAATTCCCACACCTTTTCCTCAGCCTTTTCATTGACAAAGCCGCCTTTTGCAAAAGTATATCCCTTCTTAGCGCTATCCTCATCTACATTCTGGTCAGAATACTTCAAGGCAAGCGCGGAAAAATCCTCTCCTGCCTGCACCTTAGCAAAGATATCATCAGCCAAAGCAAGTTTTTCTTTCTTTTCCTCTTCCGGCATTCCTACAACCTTGCCGTTGGAATAAGTCTTATTTTTCGTATTGATGAAAATACAGGATACAGTTGCATAATTGCCCTTATAATACTTTTCCAAATTTTCTTCGCTGATGCGCTGACTTCCGTTTTCGCCAAACAGAAGATTGAGCCCCTGATAAGCCAAGGTCTGCAAATAGTTATATTCCAACATTTGGTCATAATCTACACCGTACTTTTTCATTTCGCGGTTAAAGGTTTTTTTATCCCCGTAATTGGAAACCAGCTTATCAAACTCAGATTTAACCAGGTTCTTCTCCTCCGCACCCATAGCATAGCCTTGGGACTGAGCATACTGACTCATATACAAAAACAATTTAACCTCGTCCAAAACCTCGCTTTTCAAGGTATCCGCAACGGTAGCGCCTTCTTCAGAAACCGCCTTCCAGATAGAGGGGTTATCCTGCAACTGAGAGGAAGAAACAGAATTTTTATCCAATCCATACGCCTCATACAGATAATCGGTCTTCTTCTGACTGCACAGATACTGAAAAACCGCAGTACTCACCGCCTCATCCTTGTAGCGAACCGCCTTTTTTCCGCTTGCGGCACAGCCCGTAACGAGCATTGCCGCTACAAGAAGAAGTGCCGTTATAGAAATTCTTGCTTTTTTCATTTTAAGATTCATCCTTTCCATTCTGGTTTTGTCGAATCGTTTCCAAAAACCCAAACAAATGTCCAAAAAAATCCTTGCAAGCCTCCAAAGCATTTTCTTTATGCTTTAAGGCAAGCGTCATAGAAGGCTTTCCCGAAAAAGAAAGTGTCAGACGGGATGCATACACCGCCGATTGCAAAAGCATTGCCTCCTCCGATAACTCATCAAACAGGAAAGCTACCGAAGACCCGTTTTGGCTGATCTTCACACAACCCGTCGCTTCTGCCGCCGCGCGAAGCAAAGCCACAGAAAACAGATTGGCAACCGACTTTGGCAAATCGCCGAAGCGATCCAGCATCTCATCGGTCAAATCTTCCGCATCCTCGCTATTACGAAGAGATGCAATTTTGCGATACAGATCCATTCGCTCGGCGGGATAAGGCACGTACGTTTCGGGAATAAAGCCATCCAGGGAAAGATCCACCACACATTCTATGGGTGTGACCACTTTTTCACCCTTTTCCTCCAAAACCGCATCGTTTAAGATTTTCATATACATATCGTAACCAATGCTGTCAAGATGCCCAGATTGCTCCGCACCCAAAAGATTCCCCGCGCCGCGGATCTCAAGATCGCGCAGGGCAAGCTGAAAGCCTGCACCGAATTCCGTATATTCACGAATAGCCTCTAATCGCTTCACCGACACTTCAGACAGCGTCTTTCCTTTTCGATAGGTCAAATATGCATAGGCTTTACGGTCACTTCGCCCCACCCGTCCACGAATTTGGTGAAGCTGAGACAGTCCGAAGTGATCCGCATTTTCCACAATTAAGGTATTGGCATCGGGCAAATCCACACCGGTTTCAATAATGGTAGTGCAAAGAAGGATATCCACCTCTTTGTCCATCATATCCTTCCAGATATCAGAAAGACTGTCTTTATCCATTTTTCCGTGACCGATGGCAATGGAAGCATCGGGAAATTCCCGTTGTAGCCAAGGTTGAACCGCCTGCAATTCTTCAATATTGTTATGCAGGTAAAAAACCTGTCCGCCACGGCGAAGCTCTCGGCGAATCGCCTCCAAAATCAAACCTCTGTCATATTCCAATACGTAGGTCTGAACGGGGAATCGGTCTTCCGGCGCCTCCTCCAGAAGACTCATATCTTTAATTCCGCTAAGTGCCATATTCATGGTTCTGGGAATGGGTGTCGCAGTCAAAGTCAAAACGTCAACCCCTCGGGAAAGCTCCTTGAGCCGTTCCTTATGGGTTACGCCAAATCTCTGTTCTTCGTCAATTACAAGAAAGCCAAGAGAAGCAAATTTCACATCCTGTTGCAAAAGTCTGTGTGTTCCCACCAGAATATCAATCTTGCCTTCCGCAAGTTTTTGCAAGATTTGCGTCTGCTCCTTTTTCGTGCGGAAGCGGGAGAGCATCTCAATATTCACCGGATATCCGCGGAAGCGGGAAAGAATGGTCTGATAATGCTGCCAAGCAAGAATGGTGGTAGGCACCAAAACCGCCGCTTGCTTCCCATCCATCACACATTTAAACACGCCGCGAAGGGCTACTTCCGTTTTGCCAAAGCCTACGTCACCGCAAAGAAGACGATCCATCGGGATGGGCTTTTCCATATCCGCTTTGATTTCAGCGGTAGCTCGAAGCTGACTCTCCGTTTCCCCGTATGGGAAGGCTTCCTCAAATTCCGCTTGCCAAGTTGTATCGGGAGAAAAGGAAAAACCCTTCATCTTTTGGCGTTGCGCGTAAAGAGCAATCAGTTTTTTGGCAATATCTTTTGCCCCTGCTTTGGCACGGGAAGTTGCCTTCTGCCAATCGTTTCCGCCCAGCTTATTCAGCTTCAAATGACCGGAGTCACTTTTGGGACCGATATATTTGGATACCGAATCCAAATTGGCACAAGGCACATACAGCACGTCACTACCCGCGTAGGAAATCTTAATAAAATCCTTCTGAGACCCGTCGGCTGAGCGCATTTTCTCTACACCGCGAAAAACTCCAATGCCGTGACTTGTATGCACTACATAATCGCCAACTGCCAACTCCTGATAGGAGAGAAGCTTCTTTTGAGCATTTGCCTTCACACCGCTGTAATCGCGCTTTTTCTTTTTTGCCTTTACCGCAAAGGTTTGGGTATCCCGAAGAAGAGCCACCTTGGATTCAGAAAGCTCAAAACCGTCGCGGATCAATTCTCCGCCAAAGACAGAGCGGGACAAGATTCCCACTGCCCCTTCAGGCACATCTTCCTCGCCACTCAATTTATGCGCATCAATCCCCGATGAAAGAAAATACTCATAAAGATTTCCCGCGGAAAGAGAATTTTCACACAGAATAAGAGTTCGATACCCCTCCGTGTGCAAATCCTCAATGTCTTGTACCAATCCCTCCAAATCCCGAAAAGCACGGGAAGAGGTTCGGGTAACAAAAGAGAAAATTCCGCTTGGCGTAATTTTGCTTTTCCCCGCAAAAAAATTCTCCATCAAAAGAGTACGCCGATGGGAAAGAATCCCGCAAAGCTGATCAAAATCCAGCATCAAGCGGATATCCTCGGGAGGAAGAAGCGTCTTGTTGTCCTCGAAAAGACTTTTTATCTCTTCGCAAAGCATCCTCTCGCAAATTTCCAGCGCCGCCTTACCCTCCGCCTGACCGTAAAGAAATACATCTGCTTCAGGCATATAGTCCAGCAAGGTGGCAAAGCGATAAATCAAAGGCAAAAACAAATCTTTTGCAAAATCCATTCCTGCTTCAATCCGCTCCAACATTGAGCGGATGAAGACCCGCTTATCCTTTTCCTCGGGACGGCTCTTCTCTGCCGTTTCCCGCAAATACCCACAAATCGTATTCCTCTCCTCCAAGGAGAAATTGATCTCCGCGGCAGGAGTAAGCACGATTCTTTGCGCGTTTTCCATTCTTCTTTGAGTAATGGGATCAAAGCTTCCGATGGCATCAATCTCATCCCCGAAAAATTCAATTCGCCAGGGACGCTCCTCTCCTGCAAGGAAAACATCTACAATATCTCCGCGAGTGGCATACTGACCTTGCCCCTCCACCCGATGGGCAGACACATATCCCGCCTCGGATAAAAGCCGAAGAAGCTCCTCCTTCTCCAAAGGATCTCCAACACAAACGGTCTTACGGCAACGCGCCATCACCTCGGGAGGCATCGTAGCCTGACAGGCGGCCTCAAAAGTGGTCACCACGCAATCATAATCGCCTGTAGAAACTTTTCCAAGCACCTGTAAACGCTGAGCGGAAAAATCCCGGCTGGCAGAATCCATCCGTACCAGAGAAAAATCTCTGGCAGGGAAAAAAAGCGCAGCGGGAAAAACAGAGGAAAGCGCCTTGTGCACGCGCAATGCCTCGGCTTCATCGGGAAACAAAAGCAAAGCCTTCGTCCCCATGGCACGAAGCACCGCCGCCGGAAACAAATCCTTTACGGCGGAGGCAATACCCGTAACCAAAACAGGCTTTTTCTCTTTTTGCAACGCGGCAAGCAGAGGTCCAAATGCCTTCTCCTTCCGCAAAAGATCAAGTAATAGCATCGTTTTCAAAAGAGGATTAATCCTCGGTCAAATGAATTTGTCGTGTTAAGATACAGCGACCGGAATCGGGGTCAATATCAAAAACAGCGCCCCAAGCTTCGATTTTTCCGTCCGCTACTTCGTAATAAGTGGGCATATGTGTGGTGAATTTTGCGATGGCAATTTCTTTTTTCATTCCCAAAACAGAATCTGCACCGCCTACCATTCCAAGATCGGTAATATACCCTGTTCCACCGGGCAAAATACCCAGGTCTGCCGTGGGAATATGAGTATGCGTGCCGAATACCGCGGCGATGCGGGAATCAAAGTAGGAAGCAAAGGCTTTTTTCTCTCCTGTCGCCTCTGCGTGAATATCGCAAAGGGCAAAATCATAACGTCCCGCTTCTCTCTCCAGAATACGCTCCACCGCATCAAAAGGGGAAGAGAGCGATTCCATAAAAAGGGTTCCCATCACATTGATAATAAGCACCTTAAGTCCCGAAAGATTCAAAATGCTGTATCCCTTTCCGGGGCAAGTAGCAGGATAATTACAAGGACGGAGCAGGGAATCTGCTCCGTCCAGAAGATCGTAAACGCTTCTTTGCCTGAAAACATGATTCCCCGTTGTAATCAGATCCACTCCTGCGGCGTGCAACATTTCCGCCGATTCGGGATCAATGCCCCCCCTACGGGAGGAATTTTCTCCGTTTGCGATGACAAGATCGGCTCCCTCTCTCTTTCTCAGATCAGGAAGCACCTTCCGAAGAAAGAAACAGCTTTTCTCACCTACCACGTCACCGAAACAAAGGAGTCGAAAGGCTCTTGTTTTCATTGGTTCGTCTTTTCTATTTCTTATTTTGCGTACTCCACAGCACGAGATTCACGAATGACGTGAATCTTAATCTGTCCGGGATACTCCATTTCCGCTTCAATTCTGCGGGCAATATCGTGGGCAATGAATGCCATATTCTCATCATTGACTACTTCAGGCTTCACCATCAGGCGCAACTCTCTGCCTGCCTGAATTGCAAAGGATTTATCCACTCCGTCATAGGAGTTTGCAATCTCCTCAAGCTTTTGCAATCTTTTGATGTAAGATTCCAGATTCTCTCTTCTGGCACCGGGACGGGCAGCGGAAACCGCGTCTGCCGCCTGAACGATAACAGCTACCAGAGTCTGAGGTTCAATATCATTATGATGTGCCTCAATGGCATGAATCACATCCTTGTTCTCACGATACTTCTTGGCAATATCCGCACCGATCTGAGCATGGCTTCCTTCAACCTCATGGTTCAAGGCTTTGCCGATATCGTGAAGCAATCCTGCTCTTCTTGCCAGCATGGGGTCAATGCCCAGCTCATCCGCAATCATTCCTGCGATATAGGAAACCTCAACAGAGTGCTTCAGCACATTCTGACCGTAGCTGGTACGGAACTTCAATCTACCCAAAAGACGAATCAATTCGGAATTCATGCTGTGAATACCGCAAGAAAGAACGGCCTGCTCACCTTCACTCTTGATGGTGGCTTCCACCTCTTTGCGGGACTTCTCCACAGTTTCTTCGATTCTTGCAGGATGAATACGACCGTCGCTCATCAATTTGTCAATGGTCAGTCTTGCAATCTCACGACGCATAGGATCAAAGCTGGAAAGAGTAATGGCCTCGGGCGTATCGTCAATAATCAAATCCACACCCGTCAGAGTCTCAATGGTACGAATATTTCTACCCTCGCGACCGATGAGTCTGCCCTTCATATCATCATTGGGCAGGGCTACTACAGAAACGGTCGCCTCGGTCACGTGATTTGCAGCAATGCGCTGAATCGCAGACGTAATCAGATCTCTTGCTCTGCTCTCGGCATTCTCCTTCAGCTCTGCCTCAATCTCTGCCATGCGGATAGAAGCAGAACGTTTTGCCTCCTCCTCATAACGCTGGAACAAAATTGCCTTCGCCTCTTCGGAGGTCATACCGGCGCATTTCTCCAGAATGGCAAGCTCCTCTTCCTTCAATTTGTCCAGTTCAATCTGCTTTGCCTCGGTCTCCCTCAGCTTGTTTTCAAGGTTTTCCTCCTTGCGTTCCAGATTTTCCATTTTGCGATCCAGAACTTCTTCTTTCTGGATAGCACGTTTCTCCATACGGGAAACTTCAATTCTTCTGTCTTTAATTTCGCGGTCGGCTTCATTCTTGTTGCGAAGCACTTCTTCCTTTGCTTCCAAAAGAAGCTCTTTCTTTTTCTGCTCGCCCTGTCTGTGGGCATCATCCAAAATCTTGGCGGCTTGCCCCTCAGCAGTACCAATCTTATGCTCGGCAACGTATTTGCGGTAGATTATACCGAAAACAAAGCCGAGAATCAACGTCAATATCGCTGCAGCAACGCAGATCATAATTTCCGTCATTTCCATTATGTACTTGAACACCTCCTTACTCTTTTTCATTACGATTTTCATCGGAACAAGATTCATAATGACGCATTTGGAATACGCCCCTATATTTTACCTCAAAATCGCAGATTTTGTCAATAGAAAATGTTCAAAAAAAGTACTTTTCACAAGGGTTTTTTCGCCTCAATCTCCCCTTTCAACCAGGCCAATGCAGAGGAAAGCGTTCCCACCTCGTCCACTAGTCCCGCATCCACCGCTTCTACAGCTTCCACCACCGTTCCGATATCCGTTGCCATATCATGTCTGCCATGCATCCATTCCTCCAAGCGCTCCGGAGAAATATGGCTGTGAGCGACGATAAAGTCCACGATTCTTTCCTGCATTTTCCGCAGATATTCAAAACTTTGAGGAACGCCCAAAACCAAACCGTTAATGCGCACGGGATGCACAGTCATGGTGGCACTTGCCGCCATAAAGGTACGCTTTGCCGCCACCGCCAGCGGAATACCGATGGAGTGTCCGCCGCCCAAAACCAACGCCGCTACGGGCTTTTTCATTCCCGCAATCAGTTCCGCCATACACAGTCCCGATTCCACGTCGCCGCCCATAGTATTGATCAAAAGCAATACTCCGCCGATCTCCTCACTTTCCTCTGCCATCACAAGACTGGGTAAAATATGCTCGTATCGAGTGGCCTTCATCCCCGCGGGAAGCGCAGCGTGTCCCTCAATCTGTCCTGCAATTACAAGGGTCTGAATAGCTCCTTCCTTTCCCGTTACCACCTGTCCCAGCTCCAAGATACCCTGTCTTACCTCCGCTTCTTGCGTCTGTTCACATTCGCTCATATCCATTCCCCTTTCGCAAATTCACAAAATTTTAACCATATTTTCTCCAAATATGGTATGCTTGATACATCAAAAAGCGAGGTTTTTGTATGAAACGATTTTTTTCTGTTTTGCTTGTGCTTTGTTTGGCTCTCTCCTTGTTTGCCTGTGCCAAGGAAGAAAAAAACGCAGAAACGGGGGAGGTTTTTTCGCCTTTGCTCCGATTTAAAATAAGTGACGGAAAAGCCGATCAGACCCGTGTGTTTTATCTGCCGAAAAGCGACGGCTTCCTCTACGTTCACCCCAACGAAGAAGGGGGAATTACCGGAGGCTTCGTTTCTCCCAAACGCTCTATTTCCAGCGAAAGCGTTTTTAAAAGCGACGCTTCTTCTGCCATCCTCGTATGGGAGGACGCCAGCGACCGCGCACACCTTTTGACCGATAAAGAGCTGTTTACCCTGCTTCTCAAGGAAAACGGGGCACATCGCACTGCTCTGCCCGAAACCTTTACTCCCCAAAATCCCGTATCCTTCAATACCCTTTCTTTCATCAATGAAAAGGACGATTTGCTTCTCATCCATCCCATAGATTTCAAAGAGACCTACGTATTGGCGCAAAGCGCCCGTTTACCGGATTTCGGTGAGGTTCTTTTGGCGGGAGACTCCGGCAAGAAAATTTGGTACACCCGCAAGGATAAAGACGCTTATAAAGGAATCGGATTTTTTGATTACGGCGCCAATTTCCCTCTGGGAAACGAGGATTTTCCTTTTGATGCCTTTCAGTGCGTGGGCAAGTCTGCCGTTCTCTTTACCCGTTACCTGGAAGACGGCGTCCTGTATCTCTACCGTAATCTGGATACGGGAGAAACTCGCAGTATGATTTCCGATACCGCCTTTGAGGGCGTAATCTGCGACCCCGCTGGAAAAATCCTTTGCGGCTCCGTTTCCTCAAGCCAAGGCGGCGCAATCCATATTCTCGATTTGGAAAAGGGTATAAAAAAAGGAGAATATGCCATCGACTACGGAACCCCTTCCCCAAGCCTTGCCATCTCCTCGGATGCTCAAGAGCTTCTCATCGCCGTTGGAAAAGGCAGTGACGAGATTTTGGGTACTCTTAATCTTTCCAAATATTAAAAAGCATCTATACCCCGTACATAATCCACAAATAAATATACGCAGGTATAATCGCCGCCAATGTAAACGGAATCCCAATCTTAAAGAAATCCGAATTTTTAACAGTATATCCTTCCTTGCGAAGAATACCGATACCCGCAATATTTGCAGAAGCACCGATGGGTGTGCAGTTTCCTCCAAGAGTGGCGCCCGAAAGCAATCCAAAATACAACACGGTAGGCTCAATGTGAAGTGCTTCGGCAATGCCCGCAATAACAGGAACCATTGTTGCCACATATGGGATATTATCAATAAATGCCGAAAGAAAAATAGATGCCCAAACAACAACCGTATAAAGAACGAATATATTCCCTCCGCCTATTTTCGCAAGTAGATTTGCGGCAGATGCAATAACGCCTTGTTCCGCAATACCGCCAATCATCAAAAAAAGACCAAGCAAAAGAGCAATTGTTTCAACGTCAATTTCTTTTAATGGAGAGATAATAGCAGAAATATTCTTTTTCTTTGCAAAATTATATATAAGTCCAACAAGCAACATCGCGCAGCATATAGCTCCATTGGTTATATTTGGTTTGTTGGGTATAAAAGAAGCGGCTATCAGCAGCAATATAGTGCCAAGCAACAAAACGGAAGGCACATAATCGGTAACCCGAGTGCGTTCTTTTATCTTGAAAATCGGCGCTTTTTCTTTACGGAAAAGAAATGCCAAAATCATTGCAGAAAGAATAGCGCCAAGCTCCACCGCAAAGAACATACCGCCGCGTCCCTTAAACCAAAAGAAATCCACAAAACTCATATTCAGAGCAGAGCCAAGCATAATTGCAGTCGTATCGCCAACCAATGTTGCAGCGCCTTGTAAATTTGATGAAACTGCAATGGCTATGATAAACGGGACGGGGCTTGTCTTAAGCTTTTTGCATATTTCAAGGGCAACCGGCGCAACCATAAGTACGGTTGCTACATTATCTACAAAAGCTGAAATAACACCGGCAAACAGAGCCATTGAAAGTACCGCCCACTTAATATTCGGAACTTTTTCCATAATAAAATCCGCAAGCAATTCGGGCATTTTACTTTCAATAAAAAGTGCAACAACGCCCATCGTTCCCGCAATCATAAGCAAAACATTAAAATCAATTGCTCCGAAAATATTTTCCCGAGAAAGCATTCCGCTAATGACAAAAAACACCGCAGCGCCAAGAGCGATGTACGGCCTATATTTACTAAACACAAGCATTAAAATATATGAAATTGCAAAAGCGGCAACAGCCCAATATATCATAAACGCCTCCATGTCCTGTGGTGTAATAATATATTCATCTCCAACAAAAATCATACGACCATAAAAAATCCCTTGCGGTAATTACCGCAAGGGATTTTTTATACCAAAACTTAAAATGCAGAGGGTTTTTGACCTTTCAGATATTCATATGCATTTGTATAAGTTGCCTGCATATAGGGACCAACCCAGATATAAGCAATACCGAAAGTAATACTGCAAAGAAGGAGCCAACCGATAAAAGAAAGACCAAGCACAAACAAATCCATCTTGTAACCTTGGGTCATAGTCTTGGATTCCTCAATACACTCCAAAGCAGGCTTTTCGGGATTTTCTGCCTGAATATAAAACGCCATAGAATAAGAAAGCGCCTTAACAATGCCGGGAATGTAAAAGAGCATTGACCAAAGGAAAGTAAACAAAGCAACTAAAAAATACACTTTAAACGCGCTCCAAAGGTCATTAAAACCGGAAAAAGCATCGTTTACCGTAGGATCGGTTCCCCGAACCAGCCCTAAGTAAACACGGCAAATACTAATCGCAAAAGCAGGCGGAAGAAGAATAGAGGCGACAGATCCAATAACAGGAATCATACCCACACCAAAGGAAATCGCGCCGATGATCAGCGTAATAAGGAAAAGAATACCGATTTTACCTGCAATTTGATTTTTGGCCTTCGCCTTTAATTCTGCTCTGTTCATAAAAAACTCCTTTCTTATTTCCAAAATCCTGCAATAAATATTTCCTTGCCCGCAGCTTTCGCCCTTGCGACAAAATCGTGCATTTCACGAACGGAAACTGCAGAAACAGCATACCCTTCTCCGAAAGGCTTTTTCTCCAAAGCAGTGAAAAAAGCATCCTCGGTGAAATCGGTACGCACATAATAGGAATGACGCTCCTGGGCATTGTTTACCTCGGCAGGAGCCATCTTTTCATTGTAAAGACCGCCATGCCCGTCGAGAATATCCACAAGATCCTGCACAACCGCGTAGCCCGTGGGATATCTGCCCGCGCCCGCTCCTACAAAACGAGTCTTGCCGATATAACTTCCATCAAAAGCAATAATATTATCACAGCCGTGAATATTTCCCTCGGGAGTTTCTTCGGGAACAAGCGTAGGCTCCACAAATGCGGCAACACCCGACTCTTCGCGGATTGCCACACCGAAAAGCTTCAGTACGTAGCCTGCCGCTTTCGCCGCATCAATATCACACTTTTTTGCAGCGCGAATGCCAAAAGTATCTACTTTTTCATCATCCAAACAAGCACCGAATGCCACGTTGGCAGACAAAGTAGTCTTATGTCTGGTATCCAAACCATCAATATCGGAAGAAGGATCTGCTTCCGCAAAACCCAATCTCTGCGCTTCAGCCAGAGAAACATCAAATTCTTCACCCAGATTTGCCATAGCATCCAGAATAAAGTTTGTTGTACCGTTCATAATGCCATATACTCTGTCCAAATGAGAAACGCGATGAGCGCGCTGAAGATTCACAAGCCAAGGAATACCGCCGCCCACAGCTGCGGAATAACGGAAAGAAACTCCCTTCTCCTTGGCAATACGCACCAATTCTCCGTAATGGAGACTGACCATCAATTTATTGGCAGTGACCACATTCTTTCCCGCCAAAAGACTCTTTTTCACAAAATCGTAAGCAGGATTCATCCCGCCAATAAGTTCTACCACGGTTTCCACTTCAGGGTCAGACAGAATCACGTTCAAATCCTTTGTCAGCTTACTCCCGAGCTCCGGCAGATCCCGCAAATCCAGAACATATTTTACTTCAAGGCCGCCTACCTCTTCCAGAATGTCAAATACACCCTTTCCGACGGTGCCGTAGCCCAAAAGACCAATCTTCATAGATACCTCCATTTTGTATGCAAGTGAAAAACCATCGGTCTCCCACAGATAAATATATTTTTTAGATTTTTTTTGAAAACCCTTGAATTTTTATAGAAATTGGCATATTATTATTGATATCATAAATTGCCAAAATAGTCAAGCAAAAAATGCAAAAAAGAAAGTGAATTTGTTATGATTTATCGAAGCACACGCTCCAAAACCACCGTTTCCCCCTGTCAAGCCATTTTGGCAGGCATCGCCCCCGATGGCGGTCTTTATCTGCCCGAGGATTTTTCCTTCCCTGCATTTTCCGCAGAGAAAACGGTTCTGAAAGATTTTTACGGCATTGCCGCTGACGTACTTTTCGCTCTCTTTCCCGAATTTACCCGCAGCGAGGTAGAAGAAATGGTGCGCCGCGCCTATTCAGGCAAGTTTCAAACCGAGGATATTACTCCCACGGTGAAGGTAGGCGAGGATTATGTGCTGGAGCTGTTTCGCGGCCCCACATGCGCTTTTAAGGACGTTGCCCTCTCAATTCTTCCTCATCTCTTGTCCAAAAGCCGCGGAAAGCTGGGCGTGACCGACCAAATCGTAATCCTCACCGCTACCAGTGGTGACACGGGCAAGGCTGCCCTTCAAGGCTTTTGCGATGTGGAAGGAACGAAAATTTTGGTATTCTATCCCCATGGCGGTGTCAGCCGCGTACAACGCGCCCAAATGGTGACCCAGCGCGGAGCAAACACATTTGTTTCCGCCATTGAAGGCAATTTCGACGATGCCCAAACAGGGGTGAAAAACATCTTTTCCTCTTTTGCAAAAGAGAACACGATGGCAGGAACCGGTGCGCGTCTGTCCTCCGCAAATTCCATCAATATCGGCAGGCTCGCTCCCCAGATTGTGTATTACTTTAAAGCTTACGGCGATCTGATCCGCCAAGGCCGTATCACTTGGGGGGACAAGGTAGATTTTGTAGTACCCACCGGCAATTTTGGCAATATTTTAGCAGGCTACTTTGCCCGCATTCTGGGGCTTCCCGTTGGAAAACTTGTTTGCGCCTCCAATGCCAATAACGTCCTGACCGACTTTATCCGCACGGGCACCTACGACAAGCGCCGTCCCTTCTATCAAACCACCTCTCCGTCTATGGATATTTTGGTTTCCAGCAATCTGGAGCGCCTCTTATTTCTTCTTTCCGAAGGGGATGACAAAGCGGTCTCCCATTGGATGGCCAGCCTGAACAAAGACGGTGTTTACTCCGTTCCCGAAACTCTGCTTGCCAAGCTGAACGAAACCTTTACCGCATACTCTCTCAGCGATGAAGAAGCTTCTGCGGTGCTCGGAAAGGTTTATGCCCAAACCGGTTATCTCTGCGATCCTCATACCGCCGTTGCCATGGGCGCGGCAATGCAGTACAAGGAAAAGGAAGGCACCAAAAACCCCGTAGTAGTCCTTTCCACCGCTTCTCCCTTCAAGTTCTCCCGCCCCGTACTTTCCGCCATCGGCGCAGATGCGCAAGGAGACGAATTTGATCTGCTCCGCCGCCTTTCTGCCCTCTCGGGTCTGGAAATCCCCTCTTCCCTTGCTGAACTGGAGTCCCTGCCCGAACGCCACAGCGGCGTCATCCCCAAAGAAAAAATGGCCGATTTCGTGCTGGAAAAAATAAAATAACGAAAAAAAGGTTTCTCAGAACGAGAAACCTTTTTTGTACTGTTTATCGTACACCTGTTCTGTTACAATATTCTCACAAGAAAGGAGTGGAACAGAATGGATGAAAAATTAAAACAATTAAAGGAACAGGTAAAAAAGGGCAATATTTCCGCGGCATTTACTTTGGCAGAGGGCTTTAAATGGGGTTATTTCGGTGCATCTGACCCTGCCAGAGCCGCAAGAATGTACCGCTATTGTTGTCGCTCGGGAAACAATAGGACAGCAGCAAAGGGTTACTACAATTTAGGAAATCTATACTATTACGGCTACCTCCTTGATGAAACTGAGCGAGAAAAGGCTCTGCGCCTTGCATTTAACTGTTTTATGAAAAGTGCGCTCCTTGCTCACAGCCCCGAAGCACTGATTCGTCTGGGGGATATGTACCGCTACGGACAATTCGTAGAGCAAAGCGAGAACACCGCAATCAATCTTTACATTAAAGCAAATCAGGGAGCTTGATTTGCTTCAAATACAACTCCAGACACGCTTTAGGATGATAAACATAATCCTCCTTCTCCATCGCGGGCAACAATGCGGAAAGCAAAAAGGGCTTTATTAAAAGAAGCTCTTTTTCTTTTTTGCTCAAAGATTTCAGCGCATATTCCAAGCGACAAGCGCATCTCCGATCACAACTGGACCACACCGCCTCCAAGGCAATCACCTTGTGCCTTTTGGTATATTTTGCGCATTTTCCCGTTTGTGAGTAATGCTCTGCCATACGGGAAAATAAATTTTTTGCAATACCGGTATAAAGACTGCCGCCCTCACAGCGAATCACATAAGTATAGTACATATTCATTCCCAAATAAAATTTTTGCTTTTCAAAAGAAGCCAAAACAATTCTATCACAAAATCCTTCTGGCTACAAGAAAAAAAACAAATCTGGTCTTTGACTTTTTCAAAATTGGTGATAAAATAAGACCAGAAATGGAGGTTTATTATGAAAAGAATTGTTACCGTACAAGATATTTCCGCGGTAGGAAAATGTTCCTTAACCGTTGCCTTGCCCATTATTTCCGCTTGCGGAGTAGAATGCGCCGTGATGCCCACCGCCGTTCTTTCCACCCATACCCAGTTTACCGGCTTCACTTTCCACGATCTCACAAATGAGATTTCCCCCATTACAAAGCATTGGAAACAGGAAGGCTTAACCTTTGACGCCATTTACACAGGCTACCTCGGCTCTTTCCGCCAGATTGAATTGGTAGAAGAAATGCTTGAAACCCTTGGAGACGAAAACACCCTTTTGGTGGTAGATCCTGCCATGGCAGACAACGGTAAGCTTTACTACGGCTTTACCGAAGAATTTGCGGGGCGCATGGCACAGCTTTGCGGAAAAGCGGATTTGATCCTGCCCAATCTAACCGAAGCCTGCTTCATGCTGGGTCGCCCCTACAATGAAACTTACACTCAAAAAGACATTCGCGAAATGCTTCGCGCCTTGTGTGCGCTGGGCGCAAAGCGCGCCGCGCTGACGGGTGTTTCCTATGAAAAAGGCAAAATCGGCTTTGAGCTTTACGACAGCACCACCGACACCTTCTCCTCCTATTTCGGCAAACACCTTCCCGCCGCTTTCCACGGAACCGGTGATATTTTCGCTTCCACCTGCGTAGGCGCCATCGCCCGCGGAAACTCTATCCAAGAAGCACTCAAGATAGCAGTTGACTACACCTACGAATGTGTCCGCGTCACCATGGATGACCCAAACCACCGCACCTACGGAGTCAACTTTGAAGAGGCAATCCCCTATTTAGTCAATAATTTATTATAAAAAGATAATTAAAAGCTATAGAATCACTCCATGTGATTCTATAGCTTTTTTTCTTCGTTCATCCAAAGAGAAACACAAATTTCATTCCGTTCCACAACCGTACCGCGAATCTCTACGGAATACTTTACAAGTATGCTTCCTCCCGCTTCCCCCACTTCGCCCTCCAATTCATGCGTATGGAGAACAACCGCGGGCATAGAGCCATCGGGTGTGTATTCACAGACCTGTCGGCTACCCCTACGAAAAATCATACAGGTCCGGATCTCCCCTCGACGAAGGAGAATCACCGAACCGTCGGGAACCAAACAAAAGGTAGTCAGACATCCGGCAAGCCCCGTAATTTCCGAATCCTCATAGCTAATACGCACCGTGCCGTCAGCGCTTTTTTCCACAATGCCGTAGGAAGTCAAAACCGATTCATTGGGAGAGGGAAATTCCGGCTCCATATAGAGCGCATCTCCTGTGCGATCGGAAATATCGGGTTTTATAAATTCTTCTGGCAATATGCCATCCGCTTCCACCTGCTCCCAGAAATCCGCCGCCGTATCAAAAGAAAATTCCTGCTCCAAAATGGAATGACGAATACTTTTTACCTGGATTTTACACGCTTTCTTCATTCTTTTCCCTCTCAAATATGCAGTCTCACCAATTGCCAGAGAAAGCATAGCACGTATTCCGAGAAAAGTCAACGGAGGCGGTTGAAAATCGCTACGCTCTATGCTATAATATAATTTGGTATAAAAGAATATAGAAAGGAGATGCACTATGATTCTCATCATCGCAGAAAAGCCAAGCCTTGCGCGGAATATTGCCTCTGCCATCGGCACACTTCAAAAGCGCCGCGGATATCTGGAAGGCGAAGGGTACGCGGTAACCTGGGCTTTCGGTCATCTCTTTTCTTTGTGTGACATTGAGGACTATACAGGCAAGACCTCTACGGGTAAATGGAGCATGGAAAACATCCCATGCTTCCCTGAAACCTTTCGCTTTGGACTCCGTCACGATAAAGAGGGAAAAGTAGATAATGGTGTAAAAGAGCAGTTTGAAACCGTAAAAAGCCTTTGCCACCGTGAAGATGTTGATGCCATTGTCAATGCGGGAGATGCTGACCGAGAGGGCGAAATCATCGTCCGCCTTATCTTGCAGCACGCAGGGGAACTGAAAAAGCCTCTCCTTCGTCTATGGCTTCCCGACCAAACTCCCGAAACCATCCGTTCCGCCCTCGCACAATTAAAAAATGAAAAGGATTACGACAATCTTGCGGCAGAGGGCTTTGCCCGCACCTACATCGACTGGCTGTACGGTGTCAATCTCACCCGTTTTGCCACCTTAAAAAGCGGCTCTCTTCTTCGTGTGGGAAGAGTCATCGTTCCCATCGTTAAGGCAATTTACGACCGGGATATGGCAATTGAGAATTTCAAGCCCGAGCTGTATTTTGCCATTCTTGGCAAATGCGAAGGGGAAGACGGCCCCGAGGTGCAAAGCAAGAAAAAATTTTCCAAGAAAGAACAAGAAAAGGCGAAACAATGGGCAGAAGCACTAAACAGCGTTCCTACCATTGTGAAAAGCCGCAAAAGCAAAAAGGATAAACTCAATCCGGGTAAACTCTTTTCCCTCTCCAAATTGCAAAATGCCTTGGGCAAAAAATATAAAATGCCTATGGACGATTCCCTGCGAATTGTACAAGCACTTTACGAAAAAGGGTATGTGACCTATCCTCGTACCAATTCGGAATATCTTGCCACTGCAGAAAAGGACAAGATACGCACCATCATTAAAAATCTGGCAAACATCGGTTACCCCGTTGCCTTTAAGGATAAAAAGACCATTTTCGATGACTCCAAAATCGAGTCCCACTCTGCCCTGACACCTACCTTCAAAATTCCTTCCAAGGAAGCCCTTTCCGAAGAAGAAAAGAAGGTATATCAAATGATTCTGCGCCGTTTTGTAGCATTATTCTGCGACCAGGATTGCATCTGTGAGAAAACCGAATTGGTACTGGCAGCAGGAGAACTGGAGGAATTTGTGGTCAAGGGAAACGTCATTCTGGAAAAAGGCTGGACCAGATTTGACGACAGTACGCGCAATGATAAAATCCTCCCCGATTACAAGGTGGGTGACACAGTGGCCATCACCTATACCGTCAAGGAAAAAGAAACCTCTCCTCCAAAGCACTACACCATCGAAACCTTAAACAACTACCTGAAAAATCCCTTCCGAGAGGAAAAAGCCAAGGCAGAAGAAGAGGAGATGGATGACGCGGAAGAATACCGCGCCATGTTCGAAGGTTTGGAACTGGGCACCGAAGCTACCCGCACGGGTATCATTGAAAATGCACGAAATTCGGGTTATATTCAGTTGAAAAAGGACGTTTATACCATCCTACCCGACGGAAAATACCTGATTGAGCAGCTTTCCCTCATGGGAATTTCCATGGATAAATTCAAAACCGCCACCACCGGCAAGGCACTAAAACAGGTCTTCCGCGGTGAACTGCAAATCAGCGATGCAGTCAATATTGCCAAAGGCGAAATTCAGAACGTCTTTGAAAAAGGCGATGACTTTGACATTGGCTTTTTCGGTGATACGGTAGGCAAATGCCCATTGTGCGGACAAGATGTGGTAAAAGGAAAATATTCCTATGGCTGCCGCGGCTACAAAGAGGGCTGCAAATTCCGCATCAATCTTTCACTTTGCAAGCGCCCTATTCCCATTCACCAAGCAAAAAAGCTTCTTGCAGAAGGATGCACCGATGTGCTTACAGGCTTCATTTCTCCACGCACGGGAAACGCCTTTGATGCCCGTCTGCGTCTGGAAGACGGAAAAGCCGTCTTCGATTTTAACAAGTAAAACGAGGAACCTATGATTTATTTTGACAATTCCGCATCCAGCCCTCTCAGCGAAGGTGTTCTGGCTGTGATGCGAGAGGAGCTTGGTCATTTTGCCAATCCTTCTTCCTTGCACCGTCTGGGCTTCGAAGCGGAACAGCGCCTGAAAAAAGCGCGGAATAAAGTAGCGAAAAGCATCGGCGCTCTCCCCGAGGAAATTTTCTTTACCTCAGGCGGCACGGAGGCAGACAACCTTGCCATTTTCGGCGCAGTACAAAAACTTCGCCGCAGAGGCAACCGCATCCTTACCACCGATTCCGAACATCCCGCCGTAGCCAAATGTATGGAGCGGCTTGAAAATGAAGGGTTTGAGGTCATCCGCCTCTCCACCCGCGGCGGAAAACTGAATCCCACAGAAATCGCCAACGCAGCAAACGATAAGACCATTCTTGCAGCGGTCATGCACACCAACAATGAAACGGGCGCGGTGTACGATATTGCTACCGTCTCCCGTCTGGTCAAAGCAAAAAGTCCCTTCGCCCTTATTTTCAGCGACGGCGTACAGGGATATCTGAAAAGCCCTATCACCCCCAACGCCTTAGGAATCGACCTCTTGTCCCTTTCCGCGCACAAAATTTGCGGTCCCAAGGGCGTGGGCGCACTGTATATAAAAAAAGGAACCAATCTTCCCTCTCAAATTTTCGGCGGCGGTCAGGAAAAGGGTCTGCGCTCAGGCACGGAAAACCTGCCCGGTATTATCGCCTTCGGAAAAGCGGCAGAGGAAGGAGGAGCGCAGCTGGAAGCAGACTGCAAACGAATGCAACTCATTCGAGAGCACATCAAATCGGAGTTTGCAGGCGACCAGCGCATTTCCTTTAACGAGGCAGAAAAAACCTCCTGCCATATTTTATCTATGACCGTACGCTCGTTACGCTCAGAGATTCTTTTACATATGCTCAGCGAAAAAGAAGTCTTCGTTTCCTCGGGAAGCGCCTGCTCCTCCCACTCGGGAAAAAGTCCCGTTTTGCAAAACTTCGGACTGAATTCAAAAGATGCAGACAGTACGATCCGTCTGTCCTTTTCAAGACTCAATACGGAGGATGAAGCCCTGGAATTTTGCCGCATCCTTCGCGAAATTATAAGGTGAAACAATGGAAAAACGATCAATTTTAATGAAATACGGAGAACTGATCCTCAAAGGAGCCAACAAAAGCTATTTTGACGCCATTCTCCTAAAACAAATTCGCAGAAAATTAAAGCCCTTGGGCGAATTTCGCGTCTTTACCTCCCAGTCCACCGTCTTTGTGGAATCGGAGCACGATCCCCTTTTAGATCTTGCCCTTCCCGAACTGCAAAAAGTCTTCGGTGTAGTCAGCCTTTCCATCGCATACCGAGTAGAAAAGAATATGGATGCCATTCTTGCTACCGTTCGTAACAAAATTGCGCCCCTGCTTGTGGGCGCCGTTTCCTTTAAAGCGGATGCCAGACGAAGCGATAAGAAATTTGCCCTCAAATCCCCTGAGATTTGCCGAGAGGTGGGCGGTTGCATTTTACGCACTTTAGGAAAAAACGCACCCAAGGTAGATGTACATAATCCCGGTGAGGTAGTTTGGGTTGAAATTCGCGAAGATTTTGCCTATGTTCACGCAGGAAAGCTCCCCGGAGCAGGCGGAATGCCATACGGCACCTCAGGAAGAGCGCTTCTGCTCCTTTCAGGCGGTATTGATTCCCCCGTTGCAGGTTACCGCATGGCAAGGCGCGGCGCCTTCATTGATGCGCTTCACTTTGAATCCTTCCCCTATACCTCGGAACGAGCCAAGGAAAAAGTAGTGGAGCTTGCCCACAAGCTTTGCGCCTATACGGATACGGTCAATTTCGCCTCCATTCGCCTGACTGAACTCCAACTTGCTCTGCAGGAAACGTGTCGAGAAGAATATTTCACCATTCTTCTTCGCCGCTCTATGATGCGCCTTGCCTGCCGAGTTGCCGAAAGACAAAAATGCGGTGCCATCGTCACAGGGGAAAGTCTGGGGCAAGTGGCCAGTCAAACGATGGACGCCCTTCGCTGTACCGATGCCGTAGCAAATCTTCCCGTTTACCGTCCTCTAATCGGTATGGACAAGGAAGAGATTGTACGCACCAGCCGCGAGATAGATTGCTTTGATACCTCCATCCTCCCCTACGAAGATTGTTGCACCGTGTTTACACCCCGTCACCCCAAGCTGAATCCCACCTTGGAAGAGGTGCTGGAAGAAGAAGCCAAGCTAAATCTGGCAGAACTGGAAGACAAGGCGTACAAAGCCATTGAATTTTTCCGCGTGAACCGATAATTCACAGAAAGGACCCACTATGAAAAAACAAACTGTTTTTCAAGCACTACTTAAATGTGTAGGCTATATCACCCTATACTTCGGAATGCAATCCGCCGCAAGCTTCATCGTTGGACTGATTTTGGGTATTGCAGGCACTTTTTCGGGGCTGGAGATAGATGCCATTGAAAGTACCGTTATGGGTGTGCTTTACGAAACCATGCTTCTGGGAGGTCTTTTCTTCCTGGGAATTATCGTACTAATAAAACAAAAAAACATCCTTCGGGACGCTTCCTTACAAAAAACACCTGCTTCTTCCCTTGCCGCAGGTACCTTCCTGGGCTTTGGAAGCTATGCCTTTGCCATTCTTCTCATTTCCGCAATGACCCTGATTCCCGCGGTGCAACAATCGCAAAATGACTATATGTCAAGTCAAGAAGCCATTATGGCGGCAGGGTCCAATATCTGGATTGAAGTACTCTATATTTCCTTGGTCGCGCCTTTTCTGGAAGAAGTGCTCTGCCGCGGATTCATTCTGAACACCCTGAAAAAAAGTATGACCCCTCCCCACGCCATTTTTATTTCAGCACTTCTGTTTGCCTTGATTCACGGCAACCTTTACCAAATCGTTTTTACTCTCCCTCTGGGAATTTTGATGGCATGGCTGGCACACCGCTTCGACTCTATTTGGCCATCGGTAATGACCCATATCGCCTTTAATTTTTCCAATTACCCTGCGCGTATCTGTATGGAATATGGCTTTGGCGAAGAACACCCTGTTACCGAATTCGTGTATATGGCGCTTCTTCTCCTATGCTTCTTTGCCATCCCCATCGGTGTCCTCTTGGTCCGTTATGCTTCCACCAAGACCGTCCTTCCTCAACCCAATCCAACTATCAAAGGAGATTTTATGGCTGCTCCCGAATACTTAATTGTGGGTCTTGGCAACCCCGGCGATAAATATGCTCAAAATCGACACAACGTAGGCTTTATGGCTCTGGACTATATTGCTCTGAGGGAAAACACCACCATCGGCAACCTTCGCTTCAAAGCACTGACGGGCGAATGTACCTTGGGCGGAAAAAAGGTTCTTCTCCTTAAGCCTCAGACCTTTATGAACCTTTCTGGCGAATCGGTTCGCGAAGCCGCCGCGTTCTATAAGATTCCCCCGCAGAACATTCTGGTCATCTTTGACGACATTAATTTTGCCCCCGGCGTATTCCGCATCCGCGAAAACGGAAGTGCAGGCGGGCACAACGGCATCAAATCCATTATTTCCTGCCTTGGCAGTGACGCCTTTCCCCGTGTGAAATTGGGTGTGGGCGCACCGCCTCCCCAATGGGACTTGATGAACTGGGTACTGGGCAATCCCTCTCCCGAGGATATGAAGAAAATCATCTCTTCCCTGGAAGATGTTTACGACAGCGCCAAGCACTTCACTACAGGAAGTCTGGACCGCGCCGCTGCGCTCTATAACGGAAAAACCCATGAATAATAAAAAATGGAGGAAAAATTATGTACTGTAAAAAATGTGGAAATACCTTAGACGAAAGCGCCTTGTTTTGCCCTTCTTGTGGCACAAGCATTCAGGAAAATTCTCCCGCCCCCTATGCAAAAGACAGCTTTGACTCCACCTTTGCTCTTCTGGGCTTCTTCCTTCCCCTGGTAGGCTTGATTCTCTTTTTTATTTACGAAAACAAAAAACCGTCCCGCGCCAAAGCCTCCGCAAAAGGCGCGCTGATTGGGTTCATTGTCGGCACGATACTGCTATTGCTCCTGTTTCTCGTGGTATGCATCTGTGCGATATCTATGTTCGATTTTGTATTCAATCAATTTGATGAAATCTTCCCGCTCATTAAGGACGCCCTACGACACATATAATCATAAAAAGAGGTTTTCCACAATGTGGAAAACCTCTTTTTGCGATATCATTTATTTCGCGTCAAACCAAGTTTTTCCGATAGAACTTTCAGCTAAAAGCGGAACTGCATAGGATACCACGCCTTCCATTTCCTCAGAAAGAATCCTTGCGGCAATTTCCGCTTCCTCCTCAGGGCACTCCAAAATCAGTTCATCGTGCACCTGCAAAATCAGACGACTGCGTAATCCCTCTTTCTCCAAGCGCCGAGCCACACGCACCATGGCAAGCTTAATAATATCCGCCGCAGTCCCCTGAATCGGCGCATTCATAGCAACCCGTTCCCCAAAAGAAACCAATTGTTTCTTAGTGGACTGCAATTCAGGAATATACCTGCGTCTGCCAAACAAGGTAGTAACAAAACCATCCTCGTGTGCCTTTGCTTTCATGCTATCCAAAAAGCCTTTAATATCGGGAAACAAGGCAAAATATTTCTCAATATACTCTTTGGCCACCCGCATGGGAACCCCAAGGTCTTGGCTAAGAGAATATTCTCCAATTCCGTAAACAATGCCGAAATTGACCGCCTTTGCGCTCTTGCGCATCTCGGGAGTAACCTCCTCGGGACTAACGTGAAAAATTTCCGAGGCAGTTTTCGTATGAATATCCTTGCCGTCCAAAAAGAACTGTTGCATGGTTTTATCCTCGGACATATGGGCAAGAAGCCTGAGCTCAATTTGCGAATAATCCGCATCCACCAATACAAATCCCTCGGGCGCAATAAAAAATCGGCGCATTTCTCTGCCCAATTCCGTCTTCACCGGAATATTCTGCAAATTCGGTTCCGCCGAAGATAGACGTCCCGTTGCCGTAAGCATTCCGTTAAAAACAGTGTGAATTCTACCATCCTCTCGCACCTGCTTCAGCATTCCCTCTACATAGGTGCTCTGCAGTTTGGAAGCCGCGCGCCAATTCAAAATCAAGTCAATAATAGGCGAATGAAAACGCAGTTTTCCAAGAGTCTCCGCATCCGTAGCATACCCCGTTTTGGTCTTCTTGACGGAAGGCAACCCCATTTTTTCAAAAAGAATCTTCCCAAGTTGCTTGGGGGAGGAAATGAGAAATTCTTCTCCCGCCAGCATATAAATTTCTTCCTGCAAAGCGGCAATAATGGTACGAAGGTTTTTTCCGTATTGCTCGATTCCCTCGCGGGACACCGCAAAGCCGATACGCTCCATATCTGCCAGCACTGCGGCAAGGGGAAGCTCGGTTTCATAATACAGATTTTTGCAAGTGCTATTGGCAAGCTCCGCCCGCAAAATCTTTGCAAGTTTTTCCATCAAAAAAAGCGCCTCTGCAGGATTGGTATCAGCAGAAAGATAAGCACCGTCTTTGCAAAAAATTCTTCCCAAAGCTGACAGAGTCATAGATGCGTGTTGAGAATTTAAAACATATGCGGCAAGAAAAAGATCCAAATCCGCCTGAACTCCGTGAAAATCACCGAAAACATCCGCAAATCTATGCAAATATGCCTTGTAATCGCACACCACAGGACGACTCTTACGCAAAAGAGCCTCTACATCTCCTACAAGCTTTACCGCTTTCCCTTCGTATAGGGTATAAAATCCGTTTTCATCAAAAAACAGGGAAAAAACCGTTTCAGAAACCTTTTCCGCATCCATTTCCTCAAGAGGAATTTCTTCCACAAGGTCAAAAAGAGTGCCTTGCAAAGGTGCTTCCTGCACCTTTTGCGGCTCAGAAAGACCGAAGCTCTGAATCATTTTGGTAAATTCCAGCTCCACGAAAAGGGGCAAAAGAAGCTCGGATACAAAACCCATATAAGGAAAATCCTCAATACGGGAAAGACTGGGAACTTCTCTGCAAATTTTTCCCAAAAAGTGGCTCTTGTAAGCATCTTCCTTGCCGTCGCGAAGCTTTTCTTTGGCAGAGGGACCAACAGGCAAGGTCTCCAAATCAGCATACACCCCGTCCAGATTCCCTCGCTCAGCGATGAGCTTCAGAGCCGTCTTTTCTCCAATTCCACGAACACCCGGTATATTATCCCCGCTATCCCCCGCCAATGCCTTTACATCAATCATTTGTCGGGGAGCAAGACCAAATTTTTCCTTAACAACTTCGGGAGTTACCTCTTCGTCGTGCTTGGTTCCCACCAGAATCAGTGTCGTATGATCGCTGACCAGCTGATAAGCATCACGGTCACCCGTAACAAGATAAGCGCAGTTTCCGCTTTCCTCCGCAATGCGGGAAAGAGTGCCTAAAATATCGTCCGCCTCATAGCCTTCCCGCTCCACCACCGCAATACCCATAGCCTCGGTAGCCCTGCGCAAATAAGGCATCTGCGCCCGCAATTCATCGGGCATGGGCTTTCGGTTCGCCTTATACGCCTCGTCATATTTATGACGAAACGTAGGCGCATGTAAGTCAAATGCCGCCGCCACATAATCCGGCTTGACCGCATCTAAATGCTTTTTTAAAATATTGATATAGCCAAAAATAGCATTGGTAGGAAGCCCCTGAGAGTTGCTTAGAGGGCGAATTCCGTAAAACGCTCGGTTCAAAAGGCTGTTGGCATCTAAAATGAGAATTTTTTTCATATTTCTCCTCAAAAATAAGTTTCTACCTCTTTATTATACCGCCAATTCCGCCGTAAATCAAGAAAAAAACTCCGATTCATAAAGAATCGGAGTTTTTTGTGTCAGCGACGACCTATCTTCCCAAGACCCTTCGGTCTAAGTATTGTCGGCATAACGAAGCTTAACTACCGTGTTCGGAATGGGAACGGGTGTACCCTTCGCAACAAAGACACTGACTTGTGGTGCACCTTCAGGGA
>JAZODR010000003.1:0-39775 GCA_045597125.1 Eubacteriales bacterium | reverse complement strand
TATCCTGACAGATCGGTACGTTCTCGGCGTCTGCGATGTGATAGTTTTCAATGATATTGTCCAGCACGCCGCAAGCGATCTCGCCGTCCTCGCAAGCGCGGCAACGCTCGATGGCTGCCTTGACGTCTGCGGGAAGGTGGTTGTTTGCATCAATGCAGAGTCTTTCGACCACTTCCGTGATCTTTGCAACTTCAATTTCTCTCATGTTTTTTTACCTCCGAGGATTAGACTTTACGGGTATAGTCAGGGAACAGCTTGGGCGAGGGCACGTTGGAGTCGATGCCCGCAGCCTTGAGTTCCTTGTCGTACTTTGCAACGTGGTCGAGGCTCAGCTTGCCGACCTTGGTGGTCTTGCACTTCGCGCCTGCCTGCTGACCTGCATGGCGACCGAATACGATGATGTCCAGAAGGCTGTTGCCCATCAGACGGTTGCGTCCGTGGATACCGCCGACTGCCTCACCTGCGACGTACAGGTTCTCAACGCCCGTCATGCCGTTCGCGCCGATCTCCAGACCGCCGTTCTGATAGTGCAGAGTGGGGTAGATGAGGATCGGAGTCTCGCGCATATCGATGCCGAACTTGAGGTACATACGGAGCATTGCGGGGAGACGCTTCTCAAGCGTACCCTTACCGTGGATCATATCGATCATGGGCGTATCGAGCCAGACTGCCTGACCGCCCGTGGGGGTTGCGACGCCCTTCTTGTGGGTGGAGCACTCGCGGATGACGGCTGCTGCGTTGACGTCACGGGTTTCGAGCGGGTGAACGTAGACCTCGCCCTCGCTGTTGACCAGCTTCGCGCCCATCGAGCGAACCTTCTCGGTGACGAGTGCACCGAAGATCTGCTGCGGGAACGCAACGCCCGTGGGGTGATACTGCAGGGTATCCTGGTAGAGAAGCTTCGCACCTGCGCGGTAGCCGAGCACCAGACCATCTGCGGTTGCACCGTGGTGGTTGGAGGTGGGGAAGCCCTGATAGTGCATACGTCCCGCGCCACCGGTTGCGAGAACGACGCACTTTGCGCGTGCGACGAGAACCTCGCCCGTCTCCATGTTCTGGAGGACTGCGCCTGCCGCCTTACCCTCGTCATCGAGGATCAGCTCGATCGCTGCGGTGAAGTCGAGCACCGGAATGCCGCGGTTGAGGACCTCGTCACGGAGGGTTCTCATGATCTCCGCGCCCGAGTAGTCAGCCGCCGCGTGCATACGCTTGCGGGAGGTACCGCCACCGTGGGTGGTGATCATCGTGCCGTCCTCTGCCTTATCGAATTCCACGCCGAGCTTGTTGAGCCACTGGATCGCGCTGGGGCCGTCCATAACGAGCTTACGAACCAGCTCGGGACGGTTGACGTAGTGACCGCCACCCATGACGTCGATGTAGTGCTGTGCGGGGGAGTCGTTGGGCTTATCAGCCGCCTGAATACCGCCCTCTGCCATCATGGTATTGGCATCACCGATACGGAGCTTGGTTACAATCATAACGTTTGCGCCTTTTTCGTGAGCCTCGATGGCTGCGCTGGAACCTGCGCCGCCGCCGCCGATGATGAGAACGTCAACATCGTAATCGACTTTTTCCAGATTAATATTCATTCCCTTTACTCTGGAATTTGCTTCCAGAAGATCGCGAAGCTCCAACGGAACCTTTCCGCCCTTGTTGGGACCTACGGAAAGGGTGGCAAACTGCTCCTGAATGTAGTCGGGGTGGAAGGTGGCAAGAAGCTTTTCCTTCTCTTCGGCGGTCATTCTTCTGGGTTCGGTGGCAGCGTTTGCTTTTCTGTTAGCCTCTACTTTTGCCATAGATTGGCGCATTTGTTCATTATACATATTCGCTTACCTCCTTACTTCTCGATCTCGCGGTTGTTGTAAAGCTCTTTCAGCTCTTCCAGGGGCTTCTGCATCAGGTTTTCCAGAAGTTCCTTGAAGGTGCCGTCATTGATTTCTTTGACCCGATCTTCCAGATGTCCGCATCCGGGAGCCAGATACTTACCGTTGAGACGGCGAGCCAGCATTGCTACCTGAGGATGACTGATGCCTGCGGGGCAACGGGAGGAGCATACGCCGCACATAACGCAGTCGAAGCTTTCCTCTGCACATTTCTCATACTCACCGCGTTGAGCGTATGCGATGTACTGCATCACGTTCAGGCCCTGAGTACATGCTTTGGTACAAGCATTGCATCCGATGCAACTGTAAATTTCGGGGTAAAGCTGCATCATAATCTGCTCGGTGGGAGCAATCTTTTCAATATCATATACTTCCTTTACAAGGGGGAAGAAGGGAAGGGTGGCAATGTACATATTGTCTTCTACTTTCGTCTGACAAGCCAGACAAACCTTCAATTCTCTGTCGCCCTTGATGCGATATACGGTAGCGCAAGCGCCACAGAAGCCGTTACGGCATCCGCATCCGCGAACCAGCTGATAGCCGGCATATTCCATTGCGCTCATAATGGTAAGATTTGCAGGTACGGAGTACTTCTTTCCGTACAGGAAAATATTTACGTTCTGTTCCATGGTTCTTTCCTTTCGACATTAATATTCGTCCGGCAATTCTTCCAGCTGGTCAAAGCGGAAGACGGGACCGTCTTTGCAGATGAATTTATCACCGAGATTGCATCTACCGCACTTGCCGATGCCGCATTTCATACGCATCTCAAGGGTGGTGTAGATTTGGTCTTTGCCAAAGCCAAGCTCCTGCAGACCTGCCAGGGTGAATTTAATCATAATGGGCGGACCGCAGAGAACGGCGGTCTTGTTTGTATCGAAATTCAACTCTTTAACGAAGTTGGGAACGAAGCCTACGTGGCCGTTCCATTCGGGCTGCTCACGGTCAATGGTCAGGTGAACGTTAATGCCGTCCTCCTTGCACCATTCTTCCATAATTTCGTTGTAGTCAACCAAATCCTGCATAGAGCGGGAGCCGTACACGATGTCGATGGAGCCGTAATTGGATCTGTAGTGACGACAGTAGTTGATAACAGATCTGAGAGGAGCCAAACCGATACCGCCTGCTACAAAGAGCAGATCTTTACCTTTGAAGGCGCTTTCTACGGGGAAGCCGTTGCCGTAAGGACCGCGGATGGTTACGTACTGACCGGGTTCAATGGCGTGGAGAAAACTGGTAACACAGCCGCACTTCTTGATGGAAAATTCCATATACTCGGTATTGGTAGGGGAGGAGGTGATGGAGAACAATGCCTCACCCACACCGGGAATGGAGAGCATCGCACACTGACCGGGAATATGCTCAAAGGGCTTTTTTCCCTCGGGAGTGACTACGCGGAAGGTTCTGACATCGGGGGTGTCAATGCGAATATCGGTTACCACACCGATTTCGGGGATTAATGCTTCTCTTTCCATTATTTATCCCCTCCAATCTCTTTGATTACTTTTACAATGTTCATATTGATGGGACATTTAGCCAGGCATCTGCCACAACCAACGCAACCGAAGATGCCTTCGTTGTTGGCGGGGTAGTACACCAGTTTGTGCATAAATCTCTGACGGAAACGCTCCATCTGGGTGTGACGGGGCTGATCAGCCGCCATCTGGGTAAAATCGGAATACATACAGGAATCCCAGCAGCGATAACGCTGAATGCCGTGTCCCGTATCGAAATCGCGGATGTCAAAGCACTGACAGGTGGGGCAAACGAAGGTGCAGGTTCCGCATCCCAGACAAGCCTTGTAAAGTTCTTTCCATTTGGGATCTGCGAAATGCTCCATCAATTTTTCTGCCTTGAAATGATTGGTATTCAGATTCTGAATAGGAAGCAGAGCCAGAATCTGGCGAATCTTTGTCATTTCTTCTTCGACTTTTGCTTTTTCGCCGTCTTCCAGATTCAGGGAAGCTAAAAGGGCTTCGCCCTTCTCGGTATTGGCGCGGAAATACATTTCCTCGCCTACCTTCCAAGCTGTCACATCGCCTGCGGGATTTGCCGCGTCAATGCCGAAAGTACCGCAGAAGCAGGTCTCTTCGGGCATTTGGCAAGCAAGGGATACAACGGTACAATGCTCACGTCTGTTCTTATAGAAGGTGTCAACGGGATCTGCAAGGAATACTCTGTCCAGAATGTCGAAGCTTCTCACATCGCAGGCGCGGGCACCAAAAATAACGAAATCTTCACACTCTTTGCGGGTGTCGATGACTTCAATCTTCTTGCCTTCTACCTTGAAGTCTGCCATATTTTCTACTTGAGGGAAGAAAAAGTCCTTGGCGCTTCTGTTCGTGTTACAAGCCTGGGAAAGCACATCCCCTTCTTCATATTTTTTATATTCCGCACCGCTCTTAGTATCTACGGGAAGATACAACTCTTTTTGAGCGGCGATGGCGGAGAGAAGCTCTGGGAGTTTGGAAATTTGGATTTTCTTCATTTTCTTACTCTCCCTTCGTAAAAGCGTCGGACGGTTCCATATCGTCCTGGGTGAAAGCTGTCAAGGGATATTTTTCTTGTGGGTCGGCGCCTGCCTGATATTCGCCGTAGAATTCGTTGATATCCTTGATGAATTTACGGTTGAGAAGATGCAAGGGAATGGACTGGGGACAAACGCGGGAACATTCGCCGCAGTCGGTGCATCTTCCTGCTACGTGGAATGCGCGGATGATATGGAAGTTCTGCTCCTCAAAGGAGGAAGCGGGAGCCTTGCTCTCAATGCCGGAAGCGGCATTGTCAAATACGCATTTTTCGCAGGTGCAGGCGGGGCATACATTGCGACAAGCGTTGCAGCGGATACAGCGAGAAAGCTCGCCCTGCCAGAAAGCGAAGCGCTCCTCGGCAGTCATCTTTTCAAGCTCTTCCACTTGATCAAAGCGGTTAGAATCCAAAACCTCGCCTTCCTCGCCCAACAGTTCGTCGTAGGAAACGTGTTTTTTGCTCTTGCAATTCTTGCAGCGCTCTGCCAGTGCATCAGCACGGGAGAGGGTCTTGTCACCGTAAATGGTTTTCACGGTAATCTCTTCATCATTTTCCTCGATGGAGGTGATACCGCGGATGCCCGCTTTACGAATCTGTTCGATATCCAGTTTACCCTCACAAGGAATTCCTACGGCATAAACGTTTTCTCTCTTGATGCGGTGCTCCTTGAGAAGCTGACTGAAGGAGTAAGTATCACAGGGCTTCAGGAATACGGCTACAACGCCTTCCTTTGCAGCTTCCTTTACAAGATACTTGGAAAGGTTTGCCCCGGAAAATCCGTTGTACACGAAATTCTTTTCTACGTCCTCGGGACAGGTAAAGACCTCGGGAGTCTGATCGTAGAAGAATTCGCCCTCGCGCCAACCGATGACGCGCTGTGCCTTGCCGGAGGAGAGAAGCTCTTTTGCTTTTTCACGAATTACTTGTTGCATCTCAAATCCTCCAATCTACGGTTTTTGCCCAATTTGGTTACGGTTGCTACAAAGTCGTTCATAGTAGCGGCGAACTTTGCGCCTTCTGCGGCGCTGACCCATTCCAGTCTGGTTCTTTCTTTCTCGATTCCGAGGAAGTTCAACATAGAGAACAAAAGGGTCATACGGCGACGGGCATAGTAGTTACCGGTGGTGTAGTGGCAGTCACCGGGATGGCATCCGCAGATAATTACACCGTCTGCGCCTCTTTGAAAGGCACGGAGGATGAACATGGGGTTTACTCTGCAGGAGCAGGGTACGCGGATAATCTTTACGTTGGCAGGGTACTGAAGTCGGTTGGTACCCGAAAGGTCAGCACCCGCATAGGAACACCAGTTGCAGCAAAAGGCAACGATGGTGGGTTCAAACTTTTCTTCTATTTGCATATTGCATCTACCTCCGCCATAATTTGTCTGTTGGAGAAGCCGTGGAGATCCATAGCACCACTGGGACAAGCAACGGTACAAGCACCGCAGCCTTGGCATACGGCAGGATTGACACTTGCCACACGGCGCACCTTAGTGGTACGGTCAGGCATACGGAATTCCTTCTCCTCATAAGTAATGGCACCGTAAGGGCATACTTTTTCACAAGTGGAGCATCCGTTACAGAGCATTTCTTCAGAATGCGCTACACATGCATTGCAGGTCAAGCTATCTTTGGCAAGGAGACCGATGACTTTAGCGGCACAAGCGGATGCTTGAGCAACGGTTTCGGGGATATCCTTGGGTCCTTGGCAGCAACCGGACAGGAAAATACCTGCAGTAGGGCTTTCCACGGGACGGAGCTTGGGATGTGCTTCGGTAAAGAAGTCGTTGGTATCCATAGAAGCGGTCAGCATGGTTGCCAAAGGACGAGCGGACTTATCGGGCTCGATGGCAGCGGCAAGTACCACCAGATCTGCATCAATGGTTAATTGCTTGCCTTCGATTAAATCGGAAGCTCTTACCATCAGCTTTCCGTTTTCGGGAGATACTTTTCCGACCATACCCTTAATGTAGTGAACACCGTACTCCTCTACCGCTCTGCGGTAGAATTCATCAAAGTTCTTACCGGGGGTACGAACGTCAATGTAGAATACGTAAACTTCGGTATCGGGGTATTTCTCACGGGTGAGCATTGCGTGCTTTGCGGTATACATACAGCAGATTTTGGAGCAGTAGGTCTTTCCGCAACCACCACCGTCTTCGCGGCTGCCTACACATTGAACGAATACAATCTTATGAGGATGCTCTCCGTCAGAGGGACGGAGCAGAACACCGCCGGTAGGACCTGCCGCATTGGTAATACGCTCGAACTCCATAGAGGTAATGACATCGGGAGACTGAGAATAAGCAAACTCATCGTACTTTGTCAGCTCGATGGGGTTGTAACCGGTAGCTACGACGATAGCTCCGTACTGTTCTTCAACGATGGTATCCTTCTGCTTGTAGTCGATAGCACCTGCGGCACATACCTTGGCGCAGACACCGCACTTGCCGGTTTTCAGCATGGTACAGTAGTCGGGATCAATGGTAGCAACCTTGGGAACTGCCTGAGCAAAAGGAATGTAGATGGCTCTCCTTTGGTCCAGACCCAGATTGAATTCGTTGGGAACCTTCTTCTGGGGGCATTTTTCGGTACAAAGACCGCAGCCTGTACATTTGACCTCATCAACGTATCTTGCTTTTCGGCGGATGGATACGTTAAAATTACCTACAAAACCTTTTACCGCATCTACTTCACTGAAGGAGAAAATACGGATTTTTTCATTCTGTGCTACGTCAACCATTTTGGGGGTCAGGATACAAGCGGCGCAGTCCAGAGTGGGGAAGGTTTTGTCAATTTGGCTCATCTTGCCGCCGATGGTAGGCTTCTTTTCCACAATGTCAACTTCAAAGCCTGCATCTGCAATATCCAGAGCAGTCTGGATACCTGCGATACCGCCACCGATGACCAGTGCGCGTTTTACAACGGGGCTTTCCCCTGCGGTCAGGGGAGTGTTCAGATGAACCTTTGCAATGGCGGCTCTACCGAGAACAATGGCCTTTTCCGTAGCGCTCTGCATATCCTTGTGGATCCAGGAGCATTGCTCACGGATGTTGGCAATCTCTACCATAAAGGAGTTGACTCCGGCGGCAGCGGCAGCCTTGCGGAAGGTGTTTTCGTGCATACGGGGAGAGCAGGAGCAGACCACGGCACCGGTGAGCTTATAGTCACGGATGGCGTTCTTGATCTTGTTTTGTCCTTCCTCGGAGCACATATACTGATAATCTTCGAAATAAACCACGCCGGGCTCTTTACTGAGAGCTTCAGCGACGGCTTTTACATCAACGGTTGCGGCGATATTGCTACCGCACCAGCAAACGAAAACGCCGATTCTTTGCATATTCGTCCTCCTATTTTGCGTATTTTCTCATTGCGGAGACGATTGCCTGCTGCGGCAAATCTTCATCCAGCATAGCGGGAATATCGTCGGGTTTGAGGTGATTTTGACCTTGCTGACGGATTACGGCAAGTCTTACTGCTTCAATGAGCTTGGCGGGCTCCACCTGACGGGGACAACGCTCCACGCAGGCAAAGCAAGTTAAACACTTGTAAATGCTTTTGGAAGCCATCAAGGGCTCAAGATCACCGTTTTCTACCATGTAAACGAATTGATGGGGGTGAAATTCCATTTCGTCGTAGGAGGGGCAGGTACCACTGCATTTTCCGCATTTCATACACTTGCGGGGATTTACACCGCTCATGCGCAGAATATCTTCTCTTAAATGCTTCTGTTCCATAATTCCTCCTTATTCCAATCCCAGGGCTTCATAAAGGAGCTCGGTAAAGTAGATTGCGGGGATTTCGCCGCCGCTCTTTTGCAGGTTATACAGGCAAAGGGGACAAGCGGTGATTACGCATTCCGCACCATTTGCAGCGGCGGAGTGAAGAACCGCGGAAGACTTCTTGGCGGTAGCCACTTTGTCCTCCAAAGTTAAATAAGCGCCGCAGCACTCGTTGCGATAGGGGTAAACTACGGGCTCAGCACCCAAAGCGCGAATAAAATCCTCGATGATGGTGGGATTTTCAGGATCGTCGAAAGCCATCACTTTGCCGGGACGGAGAAGAAGGCAACCGTAGTAAGCGCCAATCTTTCTGCCGGTCAAGGGTTTTTTGACCATTTGGCGAATCTTGTCGAATCCAACCTTATCACGGAGCATTTCTATAAAGTGAAGCACTTCGCCTTCGCCCTCGTAAGGAGTTTCGTTTTGCAGATAGCGATTCACGCGGTCACGGATGACCTCGTCTTCTTTCATATCGGCATTGACACGCTTGAGGACGTTGTGGCATGCGGAGCAAACGGTTACTACGGGAGTTTCTGCTTCTTTTGCCGCCATCATAACGCGTACGGCAGACAGTTTCGTGGCAATTTCGTCCTTCGCTACGGGGTAGCATCCGCCACAGCATTGCCACTCGGGAATTTCGTTCAAAGTAACACCCAGCGCCTTGGCAGCCAGTTTTGCCTTGCGGTCAAGTTCTTTTGCCTTTGTTTTCAGGGTGCAGCCGGGATAATATTGAAAAACCATAGCCATTTCCTTTCGGTTCAAATTTATACCATCTGTTCGGGATGGAAGACCTCGTCGAATCTTTCTGCGGTCAAAAAGCCAAGTGCTACGCAAGCTTCTTTCAGAGAAATGTTTTCCTTGAAGGCCTTCTTTGCAGTCTTAGCAGCGTTTTCGTAGCCAATGTAGGGGTTCAGTGCGGTAACCAGCATCAGGGAGTTGTGCAGGTTGCCGTGCATTTTTTCGCGATTTGCGGTGATACCAACAGCGCAATTGTCGTTGAAAGATACGATGGATTCGGCCAGAAGACGAGCAGACTGGAGGAAGTTGTAGATGCAAACGGGCATAAATACATTCAGCTCAAAGTTGCCCTGAGAAGCCGCCATACCAACTGCTACGTCGTTGCCCATAACCTGAACGGCTACCATGGTAACAGCCTCGCACTGGGTGGGATTTACCTTGCCGGGCATAATGGAGGAGCCGGGTTCATTCTCGGGAATGAAGATTTCGCCGATACCCAGTCTGGGACCGCTGGCAAGCCAGCGAATGTCGTTTGCAATCTTCATCATATCGGCAGCCAAAGCCTTCAGAGCGCCGTGAGCGAATACCAATTCATCTTTGGAGGTAAGAGCATGGAACTTATTCTCAGCGGTAACGAAGGTTTTTCCGGTGATTTCGGAAACAGCCTCGGCAACCTTTGCGTCAAAGCCCTTGGGAGCGTTCAGACCGGTACCTACTGCGGTGCCGCCCAAAGCAAGCTCGCGAAGGTGAACCAGAGAAGCTTTCAAAAGTTCTTTGTCTTTTTCAAGGCTGGATCTCCAACCGGAGATTTCCTGAGAGAACTGAATGGGGGTAGCATCCTGCAAGTGAGTTCTGCCGCTCTTTACGATGCCTTCGTTTTCCTTTTCCAGACGAACAAAGGTGGAAATGAGCAAATCCATAGCGGGGAAGAGCTTGTCCTCAATAATCTCTACTGCTGCAATGTGCATTGCGGTAGGGAAGGTGTCATTGGAGCTCTGAGACATATTGATATCATCATTGGGGTGAAGAAGCTTTGCACCTGCAATCTCGTTGCCGCGGTTGGCAATAACCTCGTTTGCGTTCATATTGGACTGGGTGCCGGAACCGGTCTGCCATACAACCAAGGGGAAGTGGTCGTTCAGCGCACCGTTCATAACTTCGTCGCAAGCGGTCTTGATGGCAGAAAGCTTTTCATCGGTCATCTTTTCGGGCTTCAGCGCGTGATTTGCGATGGCAGCTGCCTTTTTCAATACACCGAATGCACGGGTGATTTCACGGGGCATGGTTTCAATACCTACACCAATCTTAAAATTTTCGTGGCTTCTTTCGGTCTGCGCTGCCCAATATTTGTCAGCGGGGACCTTTACTTCACCCATTGAGTCGTGTTCAATACGATATTCCATTTTTATATCCTCCTTATAATTGAGCTGATATTTTTTCATTCTACTTATTTTATCAAAAAAACAAAATATTTTCAATAGAAAGCACCGGGAAAAACTATGGTTTTTAATGCAAAATTCGACATATCCCCATAATTTCAGTGATATACATAATATATATGTAAAAAAATGGCATTCATTTCCCTAAAATTTTGTATAAAAAGCGACAGAAACAAATTTTTTGTTTCTGTCGCTTCTTTTAATTCTGTTTGTAATCGGATAAAAAGTCGCCCAAATCCATCATTGCTTTCTTCAGGATTTCTTTATCGGGGAGCATTACGATGCGGAAGTGATCGTTTTCGGGGTAGGCAAAGCCCGAACCCGGAATGATGAGAATATTTTTTGCATGGAGCAAATCCAGCGCGAAGCGGGTATCATCCGCAATGCCGAATTTTTCTTTATCAAGGCGGGGAAACAGATAGAACGCGGCGCGATTTTTCACAAAACTGATGCCGTCAATGTTTTCCAAAACGGAACAGGTAGCCTCCCGCTGGTCATAAAGGCGTCCGCCGGGAATTAAAAGCTCTTGTGTCGAGGCAGGATCATCCAGCGCGGCGGCAACCGCAAGCTGCGGCAAAGCGCCGGCACAAAGGCGCATAGAGGCTAATTTCATCAAAGCATCCCGTAAGATACTCTTTTGCTTCTCGGGACCGGAAAGAACACACCAGCCACTTCTCCATCCGCATACCAGGTGGGATTTGGAAAGACCGTTGAAGGTGACGCAAAGCACTTTGTCGGAAAGGGAAGCGGTAGAAACGAAAGGGGTATTTTCCAAAAGAAGTCGGTCGTAGATTTCGTCGGAAAACACCATTAATTCGTGCTCTTCTGCAAGAGAAACGATTTGCTTTAAAATGTGTTCGGGGTAAATGGCGCCTGTGGGATTGTTGGGATTGATAACAAGAATGGCGCGGGTGTTTTTTGTGATTTTTGCTCGGATGTCATCAATATCGGGAATCCAGCCGTTTTCCTCCACACAGTGATAAAATACGGGACTTGCGCCCGCCAAATGCGTACAGTTTTCCCACAGAGAATAATTGGGGCAGGGCAGAAGAACTTCATCTCCCCGTTCCAAGGTGGCAAGGGTAATCATTTGTACCATTTCGCTGACACCATTGGAGAGAAAAATGTCATCCTCACAGATTCCCTTTAAATTTCTTCTTGTATGATAGGCAAGAATGGCTTCTCGGGCGGATTTCATTCCTTTAACGTCGCAGTATGCGGTTGCTTTATCTACCGCTTCCGTCATAGCGCGCCGTACGCTTTCGGGAGCCGTAAATCCAAAGGAAGCGGGATTTCCCGTATTTAGCTTAAGTACCTTTTTTCCGTCTCGCTCCATTCTGAGAGCCTCTTGGTACAAGGGACCTCGAATATCCGAACGAATGAAACTCAGACGGCGGGAAATTTTTAATTGCTCCATATTTTCTGCCTTTCTTTTTTATAAAATCAATTCTAACCAGTGTTTATTTTACCACAACTTTTTTCAAAAATCAACCCTCGAGCCGAAATAATTTTGGATAAATGCAAGAAAATGCAAAATTTTTACAAAGGAAAACACAAGGAGCAGTTATGAGTAAAAAATCGTCAAAGTGCGGTAAAAATCCCTCTTGTTTTTCCTTGCTTTCTCCTTAAAATTGTGATATAATACCTTCCGTTTTGGAAAGGAAAGGAATCATTTAGAAAATGGATCGAAAAAAGGAACTGTTTGAACATATTCCCGTGCCAAAGGCTTTGGCAATGCTTGCGGTGCCTACGATCATCAGTCAGTTGATTACGATGATCTACAATCTTGCCGATACTTTTTTTATTGGTCTTACGAATGACCCTTACAAGATGGCCTCCGCGACCTTATCTTTCGTTCTGGTATTTGGGATGAATGCCCTTGCAAATTTGTTTGGTGTAGGTGGCGGTACTTTGATCTCAAGACTTTTGGGTAAGGGAAAAGAAGGGGAGGCCAAAAAGGTTTCCGCATTCAGCTTTTACGGGACTATTTTGATTACCTTGATTTACTCTTTGATGTGCCTTGCCTTTCCCGAGAATGTTTTGAAATTGGTGGGAGCCAGTGCAAATACTTATGATTATTCTTACGATTATATGCTGTGGGTGGTTGTGATTGGCGGTGTTCCCGCAACACTGAGTATGTCCATGGCGCATTTGCTCCGAAGCGAAGGCTATGCAAAATATGCAAGTTTTGGTCTGGGTTTGGGCGGCGTGCTGAATATTATTTTGGATCCTTTATTTATGTTTGTGTTCTTGCCGGAAGGACAGGAGGTTGCGGGTGCTGCGATTGCAACCTGTATTTCCAATGTGGCGGCAATGTTTTTTTTCTTGGTGGTTCTGTTGGCACTGAAGAAGAGAACCGTGCTTTCCATCAAGCCCAAATATTTTTTTCCCGGCTTTTCTTATATCGGCGAGATTTTTTCTACGGGTATCCCCTCGGCGCTCAGCGCTCTTCTTGCTTGTATATCTAATTTGTTCCTGAACAATTTCGCTTCCGCTTACGGCGATATTGAGCTTGCGGCGCTGGGCATTGTGAAAAAGATAGATATGCTTCCGCTGAATGTGGGAATGGGTCTGTGTCAGGGTATGATCCCCTTGGTAGCGTACAATTATGCTTCGGGGAATCATACACGTATGAAAAAGGTGATTTCCGCTTGTCGCATTGCGGGAATGGGTTTTGCGCTACTGTGTGTATTGCTTTTTGAAATTTTTGCCAAGCAGATTGTGACCGTGTTTATCGGGGATGCACAGACCGTAGCATACGGAGAAAATTTTCTTAGAATTTGCTGTGCGGCAACACCTATTATGTTTTACAATCTCCTTGCCACCTTCTCTTTGCAGGCAATGGGAAAAGGGCCCGCTTCGCTCCTGCTTTCCGTGTGCCGTCAGGGTCTTGTGAATATTCCTCTGCTGTTTTTGCTTAATTCTGTTTTCGGTCTGTACGGCGTGGTTTCCACTCAGCTGGTGGCCGATACGATTACCATGGGAATCTCCACGGTTTTGACTGTCATCGTTTTTCGAAAAATTAAAGAGGAAAGAACTATCTTGCAAGTATAAAAACGGACAGAAAATTCTGTCCGTTTTTTTAAGCCACAAGATTTCCGTATTTTTGAAAATAATAAAAATGTTCCGAGAGGGCAAGGGTGTAATAGGCAGCATTGCCTGATTTGTCGATCTGGAGATAGCGCCCGTGCTTTTTTATAAGGTCTGCCTTTCGTCCCCACCAAGCACAGGGCAGGGTATCGTAGGTGTAATAAATTCCGTTTTGAATTCCCAAATCGCTCTCCTTGGAAAAGGAAAAGATAACGCTTTGTCTGGAATTACTTGCGGTTTGGAAAAAAATCAATCGGAAACCGAATTCTGTCAAAGCCTGTTCCAGAATCTCGTTTTCGATTTCCGTACGCTCGTCACTTTCCTTGAGGTAAGAAACAAGTCGTGGTGCTTTCGGTTCTTCGCTTTCCTCTGCTTCCATAGCAACGTAGATTCGCTCCTCCTCGAATTTTTCCATTTCCGCAACGCATTTGAGAAGAAGCTCTTCGCCGTTGACCAGAAGCTTTGCGCAACTGTTGGCATTGTGTCCTGCCGTTTCAGAACTGCAAGAGGAGAGAAGAAGGGTTATGATAATCAAAAAAGGGAAAAGTCGTTTCATCTTTTGCCCCTCCCATATTCAATGATACCCTGTTCATAGAGAAGATTTGTTTCCTCGGTGCGTTTGCCCGTTTCATCCTGAATGATAAAAGGAGGACGGCTTTTCAGCTCAGGCTTTGCGCCTTTGACTCCACGTACCAAAATCAGATCAGGGGAACTGTTGGGTTTTGGGGTAACGAAAACAATGTTTTTAGGCTCCAGATTGAATTCTCTCATTGCATCGAATAGTTCTGCCATTCGTGCCAAGCGATATACGCAGTAAAAATCGCCTTTGTCTTGGAGAAGAGCGGCAGCGCTGCGGCAAACGTCGCGGATATCGCAATGGACCTCGTGTCGGGCAATGCGCTTTTTTTCATCGTCGTTGACCTTGCCCGTTTCTTTTTTCATATAGGGGGGATTGGTAAAAACGAAATCTACGTAAAACGGAATGAAATTTTTTGCGTCCTTCAGGTTTCCCTCAATTACCTCAACTTTGTGCGAAAATCCGTTCATTTTCAGATTTTCCCGTGCAAGGGCTGCATAGTCCGGCTGTATTTCCAGTGCGTAGATTTTTTTGAATTCTTTGTGCAGGGATAACAGGAGAGGAATAATCCCCGTTCCTGTGCCGAATTCCACTCCAATGCTGTTTTTCCTCGGTTGTACAAAGCCCGAGAGCAAAACGGCATCCGTACCGAAGGAGAATCCTTCGGTGAATTGATAAATCTTGTGGGTTTGGTCGATCTCTTGAAGAACCTTTGCCATAGGGAAATCCTTTCTTGATTTGTACCTTGAAATGGATTAGATTTTGTGGTAAGATAGAAAAAGAAACTCCAAAGGAGAATTTATGGAAAAAATCTATACCATACCCGTCAATGAAGCTTTTGATGAAAATGGCTCTTGCCCTTTTTGCAGAATGAAGAAGCAATTGGAGGAAAACGAGATTGATTTGATTCTCGGTGCTTCTATGATGGAGCCTGATATCCGTATCCAAACCAATGAAAAGGGTTTTTGCAGCCGTCATTTTGAGCAGATGTTCCGCGCCCAAAAGCGTTTGCCTCTTGCCTTAATGCTGGAGAGTCATCTGGATCAGATCCGAAAGGAGTGCGCCATTCCAAAAATTTCTTTGAAGGAAAAACTTTCGGGGGTTGCTGCGCATACCGAGTCTTTCTGCGAAACCTGTTACGTGTGTGAGCGTGTGGAGTTTCATCTGAGCAAAATGTTTGAAACGGCATGCTTGCTTTGGGAGATGGATATTGAATTCAGAAGAAAAATGGAAAATCAAACGTATTTTTGCTTACCTTGCTATACCCGTTTTTTGAAAACCGCAAAGCTTTATATTTCCAAAAAAAAGCTTTCCGATTTTCTGGATGCCGCCCAAAAAGTGGAGATGGGTTATTTGGATGAATTAAAGGGAGATGTATCTCATTTTTGCAAGAAATTCGATTATCGCTACGCGAAAGAGCCTTGGGGCAATGCCCGTGATGCGGTAGAGAGAAGCATCCGCTTTTTATCAGGGGAAGGAGAGGAAAAATAATCCCATTTTGTTGAAAAAGCTTGTTAATATCAGACTTTTTCACATTCTCCACAAAGTTTTCCACACAATTCTTTAAAATTTGAAGCTGAAAGGGGAAGTGGCGGAGGCATTCAGCTTTTCGTCGCTAACGATTCCCGCTTTGAAATTGTAGTATGCCTGAGCGGCGATCATTGCGCCGTTGTCCCCGCATAGGGAAAAAGGCGGTAAATATAATTTGCAGTCGCATTTTTTACACACCTCTTCTGCAGTTTTGCGAATGTGTGAGTTGGCGGCAACTCCTCCTGCCAGTACCAGTTTTTTGTGGGGGAAGGCACGGAGTGCATTCTCCAGTCTGGATTCGATTCCGCGGCAAACTGCCGCGGTAAAGGATGCGGCAAGGTCCTCGGGGCAGATTTCTTCTCCTGTTTGTTTTTTGTTGTGAGCGTAGTTGATGACCGCGGTTTTCAGACCTGAAAAGGTAAAGTCGTAATCGTGGTCGCGTATGGCGGCACAGGGAAGGGGAATCGCATTGGGATTTCCCAGATGTGCCAAACGATCCATTTCTTTTCCTCCGGGGTAACCGATTCCGATGATTCTTCCGGCCTTGTCAAAGGCTTCTCCTGCGGCATCGTCGCGGGTAGCGCCAATGAGAGAAAAGGCAGTATAGCCCCGCACCTCCATCAGAGAGGTATGGCCGCCGCTCATAATCAGCGCCAAAAAAGGCGGCTCCAGATCGGGATGGGCAAGATAAAGGGCTGCAATATGCCCCTCAATATGATTGACGGGGATAATGGGTAAATTGTTTGCAAAAGCCAGGCTTTTTGCGAAGTTCACTCCTACCAGAAGTGCGCCGATCAGTCCGGGGCGATTGGTGACACCGATGGCATCAATATCTTTGATGGTAAGTCCCGCTTCGCCAAGGGCGCGTTCATAAACCGTGCAAATTGCCTCGGTGTGGGCGCGACTGGCAATTTCCGGTACCACACCGCCGTAGCGGTGATGAATGTCGATCTGACTTAAAACGATATCCGAACAGATTTTTCTGCCATCTTCTACTATTGCGGCAGCAGTTTCATCACAGGAGGATTCAAAAGCGAGAATCTTCATAAATGGTTTTCCTTTTCTGATTTTTCGTAAATAACGGCATCCTCCACAGGATCCCGATAATAGCGGGGACGAAGGGATTTTTTCCGAAATCCCAAGGCTTCATATAGGCTTCTTGCGGGGGTATTTCCTGCCCGAACCTCTAAAAACACTGTTTCAGCACCTTCATTCAAGAAGTGTTCCAGCAATGCGCGGGCAAAGCCCCTCCGTCTTTTTTCGGGGCTTGTTCCGATGCGAAGCACTTCTCCTTCTTCCGCCATCAGGCGAAAGAGTCCGTAGGAGCAAGGCACACCGTTTTCCGTCAGAATATAGCTTTTTGCAAAGGGGCAACAAAGCTCCTCCGTAAGGCTCTCGTGACTCCAAGCATCGGAGAATAAATCCTGTTCCAGTTGTGCTACGAAAACAAGGTCATCTTTTGTCAGAGGGCGAATCTCAATCATGAAAATACCCCATCTCCCAAAGCTTTTTGATGCCTTTGGCAATGCTTATTGCAGTGTTTTCGTAAAGAGCAAGGGACCCTCCGAAGGGGTCTTTGATTCTCTCGGGCATTGTGATAACCTTATCGCTTTCTCCGAATTTTTGGCGAATCAGCGTTTTGTGATCCTCAGTCATGGCAATCACTAAATCCGCATCTAATAACTTCTTGCCTGTCAGTGGCGTAGCCCGATGGGCAAAGTTATGAATATGAAAAACGTTTTCCAAGGCAATTTTAGAGTTTTCCGAAATACTTTGTCCGTCAATGGCGTAGATTCCCGCTGAATCTGCTGTGACGGAAAGTCCTTTTTCTTTGAGCATTTGGTCTGCAATGGCCTGTGCCATGGGACTGCGACAGGTATTCCCCGTGCAAACAAACAAAAGTTTCATTTTGTTCACCTCTGGGGTATTATAACATAGTGAAACAAAAAATTCAATTCCCAAAAGGAGGAAACCGTGAAGAAAAAATATGTGGTAGGACTTTGCATACTGTTTTCTGCGGTGATGATTCTTGGCGCCATATTCTTTTATGTTTTGAATCTCTACCGTGGAACGGGTCTTTCCTTGATAAGAGAGTGGGACAAGGCTTACGAATACAACGGCAAATTGCTTCTTTCCGAGGATCGGGCGGAAGGTCTTCAGGTGAAGACCTTAGGCAAGACGGAGTTTGAAAGCATTTCTCTGACTCGCGTGGATCTGACTCCTTTCGGTTTTGAGGGGGAAGAAATATCTTATTATCGGGTGGATGTCAATCAAAACTACGGGGTTGTGGATACGTTCCTTTATACCGAGGAGGAGGGCTTTTGGCCCGTGTTGAAGCCCGAGCGTTTGGTCTTTACCGATTCTAACGGCAAACGCTACTGTATTCATCCTACCGAGGGCCTTTGCTATCCGATGTTTGCCGATTCCATTGAGGGAGTCGATCCCTACGGTAAGGATGTTTTTGCTTTTTCTGCAAACGGCTCTTACGCCATTGGTATGATGGGGTCTGAGGTTACTGTTTATCATACCGACCCTTTGGATGATTCTTTGCGGGTGGTGGATGTAAAGAAAGTTTCTATGAAGGATTATAAATCCGTTTCCTTTGGTGCTTTTGCAGGGGATACCATTGCCTATTTCGTTACGGATTTGGGGTTTGTCGCACTGGATTGTACCACGGGCAAGGTTGCCCTTTCTCTTCTGGACGAAAAAGGGGAATACACAGGTCCTATCAATCGAATCTATGCCCAGCGACTGGATGTGGAGGAAACACGCGCCGTGTGGAGTCATTTGCTCCTTGGTACGGAGCGGAAAACCCCGAAATTGAAGGATTTTACCGATTTTGAGATTTTTTCCGTTTCTCCTGAGGGAAATTATGTTGCTATGTACGCAAAAGGGGATAAAGACGAAATTCTCATTTCCACTGAAAAAAGAGCGTTTTCCCTTACTTCTGTTCTGGAGGAGGGAGCACAGGTAAAAAGTGTGGATTTTGTGTATGAAAACCTTATTTACGTGACTTTTACAAATTCAAGCGGAAAAATACTTTCCCGCTGTTATAAGGTGTGCTTCTGATGAAATATTATTTTTTTGATCTGGATGGAACTTTGACCGATTCTGCCGAGGGAATTATCAATTCCGTAATCTATGCTCTTTCTACGTATGGAATTGAGGAAAATGACCGTGAAGCTCTCAGGTCTTTTGTGGGTCCCCCTTTGGGAGATTCTTTTATGAAGCGCTACGGTTTTTCCAAGGAGAAGGCGGAGGAGGCGGTCAGTCGCTTCCGTGTGCGCTTTTCATCCATCGGTATTTTTGAAAATGCCCTTTATGATGGAATTTGTGATGTGCTTGGTGCTTTAAAGGCACGGGGAGAACGGGTAATTCTTGCTACTTCCAAGCCGGAGGTGTTTGCCCATCGCATTTTGGAGCATTTTAATCTGGCAAAATATTTCGATTTTATCTGTGGTGCCAATCTTGAAGAGAATAGCCGCATGGAAAAAGAAGAGGTTCTTCTCTACGCTTTGCAAATAAGCGGAGCGGATCCTAAAAAGTCTTATATGATCGGCGACCGCAAGTACGATATAGAGGCGGGAAGAAAGCTGGGTGTTTCCACCGTGGGCGTTCTTTACGGCTACGGTTCTCGTCAGGAACTGGAGGCGGCAGGTGCGGATGTAATCTGTGCAACCGTGGAACAACTGAAAGAGGTATTGTAATGAAAAAGATTATCGTTTTGTTTTTTAGTTTTTTTTGCATTGTGCCTATTTTGTCATTTTCTGTCTTTGCCGCACAGGACTCTGTGCCTCTTACCATTTCGGCATATCAGAAAGATTTAACTGATGGAAATGAGAAGAAAAAGGTGACGTTTCAGGGACAGTTGACTATCTCTTCCGAAACGCCCATTGATTCTCTGTATCTGATTTTTTATGATAAGACCACGGACGTGGTGCTCACTGCGGGAGAAGAGGAGAAAACGGTGTCTGCTTCCTTTTTAAGGCAGTATATCAGCATTTCTCAGTTGTTCGGAGAGAAACAAAAAGAGCTTTCTCTCAGTTTTCGGGAAAGCGTAGGGGTAACGGAGCTTTACGGTTTTTCCGATGCGCCACCTGCTTGGGTGCAGGTGTGGGAGAATCCTTGCCAACAAGCAGACCTTTGCTTGATGACTACCCACGCTGACGATGAACAGCTTTTTTTTGCAGGCGTTTTACCCACTTATGCGGGAGAGCGTGGGCTTGAGGTGCAGGTGATTTATTTTACCGATCATGTGAATGAGCCGTTGCGCCGCCATGAATTGCTTCGTGGCCTTTGGACCGTGGGCGTGAAGCATTATCCCGTTATCGGCCCGTTTCCCGATTTGTACAGCAAGAGTGGCGAGGTAGCGGAAAATCAGCAGAAGGCAAATGGCTTTTCTCGCGAGGATATCGTTGGTTTTCAAGTGGAAATACTCCGAAGATTCAAGCCCTTGGTGGTAGTGGGACACGATCCCTTGGGTGAATACGGACACGGACAGCATATTCTGAATTCCGAAACACTTCGGGAAGCGGTGCTTGCTTCGGCAAATGCTCAAGCCTATCCCGAAAGTGCAGCACAGTACGGAGTTCACGATGTGCCTAAAACCTATCTGCATCTTTGGCAGGAAAATCCCATTACCTTAAATTGGGATATCCCTTTGGAAAAATTCGGAGGAAAGACTGCTTTTCAGGTTACTCAGGAAGGTTTTCTTTGCCACGATTCACAGCAATATACTTGGTTTCGCCGTTGGCTGAACGGAAATAGCGGGGAGATTACCCGCGCCGACCAGATTCAGACTTATTCTCCTTGTTCCTACGGTCTTTTCCGTTCCTTGGTGGGTGAGGACGTGGAGAAGAATGATTTTTTTGAAAATCAGCTTTCTTATGCAGAGATTCGTCAAAAGGAAGAGGAGGAGCGTCTTCGCCGCGAGGAAGAAGAGCGTCTTCGCTTGGAGGAGGAAAAACGCAAGGAAGAGGAGCGAAAAAAAGCGGAAGCCGCAGAAAAGGCAAGAATAGAAAAGGAAAAACGGGAAGAAGAGCAGAAAAAAACAAGAAGGGTATTTATTTGCTCTTTCTTGGCAGTGGGCATTCTTATCGCTATTATCTTAATTGTTTGTAAAAATAAAACTCGTAAAGAATGATTTTCTTTACGAGTTTTTCAATAGATCGGCAAAAGAAAGTGCGGCAAAGCGGGCGGCATTTTCTGCTTCTTCCAATGTGTTTGCCGCGCTTCCCACTTCCAAAAGAAGGCACCCCGGCAGATACTGCTGATTGTAACGAGCGGTACGCAGATATAGGGCGCGGGACAGAGAGGGAAAGCGGGCGTCCATTTGCTCTTTGAAATTGGCGGCAACGGCGAGATTTTTTTGCCAGTTGTCGTGTTTGCCCGCTCCTACTACCAGCATCACCTGTGCGGTAGGGGTGTTTTCGATGGTGGCAAAGCTTTTGACGTAAGAGTCGCCTCGCACCACGGAATCCCGATGCAGATCAATGACGTATTGAATGGAGGGGTATTGCTCCAGCATCTTTTTTACGGTTTCTCCGCTTTTGGTATAGGCGGAATTGAAATCCTGTGCATCGTGCATGGTTTCTACGTGAAGGGTTGGGATTCCGCTGGAAATCAGGGTTTCGGTGAAGACCTTTCCAACTTGCACTACACTTTTTTTCGGATCGGTGGTGCGAAAGGAGGTGGTTTCGGGAAGAAAATAGCCTGAGATTCCGTTTTCGGCAAAATCGGAAAGGTTGGTATTGTCCTCAAAATATCCTTCTGTTCCGTGGGTATGAAGAACCAAAACCACGGGGTCTTTGCCATGGGAGGTGTTCGTAGGAAAGGCGGCGTTTCGTGCTGATTCCACATCTACATCTTTTCCTGTGGTATTGATGAAAAAAGCATTGGAGGAAAGGTCGCATGAAATAATGGGCTTTGCTCCTGTGGGCAATGCATCATAGATGATATCGGGCTTTTGTACGGGTTCTTCCTCGGTGCTGTTTTCAGTGGGCGAAAAATAGACGGAAGAGCCAAGTGTCATAGGAATTTGATCGTGAGTTGGCGGGAGAAGTTCTTCGCTTAAAAAGTAAAATCCACCTATAGGCTCTTGTTTTTTCAGGCTTCCCCCGATGAAGCTTGCCAAGCTTTGTTCTCCTGCATGGGAAAGGAATTTACTTGCCTGTCCGCTTCCGGCTGATTGAATAAAGAAGACAAGTCCGATCATTCCTCCGCAGATGAGAGGAATGATACCGTATAAAGCAAAGAGAGCAAAACCTTTTTTGATTAGGGGAAGAATCTTTTCGAACCAAATTTTTTTCATATTATCCTCCGACAAGGGACAGCATATCTTCGTAAGAAAGTTCTTCGTTTAAAGCAAGATTGATACCGTGTCCGATAAAAGTACCGAGTACCCGAATGATCTGATCCGTTTCCTTTGGCGTAACGAAAAAATTGAGACCGTTTTTGCTCCATTCTTTTCGGATTTCCTCTCCGCTTGTGTCTGCGCGTGAAAAACTGCGGATGGCATCCGCTGCGAGCGTGGCGGCATCTACCACCGTGGGAATGCCGATGGAAATAATGGGGATTCCCAGGGTTTTCGGAGAAAGGGAAGGACGACTGTTTCCAATACCCGATCCGGGACTGATCCCGCTATCGGATATTTGAATGGTGTTGACCAGTCTTGAAAGATCTCGCGATGCCAAAGCATCAATGACCACCAAAACGTCAGGCTTTACCAGCTCCACTACGCCGTGAATCATATCCGCGCTTTCAATACCTGTTTGTCCCAATACGCCGGGGGTCACAGCGCAAACCTCCCGAAGCCCCAGCTCCTCGAAGATACGAGGCTGTTCTTTTTTGATGTGACGGGTGACGATAAGGTTTTTTACCGTGATGGGGCCGATGGCATCGGCGGTGATGTTTTCATTTCCCAGACCTGCCACCAAAACGGTCCCATTTTTTTCGGGTGTAATCAGTGGCCGCAAAAGAAGAGAAAAATCAAACAGCATTTTTTTGATTTGTTCCCGATGCTCCATCCAAATTTTTCCACAGCTTACGGTCATATATGTTCCCATAGGTTTGCCCGTAAGTGCCTCTCCCTCCGGAGAGGTGATGCAGACGGTTTCCGATTTCAAACTGCCGTAAAACTCATTTTTACATTCTATTCCCGAGAGGGTTGAATCATTCTCGGAAAGATTTTTGCAAAGTTCTATGGCAAGGTCGGTGTAAATATTGTTCATCACGCCTTTGTTTTCCTTCCTTTTTGTGCTTTTCAAGGATATTCTTGACAATTTTTCAAAAAAATTTCGGAAACCTCTTGTTTTTTTTGAAAAACGGTGTTACAATTACCCTGTTAAGTATCGTCAAGGAGGTGAATCGTTTGCCAAATATCAAGTCTGCTAAGAAGCGTGTATTGGTTTCCGAGAAGAAAGCTGAGATCAATAAGGCGTTTAATACTACTGTGAAGACCACTGCAAAGAAGTTTGATAAAGCTTTGGAAGAAGGAAATAAGGAAGCTGCTCAGGCAGCTTACAAGGAAGCAGTTAAGAAGATTGATACTGCAGCTTCCAAGGGCTATGTTCATAAGAACACTGCAGCCAGAAGAAAGAGCCAGATGACCAAGAAGCTCAATGCTGCTGAGTAAGAGAACGAGTGAAAAAGCTACGAGGTGATCGTGGCTTTTTTTCTTTTGCGGCAAAAATCAGCGTCAGAATGAAAAGGGAGGCGTTTTTCTCCCGTTTCATAATCCAAAGGGATATCAAAAGCAAAAGCGCAAGGGTAACAAGGTGAACCCAATTTGTAATTTTTTGTGCAGTGCTTTCTTCGCCGTAGTGACAGAGCAGAGAAAAAAGCGCTTTCCCGCCGTCCAGACTTTTCAGCGGAAGGAGATTAAAGAGGCTAAGGAGCAGATTAAAGGAGAAAAAGAGCATTCCGTAGCGTGTAAAATGATATCGCAAAAAAAGCCAAGCAAGTATGCAACCCAAAAAACCTGCCAAAGGTCCAGCCAGAAAGACATGCGCTTCTTTTTTATAAGCAAGATAAGGATCGCACATCTCGATTTGCGCACCCAGACAGGAAAGGGTCAGTTGTTTGGGACGAATTCCAAAGTGCAATAGGGCGGCAAGGTGTCCCATTTCATGGAGAAGGATCGCTCCCAAAAACAGGAGAAGCTCCGAAAGAGGGCTTTTCGCAAACAAAAGAAAAAGGGGTAAAAGAAATGAAGGTGTTATGGTAAAGTGTTTTTCTTTCACAGAAAACAAGCCTCTCCATCCTCGCCGAAGACTGAAATTGCTTCCTCTTTTTCCAGATCAAAGACCTCTCGCGCCCATTTTTTTTCCATAAGATGGCGAAAACTTTTCTCGCCAAAGTCTCCTAAAGCCATGGATTTTCCCGAAAGCACCAAAAGGGCAAGAATGAGGAAAAACAGTAGTTTTTTCATGGCGCACTCCTTAAAAATCATAAAGTTCATTTATCAAAAATATATTGACAGTTTTTGCTTTTTATTCTATAATCTTACCTAGGGTTTTGATCCTGAAATCGTTTTTAAGAGAGGTAATTATGATGAAAAAGATAACGTTTGTTCTTCTTGCTGTTCTTATGATCCTTCCTATGATTGCTTCCTGCAGCTCTGCTCCTGAGGGTACTCCTATTACGGTGAATCATTTTCAGGTTGTCAGCTACGCAGATGCTTATGCAGAGGACGGTACCAAGAGTGAAGATCTTGCTGTTGAACTCTACAACGGTGTTGCTACCGCTTATGTTCCTGAAGGTGAGACCATGACTTTGAAGCATGTACTCGCGGGTTACATCTATGACAATGGTATTGACGCTGTGACCAACGATGCAGGTACTATGTACGAGAGCTTTTACGGTTATACAAACGGAAACGGTTTCTTCTGGAACTACTACGTTAATGGCAAAGAAGTAAGCCTTTCCACTCAAGTGAAGGCGGACGACACGATTAAGATCGTTTACGAGAAGTAAGATTTGAAAATAAAGAGAAAAAACGGGAGTTGCTCCCGTTTTTTCTTGTAGGTGTATATGAAACGATTTTCTTGGAAAGGTCCTGTTTTCTTGCTCCTTGCCGCATTTTTTTGGGGTACTACCTTTGTGGCACAAGATCTTGCAAGTGATTCTGTGGAGCCTTTTACCTTCAATGGTCTTCGTATGGTGCTCGGCGCACTGTTTCTTCTGCCTGTGGTTCTGATGCGAAAGAAAGCTTTCGCGGGGCAGTGGAAAAAAACGCTTTTTTCTGCATCCCTTCTTTGTGGCGGAGTTTTGTTTATTGCGGCAAATTTGCAGCAATTCGGCATTTCTATGGGTACCGGTGCGGGTAAAAGCGGCTTTATTACCGCGATGTACGTGGTGATGGTTCCCGTGGCGGGGCTTCTGTTTGGAAAAAAGGTACACCCCTTGATCTGGGGATGTATTGCCGCATCCGCTGTTGGGCTTTATCTTTTGTGTATGGCTTCTTTTGAGGAAGGACTCGAGGGACTTGTCAGCAATTTCTCTATGTCTTCGGGAGACTTTTTGACCCTGGGGTGTGCCATTTTTTATACCGTTCATATTCTGTGTATTGATATGAAGGCTTCTCAGGTGGATGGGGTGCTTCTTTCTTGTTTGCAGTTTTTGTTTGCAGGTGTGATGGGTCTGGTAGTGGCTTTTATTTTTGAAAAACCCACGGTAGATTCTATTTTACAAGCCTCGGGCGGAATTTTGTATTCAGCATTTTTCTCTTGTGCCATTGCCTATACTTTGCAGATTTTAGGTCAGAAATGTACGCCTGCTGCCGTAGCATCTATTTTGATGTGTATGGAGTCGGTGTTTGCGGTGATTTCGGATATGATTGTTTTAAAGACTGCTCTTACCCTTGAGGAAGCCTTGGGATGTATTCTGATGTTTATGGCTATCGTGATTTCCAATTTAGTCCCCTTTTTGCCGAATCAAAAAAAAGCCCGTTAAAACGGGCTTTTTTTATGCAAGAGGCTTTTCGTCAAAGTCTCGAAAGAAATTTAGAAGTTTTCGTTCGTACTGACTTTTGTCGTAAAAATAGCACATTCCGTGGTCGGCGCCCGGCACTACCAGAAGCCGTTTCGGTGCGGTACACGCTTTGTAGTTTTCGTATGTCATTTCCACGGGGACGAAGTGGTCGTCTGTTCCGTGAATGAATAGAGTTGGAATTTTGTTTTCTTTCATAGCGTCAACGGTGGAAAAATCGCGGCTTCCGATTTGAATGGTCTTGCGGCACATATCGTCGGCGATTCGCCCGATGATGCCGTAGGACATTCGCAAATTGCTTTCTACCACGTGTTTCCAGATGGCGTGAGGGGAAGTAAAAGCGCAATCTGCAATAATGCCGTGCACCATCTGTTCAATGCCAAGATTTGCCGCCATCAGAACCGTTGCGGCACCCATGGAAATACCTGCCAGATAAATGGGCAGATTCGGCTCTCTTTGGTGTATCAGTCTTACCCATTCCACGCAGTCGTGCCGTTCTGTTAAGCCAAAGCCCATATATTCGCCGCCGCTGAGACCTTGTCCTCGCTGGTCGCAGAACAATACGCTGCAATGCTCCTTGTGCCAAAATTGGGCAATGGGACCGAAATCCTGTCCCCAGGAGGAGCGCCAACCGTGCATGGCAACGATGATTCTCTTAGGGTTTTCCACGGGATAGTAATGGGCGGTGAGAGGTGTGGAATCGTAGCTTTCTATGGTAATTGTTTCCGTTTCAGCTTCTTCCAGATAGCGTTTTCCGTCGCGGACTGCCTGAATGTATTCTGCGGGCTCGGTATAGCCGCGAAGCTGATTCTTTTTCTTTTCATTTTTTGGGGTGTCCTTAATCACGTCCCGCTCCAATGCTACCTGTACCAATTTTTTGGTCAAAAGGTAGGAGGAGGCGGCAAAGCTCAAAGCACCGACGGTGGCAATTCCTGCGGCGATTAAAAGTCTTTTTTCGCTTTTTTTCATTTCGGTTCCTTTCCAAATGGTAGATAGGATTATTATATTCCGCGTCAGCCTAAGAATACGTCAAAAAACAGCATCAGACAAAATCCTGCCAAAAGCGACCAAGTGGCGCCACGCTGGCTTCCGTGGGCATGGGTTTCGGGAATCATTTCATCGCTGATGACATAAAGCATCGTGCCGCCTGCAAAGGCAAGAGCAAAGGGAAGGATGCTGTTTGAGACAGTAACGGCAAAATAGCCCAAAAAGGTTCCTACCACTTCCACCAAACCCGTCAGAGCGGCGATGAGAAAGGTTTTTCTCGGTTTCATTCCCGCCGCCAGCATAGGGGCGATGATCACCATCCCTTCGGGGATATTTTGCAAAGCAATGCCCAGTGCAATGGTTACCGCTTCCGCGTCATTGCCCGTACCGAATCCTACTCCTGCGGCAACGCCCTCGGGAAGATTATGTATGCCGATGGCAAATACAAAAAGCAGAACCTTGTTCAGGCGTTCTTGAGAGGCGGGATGGCATTCTTCGGTGTGGCAAGTATCGGTTCCGTGAAGATGGGGAACCAGTTTGTCCACCAGATTCAAACATAAGGCACCTGCAAAAATTCCGATAATTGTAACAAGTAAGTTGTTTCCGTGCTCCAGAGAGGGCAAAATCAATCCGATTACCGCTGCGGCCAGCATAACACCTGCCGCAAAGGAAAGGGTAATATCGCTGAAGCGATGGGTGGTTTTTTTAAAAATAAATCCAAGAATTGCACCTAAGAGAGTGGCGCTTCCCACTCCAAGGGCGGTTAATATTACAATTTCCATTGTTTTTCACTCCTTTTTTATTATTGTATCATAAAGCATGTATGTGGACAAGAAAAACTTGAAAATCTTTTTTCATTTGACTTTTTTCGGTTTTTGGCATATAATAACAAATACTGTTTACAAGAGAAGGGAGGATTCTATGCAGCTTTCAATTGTTGTTCCTTGTTATAACGAGGAGGAAAATGTTCGCCCCTTTTATGACCGAGCGTGCAGAAGTCTTGAGGGAATCCTTGACCATGTGGAATTTGTTTTTGTTGACGACGGGAGCCATGACGGAACTGCCAAAGAATTGAAAAAGATTGGAGAAGAGAGCGAGGGAAAGGCTCATATTCGTATGCTTTCTTTTTCCCGCAATTTTGGAAAAGAGGCCGGACTTCTGGCGGGACTTCGTGCCGCAACGGGTGATTTTGTTGCTATTATTGATGCGGATTTGCAGCAGCATCCCAAGTATATCGCGCAAATGCTGGAAATCTTACACGAACATCCCGAATACGATTGTGTGGCCGCTTACCAAAAGGAGCGGCAAGAGGGGAGGATTCTCAGCTTTTTCAAAGGCGCCTTCTATAAGTTAATCAATCACATTACCGATATTGAGTTTTATCGCTCTGCCAGTGATTTCCGTTTGCTTTCCCGTAAAATGGTAGATGCTATCGTTTCGCTTCCCGAGCGTTGCCGCTTTTCCAAGGGAATTTTTTCTTGGGTCGGTTTTAAGACTTATTATATGCCCTATGAGGTAGAGGATCGAAACCAAGGGAAAAGCAAGTGGAACTTTTGGTCTTTAACCTCCTACGCCTTGGACGGTATCACTTCTTTTTCCGATAAGCCCTTGGTGATTTCATCCGTCTTGGGTTTTATTCTCTTTTTCATTTCGATTGTGATGATGCTTGTAGTGGTTATTAAGACAATTTTGTTTGGTGACCCCGTTGCAGGTTTTCCTACTCTTTGCTCCTTGATTTTGCTTCTCTCGGGGATTCAGCTTCTGTGCATTGGCATTGTGGGACAGTACCTTGCCAAAATGTATGAGGAGATCAAGGATCGCCCACTTTATATCGTCAAAGAAGAATATGACAATCAAAAATAAAAAAAGTGCGGATATTTCCGCACTTTTTTTATTTCGTCAGGCATTTTTCATAAATGCCTGCTTTTTTGATAGCCTCTATCAGGGTGTCACCAATCTTGTCGGGAGTGGGGGCAATCATTACGCCTGCCTCTTCCAGAGCGGCAACTTTGCCTGCCTGCGTACCTTTTCCTCCTGAAATAATTGCGCCTGCGTGTCCCATTCTCTTACCCTTGGGAGCCGTTTTGCCTCCAATAAAGGATACAACGGGTTTTTTCATATTTTTTGCAATCCATTCGGCTGCTTCTTCTTCGCCGCTTCCGCCAATTTCGCCGATCATTACTACTGCATAGGTTTCGGGGTCATCGTTGAACATCTTCAAAATGTCGATAAAGCCGCTTCCGCGAATGGGGTCTCCGCCAATGCCTACAGCTGTGGATTGGCCGATACCATGTGTAGAAAGCTGATGTACCGCTTCATAAGTTAAGGTACCGCTACGGCTCATTACGCCCACGTGGCCGGGCACGTGAATAAAGCCGGGGAGAATACCAACTTTGCATGCGCCGGGGGAAATCAGACCGGGACAGTTGGGGCCGATCAGACGGGTGGCTTTGCCTTCCATATAGTTTTTCACCCGCATCATATCCAAAACGGGAATACCTTCTGTGATGCATACCACAAGTTCGATTCCTGCATCAACTGCTTCCAGAATACCGTCTGCGGCAAAAGCCGGAGGAATGTAGATAACGGAGCAATTTGCACCTGTCTTTTCCTTCGCTTCCTTTACGGTATTAAATACGGGAACACCAAGAACTTCCTGGCCGCCCTTGCCGGGGGTGGTGCCTGCTACGATCTTGGTACCGTAAGCGAGCATCTGCTCGGTGTGAAATCTGCCTTGAGAGCCCGTGATGCCCTGAACGATTACTTTTGTATTTTCATTGACTAAAATCATCTGTCTTCCTCCTTTACGCGCGTGCCAGCTCAACTGCTTTCTGAGCAGCCTCTGCGAAAGTTTCTGCGGGAACCAGAGAAAGTCCGGAAGAGCCCAGAAGCTCTCTGCCCTTGTCGGCATTGGTGCCGTCCAGACGAACTACCACGGGAACGCAAATTTCCATAGATTTTGCGGCTTCTATAATACCCTGCGCAATGACGTCACACTTCATAATGCCGCCGAAAATGTTGACTAAAATAGATTTCACGTTGCTATCGGAGAGAAGAATCTCGAATGCCGCTTTCACGCGCTCTGTGGTAGCCGAGCCACCAACATCAAGAAAGTTTGCAGGCTCGCCGCCGAAGGTTTTGATAATGTCCATCGTAGCCATAGCAAGACCTGCGCCGTTGACCATACAGCCTACGGAGCCGTCCAGAGAAACGTAGTTCAAATCGTACTTGGAAGCCTCAATTTCTTTGGGATCTTCTTCGTTAAAGTCGCGCAGTTCTACAATGTCTGGGTGTCGGAAGAGCGCGTTGTCGTCGAAATTGACCTTGGCGTCAATGGCAACCAATTCGCCCCCTTTGGTTTCTACCAAGGGGTTGATTTCTACCAAAGAGCAGTCTTTGGCAACGAAGAGTTTGTACATCCCTCTTGCGATTTTTACGAAGGCTTTTGCCTTGTCATCGGAAAGACCTAATTTTTCTGCCATTTCCCAACCGTTGTAATCTTTGTATCCGATGGTAGGATCAATGCGCATTTGCAAGATTTTTTCGGGATGATTTTTGCTTAGCTCCTCGATTTCGGTGCCACCTTCTGCGGAGGCGATCATTACGATGGAAGCGTTGGCAGAATCAACGGTCATAGATACGTAATACTCTTTTGCAATGGCGCATCCGCTCGTTACAAAGATTTTGCGAACCACTTTACCCTCGGGACCGGTCTGATGGGTGTAAAGGGTCTTGCCGATCAGCTCTGTTGAAAAAGCCTTTACGTCTTCTTTGGTTTTGCAAAGCTTTACACCGCCGGCCTTGCCACGTCCGCCGGAGTGGATCTGAGCCTTGATAACGACGGGATATTCACTGATTTGTTCTGCAGCATTTACCGCTTCCTCGGCAGTCACTGCCAAAAAACCTTTGGGACAAGGGATGCCAAACTGTACAAATAGCTCCCTTGCTTGATATTCATGAATTTTCATTGAAATGTCTCTTTTCTGTTATTTTACCAATTTTGCGCCTTCTGCCAAAGCCTTCAGGTTCAACTCCTCGGTTCCTTTGGGAATGTGCATTAAAACGGCTTTCTCAATATTTTCAGGGGAGGAAAGTCCCAAAATTTTGTTAATAGCGCCGACGGAAACAATGTTGACCGTCTGCATTTTGCCCACAGTCTCGCGGGCAGTTTTCAGAATGGGGAGCTTCATAAATTTTTTGTGGTTATAGTCTGCGGGGACGTCGATGGTCTCATCTACCAGGACAAAGCAATCTTCGGCCACGTTTTGGCAATATTCTTTGAAAGAAAGCTGAGAAAGAGCCATTACAAAGGTAGGTTTTGTAACCTTGGTAAAGCCGATTTTGCTATCGGAAATGATGACCTCGCCCTTGCACATACCGCCTCTTGCCTCGGGACCGTAGGACTGGGACTGCGCTACGAATTTATTTTCAAAAATTCCCGCTTCAGCCAGAATGATGGTTCCCGTAATCAGGCCCTGTCCGCCGGTACCGGCAAGACGGATTTCCATTTTAGCCATATCACTTGTCCCCCTTTGCAAATTTGTCGATAATCGTTTGATATTGGTCGGTTAGTTCGGGGAATTCTGAACGGCTCAGCTCACCAATGATAAGTTTTCCCTTTAATTCTTCCGGGGTCATCGTCTTTGCTTTTTCAGCCGTTACGCTGTTTTCCTTTTGCCAACGATACATATCCACAACGCTGCCTTTTTTGTTCTTTCTGCCATAGTAGGTGGGGCAAATGGAAGCGCATTCGATGACGGAGAAGCCTTTGTGACGAATGCCTTCCTCGATCAGCTTGGTGGTGCGGACGGCATCGTATGCAGAGCCTCTTGCGGTATAGGTGGCGCCGGCAGCTTCCGCAACCTTTGGAATGTCGAAGGAACGGTCAATGTTGCCGTAAGGAGCGGTGGTACCCTTTTCTCCGTAGGGAGTGGTAGGGGAGTACTGACCTCCGGTCATACCGTAGATGTTGTTGTTGAAAATAATAGCGGTAATGCCAATGTTGCGGCGAGCCGCATGAATGAGATGGTTTCCGCCGATGGCACTTGCATCGCCGTCACCCATAATGCAAATTACTTCCAGTTCGGGACGTGCCATTTTAATACCCGTAGCAAAAGCGAGTGCTCTGCCGTGGGTGGTGTGCATGGTATTGAAATCCATATAGCCGGCGGCGCGGGAGGAACAACCGATACCTGAAACAAGAACTACCTTGTCCTTGTCCAAACCGATGTTTTCTACTGCCTGTGCCACATCGCGCATCAATACGCCGTGTCCGCAACCGGCACACCAGATGTGAGGAAGGTGATCCTCACGGAAATACTTATTTACCAGTTTTGATGCCATGATTAACCCTCCTTTACTTTCTCGATGACTTCATTGGGGGTGATGACGGTTCCATCTACTTTACCAAGGAAGTCCAGTTTGCAGTTATTCTTGATTACTCTCTCTACTTCCAGTACCAGCTGACCGCTGTTGTGCTCCACAACAAGGACCTTCTTTACTTTTTTGGAAATCTCTTCCATTTTTGCCGCGGGGAACGGCCAAACGGTAATGGGACGGAAGAAGCCGATTTTTTCTCCTTTGTTTCTCATCTCTTCTACGGCACTGTATATGCTTCTTGCAGTACCGCCGTAGCAAACGATGCAGGTCTCGGCATCTTCGGGCATATCTTCTTCCCACTCCAAAATATCGTCCAGATTGTTCTCAATTTTTGCAAGCAGGCGTTTGACCTGAGCATCTGCAATTTTAGTGGAGTTGGTGGGGAAGCCGTCATCGCCGTGAATCAGACCCGTTACATTGTATCTTTCTCCGCTACCAAAGGGAGCCATAGAGGGAATCAATTCGCCATTCTTGCAGGAATAAGCAGGAGCGGCATTGGCAGGATCTGCGGGACAGCTTCTGTCAATGATTTCAAGCGTGCCTTCCTCGGGAATTTCGATGCTCTCGCGGAGATGTCCTACGATTTCGTCCATCAAAAAGATGACGGGAGTGCGGTATTTCTCGGCAAGATTGAAGGAGCGCACACACTTGGTGTAGCATTCTTCAACGGTGGAAGGAGCGATGGCAATGGCGGGGTGGTCACCGTGGGTACCCCATTTTGCCTGCATCACATCGCCTTGGGAGGGAGAGGTGGGAAGACCCGTGGAAGGTCCTGCACGCTGAACATCTACCAGGACAAAAGGAATTTCGGTAATACAAGCATAGCCCAGATTTTCTTGTTTCAGGGAGAAGCCGGGACCGGAGGTGGCAGTCATAGATTTGATTCCTGCCGCGCTGGCACCGATGGCGGCGGCACAGCCTGCAATTTCATCCTCCATCTGGATAAAGTGTCCGCCAACCTGAGGCATACGGACAGCACAACCCTCTGCAATTTCGGTAGAGGGAGTAATGGGGTAACCGGCATAAAAACGGCAGCCTGCCGCAATAGCGCCTTCTACGCAGGCTTCATTTCCCTGCATCAGTCGGATTTTTTTCATTCTGATACCTCCTCAAGGTAAAGGGCATAGTCGGGGCATCTGATTTCACACATGCCGCAATCAATACATTTTTCGATTTCTTTGATGACAATTTTATCGCCTTCCAATGCAAGTACCCCTTTGGGGCAGAATGCCGCACAGACACCGCAGCCTTTGCACCAGAGCGAATTGAGAACCAGTCTCTTTTTCTTCAAAGCCATTTTTCGCACCATTTACAATATGCAAATATTGCCTTTCTTTAATTGATTTTTTAATCATATTAAAAGTATTCTATCATTTTTTGCAGGAAGATGCAAGTTTTTTTAGACTTTATTTATAATAGAATTTATGTATTTTTTACATATGTAGGAGTCTGCGGTTAAATTGTTTCCAAAATTATGAAAATTCGTGCAAGTCTTTACTTTTATTACGAAATGTGATACAATATTTTGTAGAGAATTGTGAAAGCGAGGAAAGCTATGTCGTTTGCCGGAAAAGTGAAAGAGCTTTTAAAGAAAAACGGTATGACCAAGGCAGAGCTTGCAAAGGATGCGGGCATTGCCTATACCACGCTGGACAGTATGCTGAAGCGAGAAACGGATACCCAGCGGCTAGAGGTAATTTTTCGCATCGCCAAGGCACTTGGCACCTCGGTAGAAGAATTGGTGTTTGAGGCAAGAGAGAAAAAAGGTGTTTCTCCCGAAGAAGAACGGGTTTTAGAGTTGTTTTCTCTTTTGGATTCCCGAGGGAAGGATACAGTGCTTTCTCTTTTGAAAAAAGAGGCGGATAATAGTCGCGGTGCGACTGTAAGGCTTCCTTTGTATGAAGCACCTGCCGCCGCGGGAGAGCCTCTTCCCGTTTTAACGGAGGAAAGCGGTTTTATTGAGGGTACTCGCCAGGAGATTCCTCAGGCGGCTTCTTTTGCCATTCGAATTTCCGGTGATAGTATGGAGCCTCTTTTGTCCAATGGAGATTTGGTGTACGTGGAAAAAGCTTCGGAGCTGGAATTGGGGCAAATCGGTATCTTTCTTTTGAATGGAGAAAGTCTTTGCAAGATTCTGGGGGAAACTTGTGGCAAACGAGTTTTGCTGTCCGTGAATCCCGCTTACGCGCCCATTTCCGTTTTGGATACAGATGATTTGCGTCTGGTGGGACGAGTCATTGCACCGAAGAATGAAAGGGAGGACACAAAATGAAGAAGCAAGGTAGCAAAAAGGGATTGAAAATCCTGCTGTTGCTATTGGTATTTATCGTTCCGCTACTGGTGGCGTTTCTTGTTCTGCAGTTAAATCTGGACAGCGATTTGAGAAAGGGAAGCGTATCTTCTATGACCCTGATTTACGGCCAGCAGGAGAAAACCGTGGACAAGCGTGAGGATTTGGAATTCTTTATTTCTCTTGTGGAAAGCGGTGAAGCCATCGGGGAAACTGCCAATCCCTTGTCCGAGTATCGGAAATTTAAAGCGGTATTTCATAAGCTCAATCGAGATGTGACTTATCAGCTTTACTTAAGTGATTCGGTTCATAATTGTGTATATACCAATTCCGACGGTGCGCTTTTTTTAATTCCTGAGGAGGAGGCGACAGCCCTTCTTGCCCATTCCCTGATTACAGGTAATGCTGTTAGCTACGCCAGTTATCCCACACTGGAATTTTCTCAAGGCGGTAAAGATTACGGCGCAAAAAAGACGGAGGGAAATTGGACTTACGCCAAAGCAAATGAAACCAAGTCTTATAAGGACATTTTTGAAAAGGCAGATGAATTGGTGATTCTTCCCCAAGGGGAGAAATTGAATTTTAAATTTTCTCTGGAGCCGGATTTCTGCAGTGTAACGCTACAAAATGAAAAGGGAGAAATCCTTTATTCCGGTGACCCTGAGGAGATGGAACGAATTGATTTGGAAACCGATGCTTCTTTAAGCCTTGTTGCAAAATGTGATTGGTATCAGGAAAATCACGAAGAGTATTTTGGTACGCTCACCTATGTTTTTGATATTTTTTACGATGTTCCCACCTTGTGCAGCATCGACCGTCAGACTGTTTCCCCCGGAGAAAGCTTTATCGTTACCATCGAGCATTCCTCCAGTGAAACCGTCGCCGTGCTTCCTACTTTTGCTACCGAGAAAATACAGCAAGTAAAGCAAGACGGTGCTTGGACCATTACAGTTCCTGTTTCTGTCACTGCCACTTTCGGCGAGTATGACATTACGCTTATGGGAAGCGATGTAGAAGAAACCTTTAAAATTACAATTTCATAAAAAAAGCCGATGCAATTTGCATCGGCATTTTTTATTTGTTTGCTTCGGGGAGTGCTTCCTGTTTGCGGAGAAGCAGTTTCGGTTCTGCGCCGGAGGAAACCACTTCCTTGGTAATCGTTAGTTTTTCTACATCTCTGCGATCGGGAATTTCAAACATAATTTTTTGCAAAAAGCCTTCCATAATGGCTCGCAGTCCGCGGGCACCGGTGTTTTGCTCCTTTGCCATCCGCGCGATTTCGTGACAAGCTTCGTCTGAAAATTCCAGTTCGATTTCATCGAAGCGGAATAGCTTTTGATATTGACGAACCAGCGCATTCTTCGGCTCGGTGAGAATGCGTACCAGACTGTCCTCATTTAGCGCATCTAGGGGTACGATAACGGGGATACGACCCACAAGCTCGGGAATGATACCGAATTTGATTAAGTCGTGAGGAACTACGTCTGCAATAGAGAGTTCACCTTTCTTTTTTCCATCGGACTTATCCTGAAATCCGATGGCCTGTTTCCCTTGACGCCGACCGATGATTTTCTCCATTCCATCGAAGGCGCCGCCACAGATAAAGAGAATATTTTTGGTGTCGATTTTGATAAATTCCTGATTGGGGTGTTTTCTGCCGCCCTGGGGAGGCACGTTTGCTACCGTTCCTTCCAGAATCTTTAAAAGAGCCTGCTGAACACCTTCTCCGGAAACATCGCGGGTAATGGAGCGGTTTTCGCTTTTTCTTGCAATTTTATCAATTTCATCAATATAGATAATGCCCTTCTGCGCCTTTTCTACATCGAAGTCTGCCGCTTGAATCAAACGGAGCAGAATGTTTTCTACGTCTTCGCCTACGTAACCTGCTTCCGTTAAGGTGGTAGCATCAGCAATGGCAAAGGGAACTTGCAAAGTTTTTGCCAGAGTTTGTGCAAGATAGGTCTTTCCGCAACCGGTTGCACCAATGAGTAAAACGTTGCTCTTTTGAATCTCAACCCCGTCGGTATCTTGTTGCATTAAGCGTTTGTAGTGGTTATAAACCGCAACGCAAAGAGCCTTCTTTGCCTCATCTTGACCAACTACGTATTCATCCAGCTTTGCCTTGATTTCGGAGGGACGGGGAAGGTAGTCCAGACGAAACTGCTTTTCGGAATTCGCTTCGTTTTTTTCCTCTCCCAGATACTCCATTACAAGGTCGTAGCAAAGGGTGGCACAGGAATCACAAATATAGACACCCTTAGGGCCCGGGATAAGAAGTCCGGCTTGTTCTTGCGTTCTGGAACAAAAAGAACAGGTAGGCGCGTTTTTTTGATTTGCCATATAAACTCCGTTTATTGATTTTTGATATAATAAAGTCGGGCAAGCCAAAACTTACCCGACTTTGTGTGTTTTTGGCGAAAGCGTACGTTATGCTCTCTTTTCGATAACCTTATCAATCAATCCGTATTCCAGCGCATCTTGAGCCGTGAGGTAGTTATCGCGGTCGGTATCCTTCTCGATTTGAGAGATATCCTTTCCTGTGTTTGCTGACAGAATTCTGTTCAGGGTATCACGGGTCCTGAGAATGTGGTCGGAATGAATCTTGATGTCACTTGCCTGTCCCTTCATACCGCCCAAAGGCTGATGAATCATAATTTCGCTGTGGGGAAGTGCAAAACGCTTTCCTTTTGCCCCGGAGGACAGAAGGAAGGCACCCATACTTGCCGCCATACCGATACAGATGGTGGATACGTCGCATTTGATGTAATTCATGGTATCATAGATTGCCATTCCGGCAGATACGGAACCACCGGGGGAATTGATATAAAGGTGAATATCTTTTTCGGGGTCCTGAGCTTCCAGATAAAGAAGCTGAGCAACCACAAGACTTGCTGTGGCATCGTTCACCTCGTCACAGAGAAAGACTACTCTGTCATTGAGGAGTCGGGAATAAATGTCATAGCTTCTCTCGGAATGACCGGTCTGTTCAACCACCATTGGTACCAATGCCATATGTCAAAACCTCCCGTTTTGGATTTTTATTTTTCTGCAGTCTTCTTTGCTGCAGGTTTTTTTGCAGCGGGTTTCTTTTCGCCGTCTTTTTTGGGTTCAGCCTTCTTTGCTGCAGGCTTTTTTGCAGCAGGCTTCTTCTCGCCTTCTTTTGGCTCGGCTTTTTTTGCGGGAGCCTTCTTTGCGGGAGCTTTTTCCTCAATTACGGCCTCAGCCTTGATGAGTTCTACTGCCTTGCGAGCAGAAACATCCTTTTTAATGACTTCTTCGGGGATGAATTCTTTTGCCTTCTCCGTTTCAATCTTGTATGATTCGGCGATTCTTGCATATTCAGCCTCGATTTCATCGGCAGTCAATTCAAAATTCTCAGCCTTGGCAATGGCTTCCAGAGCCAAAGTAGCTTTTACCTGACGTTCAGCCTGAGGACGGAACTCTTCCAACATCTTTTCGCGGGTCATACCGGTATACTGCAGGTACATTTCCATAGAAAGACCCTGCTGCATGAGACGGTTGCCGTAATCCTGGAACATATTCTCGGCTTCATTGGCAAACATACAAGCGGGGATTTCTCCCTGAATGTTTTCGATGAGAGCGGTCAAAAGCTGTTCTTCTACTGCATGCTCAGCTTCTTCCGCATGTTTCTTTTCTATTGTAGCCTTGATGTCTTTCTTATATTCAGCCAAAGTATCAAAATCGGAAACATCTTTTGCAAATTCATCGTCCAGCTCGGGAAGTTCTACATTTTCAATGCCGTTAAGAACTACCTTGAATACAGCTTCTTTGCCCTTCAACTCTTCTGCATGGTAGTCTTCGGGGAAGGTAACGGTTACGTCAAAGTTCTCGCCGATCTTGTGGCCTACGATCTGCTCTTCAAAACCGGGGATAAATTGACCGCTGCCCAGCTTCAGTTTGTGCGCTTCACCCTTGCCGCCTTCAAAAGCCTTGTCGCCGACGAAGCCTTCGTAATCAATAATAGCGATATCGTCCATGGCAGCAGCTCTGTCGGTAATCTCGATGGTTCTGGAGTTTCTCTGACGAACTCTTTCCAGCTCGGCATCAACTTCAGCCTTGGCTGCCTTTTTCACGTTCTTTTCAACTTTAATGCCCTTGTAGTTCTTTACGGTAATTTCGGGCTTCGTATAGTACTTTGCAGTCAATGCAACGCCGTTATCATCAATATCTCCAAGCTCCAATTCGGGCTGGCTGACAACGTCGATTGCTGCTTCTTTTACTGCGTCTTCCAAAACGGCGGGAAGAAGCTCGTTCAGTGCATCTTCATAGAAAATGCCCTTACCGTACATTTTTTCAACAATGGCGCGGGGAGCCTTGCCCTTGCGGAAACCGGGTACGGAAATTTTACTTGCCTGCTTTTTGAAGACCTTGTTCACCTGAGCTTCAAATTCAGCTTTGGGGATTTGGATTTCCAGAATGGATTGATTGGTTTCGCCTTGTTTTACGCTCTTTAAAATCATTTTTTCTCAACTCCTGAAGTCTTTTGTGTTGATAAAATTTATCCTTGTAATTATATACGCAACGCTTATTTTTGTCAAGATACCCGCTTGAAAAAAGGCTATTTCATCAATTTTTGACGATTTTCATCGGGATTTTGTGCAAAAGCACGAAAAGAAATCCCGTTTTTTCTTGCGAAACGGATGCGGCGGTGCTATAATAATACCGTAAAATGAAATTCATCGGAGGCGTTCTATGACGAAAGAAGAGATCCTGTCCCACGTGGATCATACCCTGCTGTCCCGGACGGCGACCCGGGCGGAGATCCGCGCCATCTGCGAGGATGCGCTGACCTACGGCACGGCATCCGTTTGTATCCCCCCCTCTTACGTTTCCTTTGCGAAAAGCTGTCTTGCGGGCAAGATTCCCGTTTGTACCGTGATCGGTTTTCCCAACGGCTACAGCACCGCCGAGGTCAAGGCCTTTGAAGCGGCACGCGCTGTCGAAGACGGCGCCGACGAGATCGATATGGTGATCAACGTCGGGTATCTGAAAGACGGATGCACCGATGAGGTCGCTGCGGAGATTGCCGCCGTTCGGAAAGCCACGGAAGGGAAGGTCCTCAAGGTCATCGTAGAGACGTGCCTTTTGACCGACGAGGAAAAGATTGCCATGTGCCGCATCGTTGGGGAATCCGGGGCAGACTATATTAAGACCAGTACGGGCTTTTCCACCGGCGGAGCTACGCGGGAAGACGTGGCGCTGCTTGCCAAACACGTGAAAAAGCCACTTTTGATCAAGGCGGCGGGAGGCATCAAAAGCCTTGAGGATGCCGAGGCATTTCTCGCTTTGGGCGCGGATCGCCTGGGTACCAGCCGCATCGTGAAAATCGTTAAAGACGAAAAGGAGAAATCAAATGAAGTACCCGACTCCGCATATTAACTGCACTCCCGCTGATTTCGCAAAGACCGTGCTGATGCCGGGCGATCCTCTGAGAGCAAAATTCATCGCGGAAACTTTTCTGGATAATCCCCGCCTCGTGAACAACGTGCGCGGGATTCAGGGATATACCGGCCGCTTTGAGGGGGAAAAGATCTCCGTGATGGC
>JAZODR010000002.1:0-5627 GCA_045597125.1 Eubacteriales bacterium | reverse complement strand
ATTGGAAAGAAGATTATTCAAGATAGTACCGCCGCCATCGTCGTCAGCAAACGGATCTATACTGTCTCCTGCTATCACAAGCTCAATTTTCAGTGTGCGAAAACGCTTAGCAGTGACAATCTCAAAGCTTGTACCGCTATTTAGTGAGTCCAAATACTTCAACAGTATTTCCTCTACGGAGAGGCGTATCCGCTGTACTTCTTTTGAAGCAACCTTTTCATTTGATAGAAAATCGGTAACGGTTTTACTTGCCTCATCAATATTTGTGAGATTCAATTCATATTTCGTCATTGTTCGGTCTGGTATCTATGTATAGCAAAAATCAGCTCATACAAAGTTCCTTTCGATTCTATTTATTTTTGCGTCTTTCTTTTGCGATAAAGCGTTATTTTTTCTTTCACGATCGGGCTCAACGTTTGAATAAGAATTACTACGATAAGAACCAGTCCTTGGAAGGTGTTCTGCATATCCGGACTCAACGAAGGAATGCTCACGATGATGAAATTGATCGCCGTATAGGATAATGCGCCAAAAAAGACACCCAATATTTTTCCTCGTCCTCCTGCCATATTGACTCCGCCCAAAACGACCGCAGCAATTGCATACATCTCATATGAGGTACCGGAGGATGCGGGAGTAACGCTGCCGATCTTGCACGCTTGAATGAAGCTTGCAATACCAACCAAAAGTCCTGCTATAACGAAAACAGATACTTTAACGCCGCTTACGTTAATTCCCGCAAGTCTTGCTGCCTTTTCGTTACTTCCAACGGCATAAACGCTTTTGCCGTACTTCGTATATGACATCACAAAGATAAACAACACGGTCACGGCTATAAATAGGAAGAATATGTACGGGATCTGGAACGTGCCGAGGCGAAGCCCTCCCGTTCCGAATTTCAATCGGATAAATTCATAGCTCGGCATATCGTCAATCATTGCAAACAGGCTTGAGGATGAGCCGCTGAGCGTGGAATCAATTTCACGTACTGCCGATAACGTCAGCGAACGATAGATCAGCATCGTGCCGAGCGTTACGATGAAAGACGGCATTTTTGCATATCCGACAAGCACACCGTTGATGAGTCCACACACAAGACCGGAGCCCAATGCGGCAAGGAACATCAAAAATACGTTTCCACCCGTCGCATTGTAGGTCATAATCGTGATACCGGAGCAAAGCACCAAAGAGGAACCGAGGGACAAATCGATTTGACCTGTGATAATCACCAACGCCATACCGATTGCCATCGTACCGACAACAACCGAGTTTTGACTGGATAAAATTGCGGAAATATGACCGGGATTGAATTGGTTTCCGTTCGCATTGATGGTTATAGCATAAACGATCAGAATCAATCCAAACACGAATGCGTAGCTATATTTGCCACAGCAGGTCGTTGCTTTTTTCAATACTGAATTGAACGTTAATTTCTTTGTATTATTCATATCACACCTCGCAGGTTTCTTTCGTAGCAGCGCCGGTCGAATACATCATCACGTCACGCTCGTTGATTTCATTATGAGAAAAGATTTTCGCTATGCCTCCGTCGTAAAACACCACGCAGCGATCCGAAACCTTTTGTATTTCCGGTATCTCCAAGGAATTTAGTATAACGGTTTTTCCTTCCTTGGCAAATCCGAGAATCAACTGATATATTTCCGCCTTTGCTCCAACGTCAACACCTTGCGTCGGATTGTCGAAAATCAAAATATCAGCCTCCGTGTTAAGCCATCTTGCAAGGAATACCTTTTGCTGATTGCCTCCGCTTAACGAGGTTATGGATGCTTCGGGTGAATCGGATTTTATACGAAGCATTTTCTTTAATATATCAAACTTATTTCTTTCGCGCTTGGTATTGATAATGTTTTTGGGGAAAGAGAGGGTATGCTCGGCGATCTGACAGTTCTCAAGAATCGTCATATCGGCAATCACAGAGTTTTCCTTTCGGTCTGAGGGGAGCATAGCAACTTTGTTTTTCATAAAGCGCTTAATGCTGCCGCTTACCGCTTTTCCGTGAATCTCGACCGTACCACTATGAATCGGAATTGCTCCGAACATTGTTTGCAACACTTCACTTGCTCCGCTGCCTGCAAGTCCGGTCAGCGCAACGATCTCGCCCCTACGAATCGACAAATCCACGTTTTGAAATCCGTTTCCCGTAAGCTTGCTTATTTTTACAACAACGTCTCCCAGTGGGCGAGGCTGATAAACGTCCTCATCTGCATACTCGCGACCTATCATATCCGATGTAATGGATCTCGCATCGGTATCACGAATATTACCGCATGAAACGAACTCTCCGTTTCTGAATACGGTATATCGATCTGCAATTTCAAAGATTTCGGGCATTTTATGAGAAATGAAAATAAAAGATATTCCTTCGTTTCTTTTCTTTTTCAAAATTTCAAACAGTCGTTTGATTTCCTCATTATTCAAGGTCGTGGTCGGCTCGTCCAATATTAACAGCTTGGCATTTTGGTGAAGTGCTCGGCAAATCTCCAAAAGCTGTTTTTCTCCCGGCTTCAGTGAGGATACCAATTCAACAGGATCGATATCAATACCGAGACTTGAAAACAGTTCTTTGGTTTCCTCAATCATTTGCGTCTTTTTTAACACGCCAAAGCAATTCTTTATTTCACGGTTGAGAAAAACGTTTTCATATACCAGAAGATCATTGATTACACTGAGCTCCTGATGAACGAAGGCAATCCCTGCCGCCTGCATTTGCCGTATAGACGGAAGAACGTAGCTTTTTTCGTCAAATTCAATTTTGCCTTTGTCGGCATGAATAACTCCCGTTAAGATATTCATCAAGGTTGATTTTCCCGCGCCGTTTTCACCGAGTAGGGCGTGAATTTCTCCACGTTCAACATCAAGATGTGCATCTGTCAGAGCATTGACTCCGCCGAAAGACTTATATATACCTTGCATATGTAACAGATTACTCATGCAACAATCTCCTAACATCAGTTTTTACGCTTTTGTCCTCTTACTTAGCGTGTCCCGTAAATCCTTCGTATTGGCTCACGTTGTTCTTAACTACGATCCATACGGGCTCATACTTGCCGCTGCCGACTTCATAAGTCCAGTTGCCGTCAAGATAATCCACCATATATCCAACGACGTTCATCATCATCTTCGGAGAGAAATAGACGGACATCATATCATCAAAATATGTGGTGGCAATAGCGGATTGCGAGGATGCTCCGCTTATCACGTCGTATAATTCCTGCATACCTCCGATTGCGGAGATATAAACGTCCATATTGGCAAGATCGTTCTTCGTAGCGTCGGACAGCGAATTGCCTTCGAGCAACCGCATAACGCCAAACGTCATTTCATCATCCATCGAATAGATAAACAGCTTACCGCCGTTACTTTTCGCATCAGCCGTAATATCAGTCAGCTTTTGCTCCAAATAGTCGTAGGCACCGTCCGCGCTCCAATTACAAACGACCTTGTAATCGGCGCACAATGCGTCTATTTCCGCTTGAGACCAAATCTTATTCGTCTGATAAGTCTGCTTCGTATGCTCATCATAATATGACAGCTCGCCCTTTAAGAATTGTTCAAAGCCTTCCTGACGGCGCGTGCAGACCGTACCGTTATCACCGATCAGCGTAATCATCGTATCTCCGGGGAGCATTCCTTTTTGCTGGAGCCAATATGCAATTCCGGCTCCGCACTGCCAATTGTCACCCGAGGCATTCAAAATAGCATATTTGTCGGGACCTTCAATGATTCGGTCAAACGATATAAACGGAATGTTATTTACGATTAAGGCTTCCTGTCCGGCTTTTGCAGAGTCCTCCAACGCGAAGAAGACGACACCGGCAGCGTCGCCATTCGCTATGATCATTTGAACCAGATCGACCTGCTCCTCGCCCGTAGACGCTGGCATATAAACTGCCTTATACTTTCCCGCAGCGTTGATCTCGGTTGCTTTTTGTTCGGCATACGCTCCCGCCTGAGCAGTCCACCCATGATCGGGCGTAGGTCCTAAAATGTATATGGTTTTGGCGTCTTGATTTACACCGCAGCCCGTTAGGACGGATAATCCCATAACGGCGATCAATACAAGAGCTAATATCTTTTTCATACGGCTCTCTCCCCGATATCAATCATAAAATTCTAACCATATTGTTTCGCATAAAAGCCAGTGCTTTTGCGTGAACAATCTTTGCATTTATGTAAGACATACCCATCATTTCGGCAATCCGCTTGAGCGTAAAGCCCTTGTAGTAATGCAGGATGATCAAATCCCTCTCCCGTTCGGAGAGCAATTCAAGAGTATCCGCAAGACAATCAAGAAGCTCGTCGTTTACAAGCGAATCATCGGGAAGCATATCTATCCCGATTTCGTCCGAAAATTCGATATGTATTTTTCTCTTCTTAAAATAATCAATAACCGTGTTTCTCGTAATCGTGTAGATCCACGTAGATAATGACGCTTTTGAAGGATCGAAGCTGTCGATCCTTTGATAGACCTTCAAAAACACCGTGGAAACGGTATCCTCTACGTCGTGCTCGTTTGCGAGCTTACCTCTTACGTAGGCGGTTACTTTGTCCTTATAATCAAGATATACTTTATCTTGGTCTATATTCGTAACACTACTCATCGTCCGTGTCACCGTCTTTTTTGAGCTTGCTTTGGTCGTCGGCTTCTCCCGCCGCGCTGACAAGCTCCAGCATATCATCCGAAAGCGGAGCGGCGTTATAACGGCTTTCCGTATCCGCGATCATATCCGCTATTCTTTTGTTGTTTGCAAAGCGCTGATAATCAAAAAGCCGTGATAACATTCTTTCCATGTTCATTTCTCCATCGGGGCGCGGTTATGCCACCCCGCCATAACTTCAATGATTTTTTCGTAATAACCGTTGTTGAAAAAGAGACATTTTGCGGGATCTGCTCCCATTTTGTCCCCCGTGAGAGCATATGCGATTGCCCGGCAACCGCCTACGCAATACTTGAAATACTTGCAGCCTCCGCATTTTTCGTTTGCACAAGCGAGCTCACCGACAGTCGTACATACTTCGGCAAGATACCGGCCGCATTGCAAAAGGGGAGTCAACCCGTCTGCTTTCACATTACCAAGATATTGATTCCGCGCATCGTATGTCCCCGATAACTGCATACAGGGATATACGTTGCCGTTCGCCGCAACCGCGATCATACCGCGATTACCGCGACACACGGGAATCGAATCACGGTACTCACCGATACCGCATTCTATCGGGCGCATTCGGTAGGAGCGGCTGTTCGGGAATATCGACATAAACTGCCAAATGTCGATATTCATTTGATGCTTGTCCGCAATATACGCCTCTGCAAATGCAAGCATACGGTCGTAGTATTCCTCAAGCTCCAGAGTCGCGCCTTTGGCATTCTCATTCCATCTCGGAACCTCGGTCGTGCGAATGATACGCATTTCATACACACCCATTTCGTCAAGCAGCTTGGCGGTGGGGAGCATAGAACCGATATTCCGTCTGTGTACGTTGGTCTGTACCTTTACGCGAAAACCGTTGTCAACGCAGAGCTTGATGGCACGAAGCGCGTCTTCCTCAGCTCCTTTTCGAATTCTCAGCCAATCGTGGTGTCCGAGTCCGTCAAAGGAGATCTT
>JAZODR010000001.1:0-45174 GCA_045597125.1 Eubacteriales bacterium | reverse complement strand
TTCTTCCATTCGTGAACCCCCTGTTTAATAAAAAAGTGCGCCCCGAAGGGCGCACCGAAAAATGCTTCCCTCAATGTTGCTACACATCTGCACAAAGTCAGGAAGAGAGAATACATTTTTACCAAATAGTATTCCCTAACTTGTGCATATTCAGATGTGTAGCTCTTACAGTATAACACAAAGGCTTTCATTTATCAACGGTTTTCACAAAATTATGCAATCTTCTTGAGTCATAACGATTCTTAATAGAATCATTATGACTCTTTTTCTTTATATAAGACTCTTATTAATCATGATTATATAAGCATTATGAGTCTTTGTCTTAAACATAGAGTGATTAGGGTTATGAAGATTGTTAAAAGAATAAAGAATCCTTTTGATTGTTTTTAGCATTATAAGAAGATTACTTGAAATAAAAAACAAAACTAAATATTGTTTACATGTTACTTTTAAATTTAAGAAGGAGGAATAAAAACAAATACACACATAAGAAAATCATTTGAAGGTGGAATTACAAAAGAAACATTTGACCTGATAAGGTCAAACCCGTAGCACCATTTTGAAGTGAATGGAAATGTCCAAACAAAAAATGGTGTGCCGTCAATCTCAATCCGAGCGCTATGTAGGGTTGGTTGACTTGTCACCAATGCGGTGACCTTTGGTATGGTGGAAATTGCACCACTATACATTTGGCAAGGGGTGTCCCTTGTCTTCATCTGAACAAAAAATAGCAGTATCTCTGTTGGCATTAACGGTTTGTGACAACAAACCGACAATGCCGACAGACAACATTTAAGAAAGGAGTGACAGGGAATGTCAAAAAAACAACGCTCGCTTTTTGTGCAGAGCATGACTGCAATAGAGGGGTGTTTCTCATATCGGTATGATAAGCATTCTGCAAAACACCAAAACAGTCAAGCAGACCAAGGTTGGAGAGTGTGCAGTTTCTCTGCCAAGTCAAACCTACTTGACACGGCACACAACCTCTGCGAATACCTCAAAGAGCATTACCCCGACATTGACAAGGTGCGACAGATTCGCCCGTCACACTGTCAAGAGTGGCTTGACAGTAAAGCAAAAGACGGATGTTCATATAGTACCATTGAAACCTACAAAAGCAATTTAATGAAATTGTCACGGGTTATTAATCATCACTTCGGGGTGCATACCAACTTTGAAACAAAGGTCAATGCAGAACTTATCCCCGACAGGACAAGTCCAAGAGAATTTGCCTTGACACCTGATGAGGTGCAAAGGGTCAAAGACTCTATTGGCAAACCTTGTCATTCAAGCAATTTCTTCATTTTCTCGTCTTACACCTGCTGCCGTGTAAATCAAGTATCTACGTTGCAGGCAAGGCACATCACCTTTGGCGATGACGGACAAACGGTTAGTGTGTTGCTTGAAAAGGATAAGGGTGGCCGCCAAAATTTAATTGAGGTCACCGACAAGGAGTTTTATTCTTTCTGCCGTTTGCTCACATCTGACAAAGGTGAAAATGAGTCCTTGTTCGGCAACATCAAACCCAATTCTGCTAATCGTTGGTTAAACAGGAAACTTGCCGCCCTTTCAATCATAACACCACAAGCAAAGACTATCGGCACAAAGACGGTCTTGAAAAGTGGTAATCATTCAATACGTAAGGCGGCAATACAAACCTATTACAACAAGCAATATCAACACTATATTGAGTTAGGTTTTTCGCCCGATAAAGCCGATAAAACGGCAAAAAGCGACTGTTGTATCCGACTTTCGCACGGGTCGGGAAATAGGTCTGATATCATACAAATCTATCTCGGTGCAAAATCATAAAAATTTTTCTGCGAATTTCTTGACAAATAAAAATCTATAGTTAGACTTTATATTGTAGGGTGACTTACACATAGATTTTCTTTAGGTATTTATTTAATTTTTATTTGGTGGAATTTAATATATGAAGGCGGAATGCACCGAGGAAATACCCTCGGTGTATTCTGCCTTTTTCTTTGTCTGTTTGTTTCCCCACGAAAAAATTCTACCAAAGGAGTGTGTTGTATATGTACAACCCAATTCGCCTTAATACAGGCACAGAAAAAGATTTTGTTATGTTTCAGGATTATGTTCGTTCGGTAACGGACAGAGGAAGTTATAATTCCGTTTCATTCCTTGCCAACTCGAACATACGGGGCAAAGATGCTCCACTCGTTTCGGTTATGTGTTTTGAAAATGATATCGGTATCAATTTCAAAAAATTGACCGAACACACAAAAGGTCGCTTTGTTACAATTTTCGCAGAAGTGAGATATTTTGACGGCAAGAAGTCATACAAAGCAGTTGGCATATCTCTTGCACCGAAAGAATTTAAGGAAGAGTCACATATTGTTGATGATAATGAGGTTCAACCCGATTTTGACGAGTATGAGCAACTCACATTTGATTTCGTCAACGATGAAGTGGGAAAGGATGAGTAATATGGCAAACAAAAACAATACTCCTCACTTACCACGAATGATGACCGTTCGCCAAGTGGCAGCAACGGGAATCTTGCCCGAAAGTGCAATACGGAATATGCTACGGGAAAATAAACTCCCTGCTGTGTATTCGGGCAAGAAAGCATTTATAAACTTTGATTTAATGTGTCAGCAACTATCCAATTTAGGAAACGTTAGTTGAGAAAGGAAGTAAAATATGAATATTAAAGGTGTAGTACAACGAGGTCCGAATACCTATCGTTTTACAGTTTCAAGTGGTTTTGACGGCAACGGCAAGAATGTCCGTCACACAATGACTTTTAAGGTGCCAGAGGGCACACCGACAACAAAGGCAGAAAAACTTGTTATGACCGCATACATAGCATTTGCTAACAAGTGCAAAAACTCACAAGACCATAAAGAGCATATGCGGTTTAAGGAATTGGTGGAAATATACCTTAAACAGTATGCAGCAAACAAATTAAAGCCCGTAACTGCATATAATTATAGACGGGATTTAGAAGTTCATATGTTGCCCGTGTTTGCGAATAAAAAGATAAAAGACATTAGCACACAAGCACTAACAGACTTCTTTTTGGGACTTGATAAGGCTCCCGAAACCACCCGTAAATTAAGAACCGTTATGTCAAGTGTGTTTACATTTGGTGTCAATCAAAAGTACATAAAAGAGAATCCGTGTGTTGGAGCATTGTGCAAAGAAGATACTGTTAACAACAAAAAGGTTAAGTATCTAAACAAGCAACAATGTCAAAAACTAATGGAATTGACAAGTGAATACAGTACCTTTAACACAATTATTCAATTTCTTTTATTTACAGGATTGAGAATCGGTGAGTGCTTAGCCTTGCGGTGGTGGAACATTGATTTTGAAAACAATACAATAACAATAGAAAACACATTGTGTTTTGCCGATGATAAATGGTTTTTGGCGGCACCTAAAACAGAAACAAGTTGTAGAACACTAAAACTCGGCACATATACAAAAGAATTGCTGTTAAGGCATAAACGGGAGCAAGACAAGTTAAAGGAGATTGTAGGCGATAATTGGACTCATCCCGACATTGTATTTACCTCTGTAATTGGTAATTACTATGACAGGTCGTATGTGAACAAGGAACTCAAAAAAATCCTCGCAAATAACGATTTGCCTATTATCAGTGTGCACGGTCTACGTCATAGCAATGCAAGTCTTATGATAAATAACGGCATTGATGTTAAAGCGGTTTCCGAGCATTTAGGCCATTGCAATATTGCAGTAACGGGAGATATTTATTCCCATATCTTTGAGGAATACAAGGTGAGAATAGCAAAGTGTCTTGAAGATGACCTCATATAAACATAATAGAACGGTGTAAATTGTTACACCGTTCTATTTATTTTTGTGGATATATATGGTATAATTATGATGAATTTAGAAACTTTATGTTGTTCAAGAGGTGTTTATATGGATTTAAGGGACTTTTACTTCCAAAACATTAAAACTGAAGAATACCATTATCGTTTCATGGAATCTGTAAAAGATGTCAACAAAGTATACAATATATTTACAGGGTACGAAGAAGTAAACGATTTTGATTTTGAGATATTTGATGTTGAAGAAGCAATATTGAAGTTTAGAGAATTATGCCAACCCGAAGTTGCCTTTGATAGTGAGAAAAAGTGTTGGTTTTACCTTATAACATATTATCTGCATAAGGTTGGCTATGAAATAAAGGAGTTTCCTCGGTTGTTAGCAAGACCACCTGTAGAACCTGGTGAATTTACTTATGGAGATATACGGAACAGAATCATCGCTCAAGGCGGCGATGATAACGGCACCGTTCGCTATGCTACCCGAAGAACATTTGTAGCCAGTCTTACTTTTGAACTCAAATCTAACCATATTGAAATAACTGATTCTATTAATCAAAAGTTTATTGAAATATCCAATCGTCAATCAGCATTCAACAATATGAGTACAGATGAGAAACTTGCCGAGATAGCCAACCTTATTGAAAACATGTTGAAAAAAGACGGCAAGTTCCTTACCATAGATTATTCGTTGGTATGTTTTGATTATATCAACGAGGAAACAGTTAAGGGGTATCGGCATAAGCTTCAATGTTTTAGACACTCATCTGACGAGTCCATTCAGGAACGGGCATCCTATTCTGATGAACAAAAGTCATTTCTTATTGACTATGGTTTAGTAATAATCAAAGCAATTCACGATGTATTAAAAATGGCCGAATAACATTCTTTGGTGTAAAAATCTTGGTGCAAATTTGGTGCAACATTTTATGAAACAACATAAACTTTCTGCAACGATATTCAATTTTGGCAAAACAAAACCGCACAATACAAACGATTTTCAACGATATTACAAGATATAAACGGTACACCGAAAACTCCAAGAGATAATCATTTATTTCAAAACCCCCGAAACCAAAATGGTTTCGGGGTTTTTGTTTTACTCGAAAAAAGATTTTATAAAGATTAATAAGCCGATGCCAATGAGGATGACACCGCCCAGAACAGCGGCTTTGTTTGAAAGCTTGGTACCGAATTTTTGACCAATCAGTACACCGCCAAGGCAGATTATAAAGGTGATGGAAGCAATGATGAAAGCGGAAAGCAGAGCCTCGATTGCATTGTACTGGGAAATGGTGAATCCAACGGAAAGGGCGTCGATGGAGGTTGCTACTCCTTGAACAAGTAGTGTGTGCAGTCCGATTTTTTTCTTTTCGATGCAACAAGTATCGTTCTCTTGGCAGGGGTGCAGTCCCTCCCAGAGCATTTTGCCGCCAATAAAAGCAAGTAGGCCCAGGGCGATGTACGGGATGAAAGGCTTAAAGGCCTGAAAAATTTCTACGAAACTATGCACCAAAAACCATCCCGTCAGGGGCATAAAGCCTTGAAACAGTGCAAAGATTAATGCGATTTTTGCCGCCTTACCAAGCTTCATATTGGGTTCGGCTAAGCCGTTTGCCAAGGACACGGAAAAAGCATCCATAGCAAGGCCGATGCCTTCGCCAAAACTTAAAAGAACTAAATTCCACATATTGGTACTCCTTCTTTGAGGGCAAAAAAAGAAAGACTCCACGCATAGTAATTCTATGCATGAGTCTCGCAATCGAAAACAAGCCAGGCCGGTGACCAATATGTTGACTTGTTACGGCTAGCCGTCTGCTACTCCCCCAAGCAGAGCGATTATATCATAAGCATATCTGTTTGTCAACTGTAGAAAGATAACATTTAAATCTCCTTTTTTTCAAGAATCGGTTGACAAAAAATGGTTCATACTATATAATAATACGGTCATATAGGGATGTAGCCAAGCGGTTAAGGCACCAGACTTTGACTCTGGCACTCGTGAGTTCAAATCTCGCCATCCCTGCCAGGAAACGACAGATTCCCATAAGAATCTGTCGTTTTCAATTATGGTAACAAGGAGTTATGGATGAAGCTCTATTCTAAAGAAGAGATTTTTTATCAGCTTCGCGCTATGCGGGCGCCTCGTGACCGAATGGTGCTGATGCATTCTTCTCTTCGCTCTGTGGGCAAGGTAGAAGGGGGCGCACAGGGGCTGCTGGATATTTTGATTGAATACTTTACTGCACAGGGCGGTCTTTTTTGTGTGCCTGTTCACACCTGGCACAATCTGGAGAAGGAAATTACGTTGGATATGGCCAGTTCCGACAATTGCCTCGGGTATTTTTCTACCGTTGCGGCAGAGGACCCCAGAGGCTACCGCACGGAAAGTCCTACCCACTCTATGGTCATTTTTGGTGACCGTGTCAAAGCGCTGGAAATTGCGAAAGGAGAGCCTTTTGCAGAAACTCCTACTGCTCCTGAAACTTGTTATGGAAAATTGTACGATGCGGATGGTTTCGTTTTGCTTGTAGGTGTTGCTCATAATCGTAATACGTATCTTCATACTGTAGATGAAATGCTGGAAACCCCGAACCGTATGGAGGAAAAAGGGATAGAAGTTACCATCCGCAGGGAAAACGGCGAAATTGTTAAGCGTTCTTTGCGCCTGTTTTATACGGATTACAGCAATGATATTTCTGAGCGTTTTGTAAAGTTTGATATTCCGTTCCGCTATCACAGATGCGGTAACGATGGCTTTGTAGGGGATGCCCCTGCCCAACTTCTATCCGCTCGTAAAATGAAAGCGGTAATGGAAATGATTTACAAAAATGCGCCTGACGATCCTCTCAAAACCGAAAATCCTATTGATCCCCGATATTTTGTAAAATAAGGAGAATGAATATGAAATATCTTTTGCCTAAGAGAACACAGTATTTTAAGGCCGCCCTTCATACCCATTCCACGATTAGCGATGGCAAGGTTGACCCGATCTCCGTGAAGGAAGCATACAAGAGCCATGGGTATCAGATTCTTTCTTTGACCGATCATGAAATGTGTTTTCCCCATCCTGAACTAAACGATGAAAATTTTCTTACCTTAAATGGTTATGAAATGATGATTTATGAGAATGTGCCGAAGATAAATTCTCGCACCTATCATATCAATTTTATTGCCAAAAGCCCTGAAAATCGTTGGCAGCACTATCACCCAAATCTGCGCCCGTATATGGAGGGCCATGAGCATGAATTGGTGTTCGATGTTCCCGAGGAGCATATCTATGGTCTTGAGGAAGTAAACCGCCTCATAAAAAAGGCGAATGAAAAAGGCTTTTTTGCCGTATATAATCATCCTGTTTGGTCTTTGCAAGACGGAAGGGATTATCTGGGTTTGAAGGGTCTTTGGGGCGTTGAGGTATTTAATTATAGCTCTTATTGCGGTGGCTACGAGGAGGATTTGAGCCAGTGCTACCATGAGCTTCTTCGCGAGGGAAATGCCCTTTGCCCTGTTGCAGCCGATGATTCTCACCATCTCTTTGAGGTTGGTGGTGGCTGGGTGATGATTGGCGCGGAAGAGCTTACTTACGAAAGCGTGGTCAAGGCAATGGAAAAGGGAGATGTATATGCCTCCACAGGCCCTGAAATCCATTCTTTGACAGTGGAGGGGGACATTTTGCGTATCACCTGTTCTGAGGCATCAAATATCGTTTACGCGACTCACGGCAGGGAAGCCAAGCGAGTATTCGGCGAGAAGAATCAACCCTTGACCCAAGCGGAATTTGACCTTGGAAAATGGAAAAGGAAAACTACAGAAGATTGGAAAGAAAAGGCTTTCTTTCGTCTCTGTGTCACCGATTTTAACGGTAAAAAGGCTTGGACGCGCGCCTATTATTTGAAAGATTTGATATAAAGCAAAAAAACTGACCCCCTGGGGGTCAGTTTTTTGTTATAACTTTTCAAAATCTTCTGCAGGATGCTTGCAAATGGGACAAATGAAATCTGCAGGCAACTTTTCGTCGGTATGAACGTATCCACAGATTTTACAAATCCATCCCCTTTTTTTGGTACTTTTCGGCTTGACTGAAGCGTGATAATAGGCATAGGTCATGCTCTTTTCGCCACCAAAGGAGGCGCTTTCCTCTACCGTGCAAAGGAAGAGTGTGTGGGAGGGAAGGGTAACGGCGTTTTGCACCTTTAATGAGAAAAAGGCGTTTGTATGCTCCTGTAAATAGGGAAGATTGTTTTCGCTTCTTGAATAAATCAAACCTTGCATTTTATCGGTATCTTTTCCGCTTTGAAAACCGAATCGCTGAAAAATTTCAAATGGAGCGCTTTCCGTTAGCACATTCACATTCATTTTTCCCGTGCGGGAAATAACACCGCAGGAATAATTGGCTCGGTTAATCCCCACCGCGAGTAGCGTAGGATTGGATCCGACTTGAGAAACGGTGTTGACTACAAGTCCGCTATCCTTTCCATTTTCACGGGTCGTAATAATATATAATCCGTAGCCGATAGCATGGAGTGCTTTGCTATCTTCCATAGGGACGGGGATATTTGGATAGAAAAGGTCATAATTTTCCATAAAAAATCCTCCTTTGAGTATATCTATTATACCCAAAGGAGGAAAAAAAGTCAATAAATTAAAGCTGGAAGTAACGCTTTGCGTTTTCGTAGGAAATACCGCTGACGATCTTTCCCAGCATCTTGTAATCCTCGGGATATTCTCCGTTATCAACCAGTTTTCCCAAGAAGTTACACAGAATTCTGCGGAAGTATTCGTGACGGGTATAGGAAAGGAAGCTTCTGGAGTCGGTGAGCATACCTACGAAGTTGCCGAGAATGGAAAGATTTGCAAGACTCTTCATTTGATTTTCCATACCGGATTTGGTATCGGAGAACCACCAAGCAGAACCGTGCTGGATTTTACCGGGGCATTCGGGACCTTGGAAGGAGCCGATGATGGTGTCGATCAACTCGTTATCCTTGGGGTCAAGGGAATAGATAATGGTCTTGGGGAGAGCGTCGTCCTGTGCCAGAGCATCGAGAAAACGGGCAAGACCGATTCCGTCACCGCCGCCTGCAATGGTATCAAAACCGGTGTCTGCGCCGATGGTCCGGAATTTCTTGGTATTGGTGTTTCTCTGCACTCCGTAGTGGAGCTGCATTACCACACCGCGTTTTGCATTCTCTCTACCAAGATGAAGCAGCATTTCCGTGCGGAACATTTCAATTTCTTCTACGGTCAAAGGCTTTCGTTCCATTGCCTTTTCAAAAGCGGTGCGAATTTCATCCGGAGTGCCGCGGCGATAAACCACCGCATCCATTCCGTGATCACTTGCCTTGCAACCGTGAGCGCAGAAGTAATCCAAGCGCTTTGTGAGAGCTTTTTTCAAATCTTCGGGATTCGAGATGGCAAATCCGCAAACATCGGCAAGCTTGTTAACCGCATCGGGAAATGCAGGCTTTTCAATGTTTACAACCGCATCGGGACGGAACGAGGGGAGTACGCGCGTATCAAAATTCTTATCTTCGGCAATCAATTTGTGGAAAGCAAGATCATCTGCAGGATCGTCGGTGGTACCAATCATTTTCACATTGGAATTTTTGATAATGTTACGAACAGAGAGTGCGGGAGTTTTTAATTTTTCGTTGCAGATATTCCAGATTTCCTCGGCGGAGTCGCCGGTTAGGGGAACATCTACACCAAAATAACGCTTTAGTTCCAGATGGGTCCAATGGTACATCGGGTTGCCGATAGCAAGAGGAAGAGCCTCAGCAAAACGCTGGAATTTGATTCGGTCGGAAGCGGAGCCTGTAACCTCTTCTTCGGGGACTCCGTTGGTGCGGATCAATCTCCATTTGTAATGGTCGCCGCCCAGCCAAACCTGTGTAATATTATCAAATTTGCGGTCCTCATAGACTTCCTTGGGAGAAATGTGGCAATGATAGTCGATGATGGGCTGATGCTCTGCAAAATCGTGATAAAGCCTGCGAGCAGCAGGGGTTTCCAACAAAAAGTCTTCATTCATAAATTTCATGGAACAAACTCCTTTTCTTTTATTACAAGTATTAGCATATCATTTTTTTTCAAGGGTTTCAAGTATGACGGGGAAAAATGGCAGATAGGAAATGTTTTTGCCCATATTTGCAAGAGTAATCTTGACGATTCAATCTCTGAGGATTATAATAAAACTGGTATTTAAATTATTTTAAAAAATAGATTCGGGTAAGGCCAGATGAAGTATAAAATTGACGCAAATTCCCATAAACCTGTTTATGTTCAGCTTTATGAAGTGCTGAGAGAAGATATTTCCGCGGGGCTTTTTCCCTATGGGGCAAGGCTCCCTTCTAAGCGGCTTCTTGCGGAGGAATTGGGGCTTAGTCTTGTTACCGTTGAGCATGCTTTTGCGCTATTATGTGAAGAGGGATATGTTCGTTCCCGTCAACGGAGCGGTTTTTTTGTTTCTTACCGTGAAGAGGACGGCTTTTCTCACCCGAAAGAAGCAGTTTTTCGAGAGCGTACTGTTTTTTCTGAAACGCATGAAAAATTGCATTATCCTTTTTCTTCTTTGGCAAAAACAATGCGCCGAGTTCTTGCGGAGTATGGAGAACTGCTCCTTGAGAAATGTCCCGGAAAAGGGGACGAAGACTTTCGCCGTGAGCTTTGTCGTTATCTTGCCAGAAGCCGTGGAATCAATACCACGCCCGAGCAGATTGTAGTGGGAAGCGGTGCGGAATATTTGTACAGCCTGATTGTTCAGCTTTTGGGCACAGAGCGCACTTATGCTTTGGAAGACCCAAGCTATGAGAAGATTTGTAGTGTGTACGGTGCTTTGGGGGCAAAATGTGAGCATCTGCCTTTGGGAAAATCGGGTATTGAATCTGCTTTTCTTCAGGTCTGCACAGGAGATGTTTTACACATCACCCCTTATCGAAGTTACCCCAGCGGGGTTACGGCAAGTGATTCCAAAAAGAGGGAATATCTGCGCTGGGCAAAGTCGAGGAATAAAATTTTGGTGGAGGATGATTTTGAATCGGAATTTACCCTTTCTCATAGACATGAGGATACTTTGTATGCTATGAGCGGAGGAGAAAATGTGATTTACGTCAATTCTTTTTCTAAAACCGTATCTCCCTCCATTCGCGTAGGATATATGGTTTTACCTTTGTCGTTACTTCGGCAATTTGAACAAAAATTGGGCTTTTATTCCTGCACGGTGCCTCTTTACGAGCAGCTTGTGCTCAAGGAATTGATTGCTACAGGAGATTTTGAAAGACACATCAACCGTGTTCGTCGTCATTTGAGACAGCAAAAGGAGAAGGTATGACCAGCCAAGAGCAAGAACTGATCAAACGCGCCGAGGAGCTTTCTGCTCGCGCGGTGGCTAGGGGAATTTATACTCGAACTGCTTTTCTTACGGAAGGGGAGGCTTCACTTCTCGCCGAAGCCCTGGAGCCTAAGTTTTTCGGCGGGTATGAGGAAGCGGAGCGATGCGTTGCCGTTTTCGGCTCGGAAGAAGAAATGGGCTACCCTTGGGAAAGCGATGTTGTACTGTTGAAGATTGAACCGAAAATGCAGAAATTTGCCGATAACTTGACGCATCGTGATTTTCTCGGAGCAATTTTAAATTTGGGCATCAAGCGGGAATTGCTTGGCGACCTGCTTATTTTTGAAAACGTAGGATATCAATTTGTATTAAAACAAATGGCAGACAATCTGATAGAAAATTTGACTCGTGTGCGCCATACTTCGGTGCAGGTGACTTATTGTGAGGCTCTGCCGAAGGGGTCAGGGGTAAATTTGGAGGAGCGCTTTGTGGTGGCGGCATCAAGCCGTGTGGACGCCGTGATCGGCGCAGTCTGGAATTTATCTCGCTCGGAAGCCAAAAAAATAGTGGAGGATGAGAGGGTTTCCATTCGCGGTAAGATGATTACCGATCCTGCAAAGGAGCTGCCTCCGGGAAGCCGGATTTCGGTACGAGGCTATGGTAGATTTTATTTTGACGGTGAAGAAAAAAAGACCCGAAGCGGCAGAGGCCGTATGAAGGTGCGTGTATTTATATAAAGGAGGCAATATGGAAATTCGGCTTGCAAAAAAAGAAGATCTCGATGGGATTAATTCTCTTTTATATCAGGTGCTGGAAGTACATCATCAGGGACGCCCTGATTTGTTTTACAGCGGTGTGAAAAAATATAACGATACGGAGATTATGGATATTCTGGAAAATAGCCGGACTCCTGTTTTTGTTGCTGTAGAAAACGGTAATGTACTCGGCTATGCCTTTTGTATTTTAACAGAGGTGAAGGGAAGCCATATTCTCAAAGACGTTAAGACTCTCTATTTGGATGATCTTTGCGTGGACGAAGCCTGTCGCGGTCAGCACGTAGGAAAAGCGCTCTACAGGTACGTTCTTGCCTTTGCGCGGAAAAGTGGCTGCTATAATCTAACTTTGAATGTTTGGTCTTGCAATGAGAGTGCAATGCGGTTCTATGAAAAAATGGGACTTGTTCCCCAGAAGACCGTATTGGAACAAATTCTTTAAGGAGTTGTGATGAAAAAATATTCAGTCAGCGGAATGAGTTGCGCCGCTTGTGCAATTCGCGTGGAGCAATCGGTGAAAAAAATAGATGGCGTAGAGAAGGTTACTGTTAGTCTTTTGACAAATTCCATGACCGTAGAAGGGTCTTTTGACGAGGATGCTTTGCGCCGCGCAGTTGTAAAGGCGGGCTACGGAATTGGTGAAACAGAAAAAAAGCAGAAAAAAGAAAAAAGTGCTATAATGTTTTGGTGCTCCTTGGTATTGCTTGTTTTTCTAATGATTCTTTCTATGGGCCATATGGTTGGCATTTCCTTTCCTGCCGCATTTACTCCCACGATGCAAGGGATTTTTCAAATGCTTTTGTCTTTTGCCATTCTTTTGATTCATCGCAGTTTTTTTATCGGTGGATTCCGCGCAGTCCTTCATAAAAGTCCCAATATGGATACTCTGGTGGCAATGGGCTCGGGTGTATCTTTTTTGTATAGCGTTGTGGTTTTGATTCAGGGCAGCTTTCACGGTCTTTATTTTGAATCGGCGGCAATGATTCTTGTTTTAATTTCCGTGGGAAAGCTTCTGGAGGAAAAAAGTAAGGGGAAGACAACTTCTGCCATTCGCGCTTTGCAGGCATTGGCGCCCCAAACCGCCAGAATGATTCGTAACGGAAGAGAAGAAACCGTAGCAATGGAAGAGGTAAAGGCAGGAGATTTACTTCGCGTACTTCCCGGTGACCTGTTTCCCGTGGACGGTGTTGTGGAAGAAGGTCAGGGTGCTGTGGACGAATCTTCTTTAACAGGAGAAAGCGTTCCCGTGGATAAAATTTCGGGTGACGCAGTTTATACGGGAACGGTTAATCTGAATGGAAGTCTTTTGATTCGTTCAGAGAAAGTGGGCGGTGAAACCATTCTTTCCCGAATGATTGAGCGTGTCACTGTCGCGGGCGCTTCCAAAGCTCCCATTGCACGTCTTGCTGATCGGGTTTCGGGTATATTTGTGCCGATTATCCTTGCAATTTCCGTGGTTGTCTTTTTCATTTGGCTAACTGTCGGTGAAAATTTCGGAAAGGCTTTGTCATATGCAATTGCGGTGCTGGTTGTTTCTTGTCCTTGTGCATTGGGACTTGCAACCCCCGTTGCCATTATGGTGGGAAGCGGTGTTGCGGCAAGGCGAGGTATCTTGTTTAAAACCGCAACCTCTTTGGAGGAGGCGGGAAAAACGAAAATCGTTGTTCTGGATAAAACAGGTACTATCACCGAAGGGAAAATGCAGGTCAGCGACGTGATTGCTTTTGGTGTGAGTGAGGAAAATTTGCTGTCCCTTGCTGTTTCTTTGGAGGAGGGAAGCGGTCACCCCATCGCTTTTGCGGTGATGGCGTATGGAAAACAAAGAGGGGTTGAGACCCTTCCCGTTACCCGGCTTTGCAGCCTTGCAGGTTTTGGTGTGGAGGGGAGAATAGAGGACAAAATCATCCGTTTGGGAAAAGCGGAGCTAATTGCAACCGATACCTCTATTCCGTCGGAAGCAGAGGAAAAAGCCCATGCGCTTTCCCAAATGGGTAAAACTGTTTTGCACATTGCTATGGGAGAAACCTATTGCGGAATGATGGCCTTTACCGATACCGTTAAGTCTGATTCCGAAAAAGCAGTTGCCGAACTTTTGAAAATGGGTCTGCGCGTTGTGATGATTACAGGCGATCGGAAGGAAACTGCAGAAAGTATTGCCCATCAAGTGGGTATTACGCAGGTAATGGCGGGTATTTTGCCCGAAGGAAAAGAAGATGCGGTCCGCACCTTGGAGAAGAGCGGTAAGGTTATGATGGTTGGGGATGGAATTAACGATGCTCCCGCATTGACAGCAGCATCCGTGGGAGTAGCCATAGGATCGGGTACGCAAATTGCAATGGATGCTGCGGAGGTAGTTCTGATGGGAAGTTCACTTTCTCATATTCCCGCTTTGATACAACTTTCCCGCAAAACTCTCATCAATATCAAGGAAAATTTATTTTGGGCATTTTGCTATAATTTGATCGGAATTCCTTTGGCGGCGGGCGCTTTCGTTCCTTTGTGGGGATGGAGTTTGACACCTATGTTCGGAGCGGCGGCAATGAGTTTCTCCAGTCTTTTTGTAGTCAGTAATGCTTTGCGGTTAAACCGTCTGAATTCAAAACAAGAAAAGGAGAAGAAAATGAAAAAAATCATAAGGGTTGAAGGAATGATGTGTCCTCATTGCGAGGCTCATGTGAAAAAAGCTTTGGAGGCGTTAAATGGTGTGGATAAGGTCATTGCGAGTCACGAAAAAGGGGAAGTGACCGTGCACCTTTCTGCGGATGTAACGGATGCGCTTTTAAAAGAAACCGTTGAAAAAGAGGGTTACAAAGTGCTGTAAACAACAAAATGAATAAAATCTCATACAGAATACAGAAAAAAAGAATATAATAATACAATATTCAAAATAGATTGTATTTTATTTTAAAAAAACAGGATTTTTTTCAAAAAAACACTTGCATTTTGTTGTTGCTTGTGCTAAGATAACCAGGTAATGAAAAGCGTGTCTTTAGGAGGACTAGATGATGAAAAAAAGTGATATCAAAAAGATTGTTCTTGCTTATTCCGGCGGATTGGATACTTCCATTATCATTCCGTGGCTGAAAGAGAATTATAACAATCCCGAAATTATTGCCGTTTCCGGCAATGTAGGTCAGGCAGACGAATTGGAGGGCTTGGAGGAAAAAGCAATTAAGACCGGTGCTTCCAAGTGCTATGTTGAGGATTTGACCGAGGAATTCGTCGAGGAAATGATTATCCCCACCATTCAGGCAGGTGCAAAGTACGAGGAGTATATGATGGGTACCGCTCTTGCTCGTCCCATTATTGCAAAGCGTCTTTGTGAGATTGCTCTTGCTGAAGGCGCGGATGCCATTTGCCACGGTTGTACAGGCAAGGGAAATGACCAGGTTCGTTTTGAGCTTGCCATCAAGGCATTTGCTCCTAATCTTGCCATTATCGCTCCTTGGCGTGAGTGGGATATCAAGAGCCGTGAACAGGAAATTGCTTATGCCGAGGCGCATAATATCCCTTTAAAGATTAACCGTGAAACCAACTATTCCAAGGATAAGAATATGTGGCACCTTTCTCATGAGGGTCTGGATCTGGAGGATACCGGAAACGAGCCCTTGTACGAGAAGGAAGGTTTCCTTGAAATGGGCGTTTCTCCCTTGCAAGCCCCTGATGAACCCACCTATATTACATTGGAATACGAAAAGGGTAAGCCTGTTGCGCTCAATGGTATGAAGATGAGTGCGAAGGAAATCATTCTGGAGCTCAATGAGCTTGGCGGTAAGAACGGTATCGGCCTTCTTGACATTGTAGAGAACCGTCTGGTTGGTATGAAGTGCCGTGGCGTTTACGAGACCCCCGGCGGAGCCATTTTGTACTTTGCTCATAACTATCTGGAATCCATTTGTCTGGATAAGCAGACCAAGCATAAAAAGGACGAGCTTTCCATTACCTTTGCAGAGCTTCTTTACAACGGTCAGTGGTATACTCCCTTGCGCGAGGCGCTTACCGCATTTGTGGATAAGACTCAGGAACATATGGACGGCAAGGTTCGCTTGAAACTGTACAAGGGTAATATCATTAAAGCGGGCGTATGGAGTGATTGGTCTTTGTACTCCGAGGAGATTGCAACCTTTGATGAGGATGAGGTTTACAATCAGAAGGATGCAGAAGGCTTTATCAATCTGTGGGGACTTCCCATTTCGGTTCAGGCACAGGTTAGGGAAAAAAATAAGTAAAAATGAAGCGGTGGAAAGTTTCCACCGCTTTTCCATTTGTTGTTTCTTGACTTGTTTGCAAAGTTATGATAAAATCACAATGCTTTTTTGAAAAAATTGAAAGGAGTGATGCGTATGAAGAAAAAGGCAGTTCTTCGCACGTGTACTCTTTTTCTTTCTTTATTTGTGGCGTTATCTTTGTTCTGCCCTGTTTTTGCTGAGAGTCCTGCGGTAGTTACGGGCAATGATGTAAATGTGCGTTCGGGCCCCGGCACAAATTATTCCACTATAGGTATTCAGCTGGATTCGGGGCATCAAGTTACGGTTTTGGAATCGGCTCCCGATGCGCGGGGCGGTTCAATCCCTTGGTATAAAATCTTTTTTATTTATGGGAATTCTGAATATATCGGCTATATGCGCAGCGATTACGTACGGGTTCTCCCTTCGGCTTCTCCCGACGTGCCTCCTATGGAAAATCCAAATTTTGATACTCAGCTTGCCGCTTTTCCCGAGGATTACAGACCTAGTTTGCAGGAGCTTCACAGACTTCATCCCGGTTGGAGTTTTGAAGCCTTTTACACCGATTTGGATTGGACGGCGGTGCAGAACCTGGAGAACCGTCTTGGATGGAGTTATATTAACGACGGTGTCACTTCTCATTATTCTACTGCACCCGGTTCTTATGATTGGGAAACGGATACATATTTTGTCAGAGAGGGAAGCAATTGGTATCAGGCGCATCCTGATATGGTTGCTTACTATATGGACCCGCGCAATTTTCTCAATGAAACTGATATTTTTCAGTTTGAACTTCTTTCTTTTTCTTCTACTCAGACGGAAGAAACCATTGAACAAATGCTTTTGGGCACATTTATGGCTGGGAAGAGTGTCCTGAATAACGAAGGACAAACCGTTTCTTATGCCCGTGCTTTTTTGGATGCGGCAACTTCGGCAAACGTGAGTGCTTTTCATCTGGTTGCCCGTTGCATTCAGGAAATCGGCTGGGGCGGCAATTCTTGTGCTTTCGGTACTTATTCCGGCTATGAAGGATATTATAATTTCTTCAATATCGGCGCATACGGCGGCGCCACTGACGGAATGATTTATGCCAAAAATAAAGGATGGGATACTCCTTATAAAGCCATCATGGCGGGCGGCAGTTTCATTGGAAACAATTATATTGCCCGCGGTCAGAATACTCCTTATTTCCAGAAATATGATGTGGTCAATAAAAACAGTGTTGCGGCGCATCAATATATGACAAATGTTGCCGCGGCTCGTAGTGAGGGCAGAATTCAAAAGAATAAGTACGCTTCTCTGGGTATGACTCAAACAGGCTTTACTTTCTCCATTCCTGTGTATAATAATATGCCTGCCTCTGTTTGTGCCGCGCCTGCTGCGGCAGGAAGCCCCAATAATTATTTGAAGAGCCTAAATGTTGAAGGCTATTCCTTAACTCCCACCTTTGATTTTTACGACTGTTTGTATAACGGAACAACTTCTTATACATTGAAGATTGAAGATGATATTTCCTTTGTCCGTGTATCGGCGACTGCTGCGGGAAAAGCGGCAACTGTCAGCGGAGATTTAGGTGAAGTTCCCGTTACGGCAGGATTAAATACGTTGACGATTACTTGTACTGCTGCCAACGGTTCTGTGAGAAACTATACCGTTGCGATTCACATAGAGCCATCTGAAGAGGTGATTCCTCCCGAAGAGCGCGCTCCCGGTGATTTTGACGGTATCGGAGGAACCAATTTGGATGATGCCATCTATCTGCTTTATCACGTGAATTTCGACCAGTTGTATCCGATTCAGCAAAACGCCGATTTTGATAAAAACGGTGTGGTTGATTTGGATGATGCCATCTATTTGTTGTATCACGTGAATTTCCCTCAGCTTTATCCTTTGGAATAAAAAAGATTGAAGCAAAAGCTTCAATCTTTTTTTATACTTCAAATAAGGATTTTATGGCGATGGCGGCTTCCTTTAACTCATTTTTCTTGAAAGGAGTTTTTTCATCTGCAAGGACCTGTTCAATGGCATCGCGCAGAGTCTGGGCGCCGCCGAACATTGCATCAATGAGCGCCGCGTGGGGGGAGGAGGGAATTGTGACCTCCGCTTCTATTTCCTTTGCCTCGGGCATTTCGATAATCAGGGTGAATTCGCCTTTTTCCGCATTGGGATTGGCTTCCAGCTCTCCAAGTACTTCTTGTGCAGCGCCACGATAAAAACGCTCGTGGGTTTTGGTCAGATCGTTGCAAAGGCAGATACGGGCATCAGGGAGTTTTTCCGCCAAAAAAGCCATGGTTTTCAAGATGCGTTTTGGTGATTCGTAGTAAATATACGTGCGAGTCACACCGCTTTCCAACCGATTCAGCTCCTTTTTGCGGTCTGTGTTATCCTTGGGGAAAAATCCGCAAAAGAGAAAGGAGGTCAGATCAAAGCCGGAAGCGGAAATTCCACTGACTGCGGCACAAGCACCGGGAATGGGCACTACGGGAAATCCTTCTTCGAGGGCGCGTTTGATTAGCTCGTTTCCGGGATCTGAGATGCAAGGCGTGCCTGCGTCGGAAATAATGGCAATGCTCTTGCCGTCTCGCAAGTCCTGCAAAAACCGCTCGGTTTTGCGGTGCTCATTGAATTTTTGATTGGAGATGACCTCTTTGCGGATTCCCAGGATATTCAGCAAAATATAGCTTCTGCGGGTGTCTTCTGCCGCAATCAGGTCCACGCCTTCCAGTACTTTGATGGCGCGGACGGAAATATCCACGATTCTGCCGATGGGGGTGGCAACTACGTACAGGACTCCTCCTGTTACATACACTTCCTTATCCTTAAGAATTTCCATGGATTCGGAAATATCTTCCGGAAGAAGTTCCATCTTATCCATCATACTGTTCTCCTTTTCGCAACCGGTACAAGGTCTGGGTAAAGCCGTAGGTGTTCTCAAGCTTTCCAATCTCTTCGATGCTTTTTCTCACTACGTGTTTCTTTCGCTTGGCGCGTAGCATTAGATTTTTCGGCGAATGGGCAAAATCTACGAATTCCAGCACATCCACTCGATACCCCTCCGCTTCCAGAATCTTGGTGCGGATCACATCGGTCAGGAGAGCGCTCATTCGCTCTTTGAAAATGCCGTGGGACAGAAAGGGGTCTAAATCCCCTCCGCCTTTTTGGATTTGATTGTTGATCTCGTGTTGACAGCAAGGTACGGAAAAAATATAGGGCACTTCTTTTTCCAATGCGTAATGGAGCGCATAGTCTGTTGCAATATCACAAGCATGTAAAGAAATGACAAAATCAATGTTTTCGTTAGAAAGGACATCCTTTGTTACATCTGCTACTACAAAACGAAGACCGTGATAGCCATACTTCTTTGCCAGGCTATTGCAATGTTCTACCACGTCTTTTTTTAAATCGTATCCGGTAATATGCACCCGCTTTTTCTTCAAAACAGCAAAATAATAATAAATGAAAAAGGTCAGATAACTTTTTCCGCAACCGAAATCCAGAACGGAAATTTCGTTTTTTTCGAAATCGGCAAAGGCGTGATCCACTACCTCAATAAAACGATTGATCTGACGGAATTTGTCGTACTTTGATGCTACAACCTTGCCTTCTTTCGTAAAGACACCCAAATCAACCATGAAAGGGATTGACTCTCCTTCTCGGATGAGATAATTCTTTTCCCGATTGTGGGTGGCTTTTTCGGCAAAAGTCTGATTTTTGGTATTCACGCTTCGCGCCAGTTTTCCTTTTTTGGAAATGCGGAAAGAAATCTCTTTTTCTTCGGTAAAAAGACCGATTTGACGAAAAGAGCAGGTTTGGGAATTTTCCAAAATATAGTCGCTTAGAGTATCGGAGGAAAGATTTTTGTGAAAGGTTTTTTGCCTAATGAATTCTTCTGCTAAATAGGAGGTTTTTCCCTTTTTGACAATGACGATTTTAATAGGCAGGGAATCATCTTTTTTTATCGGTGCGCTGAGTACGATTTTGGAAAGGATGTCTTCTTGTAAACGGATCTCGTCAATGATTTTTTCAAGCATATTAGTTTTTCAAGCTCTGCATGGGAGCAGGCAGTCTTCCTCCGCGATGAATGAAAATATCGGGAGATTTGGTGTTGACCGCCATTACGGGCCCCTCACCTAAAAGTCCGCCGAAGGAAAGGGTATCACCCACCTTTTTACCGATAGCGGGAATCAGACGACATGCGGTGGTCTTGGAGTTGACCATACCGATTGCGGCCTCATCTGCAATAATGGCGGAGATTACTTCGGCAGAAGTGTCGCCGGGGATGTTGATCATATCCAGACCTACGGAACAAACTGCAGTCATTGCTTCTAATTTTTCCAAAAGCAAGGTTTTATCGGTAGCGGCAGCAATCATACCGGCATCCTCGGTTACGGGGATGAAAGCGCCGGAAAGTCCGCCGATATGGCTGGAAGCCATTACGCCACCTTTTTTTACGGCGTCGTTAAGAAGGGCAAGACAAGCGGTAGTACCGCAACAGCCACAGGTCTCGAGCCCCATTTCTTCCAAAATATGGGCAACGCTATCGCCGATGGCGGGAGTGGGTGCAAGAGAAAGGTCAACGATGCCGAAGGGGAACCCAAGACGGGAGGAAGCCTCTTTGGCTACCAGCTGACCCATACGGGTAATTTTGAAGGCGGTCTTCTTAATCAGGTCTGCAACTTGGTCAATGGGTGCATTTTTGGGAAGCTTTGCCAAAGCGGCGCGTACCACACCGGGACCGGAAACACCTACGTTGATGACCGTATCCGCTTCGCCCACACCGTGAAATGCGCCTGCCATGAAGGGGTTATCTTCAGGAGCATTGCAGAATACCACCAGTTTTGCAGCGCCAATGCACTGACGGTCAGCGGTTTTTTCTGCTGCCTCGCGCACAATTTTTCCCATCATTTGTACCGCATCCATATTGATTCCCGCTTTGGTGGAACCAATGTTGACGGAGGCGCAAACGTGCTCAGTGGTGGCAAGTGCTTCCGGGATACTTGCAATCAGTTCTTTATCCCCTGCGGCAAAGCCCTTTTGTACCAGTGCGCTGTAGCCACCGATGAAATTGACTCCGCAAGTTTGGGAGCATTTTTCCAATGTATGGGCAAACTTTACTGGATTCTGTCCCTTGCAGGCGGCGGCAAGTATGGCGATGGGGGTAACGGAAATTCTTTTGTTGATAATGGGAATTCCGTAGGTTTTTTCAATTTCCTCACAAACAGGAACCAAATTTTTGGCTCTTGTGCAGATTTTTTCATATACTTTTTCACAGGCTCTGTCGATATCGGGGTCAATGCAATCAATCAGAGAAATACCCATGGTAACGGTTCGGATGTCCAGATTTTCATCCTGGATCATGGAAATTGTTTCCAGAATGTCATTGGTATTCAGCATAATGCCTCCTTAAATTCTGTGCATAGAGTTGAAGAGGTCCTCGTGCATTACGTGGATCTTCAGATGGTTCTCATCGCCGAGCTGTTCTGCCTTATCCACAAAAGCGGAAAAGGGAATGGTCAGGTCTGCTGTTTCGCACAGCATAATCATACAGAACATATCTTGCATAACGGTCTGGGTAACATCAATGATGTTAGCGCCGTGCTCTGCGCAAAGAACGGAAACCTTTGCCAGAATTCCCACGGTATCTTTTCCTACAACGGTAATAACTGCTTTCATAGTGACTCCTTTGCATTTATCATATAATCAAAAAATATTTTAACACGAAACGAAGCAAAAGAAAAGACCTTTTGTACAAAAAAACTGCAGAAAAAGTCAGTTTTTCTGCAGTTTTTCTCTTTTTATGAGAGTGCGTATTTTTCCGTGTAGTGCACCAAATTCTTGCGGTAGCTTTCGCTGTCGCTTCGGAATTTGCGAAGGGCGCCGTGGAGCTCCATTTCATTCTTCTCCATTTCCAAAAGACAGCCGGCTACGTTGGAGCAGTGGTCGGAAATACGTTCTAAATTGGTTAGAAGATCGGACCAAACAAAGCCTGCCACAATGGTGCATTCGCCTGCTTGCAAGCGCTTGATGTGACGGGAGCGAAGTTCTTCTTTCAATTCATCAATGATTTCTTCCAATGCTTCGATGACATCGGAGGCATGGGAATCACCTTCTTCAAAGGCCCTTAGGGTAAGGTGGGCAATTTCGCTGACCGCCGCGGAAATGACCTCCATTTCTTTTTTTGCAGCGGGAGTGAAATTGATTTCCTTATGTTTCATTTCTGCCGCGGTTTCCGCAATGTTGACTGCGTGGTCGGAAATTCTCTCGAAATCGCCAATCAGTTTCAAGAGCTTTGCTACCTGTCGGTTTTCTTTTTCCGTCAGCGGTTTCATACTCAGTTTTACCAAATAGGAACCGAGGATGTCTTCGTAGTGGTCGATTTTTTCCTCTGTATCACGTACCGCCTGCTCTAATTCCGATGTGTATGCATTTTGTGCATCCAGGGCGACGCCAAGGGCTTTGAAAGCGCTGTGTGCCATAGTAAGAGTCAATTCGTGGCAACGGTCCAGGGCAATGGCGGGCGTAATGAGGAGTCTTTCGTCCAGTTCTACTGCAGCTTCTTTTTCTCCCTCGGGAATCAGGTGCAGAGCGAGTTTTTCCAAAAGGCGTGAACAGGGGAAGAGAATCACGGTACATAGAACGTTAAATGCTGAGTGGCAAACGGCAATTCCTGCAAGGCTTGCGCCTTCGCTTAAAATAGCGGGAGTGAAAATCGCACGAAAAACGGAATAAGCAACAAGCAGAATTCCCGTGCCCAGCACGTTAAAGGAGAGATGTACCAAAGCAGCGCGACGTGCATTTTTGGTAGCACCTACTGCAGAAAGGATCGCGGTAATGCATGTGCCGATGTTTTGACCCATAATAATAGGAATGACAGAGCCATAGCTAACTTTACCCGTAGCGGCAAGTGCCTGTAAAATGCCTACGGAAGCGGAGCTGGATTGGACGATGGCAGTGAGGATCGCACCTGTCAGAACGCCCAACAAGGGATTTTCAAACAGAAGGAACAGATTCGTAAAGGCGGGAACGTTTTTCAGTCCCTCTACGGCACTGCTCATAGTGTCCATTCCGAACATCAAAGTAGCAAAGCCCAAAAGGATCATGGCCGTATCCTTTTTCTTGGTATTTTTTCCAAACATAAAAAGGATGGTGCCGATCAGGGCAAGTACGGGGGTAAAAGAGGTAGGTTTAAGCAATTGAATGAACAGATTGTCGCCCGAAAGTCCGGAAAGAGATAAGATCCACGCGGTCACAGTCGTACCTACGTTGGCACCCATAATGACGCCAATGGCTTGTCGCAGGGTCATCAGTCCCGAGTTGACAAAGCCTACTACCATAACTGTCGTTGCCGATGAGCTTTGGATTACGGCGGTTACTGCAAGACCCGTTAAAAATCCGAGAAAGGCATTTCCCGTAATCTTCTCCAGAATCGTCTTCAGAGAAGAGCCGGCTCTGCGCTCCAGCGCATTTCCCATGGTATTCATACCGAACAGGAACAAACTTAATCCGCCGATCATTGTTAAAAAGTCGAAAATCGTCATTTTTACCTCCTTGACTCTTATTCTAACATATTCTTTATTTTCTGACAAGATTTTTAGCAAATATCCATACGGATTACCTTGACAATAAAATATTTTGGTGGTAAACTAAATGTTAGGTTCCTAACAGTTAGGAGACTAACAAACAGAGAGGAATGGATGAAAATGAAGCACAAGGCACCGATTGAAGAGTTTCGCTTCGGCAGAGAGGTGCAAAATGTTGCCAATCGCTTCCGGCGTTTCGGTGATGAGAATTTACAGAAGGAAGGCATTACCATCAGTCAGCTTCGGGTAATTGCCTATATCTCGCGTCATGGAGAAAAAGGAGTTTTTCAAAAGGAACTGGAAGAGCATTTTGATATCCGTCGTTCCAGTGTTACCGGGCTTTTGCAGAACATGGAAAAAAGCGGGATCTTGGTTCGTTCCTGTTCTGATACCGATGCCAGAGTTAAATTTGTTATGCTTACGGAAAAGGGAAGAAGATTGGATAAAGAGTTAAAAACTTATATCCAGAATTTGGAATCGGAACTGATGAAAGGCTTTGCCAAAGAAGAAAAAGAAGTGCTTCGGAGTTATCTTCTTCGTATGCTGGAGAATCTGGATTCGGTGGAAAGGAGTCGCTTATGATCAAAAAACTTGCTGCCTACGTAAAGCAGTATAAGATATTTGCCATTCTCACGCCTGTTGTTATGATCGGCGAGGTTTTGATGGAAGTTATGATTCCCTTTGTTATGGCGGATATCATTGATAAAGGAATTGCAAGAGGAGATTTATCGTATGTCATTTCCCGAGGCCTTTTGATGGCGGGAATGAGTTTTGTATCCCTTGCTTTTGGTGCCCTAGGCGGAATGTTTGGTTCCAAAGCTTCTATGGGCTTTGCCAAAAATCTTCGTTCGGCGTTGTTTGCTAAGGTGCAGGATTTCTCTTTTGGTAATGTGGATCATTTTTCCACTTCCAGCCTAATTACCCGTTTGACTACGGATGTAAATCATGTACAAATGGCATTTATGATGCTGATTCGCGGCGCGGTTCGCAGTCCTATGATGCTTATCGGCGCGGTTATTATGGCAATTCGTATCAACCCCAGACTTGCGATGATCTTTCTTGTCGCAATTCCTATTTTGGGATTTGCTTTTTATTTTATTGCATCTACTGCTCATCCGAGATTTAAAGCAATGCTGAAAAAATATGATGCACTCAATGCCTCGGTACAGGAAAATCTGATTGCCATTCGTATTGTGAAAGCCTTTGTTCGCGAACCACACGAAATGGATAAATTTGAGGTGAGTGCCGACGATGTTCGCAAAGCTCAAATGAAGGCCGAAAAGGTAATCATTCTGAATGGTCCCGTGATGCAGCTGACCATGTATTCCTGCATTTTGGCAGTGCTTTGGCTGGGCGGAAGAATGATCATTGGCGGCACCTTCGAGCTGGGTCAGCTTGCAAGCTTTCTTACTTATATCGGGCAGACCTTGAACAGTCTGATGATGCTCTCCATGCTCTTTATGATGATGATCATCTCCCTTGCTGCAATGCGGCGTATTTGTGAGGTGTTGGATGAGATTCCCGATATTTCCGATGATAAGTCTTGTCCCGATGCTGTTCCCAAAGACGGTTCCATTGAGTTTCGCGGGGTGAATTTCTCTTATCATAAGGATCCCGAAAAGCTCAATCTTACCGAAATCAATCTGTCCATTCAAAGCGGTGAAACCATTGGTATCATCGGCGGAACGGGTAGTGCCAAGACCTCCCTTGTTCAAATGATTCCCCGTCTGTATGATCCTCTTTCCGGCGAAGTTCTTGTGGGGGGACGAAATGTTAAGGAATATCCCTTGTCAGTTCTGCGCGACAGTACGGCAATGGTATTGCAAAAAAACGTACTCTTTTCCGGCTCTATTCGTGAAAATCTTTTGTGGGGTAATGAAAATGCCACTCAGGAGGAATTGGAGATGGCTTGTCGTAATGCAGACGCATACGACTTTATTATGTCCTTTCCCGATGGCTTTGAAACAGAGCTTGGTCAAGGCGGTGTTAATGTTTCCGGTGGACAGAAGCAAAGACTTTGTATCGCCAGAGCTCTTTTGAAAAAGCCGAAGATCGTGATTCTGGATGATTCTACCAGTGCAGTGGATACTGCAACCGATGCAAGGATCCGCGCCGCTTTTCGCAGAGAATTGAAGGATACTACCACTTTGATTATCGCCCAGCGTATTTCCTCTGTACAGGATGCGGATCGCATTGTGGTTATGGACGATGGAAGGATTTCCGATGTGGGAACCCACCAGGAACTTTTGCAAAGAAATGAAATTTACAAGGAGGTTTACACCTCCCAGCAGAAAGGAGAGAAAGACTGATGCCTCCACCCAGAAAACCCCCGGAAAAGCCGAAGAATGCTTTTAAAACGCTAAAGCGCATTTTCTCCTATCTCTCCGACAATAAACTTTTGCTTGTATTTTTCTTTATTGGTGTTGTGGTCAGCGCTTTGGCACAGGTTTACGGTGCTGCCCTGCTTAAGCCCATTATTGACGATGGCATCAAGCCCTTGGTGGATGATCCCGAAAACGGAGAGCTGATGCAAAATTTTGTGTGGATGCTGATTCGTATGGCTTTGGTTTATGCCGCAGGCGCTCTTTCCGCTTGGGGCTATGCCAGAATTATGCTGGGCATCTCCACCTCTGCGCTTCTTCGCGTACGCAAAGATTTGTTTCGCGCAATGGAGGCTCTTCCGATTCGTTTCTTTGATACCCATACGCACGGCGAATTGATGAGTCTTTATACCAACGATGTGGATACCCTGCGAGAGATGCTCTCCAACTCCGTTGCCAATATCGTTTCAGGCTTTTTGACCGTATTTGGATATTTTATTGTTATGCTCTTTACTTCTTGGCAGTTGACACTCATAGTAATGGTCAGCCTTGTGGTAATGATGTTTGCAACCAAGTTCATCGGCGGCAATAGTGCCCGTTTCTTCATCCGTCAGCAAGCGTCTGTGGGCAAGGTGAACGGTTACATTGAGGAAATGATCGAGGGCCAAAAGGTCGTTAAGGTCTTTTGCCATGAAGGTCAGGCAAAAGAAGGCTTTGAAAAACTCAATGAAGAGCTTTGTCGCTCTGCCACCAGTGCCCATACCTTTGCCAATATTCTGATGCCCATTATGAATAACCTGAATCATATCAATTATGCCGTGGTTGCTACAGTCGGTGCGGCAATTGCCATTGGGAATCCCTCCGCCCTTTCTACGGGTATGCTGATTGCTTTTCTTACTTATACCAATAGTTTTTCCCGTCCTTTCAGTATGCTTTCGCAGCAAATGAATTCCATTCTTACCGCGTTGGCAGGTGCGGAGCGAATCTTCCGTGTCATTGATACTCCTCCCGAAGAGGACGAAGGGTACGTAACCTTGGTGTATGCAAAGCGCGATGAAAACGGCGAGCTTTGCGAATGCGAAAGCAGAACAGGTCTTTGGGCTTGGCGCCATCCCCATAAGGCAGACGGCACTGTGACCTATACCGAGGTACGAGGCGACGTGCAACTGGACGGTGTTACCTTCGGCTACGTTCCCGAAAAGACCGTTCTAAAGAATGTTTCGCTTTATGCCAAACCGGGTCAGAAGATTGCCTTTGTTGGGTCCACCGGCGCAGGAAAGACTACCATTACCAATCTGATCAACCGATTCTACGATGTGCCCGACGGCAAGATTCGATACGACGGCATCAATATCAATAAGATTTGCAAGAGCGATCTTCGTCGAAGCCTCGCTATGGTGTTGCAGGACCCTCATTTGTTCTCCGGAACCGTCTTGGATAATATCCGCTACGGAAAATTGGATGCCACCGACGAAGAGTGTATTCAAGCTGCAAAACTTGCCAATGCGGATACCTTCATTCGCCATCTTCCCGACGGTTATCATACCTATATTACGGGCGACGGCGCCAATCTTTCACAAGGTCAGGTTCAGCTTCTCAATATTGCCCGTGCCGCCGTAGCCGATCCTCCCGTTTTGATTCTGGACGAGGCTACCTCCTCCATTGATACCCGTACGGAAGCTCTTATTGAGAAGGGAATGGATAAATTGATGGAAGGAAGAACGGTATTCGTGATTGCCCATCGCCTTTCCACCGTTCGCAATTCCAATGCCATTATGGTTCTGGAAAACGGCGAGATTATTGAGCGCGGTGACCATGATGATCTCATCGCGCAAAAGGGAAAATATTATCAGCTCTATACCGGAGCCTTTGAACTGAGCTAAAATAAAAAAGCAGCATTGCTGCTTTTTTATTTTTGAAATCTCTTGCAAGACGGACAAGAGTTGGTTATAATGAAAGCAAAGGAGGGAAGACCATGGATCAAAAAGGCGCACACGATTGCGAAAGCTGTCTGTATTACGATTATGATGAAGAATGGGAAACCGAGATATGCACCTTGGATCTGGACGAGGATGAAATGGAACGCCTCGCATCTTCCCGCTATTCTTCATGCCCCTATTACCGTTTTTACGATGAATACAAACTCGTGCAAAAGCAGAATTAGAAAGAGAGATATATTATGAGAATTGTTGTGAAGGTAGGTACATCCACCCTTGCCCATTCCACCGGCAGATTGAATATCCGCCGAGTGGAGGAAATGTGTAAGGTGCTCAGTGACTTGAAAAATTCGGGTCACGAGGTAATCCTTGTTTCGTCCGGTGCTATCGGTATGGGCGTGGGTAAACTGAATTTGAAGCAACGCCCCGAGGATATCCCTACCAAGCAGGCGGCGGCAGCCGTAGGTCAGTGTGAATTGATGTACACTTACGATAAGCTTTTCTCCGAATATAATCATACCGTTGCCCAGATTCTTTTGACCGGTTATGACGTGCGCAACGAGGAGAGTCATAACCATTTTCGCAATACCATGGCGCGTCTTTTGGAGTTGAACGTGCTTCCCATTATTAATGAAAATGATACCGTTGCCACGGAAGAACTTGGTATCGGTGATAACGATACTCTTGCCGCTATTGTTGCCGAATCCGTGGGCGCAGAGCTTTTGGTGCTTTTGTCGGATATTGACGGACTTTATACCGCTGACCCTCGCAGCAATGTTGATGCAAAGCTCATTCAGGAGGTTTGCCAGATTGACGAAAAGATTCTATCCCTTGGTGGCGCAAAGGGTTCTTCTATGGGCACGGGGGGTATGGCAACGAAGCTTTCCGCGGCAAAAATTTCTGTTGATGCCGGCTGTGATATGATTATTGCAAACGGCGCTGATCCCTGTATTCTCTATGATATTATTGACGGCAAAAAGGTGGGAACCCGTTTCATTTCCGGAGGAAAACAATGAAGCTCACGTCCGAAATTTTGAAAGAAGCAAAAAAAGCCTCTCTTTCCATCAACCGTCTTTCCACCGACAAGAAGAATGCCGCACTGGAGGAAATGGCAAAGGAGCTTCTCCTTGCCACTGACGAGATTCTCGGTGAAAATGAAAAAGATTTGGAAAATGCAAAAGGCATCATCAGTGACGTAATGCTGGATCGCCTGCGTCTGACCTCTGAGAGAATTAAGGGAATGGCAGCGGGCATTCGTGCGTTAACCTATTTGCCCGATCCCGTAGGCTTGGTTCTGGATGAAGTGAAGAGGGAAAACGGTCTTGTGATCCGCAAGATTTCCTGCCCCTTGGGGGTAGTGGGCATCATTTACGAATCCCGCCCCAATGTAACAAGCGATGCGGCAAGTCTTGCCATCAAAAGCGGCAATGCCTGTGTATTACGTGGCGGTAAGGAAGCGTTTCGCTCCTCTTTTGCCATTGTAAAGGCAATGCGTCGTGGCTTGGCAAATTTGGGACTGCCCTGCGAGGCAATTTCTCTTGTTGAAGATACTACTCGTACAAGTTCTTTAGAAATGATGAAAGCTGAAGGATATCTGGATATGCTGATTCCTCGCGGCGGTGCAGGTCTGATTCGCGCTTGCGTGGAAAATGCCACCGTTCCTTGTATTCAGACGGGTACAGGTATTTGCCACGTTTTTGTAGATGCGGCGGCAGATTTTGAAAAGGCGCTGGATATTATTGAAAATGCAAAGACCAGTCGTCCTTCGGTATGCAATGCGGCAGAAGTACTGCTTGTATCCGAGGAAATCGCTGACAAGTTTTTGCCTCTTATGAAAGAAAGACTTGTCACCAAAAGAAAAGAGAATCCCGTAGAGCTTCGCCTTTGTGAAAAAGCGGCGCAAATTATTGAAGGTAAGCTTGCAGGGGAATCGGACTTTGATACGGAATTTCTCGATTATATTTTGGCAGTACGCGTGGTGAAAAACGTAGAAGAAGCCTGTGATCATATTCGCGCGCATTCTACGGGTCATTCCGAAGCAATCGTTACGGAATCGGATGATGCCGCTTCGTATTTTACTGCGGTAGTGGATAGTACTTCCGTATATGTCAATGCTTCTACCCGTTTCACCGACGGCGGTGAATTCGGGCTTGGCTGCGAAATGGGAATCTCTACCCAAAAGCTTCACGCAAGAGGTCCAATGGGCTTGCGGGAACTTTGCACCTACAAATATATCATCCGCGGAAACGGAACGGTAAGATAAGGAGTTATTATGAAAATCGGTTTTATCGGAACGGGGAATATGGGCACGGCTCTTGCTACTGCAGTAGCCAAAAGCAGTTTGACAACGGAGCTTTATTTTGCAGATTTCTTTGCAGAGAAGGCGCAGACATTGGCAGAAAATTTGGGTGGTGTCAGCACAGACAACATAACTCTTGTGAACACTTGCGATATGGTGTTTTTGGGAGTGAAGCCTCAGGTTTTGCCCGAGCTTTTGACAGAGATTTCTTCTGCGGTCAAGTGCAGATGCGGTTCGCTCACCCTTGTAACTATGGCTGCGGGTATTCCCATTTCTACCATTGAAAAAGGGATTGGGGAATCTATACCCGTGATCCGAATTATGCCCAATACTCCTGTTATGGTGGGAGAGGGGGTTATTGTGTACTGCACTCAACAGGTTTTAGCGGAAACGGAAGAAACTTTTGTGAAAGTGCTTTCCAAAGCCGGTCTTGTTGAAAAGATTGATGAAAGTAAAATTGATGCGGCAAGCGCTTTGCATGGATGCGGCCCTGCTTTTGCGTACCTGTTTATTGAGGCTCTTGCAGACGGTGCGGTTGCTTGCGGTTTGCCCCGAGATGCCGCTTTAAGCTTCGCGGCGCAGACCGTGAAGGGCGCTGCTGAAATGGTCCTGAAAACGGGTAAGCATCCCGGTACGCTGAAGGATGCAGTCACAAGCCCCGGCGGAACTACCATCGAAGGTGTTCGCGTTTTGGAGGAGCAAAGCTTCCGTGGCGCTACAATGGATGCGGTACTTGCCGCATATAAAAAAACAATTGCTTTAGGAAAATAAAGTTATAAAAAAACAGTTGCCGGTATCGGCAACTGTTTTTTTAGTGTTCTTTGTAAACGCTGTCCACCCCGAAATACTCTTCCATGGTAATCCAATTACCGCCGTTGTAAAGGGTTTCTGCAAGCTCTGTACCTACGTAGCGATAGTGCCAAGGCTCAAAAATATAGCCGGTAATGTGGGTCTTTCCTTCGGGATAGCGGAGGATGAATCCGTACTTGTAAGCATTTTCTGCCAGCCAATCCAAAATCACTTTGTTTTTGGGGAGCTTTGCTTCGTTGGAGTTGGAAAGAAGTAGATCGATTGCAAGACCTGTCTGGTGCTCGCTGTGTCCTGCTTTGGCAGAATAGGTGAGCGCATTTTCCAGAGAATCTTCTTTAACGTAGCTGCTGAATAGATTGTGCTGGATTTCCCAGGAACGGAATCCGTTATCAATTTTTAAGGGGATATTCGCTTTTTTCGCTGCTGTCAGCAAACTGTCGTAAGCCGCTTTGGTCTCTTTTGTTAAATCACCGGGATTGTAGTTTTTCGGCAAGGGGAAACTTTTGTTGACAATCATATGACCATCCACGGTAGCAATTCCATCCAGTATTTCAAGGGTTTTTCCGTTTTTCGTGGTGTAAATTCCGTCAATCGGTGTTCCGTTGTTTCCAAAAAGGACAGGCGAAGTGTTTGTGTCCGTTTGTTCTTCGGGCTTATAAAACTCAATCATAATTTCTTTCTCACTTTTGACCTTGAGTAGATTTTTCAGAGTGAAAGTAAATTTGATCAGTCCTTCATTTGAAGAATCCAAAAGCTTGTCCGGATGGACAAGGCTTCCGTATTGAACGTCTTGCACAATATCGCTCAGCGTAATCTTGGCTCCTACGGGAAAGCGGAGAGAATTTGCAAAGGTCACTTGGGGAATCTGAAGCGCAAGAACTAAAACCCCTGCGAACAAAAGTGAAACCAAAGCAATCATTGTGGTATATATATTTCTTTTTCTCATTCTATGTTATTTCTTGTTTATATATGCCCATCCGTGACGGCACATATCTTCAATTCCGTATTTTGCCTTCCAGCCTAACAGCTTTTCCGCTTTTTCCGTGTTGGCATAGCAACTGCCAATATCTCCGGGACGGCGGGGAGCAATCTTGTAATTGACCTTCGTACCGCTTGCTTTTTCAAAGGCGCGAACCAATTCCAGAACGCTGGTTCCGCGGGAAGTTCCCAAATTCACAGCTTCCGAACCCTTGTGAGAGGTGGCATAGTCCAGTGCTTTCAGGTGTCCCTGTGCCAAATCTACTACATGGATATAGTCGCGGACGCCGGTTCCGTCGGGTGTATCGTAGTCGTTGCCGAAAACCGAAAGACAAGGAAGAATTCCGGCTGCTACTCTGGCAACGTACGGGAAAAGGTTGTTGGGAATGCCGCTGGGATTTTCGCCGATCAAACCGCTTTCGTGGGCACCGATGGGGTTAAAATATCTGAGAAGCACTACGCTCCATTCAGGGTCGGAAACAGAAAGGTCGGTAAGAATCTGCTCCAGCATCAGTTTTGTCCAGCCGTAGGGGTTGGTGCAGGAGGTTGGCATATCCTCTTTGAAGGGGGACACATTGTTTGTTCCGTAAACCGTTGCGGAGGAAGAAAATACGATGGTTTTGCATCCTGCATTTCGCATTACGTCGCAAAGGATCAGAGTGCCTGTAATATTATTGTGGTAATACTCCAAAGGAATTTGAACGGATTCGCCGACGGCTTTCAGTCCTGCAAAGTGGATGACGGCATCAATGGAATTTTCGGCAAAGATCTGCTCCAGAGCAGCCTTATCGCGGATGTCGGCTTTGTAAAAAGCGGGTTTTATTCCCGTGATGGTCTTGATATCGTCTAATACCTTGGGGGAGGAATTGGAAAGATTGTCAACAATAATTGGTTGATGTCCAGCTTCAATTATCTCCACAACGGTGTGAGAACCGATGAAGCCGGTACCGCCGGTAACGAGAATTTTCATAATATCACTCCTTGAAAATTAATTGTGAAATAATTTTTTGGTTTGGTATTCGGGGTCGCAGGTCAAATTCATTCCCAGTTTGCGGAAAATACCCGCATCAATTTCAGTGAGAATGACGGTGGAATGTGCCTCGCAGCCCTTCAGGAGAGGAAGCTGATCAATGGCACGTTTTGCATTTTTATCGTGTGCCGCCGCGATGGAAAGAGCAATGAGCACTTCGTTGGTGTGCAGTCTGGGGTTGTGGTTGCCGAGATTTTTGATTTTCAGCTCTTGCACGGGCTCAATGACTTCGCGAGAGATCAGATCTATCTCTTTGTCAATTCCTGCCAGAGCTTTCAGCGCGTTGAGGATCAGAGCGGAAGAGGCGCCGAGAAGCTTGGAGGTCTTTCCTACAACCACTCTTCCGTCGGGGAGCTGGAGAGAAGCGGCGGGCTGGCCCGTTGCTTCTCTCTTATCTCTTGCCATTTGGGCAAAGGCGCGGTCTTCGGGAGCAATTCCAAGCTGTGTCATTAAAAGCTTGAGCTTGGAAATGGCAGTATCTACATTATGCCCTTTTCGCTTGTCACATTCTGCCGTAAAATAACGACGGATAATCTCGTTTTTACTTGCCTGGCGACAGGTATCGTCATTGGTGATACAGTAGCCTACCATATTGACACCCATATCCGTGGGAGACTTGTAGGGGGAGATTCCGTAAATCTTTTCAAACATAGCACGTACAACGGGGAAGATCTCTACATCGCGATTATAATTGACAGTGGTTTCCCCGTATGCATCCAGATGAAAGGGATCCAGCATATTCACATCGTTCAAATCGGCAGTCGCTGCTTCGTATGCCAGATTGACAGGGTGATTCAAGGGAAGATTCCAGATGGGGAAGGTTTCGAATTTTGCATAGCCTGCTTTGATCCCCTTTAAATTGTCGTGATAAAGCTGAGATAGGCAAACTGCCATTTTACCGCTTCCGGGACCGGGTGCGGTAACTATGACCAGGCTTCGCTCGGTTTTAATGTAATCATTCTTGCCGTAGCCTTCCTCGCTGATTACCTTTTGGATATCCTCCGGATAACCCTCAATGGTATAGTGCTGAAATACGCGAATTCCAAGGGTTTCCAGCTTTTCGCGGAATTTGATGGCAGATGCTTGACCTGCGAAACGGGTCAATACCACGCTTCCTACAAATAGACCGCAACCGCGGAAGGCGTCAATGAGGCGAAGAGTGTCCTGCTCGTAAGTAATGCCGAGATCTCCGCGCACCTTGTTTTTCTCAATATCAAAAGCATTGATTACCAGAACGATCTCCGCTTCTTCCTTGAGCTGCATCAGCATACGAATTTTGCTGTCCGGCTGGAATCCGGGAAGTACACGGGCGGCATGGAAATCATCAAATAGCTTCCCGCCAAACTCCAGATATAACTTTCCGCCAAACTTACTGATGCGTTCCTTGATTTGTTTGGATTGTAGGGTAAGGTATTTTTCATTGTCGAAACCGATTTTCAGCATCGCTTTTGCTCCGTTTCTGTTTTTAAAAAATTCAAAATATATTATAATACATCTTTCGATTTATTTCAACCAAAAATTACAAAAAAACAAAAAAATAGCACCCTCAAAATGTCTGACTTTGAGGGTGCTATTAAAAAATGTTGTTACAAACCAACGTTGTCCAAAATTTCGCGGAGAACTTTTGCGCTGTGCTGAACGCTCTTCATTTCTTCGGGAAGCAAGGGAGGATCCACCTCGCGCACAATGCCCTTGGGGCCAAGGATGCAGGGCAGGGAAAGACATACATCTTCTTTGATGCCGTAGCGGTTGTGTGCAAGGCAGGAAACAGTCAGTACCGAGTCATTGGAAGAGTAGATTGCTTTTGCAATGGTGGCAACACAAGTTGAGACAGCGTAGTAGGTTGCACCCTTTCTCTTGATGATCTCGCCTCCCGCATCTCTCACGTCCTTTTCCACACCGCGCAGAAATACATCGGTCTGCTCTTCGGTGTAGTGATGAATCGCGCGGCAATATTGTCTGAAGTCCATACCGATGACACTGGTTACGCTCCACGGGAAGGTGGAGGAGTCGCCGTGCTCACCGAATACGTAAGCGTGAATATTCTTTGCGCTGATAGAAAGACGATTGGAGACCAAACTGCGCAGTCGGGAGGTATCCAGCATCGTGCCGCTGCCAATGACCTGACTTGCGGGAAGTCCGGAGAACTTAATAAAAGCGTAGGTAAGAATGTCAACGGGGTTGCTGACGATGATGTAAACAGCGTTGGGGCAGTAGCTTGCGATTTTGGGAGCAATTTCTTGGATCAGTTTGGTATTGATGCTGGCCAGCTCCAAACGGGATTGCCCGGGCTTTCTGCCCACACCCGAGGTAATGATAACGATGTCGGAGCCTGCAGCATCCGGATAATCACCTGCATAAATATTTAAGGGGGTAGAGAAGGGGGCGCCGTGGATAATATCCATTGCTTCGCCTTCAGCCTTTGCACGGTTGATATCAATCAGAACGATTTCGGAAGCGATACTGTTTTGCGTTAATGTATAGGCTATGGTAGCGCCTACGTTACCCACACCCAGGATGGTGATTTTTTTACTCATAGTGTTTTCTCCTTTTGTTAAATCAAGTCTATTCTGTATCAGTTTATCCAAAATTTCTCAAAAAAGCAAGAGATTTTTGCTATTTTGGAATATGAATTCCATATGCGCATATTACATTTTCGTTATGTCAATCACCCCTGCTTCGACAAAAAAGCGATGACGAAAGGCTTATACTACCTTTTGGAGGAAACGGAAATGAACGAAGTTTTTTATATTGATCAGTATTTTGCCACCAATTTTTTAATGGATTTGGTATCTCTTTCCGTAGGCGCGCTTTCCGCTTCGCGAAAAGTGCCTCTGTGGAAATTGCTTTTAGCGGCTTTTTTCGGGGCTCTTTTTTCAACCGGTCTTACTTTTTTGCAGCTGGGACAATTGATGATTCTTTTCCTGTCCATTGCAGTGTTTGTGGCAATGATTGCACTTTGCTTTGGCATAGACCGATCGGGGCGCTGGATCAAGCCGGCTTTGTTTTCGTTTTCGGGAGCAGTTTTTTTAGGCGGAGCGGCACAGATGCTCTCTTATTATCTTTTGCCTCGGGGAACCGAAGCAAAACTTGGTTTGGGTGTACTTCTCGGTGTGGTGCTTCTGGGGGTGTGTGCGTATGCTTTGTGGGCAAATCATATGAATCGAAAATTAGATACTGCGGTGGTCAGTCTGAGTATTTCTTTTGGCGGTAGATGTGAGCATTATTTTGGGCTGGTGGATTCGGGACTTTTACTACGTGATCCGGATGCCGGTCGACCTGTTTTGCTTTTGAAGGCGGAGTATGCCGTTCCGCTATTGCCGCAGGAATTTATTAGTAGTATGGAGAGAGGGGAACTTACTGTAAGGGAGAGGCTATTTTGCGTCCCGATCCGCACTGTGGGCGGCGAGAGAAATTTGTATGCATTTCTCCCTGAACGGGTACGGGTGGTTCCCATAGGAAAACAAAAAAAGAAATGGGAAGAAAGGGATGTTTTGGTTGCGCTGGATTTTTCCGGCGGCGGCTTTGGCGGATGTCCCTGTCTGGTACCCCTTTCCGTTTTATGAGGAGGAGCTTGTGATGCCGATTTTGTCAATTTTGTTTTGTCGCCTGCGGGCATTTTTTTCCCTGTTTTGTCCCAATCCCGAGGGAGAAATATTTTACATCAACGGAACGGATGAATTGCCACCACCCTTGGAAATGGAAGCGGAGCGGATGTGTATCCAGCATATGGAACGGGGAGAAGAGGTAGAATATTATCGCAATCTTTTGGTGGAGCATAATTTGAGGCTTGTGGTATATATAGCCAAAAAATTTGAAAATTCGGGTGTGGGAATGGAGGATCTGATTTCCATTGGCACCATTGGTCTGATGAAAGGGGTCACCAGTTTTCGATCGGATAAAAACATTAAACTTGCTACATACTGCTCCAAATGTGTGGAAAACGAGATTCTGATGTTTTTGCGCAAACTCAGTACGCGCAAAAATGAGATTTCCATTGATGAGCCACTGAATGTGGATTTTGACGGAAACGAACTTCTTCTCGGGGACATTCTCGGAACGGACGGAGAAGAAATTCATCGGGATCTGGAACGGGAAGAGGATTTCAGACTTCTGTTTTCGGCGTTGAAAAAGCTATCCACACGTGATCGCAATATTATTGTAATGCGCTTTGGACTTCTGGGGCAAAAGGAGCTGACGCAAAAGGAGGTTGCCGATCGAATGGGTATCAGCCAGTCCTATATTTCAAGATTGGAAAAGAAAATCATTGCCAAATTGAAAAAGGAAATTTCCGCGCAAGTATAAAAAAGTCTTTTCACATTGCACTCTTTGTGATATAATCAAATTATGATGAAAAAAAGGAGTGCAAAATGAAACATTTGCTGATCCCCGATTTGATCTGCGCTCAGGTCTTTGATGTGCCATTTTCTCGGTATTATGAAAAGGGAATTCGTGCCATCGCTTTTGATATTGATAATACTTTGGTTTCCTATGATACTCCCGAACCCAATGAAAAATTGATTTCTTTTCTATTTTCCCTGCGCGATATGGGGTTTTCCATTGCCTTTATATCCAATAATAATGCTGCCCGTGTGGAACGCTTTAATGCTTCTTTTGGATTTTTGGCATTGCCTGATTCCCATAAGCCTTTGACGGGAGGGCTGAAAAAAGCGATGCGAGAATTCGGTGTGAAGAAAAGTGAATTTTTGATGGTGGGAGATCAGCTTCTTACCGATTGCTTATGTGCCCGCCTTGCGGGAGTTTCTGCAGTGACAGTGCCCCCCATTCAGCCTGTAGAAAATCGGTTTTTTCGTTTGAAACGAAAAATCGAGAAACCTTTCATTCGCGCCTACTATAAAAAGCACGGAGGGAAAGAATGAGTCTTGCACAATTTTCCCAATCCCTTTTAAAAGGGCAATGCGCCCTGATTTTATCCGCTGTTTCCAGACAGTATTTGACAGGATTTCGTTCTTCCGACGGGAGTCTTTTGGTTACGAGAGAAAAAAGCATTCTGTTTTTGGATTCTCGCTATTTTGAAATGGCTCAAATTGCCCAAAAAAACGGTGAAATCCCCGCTTTTATTGATATAAAGCCAAGAATCTTTCAACAGTTTTTTCCTGAATTTTCCAAACGTGAAAATATTACCGTGATTTATTTTGAGGATCGGGAAATGAGCGTTGGAGAGCTTGAATGTTTTCGAGAAAAATTTCCCCATTACGAATATGTCTCTTTAAAGGATCGCCTTGAGAAAATGAGGCAGATCAAGAGAAAAGAAGAAATTGGTCGGATCCGCGCCGCACAAGCGCTTGCGGAGGAGGCATACGCGTATATCCTTCCGCGGATTCAGGCAGGAAGAACGGAGCTTTCCATTGCAGCGGAATTGGAATACTTTATGAAGTGCGGCGGCGCTTCTGCTCCCAGTTTTGATACCATCTGCGTATCGGGAAAGCGTTCCTCTCTGCCTCATGGAACTCCCACCGATGCTCTCTTGGAAAGGAATACCTTTCTTACCATGGATTTCGGCTGCAAATTGGATGGGTATTGCTCTGATATGACTCGCACCGTTTGTGTGGGAAAAGCTGACGAGGAAATGAAAAAGGTGTACGAAACCGTGCTGTCTGCACAGATGCGTGCTTTCGAGAAGATTCGTGCAGACGTTGCGGGTAAAGATGTTGACAAAGCCGCAAGGGATGTAATCGCATCTGCAGGCTATGGCGAATGCTTTGGACATAGCCTGGGTCACGGCATTGGTCTAAAGGTTCATGAAGCGCCGTCATTTTCTCCCTTTTGTGAAGAAATGATTCCTGCAGGAGCGGTAATGAGTGTGGAGCCGGGCATTTATTTGCCGGGGAAATTCGGTGTTCGCATTGAAGATCTTGTGGTAGTTGGTGAGAATGGCTATGAGAATTTGAATACTTCTTCCAAACTTTTGTTGGAATTATAATGGTATTTTTTGCAAATACATCTTGCAATACGGAGAAAAAAGTAGTATAATATTACAGTAAATTGATATTTTTATGTTTTTTGGAGGATACTATGGCAATTACAGCAGGCGATTTCAGAAACGGCGTTACTTTTGAAATGGATGGCGCAGCAATGCAGGTAATCGAGTTTCAGCACGTAAAACCCGGTAAAGGTGCGGCATTCGTTCGTACTAAGCTGAGAAATGTAATTACAGGCTCTGTGGTGGAAAAGACTTTTAACCCCACTGAAAAATTCACCCCCGCATTCGTAGAAAGAAAGGATATGCAGTACTCCTACGATGATGGTGATCTGTATCACTTCATGGATACCGAAACTTGGGAAGAGACCTTGGTTGGCCACGATTTGGTTGGTGACAACTTCAAGTTTGTAAAAGAAGAAATGATTTGCAAGGTTCTTTCTTTTAAGGGCAACGTATTTGGCGTTGAGCCTCCTATGTTTGTAGAACTTGCCGTTACCCAGACCGATCCCGGCTTCAAGGGCGATACGGCTACCGGTGCTTCCAAGCCCGCAACTCTTGAGACCGGTGCGCAGATTAAGGTTCCCCTGTTCGTAAACGAGGGCGACGTTTTGAAGATTGATACCCGTACCGGCGATTACCTGGAAAGAGTATAAAGGAGAAAAATTATGACAGTTACCGAAAAGGTTGCTTATCTTAAGGGCTTGATGGAAGGCCTTGAATTCGATGCCGAAACCAAAGAAGGCAAGATCATCAAAATGATGGCTGATATTCTTGAGGATATGGCAAATGAGATTGTTGGTCTTCAGGATGACGTGGATGATATTAATGATTATCTGGAAGCGGTAGACGAAGATCTCGCCAACGTTGAGGAGGAACTCTTTGGCGATTGCTGCGATGATGAGTGCGACTGCTGTTTTTGTGAAGATGAGGATGAAGGCGAAGAGTCTGAAGAGGCTCCCGTAGAAGACTAAGGAAAACGAAACTCTCCGGCTTTGCCGGAGAGTTTTTGCGATGTGAGAAATGAAAAACAGAAATTATTCCCACCGTGCAGAAGAGCTTTTTTTATCCGGGTATAACTGTGCTCAGTCTTTGTATGCTGCTTTTGCTCCCCTGGTAGGTATTGAAGAAAAAGATGCGCTTCGCTTGGCTTCTCCTTTTGGCGGAGGCTTTGGCAGAATGCGGCAGGTTTGCGGCGCATTCAGTGGACTGACTTTGGTAATCGGTCACCTTTTTGGCTACGATGATCTCTGTGCTTTGGAGAAGGACGCTCTGTATCCCCGTGTACAGGAATTGGGCAAACGTTTCGAGGAGCGTTGCGGTTCTTTGGTATGTAAAGAAATTTTGAATCATAAAGCGGACGTGGGCGGACTTGCCTCTCCACGTACCGAGGAGTATTATAAATCTCGTCCTTGCGCCCGTGTGGTGCGCGCTGCGGCGGAAATTTTGGAGCAATATCTGAAAGAGGAGGGAATCCTTTGAGTAAAAGAAAAAAAATATTGTGGAAATTGTTTGCGACTTTTTTCAAGATTGGTGCATTTACCTTTGGTGGCGGTTATGCAATGATTTCCATCATCGAAAATGAATGTGTTAGCGAGAAAAAATGGCTCACTCACGACGAGATGATGGATATTACCGTAGTGGCGGAATCCACGCCCGGTCCTCTTGCCATCAATACCGCTACCTTTGTAGGATATAAGGTGGGCGGTGTTTTCGGTTCGGTTGCGGCAACCGGCGGGGTCGTATTGCCTTCTTTAATCGTTATCGGCATCATTGCCTTGTTTTTGGAAAATTTCTTGGAGATTACCTGGGTTGCAAGTGCTTTTAAGGGGATTAAGGCGGCGGTAGCCTTTCTGATTTTCGGTGCAGGATGGAAAATGTTCAAAAAGATGAAGAAAAATATTCTTTCTCTGATTCTTTTTGCATTTTCCTTGATTTTGATGTTGTGTAAAAATTTTGAACTGTTCAACATTTCTTCCATTCTTTTGATTCTTATTTCCGCCATCGTGGGCCTTGTGGTTTACGGTGTGAGTGTTATGAAGAAGGGGGGGCGGTGAAAAATGATCGTTAAGCTCCTGTTGCTGTTTTGGGAATTTTTTATGGTGGGTCTTTTCACCTTTGGCGGCGGTTATGGCGCAATTCCCTTGATTCGCGATACGATTCTCGCAAACCCTCAGTGGGGTGTTGATTTGGAAATGTTCCAGTATATCGTTGGTGTGGCAGAATCTACCCCCGGACCCATTATGGTCAATACCGCAACCTATATCGGTACGACCTACGCGGGTATTCTGGGCGGCATTTTTGCAACCCTCGGTGCGATCACCCCTTCCTTTGTTATCATTTTGCTCATTGCAAAATGCCTTAAGGGTTTTATGGAAAAGAAGGGGACCCGTACCGTTCTTGATACCGTTAAACCCTGCGTGGTGGGCATTATTCTTTCTACCGGCGTGTATTTTCTTTTGTCGGGTGTAATTCCTGCCGTCAATTCTTTGTTTACCGACGGATTTACCAAATCGCTGATTCCGGAGTGGAGAACGGTTTTGATCTTTGCTTTGGTATTCCTGCTTCGTTCCGGATGGAAAATGTGGAAGAAAAAAGCGATTTCTCCCATTCTCTCCATTGGTATTTCCGCTGTTTTCGGTATTCTTATTTTTGGAGTATGATATGGAACATACGGATTTCAGAAAAGAATTATTGAATCTTCTTTTGCAGCGCGGCCTTTCCCGTGACGAGGTGCTTTCTGTGTCTTTTGCCGTGGCAAGAGAAGAACAAATGAAAACATTGATCGCTTTTCTAAAAGAGAATGAAAATTTAAGTATTGACGATATCTTTCAAAAGGCGGGACAGATTGCCTTCGGCAAAACCTCTTGACAAAGAAAATTTCCTTTGTTATAATATTCTAAACTTATGAGCAAGAATAGTACCTTAATTTTGACTTTTCAGCGAGTCGCGGTTGGTGGAAGCGCGGCAAGGATGAATTTTGGGAATGGACTTGTGAGGGCAAACCGAAAGGAAAACTTGAGTAGGGGCGACGGGTGCTGACCGTTATATCAGATCGTGTATGACTGTACGCGTGAGTGCATCGCTTTGGCGGTGAATTTGGGTGGTACCGCGGATTTGATTCGCCCCAAACGATTATTCGTTTGGGGCGGTTATTTTTTGGAGGAAAAAATGAAATTAAACGGTGTTGATTTTGATACCTATTTTAACAATTATCCTGATAAAGACGGCTATTTTGGCAGATTCGGCGGAGTTTATATCGACGAGAAATTGAAAAATGCCATGGCCGAGATTACCGAAGCATACTATTCTATTTGCCAGAGCCGCAAATTTATTGCAGAACTGCGCAGAATCCGTAAGGAATTTCAGGGCAGACCTACTCCCGTAACCCATCTGGAGCGTCTTTCCGATTATTTGGGCGGTAAGGTTCAGCTTTATGCCAAGCGTGAAGATTTGAACCACTCCGGCGCTCATAAGCTCAATCACTGTATGGGCGAGGCACTTCTTGCCAAATATATGGGCAAGAAGAAGGTCATCGCCGAAACCGGCGCCGGTCAGCACGGTGTCGCTCTTGCTACCGCTGCTGCGTACTTTGGTTTGGAATGTGATATTTACATGGGTTCTGTGGATATTAAGAAGCAAGCTCCCAACGTTGCCAGAATGAAGATTCTTGGCGCCAATGTTGTGGAGGTTACTCACGGTCTGCAAACCTTGAAGGAAGCGGTAGATGCCGCCTTTGAAGCGTACAGTAAAGAGTATAACGATGCCATTTATTGCATCGGATCCGTGTTGGGGCCCCATCCCTTCCCGATGATGGTTCGCGATTTCCAAAGTGTTGTGGGGATTGAAGCAAGAGAGCAGTTTATTGATATGACGGGTCACTTGCCTGATGCTATCGTAGCCTGTGTAGGCGGCGGCTCCAATGCGGCTGGCCTCTTTGCGGGCTTTCTCAACGATCCCGTTGATATTTATGGCGTCGAGCCTCTCGGCAGAGGACCTAAGCTGGGCGATCATGCCGCCAGTCTAAAGTACGGCACCGAGGGTGTTATGCACGGATTCAACAGCATTATGCTTAAGGATGAAAACGGCGATCCTGCTCCAGTATATTCCGTTGCCAGCGGACTGGACTATCCTTCTTCCGGTCCTGAGCACGCATTTCTTCAGTCCATCGGCAGAGTCAAGTACGATGTCATTGATGATGAAGAAACGATTGATGCATTCTTCAAACTTTCACGTATGGAAGGCATTATTCCCGCCATCGAAAGTTCTCACGCCGTTGCTTTTGGCATGAAGCTTGCCAAGGAAATGGATAAAGGCTCTGTCCTTATCAATCTCTCTGGCAGAGGCGATAAGGATATGGATTACATCATTGAAAACTACGGTATTCGATAAAAAGAAAGTCACCCGATTGGGTGACTTTCTTTTTCCTTATAATATAATAGACAGTGGCAATATCCTTCAAATTCGGGGTCTTTGATCTGGTCGCGAAATTCTTTGCACATACATTTTGTATCCTCGGAGATTTCTCTGCGACAGGGGCAATAGCCTCCTCTTTCTTTCAGACCGTCCTTTATCATTTTGACGATGTTCTCATCCTCGTTCAAACGAATCTTCATCCGCGGATCTCCTTAAGAATCAGCTCCAGCGCATCTTTGGGGTAAAGACCCGTTTTTTGCTTGACCATTTTCCCCTCCTTGAAAAAAATGAGGGTGGGAATGGCATTGATGCTGAAACGGTCGGCAAGTGCAGGTTCTTTGTCAACGTTGACCTTCATCACGGTCACATCGCTTGTATCGCGGTCGATTTCCTCCAGAATAGGAGCGATCATACGACAAGGTCCGCACCAATCTGCCCAAAAATCCACAATGGTAATTCCCGCCGTATTTTGAATTTCGGTATCGAAATTTTGTATCGTTAGTTCTTTCATAATTTCAGTCTCCTTTCTTGACTTTTTATCATTATTATACCATAATAATAAAAAATGTAAATATGTTTCTTTGGAAGAAAAAAGTATGAAAATGTTTGGAAAGGGAAGACTATTTGAAAATGAAACGAAAAGGATGGATTTTCATCATATTTATATTAGTATTGGCTTTGCCCGTGCTTTTTTATGCGGGGATTAATTTATATGCTCGTCTTTCGGTATCGGATGATTTGTATTTCTTGGATGAGGCTGCGGCGATTTCGGAAGAAGCTGATGTGATGCTGGTGCTTGGGGCGGGGGTTCGTCCTGATGGCTCCCCTTCCAATATGCTGGAGGATAGACTCCTGACGGCTCTGGAATTATATGAATCGGGAATTTGCGAAAAGATCCTTGTCAGCGGTGACCACGGAACCCAGTATTATGATGAGGTAAATGTAATGAAATCTTATCTTGTGGAAAAGGGAGTTCCTTCGGAAAGTATCTTTATGGATCACGCAGGATTTTCAACCTACGATTCTGTGTATCGCGCGAAGGCAATCTTCGGGGTGAAGAACCCTATCATAATTACACAGGAGTATCATTCGTATCGTTCTTTGATGATTGCAAAACATCTTGGACTGGATGCTACTGCAGTAGCAGCGCCGATTTTGTCAAGCGATGTGAATGTATATCCCAAACAAGCCTGGTATTCTTTTCGCGAAACTGTTGCCAGAGTTAAGGATTTCTTTTACAGTATAGTAAAGCCCGAACCTACTTTTTTAGGAGATAAGATCTCCTTGCAGGCAAGTGGAGATTTGACTAACGATGAAAATTCACCGTGATTCTTGGTGTTTTTGCACAGTTGATAGCAAGAGATTTTTGGAAGCAATTGTAGAAAAAGCAAAAAAGTGAAAAAAATCGTTAAAAGCTCTTGACAATCTGCTGTACTTTTGCTAAACTGTAACTCCACCGCGTGAGAGCGGAGGCCGGATGCAACCCGAAGGATAAATTTTTTAAAAAAACAAAAAAAGGTATTGACAAAGGGTAAGCGTTTGGATATAATAGAAAAGCTGCGGTTGACGCAGCGGCGAACCTTGAAAATTGAACAACAAAGACGAAAAATGTACAAAGACAAAGCACGATTATTGGTAAGAGATTACTTTTAAAAGTGTGGAAGCTTTAGTCATTCCTTAAGAAAAATACAAACCAGAAACAAAGTAAAAGA